>SPQJ01000021.1 GCA_004570425.1 Bacillus sp. AZ43
GATCTCACGGCCGCCTGGGGCGCGGGGGCGAGCAGCGGCTCGCCGGGGCGGCCGTGGAGGTGGAGCCGATCGTCGTCCCCGGGCCGGCGGCGCCGGCCGCGCGGCCCGCCCCGGCGGTCGAGCCGGAGGTCGTCTGGGCGACCGGGCGCAGCACCGAGCAGATCCTGGCGCTGGTCCGCGAGGCCCGCCGCGAGCACCCCGACCGCCCGGCGCTGGTGCTCCGCGCCCCCGCCGAGGCGCTGGTGGCCCTGGCCGCCGAGCACGACGCCTACACGACCATGGACGCCGCGGCCATGGCCGCCGCCGTCGGCCCCCTGCCCGAGTCGGTGGGCCGGGTGCACGTGCTCTGCGCCGGCGGCGCCGACACCCCCGTGGCCGCGGAGGCCGCCTTCGTCGCCCGGGTCACCGGGACCGAGGTGGCCCGCGTCGACGACGTCGCGGGCAGCCGCCTGCGGGCGCTGGTCACCGACGGCACGCTGCTCGCCGACAGCGACTGCGTGGTCGTCGTCGCCGGGATGGACGCCTCGCTCGCCGCGACGGTCGGCTCGATCGCCGACGTCCCGGTGGTCGCCGTCCCGACGTCGGCCGGGGCCCCCAACGCGTTCGCCGGCCTCGGCGCGCTCATGACGATGCTCAACTCGGCCGCGCCCGGCGTGGCCGTCAGCACCATCGACAACGGCTACTCCGCCGGCGTCTTCGCCGCCCGGGTCGCCCGCCGGAGCGCCCCGCGCGGTTGATCAACCCGCCCGCCCGAACCTGACCGTCTGCCCCGGCCGGAGCTGGGCGCAGCGGTCGACGTCGCTGCGCAGCGGGTCGTCGGCGACGTACCCGATCACCGGGTAGCCACCGGTGACCGGGTGGTCGGCGAGGAAGAGCACCGGCAGCCCGGACGGCGGCACCTGCAGCGCCCCGCGCACCATCCCCTCGCTGGGCAGCTCCCCCTCGCGCAGCCGCGCCAGCGGCTCGCCGTCCAGGCGGAGCCCGATCCGGTTGCTCTCGCTGGTGACCGTCCACGGCTGCTCGGTCAGCCGGGCCCAGCCCGCGTCGCCGAACCAGTCGGCGCGCGGTCCGGGGAGGACCCGCACGGTCACCTCACCGCCCGGCGGGTCCGGCACGGGCGCCAGGTCGAGGTCGGGCACCGGCAGCCGGGGGCTGCCGACGGGCAGCACGTCGCCGTCGCGGACGACGGCCGGTCCCAGCCCCGAGAGCAGGTCGGTCGACCGGGAGCCGAGGACGGCGGGGACGTCGATGCCGCCCCGGACGGCGAGGTAGGTGCGCAGCCCGCTCGTCGGCGGGCCCAGCCGCAGCTCCTGCCCGGCGCGCAGCCGCACCGGACCGTTGTGCGCGGTGGCTCCCGCGCACCGGGCCCCCGTGGTGACCAGCGTCAGCTCGTTCTCGGCGCGGACGGCGAGGCCGCCGAGGGTCACCTCGAGCAGCGCGGCGTCCGGCGGGTTGCCCACCAGCCGGTTGGCCAGCCCGGCCGACGACCGGTCGCAGCTGCCCGACCGGCCGATGCCGAGCGACGCCTGCCCGAGCCGGCCGGTGTCCTGCACGGTGGTGAGCGGACCGGTGGTGAGCACGGTCAACGCCGGGGTCATGCCTGCTCCACGAAGCGCACCCGCACCCCCGGCCGCAGCAGGGCGGCCGGGTCGCGGTCCAGGTCGAAGACGGCGACGTCGGTCCGGCCGATGAGCTGCCAGCCGCCCGGGGACTCCCGCGGGTAGACGCCGCTGAACTCGCCGGCCACCGCGACCGCGCCCGGCGGCACCCTGGTCCGCGGGGTCTCGCGGCGGGGGACGTCCCATGCGCCGCCGGGCTGGACGAGGTAGCCGAAGCCGGGGGCGAAGCCGCAGAACGCCACCGTCCACTCGGCGCCGGTGTGCCTGCGGACCAGCTCCTCGGGGGAGGTGCCGAGGAGCCCCGCCAGCTCGGCGAGGTCCTCCCCGTCGTAGCGGACCGGGAGCTCCACGACGTCGCCGGTCCCCCGGGCCGGAGGGCGGGGCGTCGTCCGCCGGACGGCCTCGCCGACGGCGTCGGGTGTCGTGCGCGCCGGGTCCAGGACCAGCAGGACCGTGCGCGCCGCCGGCACGATGTCGAGCACCCCCGGCGGCGGCTCGTCGGACAGGGCGGCGTAGAGCCCGAGCACCTCGTCGAGCTCGTCGAGCTCCACGAGGACGGCGGCCCGGCCGCTCGGGAGGAGCCGCATCAGCGGGCGAACGGGGCGACCTCGACCCCCGCCCGCTCCAGCGCCCCCCGCACCCGCCGTGCGATGTCGACGGCGCCGGGGGTGTCGCCGTGCACGCAGATGGAGTCGGGGCGCAGGGTCAGCGCGCCGCCCTCGACGTCCCTGATCGGCTCCCCGGCGGCCATCGCGACGCACCGGCGGGCGATCTCGTCCGGGTCGTGCAGCACCGCCCCCGGCAGCCGCCGGGACACCAGCGTGCCCTCCGGGGTGTACGCGCGGTCGGCGAACGCCTCGTGCACCACGGTCAGCCCCGCCTCCCCGGCCAGCCGCAGCCAGGCGGAGCCCGGCAGGCCCAGCACCGGCAGGCTCCGGTCGTGGTCCACGACGGCCCGGACGACGGCGGCCGCCTGCTCCTCGTGGTGGACGATGGCGTTGTAGAGCGCGCCGTGCGGCTTGACGTAGCGCACCCGGTCGCCGGCGACGCGGGCGAACGCCTCGAGGGCCCCGAGCTGGTAGACGACGTCCTGGGTCAGCGCGTCCGGCTCGACGTCGACGAACCGCCGGCCGAAGCCCGGCAGGTCGCGGTAGCCGACCTGGGCGCCGATGGCCACGCCCCGCTCGACGGCCCGATCGCACACCCGCCGCATGATCGACGGGTCGCCGGCATGGAACCCGCAGGCGACGTTCGCGCTGGTCACGATGCCGAGCAGCGCCTCGTCGTCCCCGAGCGTCCACTGCCCGAAACCCTCGCCGAGGTCGGAGTTCAGGTCCACGCCGGCCATCCTCCCCCTCACGAGAACAGCTCGATGACGGG
Organism: Bacillus sp. AZ43; assembly: GCA_004570425.1. Taxonomy (GTDB): domain Bacteria; phylum Actinomycetota; class Actinomycetes; order Mycobacteriales; family Geodermatophilaceae; genus Blastococcus_B. The sequence continues at coordinate 3,000 of SPQJ01000021.1, forward strand.
GCGGACCGAGTTGACCGCGAGGTAGATGGTCAGCAGCCAGGCCGCCCAGCCGACGACCAGGAGCCACCGCGGGTAGCGGTATCCGCCGAGCAGATCGGCCCGGCGGGTCGCCACCCACAGCAGGACGGCGATGCCGATCGGGAGGAGCAGTCCGTTGAAGGCGCCGGCGAAGACGAGCAGGGTGGTCGGTGCCGCCCCGGCCAGCACGAAGGCCAGCGTGGTGACCGCGATGAAGGCGCAGACCAGGATCGTGCGGGTGCGGTCGCTCGTGCGGGTGCGGGAGGTCACGAACGACACCGACGTGTAGGAGGCGCCGATCACGCTGGTGATCGACGCCGCCCAGAGGACGACGCCGAAGACCCGCAGCCCCACCTCGCCGGCCGCCTGCTCGAACGCGTTCGCCGCCTGGTTCTCGCTCCCGAGGTCCGCGCCACCGGCCACCACGCCGAGGATCGCCAGGAAGAGGACCACCCGCATGATCCCGGTGATCGCGATGCCGGTGACCGAGCCACGGGTGATGTCCCGGACGTGCGCGGGCCCCGTGACGCCGGAGTCGAGCAGGCGGTGCGCTCCCGCGTAGACGATGTAGCCGCCGATCGTGCCGCCCACCAGCGTCGTGATCGCCAGGAAGGACACCTCCTCGGGCAGGACGACGTTCGCGAGCGCCCGGCCCACCGGCGGCCCGGAGGTGATGGCGATGTAGGTCGTCAGCACGATCATCAGCAGCCCGAGGACCACCACGATCCGGTCGACGGCGACCCCGGCCCGCTTGCTGAGGAAGATGCCGATCGCGACGAGGGCCGAGAGCGCGCCGCCGATCTTCGGGTCGAGGCCGAACATCGCGTCGGTGCCCAGCCCCGCGCCGCTGACGTTGCCGACGTTGAACACCAGGCCGCCGACCACCAGGAGCACGGCCATCACCCAGCCCAGCCCCGGGACGACGAGGTTGCCCAGCTCCTGGGCGCGCCGGCCGGAGACGCCGATGACGCGCCACGCGTTCATCTGCAGGGCGATGTCGATGACGATCGAGACGGCGATCGCGAAGGCGAAGGCGACCCCCAGCTGGACGGTGAACGCCGTCGTCTGGGTGATGAAGCCCGGCCCGATGGCCGAGGTGGCCATCAGGAACATCGCGCCGAGCAGCGTCGAGCGGGTGCTGCTGGCGAGCCGGCCGGTGGTCGGGGGACTCGGATCCGGTGCCATGGCTGCTCCGCGGTTCGTGGGCCGGCGGACGGGGCGCGCCCGACGGTAGCGAGGCGCGCGGTCGACGGCGAACCCGGCGGCTACCGTCCCGCCGTGACCATCGGCTGGCTGGACCTCTCCGCGGGCGCCGCGGGGGACATGCTCCTCGGCGCCCTCGTCGACGCCGGGGTGCCCCTCGACGTCCCGGCCCGGGCGGTCGCCGCCCTCCCCGTGGAGCCCGTCCGCCTGGTGACCGAGCAGACGACGCGGCACGGGCTCGGCGCCACCCGGGTGCACGTGCACGCGCCGGAGTCCCGCACGCACCGCACCTGGGCCGACGTCCGGGCGCTGCTCGCCGACGCCGCGCTCGCCCCCGCGGTCCGCGACGGCGCGCTGGCGGTGTTCGGGCGGCTGGCCGTCGCCGAGGGCCGGGTGCACCGGGTCGCCCCGGACGACGTCCACTTCCACGAGGTCGGGGCGCTCGACGCCCTCGCCGACGTCGTCGGCGTGGTGGCCGGGTTCGCGCACCTCGGGCTCAGCCGGCTGGCCGCCTCCCCGGTCGCGCTGGGCAGCGGCTCGGCGCGGGGCGCGCACGGCGTCGTCCCGGTCCCCGGCCCGGCGGTGCTGGAGCTGCTGGCCGGGATACCCGTCGCCGCGGGCGCCGTCCCCGCCGAGATGTGCACCCCCACCGGCGCCGCGCTGGTGGCCTCCCTCGTGGACGAGTGGACGGCGCTGCCGCCGATGCGGGTCTCTCGGGTGGGCACCGGCGCCGGCGGGCGCGACCCGGCCGAGCTGCCCAACGTCGTCCGGCTGGTCCTCGGCGAGCCCGCGGAGCCGCAGCCGGCCGGCCCGGTGGTCCTGGAGACCAACGTGGACGACCTCGACCCGCGGCTGTGGCCGGGCGTCCTCGAGGCGCTGTTCGCGGCCGGCGCCTCCGACGCCTGGCTCACGCCGATCCTGATGAAGAAGGGGCGGGCCGCGCACACCCTGTCGGTGCTGTGCCGCCCCGGCGCGGTCGCCGACGTGCAGGCCGCGGTCTTCGCGACGACGACGAGCATCGGCCTGCGGGTGGTCCCGGTCGGCAAGGTCGCGCTCGAGCGGGTCCAGTCCTCCGTCGAGGTGCTCGGCGGCACGGTGGGGGTGAAGGTGGCCGTGCACGCGGGCCGGGTGGTCAACGTGAGCGTCGAGTACGAGGACGTCGCCGCGCTGGCCCGCGAGCTGGGGCTGCCGGTCAAGGAGGTGCTGCGGGCCGCCACCGCGGCCGCCGAGGCCGCTCACCCCGCCGGCTGACAGCAGGCCACTTCCCCGATTGGCCCGTGGAGAGCGGGCCACTCGTCGCGCAGGCTCGGGGGCATGCTTCCCCGCCGGCTCGTCCAGCTCTACCTGGGGCTCACGCTCTACGGCGTCTCGATGGCCCTGATCGTCCGCTCCGCCCTCGGCAACATGCCGTGGGACGTGCTGCACCAGGGGCTGGCGGACCGGCTGGACTGGTCGATCGGCACGGCGGCGATCGTCGTCGGCGCCCTGGTCCTGCTGGCGTGGATCCCGCTGCGCCAGCGCCCGGGGCTGGGCACGGTCAGCAACGTCGTCGTCCTGGGGCTGGCCCTGGACGCCACGCTGGCGCTCGTCGCCGCGCCGTCGTCGCTCCCCCTGCGGGTGGCGATGCTGGCGGGCGGGATCGTGCTCAACGGCGTCGCCACCGCCGCCTACATCGGCGTGCACTTCGGGCCCGGGCCCCGCGACGGGCTGATGACCGGCCTGGTGCGGCGCACCGGGTGGTCGGTGCGGCTGGTCCGCACGTCGATCGAGGTCGCCGTCGTGGCCGCCGGCTGGCTGCTCGGCGGCACGCTCGGCGTCGGCACGGTCCTCTACGCGGCCGCCATCGGGCCGCTGGTGCAGCTGCTGCTGCCCCGCCTGTCCGTCAGCCCTGCTCCGCGCCCCACTCGGCCAGCCGGCGCTCCACCTCTGCGGGGCTGAGGTCCTCGACCCGGGTCATGATCGCCCAGCGGTGGCCGAACGGGTCGTAGACGGAGGCGAAGCGGTCGCCGGTGACGAAGGTGTCGGGCTTCTCGCGGACGGTCGCGCCGCGCTCCACCGCCTTCGCGAAGACGGCGTCGACGTCGGGCACGTAGATGCACGTCGAGCCGCTGACCGTGTCGCCGTCCCGGCGCGGCGGCACCAGCCCGTACTGCTCGTTCGGGTCCGACAGCTGCAGCCGGCCCTCGGCGAACTGCAGCTCCGCGTGCATCACCGTGCCGTCGGGGCCGTCCATGCGGCTGACGACGGTCGCGCCGAACACCTCCTCGTAGAACCGGATCGCCTCGGCCGCGGGCGAGCAGACGAGGAACGGGGTGAGCGTGGTGTAGCCCTCGGGGCGTCCGTCGGTGGTCGTCATGTCCCCGATGCTGCCTACGCTGCGCGCGTGCGGTCTTGGACGAACGCGACAGCTCCCGCGGGAACCACCCGCGGCGTGCTGCGCCCGGCGGAGACCCAGGCGGTGGCCGGGCTGCGCCGCGACTCCGCCGTCGCCCCGGAGCTGCGGCCGTTCGTGGAGCGCTACTGGTCGGTGCGCTGGGACCGCACCGGTCAGCCGCCCTTCCGCTCCGAGGTCCTCAGCCACCCGAGCGTCAACGTCTCCGTGGAGAGCGGGACCGGCCCCCGCTTCGGGGTGCCGCTGCCCGCCGTCCTGGTGCACGGGGTGGTCAGCCGCAGGTTCGTCATCGACCTCGTCGGCGTCGGACGCACGACGGCGGTGAAGTTCCGGCCCGGCGGGTTCACCGCCTTCACCGGCGCCCGGCCGGCCCGCGACCGGGCCGTTCCCCTGGGCGACGAGCTGCGCGTGCCGGCGCGGCAGCTCCTCGACGGCGTGCTCGCCGTCGAGGAGGACCACGAGCGCGCCGCCGTCCTCGACGCCGCGCTGGCGCCGCACGCGCCCGAGCCGCCCGCCGCCTACCTGGACCTGCTGGAGCTGTTCGACCGGATGGTCGACGACCGGTCGCTGGTGCGCGTGGAGCAGGTGGCGGCCCTGGCCGGCGTCGGCGTCCGGTCCCTCCAGCGGCTGTTCGCCGCGTACGTCGGGGTGAGCCCGAAGGCGGTGCTGACCCGCTACCGGCTGCAGGACGCCGCCGCGCTCATCGACGCCGGCGAGGTCGACGACCTGGCCGGGCTGGCGGCGTCACTGGGCTGGTTCGACCAGGCGCACTTCAGCCGCGACTTCCGGGCCGTCGTCGGCACTACCCCGTCGGCCTACCTGCAGCGGGCGCGCTCGGCTCCCTAGTGCGCAGACCGGCCCGTACGACCGGGACGACGGCGAACACCAGCACCGCCACCGCGACCGGTCCTGCGACCGCCCAGGCGGCGAAGACGAGCAGCGAGGCGAGCTCGATGCCCAGGCCCGCGACGGAGGTGATCGTCGCCCGGTGGCCGCTGGCGATCCCGTCCTGCAGGCGGGCCTCCGCGACGACGAGGACGGCCAGGTAGAGGGCGTAGAAGGCGGCGACCGCCGCGAGCGCCGCCGGCCGGCCCCAGACCGCGGCGCCCGCGAGGCAGCCGGCCGCGACCACCAGCAGACCCAGCAGGGTGCCGCGCCGCAGCCGGTCGGCGCGACCCCCGAGCGCGGCGCCCGCGGCTCCGGCCAGGGCGATGACGAGGACGGCGAACGGGACGGCCGACGTCGGCACGCCCCAGTCGCCGGCGAGGACGGGGAAGTACTCCTCGACCGCGTCCAGGCCGCCGATCAGGGCGACGGCGAGCACCAGCACCCGCAGGGCCGGTGACCGGAGCCCCTCGACGACGCCGTTCCGGAGCGGCTCTTCCTCGTCGTCGTCCGCCGTCCTCGGGGCCTCGGGGAAGCGGAGCGCGAGCGCGGCGGCGGCCAGGCAGACCGCGACGCTCGCCCAGCCGACCAGCGGGTAGCCGCCCACCGCGAACAGGGTGCCGGCGGCGAACGCCGTCGGCACCTGGACGAGGAGCTCGGCGGCGGTCATCCAGCCGTTCACCCGTGCGTAGCCGTCGCCGGCGCCGACGGCGACGAGACCGTCGTAGACGAGCGCCTCGCTCGCGCCGGAGACCAGCGCGCCGGAGACGCCCCACAGCACGAAGCCGGCGGCGAAGGCCCACGCCTCGGGCGCCGCCGTCCAGACGGCGAAGCCCGCCGCCTGCAGCAGGCCGGCGAGGACGACGACGCCGCGCCGGGACCACCGGTCCGCGAGCACCCCGGCGGGTACCTCGGTGAGGAACGAGGTGATCGACCAGACCGCGAACAGCAGGGAGATCTGCGCGCCGGACAGCCCGGTGTCGAGGAAGAGCAGCGCGTAGAGCGGGTAGAGCGGCACCAGCTCGGACAGCGCTGCCCAGCCCACCGCCAGGCGGGCGAGCGGCCGGGCGTCGGGTGGCAGTGCGTTCGGCGCAGGGCGTCAACGGAACGGCATGTGCGCAGGCTAACGGCGGGGTTCCGATCCGGCAGCCGGTTTCCCCGGCTACCCTCGTCGCCGAAGGGGAGTAGCCCCCCGTCCGCTGGTCGACATGCTGGCGCGCCTCCCGAGGCCGCCCGGTCAGCGGGTCCGCCCTGGCGCGGATGGGCGAGACCTTCGACCAGCAGCCCTGTGCTGCCCGGTCGGAGGCTGCCCTGACTCCGCCCGGCGGCGCCCAGCGGAAAGAGAGTCCCGTGGTCCTGTCGGTCATCGCGACCGCGTTCATCCTCGTGCTCCCCGTGGAGCTCCCGGACAAGACGCTGTTCGCCAGCCTGGTGCTGGCCACCCGCTTCCCCCCGCTCCCGGTGTTCGTGGGCGTCGGGACGGCGTTCGGCCTGCAGGTCGCGATCGCCGTGACCGCCGGCTCGCTGCTGTCGCTGCTGCCCGACGCGCTGGTCAGCGGGATCGTCGCGCTGCTCTTCCTCGTCGGGGCCGTGATCCTCTGGCGCAGCGCCACGGCCGGCGCGGAGGACGACGACCTGGACGAGACCCGGCAGGGGACGTCGTTCCTCCGCGTCGCCGCGATCTCGTTCGGCGTGCTGTTCGCGGCCGAGTGGGGCGACCTCTCGCAGCTGGCCACAGCGGGTCTGGCGGCGCGCTACGACGAGCCGCTGTCGGTGTTCGTCGGCGCCTGGGCCGCGCTGCTGGTGGTCTCGGGCCTCGCCGTCTTCCTGGGCAAGAAGCTCGCCGACCGGCTGCCGATCGCGCTCATCCGCCGGGTGGCCGCCGCGCTGTTCCTCGTCTTCGCGGTGTTCGCGGTCGTGGAGACCGTCCGCGCGCTCACCTGAGAAAACCCTTGACCCTGACGTTGCGTCAGGCTGTTCCCTTCTCCTCGTCAACAGGAAGGAGGGACCCGTGAACGTGGGTGAGGTCGCCGCGCTGGCCGGCGTCACGGTGCGCACGCTGCACCACTACGACCGGATCGGGCTGCTGTCGCCGTCCGGGCGGACGGCGGCCGGCTACCGGCAGTACTCGCCGGCCGATCTGGACCGGCTGCACCAGGTGCTGCTCTACCGCGAGCTCGGGTTCCCCCTCGAGGAGGTCGCGGCGTTGCTGGCCGGGGACGCCGATCCCGCCGAGCACCTGCGCCGGCAGCACCGGCTGCTGGTGGACCGGCTGGAGCGGACCACGGCGATGGTCGCGGCCGTCGAGAAGGAGATGGAGGCGAGGGCCATGGGGATCCCCCTGACCCCGGAGGACCGGTTCGAGGTGTTCGGCGAGCACGACCCCGCGCAGTACGAGGCGGAGGTTGAGGAGCGCTGGGGCGAGACCGACGCGTACGCGGAGTCGAAGCGGAAGACGGCGTCCTACTCGAAGGACGACTGGGTGCGGATCAAGGCCGAGCAGGAGGAGATCGGCGCCCGGTTCGTCGAGGCCATGCGGTCGGGAGAGGCGGCCGACTCGGAGACCGCGATGGACGTCGCCGAGGCGCACCGGCAGTCGATCAGCCGCTGGTTCTACGAGTGCTCGCCGGAGATGCACGCGAACCTGGGGCGGATGTACGTCGAGGACCCGCGGTTCACCGCGACCTACGAGGCGATGGCGCCGGGCCTGGCGCAGTACGTGAGCACGGCCAACCAGGCCAACGCCGCCCGCCAGGGCTGATCGTGTGCGCCGGCGCCCGGTTCCCCCGCCCGGAACCGGGCGTCGGCGCACACGCTCTAGAGCTCCTCGGCGAGGATCTGCTCGGCGACGGGGACGGCGCGCTCGCGGTCGGCTGGCACCAGGCCGAAGCGGGTGCGCCGGTCGAGCAGGTCGGCGACGGTCCGCGCGCCCTCGTGCCGGACGGCGAACCGCAGCTCCCCCACCGTCTCCGGCCGGCCCGCCACGACGGCCGCGGTGCCGAGCGCCTCGACCACCGGCGCCTCGGTCCCGTACCGGGCCACCAGCCGGCCGGGCGCCGCCACCCGCTCGAGCGCCGGGCGCGGTGCGGCACCCACCAGCGGGAGCCGGGCGGTCAGCGCCCGCGCACGGCCGCGGCCGAGCCGGGCCACGACCGCGTCCACCGTCTCCTCGGCCATCGCCCGGTAGGTGGTGAGCTTGCCGCCGACCACCGACAGGACCGGTCCGTCCCACCGCAGCAGGTGCCTGCGGGAGAGGTCGGCGGTCGCGTCGCCCGGCCCCGTGCCCGCCGACTCGGGCAGCACCAGCGGCCGCAGCCCGGCGTAGGCGCCCACGAGGTCGCCGCGGGTGAGCGGCGTGGCCAGCACCTGGTTGACCGTCTCCAGCAGCTGGGTCACCTCGCCATCGCTGGGCACCGGGTCGTCGTCGGGCACCGGCCCCTCGACCGGCTCGTCGGTGAGCCCGAGGTACACCAGCCCGTCGGCCTGCGGCAGCGCGAAGACGTACCGGGAGCGGGAACCGGGCAGCGGCACGGTCAGCGCCGCCGACGGCGACCCGAGCACCGCACCGGGGACGACGAGGTGCGAGCCGCGCGAGGGCACCAGCCGCACCGACGGCGCCAGGCGCTGCGCCCACACCCCCGCCGCGTTGACCACCACGCCGGCCCGCAGCACGAACGACTCGTCGTCCACCCGCACGTGCACCTCGGCGCCGTCGACCGAGGTCACGGCCGCACCGGTGAGCACCGTCGCCCCGTACGCCGCCGCCGTCCGGGCCAGCGCCACCACGAGCCGGGCGTCGTCGCTGAGCTGCCCGTCCCAGAAGACGACGCCGCCCCGCCCGGACCGGACGCCCGGGACCAGCCGCGACACCTCGTCGGCCCCCACCCGCCGGGTGGAGGGCAGCGACGCCCGCCCGCCGGGCACGGAGAGCCGGACCGCGTCACCCAGGCGCCCACCGGCCGCGGCCAGCGCGGTCACGTCGCGGCCGGCGACGTCGGGGACGAGGAAGGGCAGCCGCCGGACCAGGTGCGGAGCGGTCGTCCCCATGAGGACGGCGCGCTCGCGGGCGCTCTCCCGGGCCAGCCCGATCTCGCCGTGGGCGAGGTAGCGGAGCCCGCCGTGGACCAGCTTCGACGACCAGCGGCTGGTGCCGGCGGCCAGGTCGGTGCGCTCCAGCAGGACCACCGACAGGCCGCGGGCGGCGGCGTCCAGGGCCACCCCGGAACCGGTCACCCCGCCGCCCACGACGACGACGTCGACGGTGGCGCCGGGCAGGCCGGCGAGGGCCCGTGACCGGCGGGCCGGGGACAGCGTCCCGGGCAGCGCGGCGGTCACCATGATCGATCCGGCAGCGGCACCCGGCAGACTGTAGCCGTGGCCACACAGCCGGAACTGACCATCCAGGGGTGGGGACCGACTCCCCCGGGCTCCTCCGACGCCGACCTCGACGACGCGCTGCCGAAGACCGCGCGCCGGTACCTGAGCCGCGAGCTGGGCTGGGAGCCGCGGCCCACGCCGCCGGTCGCCGTCGACGCGATCCGCCTGGCGCCCTCGCGGCTGCCCGACGAGGCCCGCCTGCGTCTGACCTCACTGCTCGGCGAGGAGAACGTGCGGACCGACCGGGAGTCGCGGCTGCGGCGGGCCGGGGGGAAGAGCTACCTCGACCTGCTCCGCCGGCGGGAGGGCGACGCCTCCGGCGCACCGGACGCCGTCGTCCTGCCCGGGACGACCGAGGAGACCGCGGCGCTGCTGACGGCCTGCAGCGACCTGGGCATCGTCGTCGTCCCGTTCGGCGGGGGCACCAGCGTCGTCGGCGGGCTGGCCGGGATCGACCCCGCGGACCGGCCGTCGGTCGCCGTCGACCTGTCGCGGATGTCGTCCGTGCAGTCCCTCGACGTGCCGTCGTCCCTGGTCACGGTGGGGCCGGGCATGCGCGGGCCGGCGCTGGAGCAGGCGCTGGCCCGCGAGGACCTCACCTTCGGCCACTTCCCGCAGAGCTGGGAGTTCGCCACCCTCGGCGGCTACGCGGCCACCCGGTCGGCGGGGCAGAACAGCACCGGGGTGGGCCGCTTCGACGAGCTCGTCGCCGGTCTCACCCTCGCCACGCCGTCCGGCGTGCTGGAGCTCGGCCATCCGCCGGCCAGCGCGGCCGGGCCGGACCTGCTCGGCCTGGCGCTGGGTTCCGAGGGCACGCTCGGCATCATCACCGAGCTCACCCTGCGGGTCCGGCCGAAGCCGGCGGCGTGCGAGTACGAGGGCTGGTCGTTCCGCACCTGGGCGTCGGGCCTGGCGGCGCTGCAGCAGCTCGCGCGCCACGACCTGTTCCCCGACATCGTGCGGCTGTCGGACGCCGACGAGACCCGCGCGAACCTGATCATGGCCGCGGGCGTCGGGGCCAAGGCGCTGCGCGGCAGCATGCGGGCGCGGGGCCACGCCGACGGCTGCATGCTGATCCTGGGCTGGGAGGGCCTGCCGGGGCTGGTGAAGGCGCGGATGCGGGCCACCGCCTCGGTGCTCCGCGACGGCGGGGCGATCCGGCTGGGCCGCAAGGTGGCCGAGTCCTGGAAGGGCCACCGGTTCGGCGCCCCCTACCTGCGCGACCGCCTCATGGACGGCGGCCTGCTGGTGGAGACCCTGGAGACCGCGGCCACCTGGACGGCGCTGCCGACGGTGTACGACGCCGTCCGGCGGGCGCTGCGCCAGTCGCTGACCCGCAACGGCCGCGGCCCGCTGATCATGAGCCACGTCTCGCACGGCTACCCGACGGGCGCCTCGCTGTACCTGACCGTGCTGGCCGACCGTGACGACGCGTTGCCCATCCAGCAGTGGCTGACCGCGAAGCGGGCGGCGACCGACGCGCTGCTGGGCGCCGGCGGCACGCTCACCCACCACCACGCCGTCGGGGCCGACCACCGGCCGTGGATGGAGCGGGAGGTCGGGCCGCTCGGCGTCGACGTGCTGCGCGCGGTCAAGCGCCGGCTGGACCCGCACAACATCTGCAACCCCGGCGTCCTGCTCCCCGAGTAGTCCGCGAGATCTGCACACTCGTGGCGATCAGTCGCTGATGGCAACGAGTGTGCAGATCTCGTCGGGTCAGATCGTGTGGCCGAAGGAGAAGACGCCGGCCGGGTCGACCGTGCGCTTGACCCCGCGCAGCCGCTCGCGGATCTCCGGCGGGTAGGCCGCCGCGACCTCCTCGGGGCCGTCCACGTCGCCCAGGAAGTTGACCAGGCAGCCCGGCGCCTTCCACGGCTCCAGCGCGGCCAGCACGCCCTTGCCGACGACGGGCACCACCTGGGCCAGCTCGGGGATGCCGGGGCCGATGACCATCACCGCGAAGGCGCCGTCCCGGCCGGCGACGGCGTTGGGCACCTCGGGCTGCCGGGCGTACTGCCCGCCGAGGAGCCGCACCTCGATCATCATCAGCGGGATCTCCACCTGCGGGCCGGCGACGGCCAGCAGCGTCTCGACGGTCTCCTCGGTGAGCTCGGCGAGCAGCATGCCCTTCTCCCACGCGGGCATCGGGTCCTTCGGGTCCATGTGGACGCCGTCGATCTCGGTGCTGCGGATGGGGCCGATGAAGCCCAGCACCACGCGCCCGGCCGTCGTCATCGGCGCGACCAGCCGCTCGCCCTCGTCCAGGTAGGAACCGGAGTAGGCGTACCGCAGGTGGACGACGGTCTGCCCGCGCAGCGGCGGGGGCAGGAACTCCAGGTCGGGCAGCCGCATGATCGCGACCGAGGTGCTCACCTCGTCGGGCAGCGTGGGCGCCCACGCGCGGAACGCGTGCAGCACCGCGGCCATGTCCTCGCCGGCGAAGAAGAGTCCGCCGGCGTAGAGGTCGGTGACCGGGACCAGCTCGATCTCGATCGCGGTCACGATGCCGAGGTTGCCCTTGCCGCCGCGGACCGCCCAGAAGATCTCGGGCTCGCTGTCGGCGGTGGCCCGCCGCAGCCGGCCGTCGGCGGTGACGATCTCGACGGCGAGGACGTGGTCGGCGGCGAAGCCGAACCGCCGTCCCAGGTTCCCGATGCCGCCGCCCAGCGTGTAGCCGACGACGCCGACGTCGGTCGTCGAGCCGGCCAGGCCGGTCAGACCGAACTCGGCGGCCGCCTCGAGGACCCGCTCCCACTTGACGCCGGCCTCGACCCGCGCGGTACGTCGCTCGGGGTCGATGTGGACGCCCTGCATGCGCCGGGTGGTGACCATCATCGAGCCGGCGGCGTTGCGGACCGGCCCGTGCCCGGTGGCCTGGACGGCGACGCCGAGCCCGTGCTCGACCGCCCAGCCGACGGCCGCGGCCACGTCGGCCGCGCAGGTCGCGCCCACGGCGACGGCGGGTGTGTGCTGGACAGCGACGTTGAAGGTGGCGACCTCGGCGGCCAGGCCGTCGTCCCCGGCGACGAGCACCGGACCGTGGACCCGTCCGCGCAGCTCGTCGACGGCGCCGGGCGGGAAGGAGGGGACGAGGGTGTCGAGCACCGTGTCGCCCAGGACGGACGGCGGGAGGTTCTCGAACTTCTCGGTGAGACTCATCAGGCGGTGTTCCTCTTCGCGGCCGCGGCGGGTGGCCGCGGATCGGGTGGCGCGCGGTGGTGACCGCGCCGCTCTCTCGGACGGACCGAAGAGTCGCCGCGCCCCCTTGGCGGATACTTGGGCCCCACTTGCACGGCGCGCTGAAAGGGGTGCCGCCGGCGTCCGCCCGCTGCGAGCATCCGGCCGTGCACTTCCGAGTCCTGGGGCCGCTCGAGGTCACCGACCCCCAGGGCCGCCCCCTCGACGTCGGCGGCGCCAAGCCCCGCGCCCTCCTGACCCTGCTGCTGGCCGAGCCCGGCCGCGTGGTGGCCGTCGACCGGATCGTGAGCACGCTGTGGGGCGACGACCCGCCCGCGACGGTCACGGGCACCCTGCAGGCCTACGTCTCCCACCTGCGCCGGGTGCTCGAGCCCGACCGCGGCCCGCGCGAGGCCCCGTCGGTCCTGCTCACCCACCCGCCGGGCTACCTGGTCCGGGTGGGCGCCGCCGATCTGGACCTGCTCCGGTTCCCCGAGCTCGTCGAGGCCGGTGACCGGGCGGTCGCCGCGGGCGACGCGGCGCGGGGCATCGAACGGCTCGACGAGGCGCTGGCGTTGTGGCGCGGGGAGCCGCTGGCCGAGCTCGGCGACCTGCCCGACGCCGCCAGCGACCGGCTGCGGCTGACCGAGCTGCACGTGCGGGCCCGCGAGCGGCGGTGCGACGCCCTGCTCGCGGTCGGCCGCCCGGAGGTCGCCGTCGCGGACCTCCAGCGGCTGGTGACCGAGCACCCCCTCCGGGAGCGCCTGTGGGCACGGCTGGTCACCGCCCTCTACGCCGCCGACCGGCAGGCCGAGGCGCTGGACGCGCTGCGCCGCTGCGCGGAGCTGCTGCGCGACGAACTCGGCATCGACCCCGGCCCCGAGCTGCGCGACCTCGAGCAGGCCGTCCTCCGCCAGGACCCGACGCTGCTGGACCGGCTCCCCCGCCCGGTGCTCCCCGCCGTCCGCACCCCGGTGCCGCCGGTCGCCGCGGCTCCCGGCAGCGAGTCGCTCGTCGGCCGCCGGTCCGAGCTCGGCCAGGTGCGGGCGGTCGCCGAACGGGTCTCCGGCGGCCAGGCCGCCATCGTCGTGGTCGAGGGCGAGGCCGGCATCGGCAAGACCCGGCTGGCCCGCGCCGCCGCCGACACCTGCGCCGCCGCCGGCTGGACGGCGGCCTGGAGCCGGTGCGCGGACGATCCCGGGGCGCCCGCGCTGTGGCCGTGGACCCAGGTGCTCGAGCAGCTCGGCCGGCCCGAGCTCACCCCGCCGCAGGACGACGACGGCGACGCCGACGCCGCGCGGTTCCGGCTGTTCCAGGACCTGCGCGGCCGGCTGGAGACGGCCGCCCAGGACGCCCCGGTGGTCGTGGTGCTCGACGACCTGCAGGGCGCCGACACCACGTCGGTGCAGCTGCTGGGTCTGCTCGGCCGGCACCTGCCGCGGGCGCCGGTGCTCCTCCTGGTCACCGTCCGGACCGTCGGCGAGCAGCTGCCGGAGGCGGTGACCGACTGCCTGGCGCGGCTGGCCCGCGAGCCGTCGGCCACCTGCCTGCGGCTGACCGGCCTGGACGCCGACGACGTCGCCGCGCTGCTCGCCGACCAGCTCGGTTCTCCCGGCGACCGCTCGCTGGCCGCGGCGGTGCACGACCGGACCGGCGGGAACCCGTTCTTCGTCGTCGAGCTGGCCCGCTGGATGGTCGGCGCCCACGACCTGCACCTCGACCACGTCCCGGTGCCGCCGTCGGTGGGCGAGGTGCTGCGCGGCCGGGTCGCCCGGCTGCCGGCGGGGACCCGGGCGGTGCTCGAGCTGTGCGCGGTGGCCGGCCGCGAGGTGGGGCTCGACCTGCTGGAGGCGGCCCGCACCCCGGCCGAGGAGGCGCTGTCGGCGCTGGACTCCGCGCTCGCCGTGGGTCTCGTGGTCGAGGGCGACCGGCCGTGGAGCTGGCGGTTCGCCCACGCGCTCGTGCAGGAGGTGCTGGTCGGCGACCTGCCGGCGCTGCGCCGCGCCCAGCTGCACGCCCGCGTCGGGGAGGCCCTGGAGCGCCGGATCGAGACGTCGACCGACGACGCGCTCGTGGAGCGGCTGACCCACCACTTCGTCGAGGCGCTCCCGGTCACCGGGCCGGCCCCCGCCCGGATCTACTCGACCGCCGCGGCGCGCGCGGCCCGGGCCCGGCTGGCCCACGGCGAGGCCGCGGTGCACACCCGGCGGGCGCTCGACCTGGTGGACCCGGACGATCCCGACGCCGCCCGCACCCGGCACGACCTGCTCACCGCTCTGGGCAACGACCTGCTGCGCAGCGGTTCGCGCACCGAGGCGCGCGAGGTGGTCTCGCGGGCGATCGCGGTGGCCCGCCAGCTCGGCGACCGCGCCTGCCTGGCGCAGGCCGCGGCGGTGTGGGGCAGCGTGACGGTGTGGAACTGGCGCCCCCACGGCGTCGTGGACGACGACATGGTGGCACTGCTGGAGGGCCTGCTCGCCGAGAGCGCCGTCGACGAGCGCGCCACCGCCCAGCTGCTGGGCACCCTCGGGGTCGAGCTGGCGTTCAGCGCCGACGACCGTGGCGTGCAGGCCGCGCAGCGGGCGGTGGAGCTGGCCCGCCGCACCGGGGACGCCGAGCTGCGCGGCCGGACGCTGAACAACTTCTGCCTCGCCGTGTGGGGCCGGCCCGGTGCCGCCGAGCTCCGGCTGGCCGCGACCGACGAGGCGCTCGCGATGTCGGGCGCCGGGCTCCCCCGCTGGACGGAGTTCGTCGCCCGGCTGCACCGGGCGGCGATCCGGCTGCACCTCGGGGACGTCGCCGGGTTCGAGGCCGACCACGCGCAGGCCCGGCGGCTGGCGGTGTCGCTGAGCGGGCCCGAGGTCCGCCCGCACGTGCTGTGGCAGGCCGGCGGGCTGGCCTGGCTGCGCGGTAACGCGGCCCGGGCCGAGGAGCTGACTACCGAGGCGTACGAGCTCTACCGCCGGGTCACCCCGCACGCCCGGCACGCCTACGCCGCGCACCGGTTCGCGCTGCGCCGCGTGGACGGCCGGCTGGGCGAGGTGGTGCCCCTGCTGGTCGAGACCGGCGACGAGGGCAGCCCGCTGCTGCAGGAGATGGCGGTGGTCGCCGCCGCCGAGGCCGGTGACCTGGCCGAGGCACGCCGGCTGCGGGCACGCTGGGGGCGCACCCGGATCCGCGACTGGGCGAGCGACGTCGCCGTCCTCCTGCAGGCCGAGGCGGCGCTGCTCCTGGGCGACGAGCCGGAGTGGGCCTCGGCCGTCGAGGCCCTGCTGCCCTACCGCGGTCGGCAGGCCGTGCTGGGCACCCCTGCGTTGACGCTGGGCGCCTACGACGAGCTGCTGGGCCGGATCGCCGAGCGCCGCGGGGACCACCCGGCCGCCCGCCGGTGGTGGCGGGCGGCGCGGGAGCAGGGTGTGCTGATCGGCTCGCCGCAGCAGGTCGCCCTGGCCGACGCGCATCTCCGGCGGATCGGCGAGCTCGCCCCCCGCCAGCGGTCCGTCGGCCCGGCGCTGCGGGCGCCGTCCTAGAGCGTGGTCGCGATGCCGCCGTCGACGGGGATCACCGCGCCGGTCACGTAGGAGCCGGCCCGGCTGGCCAGGTACACCACGACGCCGGCCATGTCGTCGGGGCGGCCGATGCGGCCCAGCGGCGCCTTCTCGGCGATCGCGTCGCCGAACGCCTCGAGGGTGGCGGCCATCATCTTCGACTCGAACGGCCCGGGCGCCACGGCGTTGACCGTGACGTGGCGGCGGCCCAGCTCCCCGGCGAGCACGCGGGTCAGGTGGTGCAGCGCCGCCTTGCTGGAGGAGTACGAGTAGGTGGGCAGCCCCGGCACGTGCAGCCCGTCGATGCTGCCGACGTTGATCACGCGGGCGGGCTCGCCCGGCGCGCCGGCCGCCTCCAGCAGCGGCAGGAAGGCACGGGTGAGGAAGAACGGCGACTTCAGGTTCAGGTCCAGCACCTTGTCCCACGCCGACGCAGGGAAGGTCTCGAACGCCTCGCCCCAGTTCGCTCCGGCGTTGTTGACCAGGACGTCGATCCGCTGCTCCTGCTTCCCGACCTCCTCGGCGAGCCGCAGGCACTCCGCCTCGGTGGAGAGGTCGGCCGGGATCGACACGACCGTGCCGAACTCGGACAGCTCGGCGACCGCGGCCTCGCCGGCCTCGGCCTTGCGGGAGCTGATGTAGACCTTCGCCCCTGCCTGCAGGAGGCCGCGGGCCATCATCAGCCCGATGCCGCGGGTGCCACCGGTGACGACAGCCACCTTGCCGGTCAGGTCGAACAGGTCCACGCGCATGCCTCCGGTCGCCGACTCGCCGGGCGGCCGTGCCCGGCGTCCGCACACTATCCAGCGGGTCGCCGGGCGCTGACGGGCGGCGAGGGCGTCGGCTGTGCCAGCCTCTGGGCATGATCGCGAACCCGCCCGGGACCCCGCTGATGGGCGCCACCAGCGAGGTGGGCCGGCTGCGCACCGTCCTGCTGCACCGCCCGGGCGACGAGCTGCGGCGGCTCACCCCGCGGAACAACGACGAGCTGCTCTTCGACGGCGTCCCGTGGGTCGACCGCGCGCAGGAGGAGCACGACGCGTTCGCCGAGGCGCTCACCGCCCGCGGCGTCGAGGTGCTGCACCTCGACCGGCTCCTCGCCGAGGTGCTGTCCTTCCCGTCCGCGCGGGCCGAGCTGATCACCGCGGCGGTCGACGACCCGCGCCTGGGCGCCACCCTGCAGCGGGCCACCACCGCCCACCTGTCGGGCCTCGACCCGGAGGACCTGGCCCGCACGCTGATCGCCGGGCTCGCCCACGACGAGCTGGCCGGCGGCAGGGGCCTGGCCTACGAGGTGATGGGCCGCGGCGACTTCGTCGTCCCACCCCTGCCCAACCTGCTGTTCACCCGCGACTCGTCGGTGTGGGTCGGCGACGAGGTGGCGGTGACCTCCCTGGCCATGCCGGCCCGGCACCGCGAGAGCACGATCACGGCGGCCGTCTACGCCCACCACCCGCGCTTCGCGGGGGTCGAGCAGCTCTACGGCGCGCGGCTGGAGCACCTCGAGGGCGGTGACGTGCTGTTGCTGGCCGAGGGGGTCGTCGCGGTGGGCGTCGGCGAGCGGACGACGCCCGGCGGCGCCGAGCGGCTGGCCCGGCGGCTGTTCGCCCGGAGGCTGGCGCACACGGTGCTCGTCGTCCCGATCACCCAGCAGCGGGCGACCATGCACCTGGACACCATCGCGACCATGGTCGACGTCGACGCCATGGTCATGTACCCGGCCGTCGCCGACTCCCTGGTCGCCTGGACGGTCACGGCCCCCGACGGGGTCGCCGACGACGCCGACACCGCCGAGCTCGCCGTCTCCGGCCCGCAGCCGTTCGTCACCGCCGCGGCGGCCGCCATGGGCATCGACCGGCTGCGGGTGATCGACACCGGCCTGGACCCGGTGACCGCCGAGCGCGAGCAGTGGGACGACGGCAACAACACCCTGGCCCTGGCGCCGCGGCTGGCCGTCGCCTACGAGCGGAACACCGTGACCAACGCGGCCCTGGAAGCGGCCGGCATCGAGGTGGTGCGCATCGCGGGCTCCGAGCTCGGCAGCGGCCGGGGCGGCCCGCGCTGCATGTCCTGCCCGGTGGCGCGCGACCCGCTCTGATCCCGAGCCGCGACTCTGCGTGGCGGCGCGCGGTTCCGTGACGGACCGGTTCTCCCGGTACCGGGAACTGGTGCCGACGAGTAGCTGTGACCCGTGTTACACCTCACGGCACTGATCGCAGTGCTCACCGGGGGAAACATGTCTCAGCGCCTCAAGCCGCTCCTCGTCCTGCTGGTCGCGTCGGCGCTCGCACTGCTGTGGGCGGCCCCCGCGTCGGGCCTCCCGACCGACACGACGCCGTCCTCGTCCCCGGAGTCGTCCTCCTCGGACGCCGGCGACGAGGCCGGTGACGACACCGGAGGCGGCCTCCTCGACGAGGTGCTGCCCACGCCCACGACGGTCCCGCCGTCGCCCACCGAGGGTGACGACGACACGACCGTCCCGGAGAGCACGGCGACGGAGACGGAGGAGACCGAGCCGACGACTCCGGAGCCGATCGACCGGTCGGAAGCGCCGCCCGCCGGGCCGGCCGAGGCCCGCGTCGCGGCAGCTCTCGCGGATCCGGTCGCGGCAGCTCTCCCCTCTGGCTTCACTCCCGACGACCTCCGGCTAGCTCTCGAGGGCCTGGGCTTCGACCCCAGCGATGAGCAGCTGGCCGCATTGTTCGAGCTGCTACAAGGACCCGAGCAAGAGGACCCGCTGGCAGAGTTCTGCAGCAACTTCGGCGTCCCGGTCTTCTGTGAGGGTGTCGAGTTGCCGGACGGCCAGGAACCGACCTTCACGTGCGACGAGTTCGCGGTGCTGTTCGGCTTCGACGATTGCGAGAGCATCCCGCTCTGCATCCCGGTCCCCTCGCCGCCGCCCGGACTGCCCCTCCCCCCGCCGCCGTCGCCGCCGTTCTGCGAGAGCCCGTCCACGCCGACGCCAACGCCGACCCCGACCCCGAAGCCCAACCAGCCGGGGTACTACCAGCCGGGCCAGCAGCACACGGGATACCAGTACCGGAATTGCGACGAGGCGCGGGCGGCCGGCGCGGCACCCGTCTACTCCGGCCAGTACGGCTACGGGTCCCACCTCGACGCCGACTACGACGGCGTGGGCTGCGAGGAGAGCTACGGGCACTACGCGACCACGCATCCGGTGGCGCAGCACGTCGCCTACGACCAGGCCGGCAAGCTGGCCTACACCGGCGTCACCGTCCAGCCCCTGCTCATCTGGGGGGCGGCGCTGCTGCTCTCCGGCGGCTGGTTGATCCGCTCCTCGCGCCGCAGCGCCTGACGACCACGACTCGTCCGGGCGGACTTTCCCCGAGGGGCGTCCGCCCGGACGGGCAGGCCACTACGCTCCTGGCCCTCCGCGTCACTCCCGGTGGCGCATCGGGAAGGAGCGGTGGGTGACGGGCACGCCACGGGCCACCGGACGGATCGCCGGCATCGGCGGGGGCCTGGTCGGCTTCCTGGTCTTCGTCGAGTTCACCAGCGGCGTCCTGCAGGGGTACTACATCCCGCTGCTCACCGATGTCGCCCGCCACCTCGACATCCACGACGCCGACGTCAACTGGCTCGAGGCCGCCCAGCTGATGCTGTCGGCGATCGCCGTCCCCATCCTCGCCGAGCTCGGCGACCTGCACGGCCACCGCCGCATGCTGCTGCTGTCGGCGGTCGTGGTCGCCGCGGCCACCGTCGTCCTCGCGTTCGCCCAGTCCTTCCCCGTCTTCCTGGCCGCGTGGGCGGTCCAGGGCATCTACGCCGCCTGGCTGCCGCTGCAGGTCGCGCTGATCTACGACCGCTCCCGCGGCCGGGCGGACGCCGCCGCGCAGACGCGGCGGGCCACCGGCCTGATCGTGGCGGCCCTGCAGCTGGGCGCCATCGTGGGCGCCCTGGACGGTGGGCAGGTGGGCAGGTGGGCGCAGCGTTCGCCGGGCAGTTCTGGCTGGTGCTGCTGATCCCCGGCCTGCTGGTCCTGGGCGTGTGCGCCGTGGTGGCCCTCCGGGTGCCGGAGAGCACCGACCGCCTGCCCGGCAGCGTCGACGCCACCGGGGCGGTGCTGCTGAGCGTGGTCCTGCTGGTCATCACCGGCGGGCTGACCTTCGTGCGGATCAACGGCGCCGGCGAACCCTGGCCGTGGATCGTGACCGCCGTGGGGCTGCTGCTGGTCGTCCCGTTCGTGCGGTACGAGCTCGGCCGCCCCGACCCGCTGGTCGACTTCCGTGTGCTGCGCAGCCCGTCGATGTGGCCGGTCCAGCTGACCGCGGGCCTGTTCGGCGTCAGCGTCCTCGGCGCGCAGGGCCCCCTGTCGACGTTCGCCCGGACGGACCCGGAGGTCTACGGCTACGGACTCGGCCTGTCGACGAGCACGGTGTCGATCGTCATCGGGGCGTACGTCGTCTCGATGCTGGTCGGCGCCTCCCAGTTCTCCCGGATCTCGGCGCGCACGAGCCCGCGGACGACGCTGATCGGCGCCGCCGTCCTCGTCGGCGCCGGCTACCTCCTGCTGGTGCCGTTCCACGGGACCCTGGGTGAGACGCTGGCCTGCATGGTGGTCGCCGGGGTCGGGTCGGGCGCGCTGGTCGCCGCCCTGCCGGCGGCGGCTGCGGCCGCCGCGCCCGTGGGCCGGACCGGGGTGGCGACCGGCCTGACCAACACCTCCAAGGTGCTGGGCGGCAGCGTCGCCTCGGCGACCTTCGCCGTGGCCCTCGCCGCCGGGGCGCCGACGCTCGCCGACGGCTCGGAG
The DNA here is from genome assembly GCA_004570425.1 of Bacillus sp. AZ43. GTDB lineage: Bacteria > Actinomycetota > Actinomycetes > Mycobacteriales > Geodermatophilaceae > Blastococcus_B. The sequence goes on from SPQJ01000021.1 coordinate 23,371, forward strand.
GGGACGGCCGGGTCGCTCGGCGGCTACGTCACCGTGTGGGCCGTCTGCGGGGTGACCGCCCTGGCGGCCGCCGTGGCCCTGGTCGTCGTCCCGAAGCTCGCCTTCTCCGACGCCGCGGCCGCCGTGGACCCGCGCTCGGTCGCCCCGGCCACGGAACCGCGGGCATGAGGGGCGTCCTGGTCGCGGCCGCGTGCGGTGCCGCGGTGACGGCCGTGGCGCGGCGGGTCGCCCGCTTCGTCCCCCCCGACGTCAGCCCCGCCCCGGCCGACCTCGAGGGCCTGGACGCCGCCGCCGCGGCCGAGCGGCTGGCGGAGCTGGTCCGCATCCCGACGGTCTCCTCGAAGGATCCCGCGGAGGTCGACACCGCGGCGTTCGCGCGGTTCCGCGAGCGCCTGGTGGAGCTCTACCCCGGCACGCACCGGGTGCTCGACCGGGAGGTCCTCGGCGACGGGGCGCTGCTCTACCGGTGGCGCAGCGGCTCCGACGCCCCGCCGCTGGTGCTGATGGCGCACTACGACGTCGTCCCGGTGGCCGGGCAGGACTGGTCCCGGGACCCGTTCTCCGGGGCGATCGAGGACGGCGTCGTGCACGGCCGCGGCGCCATCGACGACAAGGGCGCCCTGGTCGCCATCCTCGAGGCGGTCGAGTCGCTCGTCGCCGCCGGCGTCACCCCGGCCCGCGACGTCTACCTCTCGTTCGGCGACGACGAGGAGGTCTTCGGCGTCGGCGCCCAGCTCGCCGTCGAGGCGCTGACCGCGCGCGGGATCCGGCCGTGGGCGGTGCTCGACGAGGGCGGGGCCGTGGTGAGCGGTGTCTTCCCCGGCGTGCCGGGCCAGACCGCCGTCGTCGGCCTGGCCGAGAAGGGACTGCTCGACGTCGAGCTGGTCACCACCGACCCCGGCGGGCACGCCTCGGCACCCGTCCCCGGCGGCGCCCCGGCCCGGCTGGCCCGGGCCATCCTCCGCATCGAGGAGAACCCGTTCCCCGCCCGGCTGCACGACGTCGTCCTGGGGATGATCGACGCGCTGGGCCGGCACGCCCCCACCGGCCTGCGTGCGGTGTTCGCCCACGCCGAGTACCTCCGCCCGCTGCTGGCCCGGGTGCTCTCCCGCGCCGGCCGGGAGGCGAACGCACTGGTCCGGACGACGGTCGCGGTCACCCAGCTCGAGGGCAGCAAGGCGCGCAACGTGCTGGCCACCCGCGCCCGCGCCCACCTGAACATCCGCATCGCGCTCGGCGAGACGGTGCAGTCGACCCTGGACCGCCTGCGCCGGGTGGTCGCGGACCCGGAGGTCGAGCTGCGGGTGATCGGCGGCACCGACCCCTCACCGATCTCCCGCGCCGACAACCAGGCGTTCGCCCTGGTGACGTCGGCGGTGCGCTCGGTCTACCCCGACGCCGCCGTCGCCCCCTACGTGATGGTGCAGGCCAGCGACTCGCGGCACTTCAGCCGGATCTGCGACAGCGTCTACCGCTTCATGCCCTTCGACGTGACGAAGGAGGAGCTGGCCGCGCTGCACGCCGCCGACGAGCGCATCTCGGTGGCGGCCCTGCACCGGGGTGCCGGCTTCTACCGGTACCTCCTCCGCCACCTCTGAAGGCCCCGTCCTGAGGCTCGCCGCGAGCTAGCGAGCGGTGAGGAGGACGGGGTCCTTCCTCAGAGGCGCTGGTTCAGCCGGTGGTAGGCGGCGCTCCACCGGAGCTCCTTGGCCAGCGACCGGCGCGTGGTGTCGGCGTCGATGAGCACCAGCTCGGTCGAGAACACCTCGGCCAGGTCGGTGAGCTCCTCGGCGCCGAGCTGGGTGCTCAGCACGGTGTGGTGCGGCCCGCCGGCGGTGAGCCAGCCCTCCGTCGACGTGGCGAAGTCCGGCCGCGGCTCCCAGACGGCCCGCGCGACCGGCAGGTTCGGCAGCGGCTCGGAGGGCGCGACGACGTCGATCTCGTTGGCCACCCACCGGAACCGGTCACCGAGGTCCGACCAGCCGATGACGACGCCGGCACCGGGGGCGGCGTCGAACACCAGGCGGGCGGGGTCCTCGCGACCGCCGATGCCCAGCGGGTGCACCTCGAGGCGCGGCTTCTCCCCCGCGATCGTGGGGCAGACCTCGAGCATGTGGGCGCCGAGGATCTTCTCGCTGCCCACCTCGAGGTCGTAGGTGTAGTCCTCCATGAACGACGTCCCGCCGGGCAGCCCGGCGCCGGCGACCTTCAGCACCCGCAGCAGCGCCGAGGTCTTCCAGTCGCCCTCGCCGCCGAAGCCGTAGCCGTCGGCCATCAGCCGCTGGACGGCGAGACCGGGGAGCTGGCGCAGTCCGCCGAGGTCCTCGAAGTTCGTGGTGAACGCGCCGAAGCCGCCCTCGACGAGCACCCAGCGCAGCGCGGCCTCGATCCGGGCCTGGTAGCGGACGGCCTCGTGCTTCTCCCCGCCGGGCAGCACCTCGGGCGACATCGCGTAGAGGTCGGCGTACTCCTCGACGAGGTCGTCGACGGCGGAGTCCTGCACCGCCTCGACGACGGCCACCAGGTCGTTGACGCCCCAGGTGTTCACCGACATGCCGAAGCGGATCTCCGCCTCGACCTTGTCGCCCTCGGTCACCGCGACGTTGCGCATGTTGTCGCCGAACCGGGCCAGCTTCAGGTCGCGCGCGGCGGCGGCGCCGGCGACGGCCCGCGCCCACGAGCCGACGCGGGCACGGACCCGCGGGTTCGAGACGTGCCCGGAGACCGTCGTCCGCGGCACCCGCAGGCGGGTGAGCACGAACCCGTACTCGCGGTCGCCGTGGGCGGCCTGGTTGAGGTTCATGAAGTCCATGTCGATCGTCGCCCACGGCAGGGCGGCGTCGGCCTGGGTGTGCAGGTGCAGCAGCGGCTTGCGCAGCGCGTCCAGCCCCGCGATCCACATCTTCGCCGGCGAGAAGGTGTGCATCCAGGTGATGACGCCCAGGCAGGCGGGGTCCTCGTTGGCCTCGCCCATGATCCGGCGGATGGCGGCGGCGTCGGTGAGGACCGGCTTCCAGACGACGCGGACCGGCACCTCGCCGGCCTCGTCGAGGGCGGCGGCGACCCGCCGCGACTGCTCGGCGACCTGCTGGAGGGTCTCCTCGCCGTACAGGCCCTGGCTGCCGGTCAGGAACCAGACCTCGGATCCGGCGAAGGGTTCGGTCATGGGGAGCTCCTCGGTCATCGTTGGCCGTACACGTTCTGGTAGCGGGCGTGGAGGGAGTCGATGTCGGCCTGCGCGATGGGGATCGGCTCGCCGAGCTGGCGGGACAGGTGCACCGTGCGGGCGACGTCCTCGGTCATGACGGCCGCCTTCACCGCCGCCTTCGCGTCCCGCCCGATGGTGAACACCCCGTGGTTCTGCATGAGCACCGCCGGGGAGCGGGAACCTTCCAGCGTCGCGACGACGCCCTGGCCGATCGAGTCGTCGCCGATCAGGGCGAACGGCCCGACCGGGATCGGCCCGCCGAACTCGTCGGCCATCGCCGTCAGCACGCAGGGGATCTCCTCCCCACGGGCGGCCCAGGCGGCGGCGTACGGGCTGTGCGTGTGCACCTGACCGCCGACCTCGGCCATGTGCCGGTAGACGTAGGCGTGCGCGGCGGTGTCCGACGACGGCGCCTTCACCCCGTCCACCACCCCGCCGTCCAGGTCGCAGACGGTGATGCCCTCCCACGTCAGCTCGTCGTAGGAGACGCCGCTGCCCTTGATGACGAACAGGTCCTCGCCGGGCACCCGCGCCGAGACGTTGCCCGCCGTCCAGGTGACCAGCGCGTACCTGGTCAGCTCACCGTGCAGCGCCGCGACGTGCTCGCGCAGCTCCCGGTGCGTTCCACGCTCGGACGGGGTCATGCGTCTCCTCCTCGCTGGGCAGGGTTCACGTGGTCGACGGCGGCCCGCTGCACCGGCAGCCCGGCGACGTAGCGCGCCATGAACGCGTCGAAGCCGGTGACGTCGGCGGGGTCGGGCTCGGCGGTCCGCAGGCTCGCGCCGGTGAACACCTCGGTCTCCAGGTACTCCGCCAGGCTCTGCCCCGGCGCGCGCCCGGCGAACGCGGCCAGGACGGCGATGCCCCAGGCGCCCCCCTCGCCGGCGATGTCGCCGACGGTGACCGGGGTGTCGATGGCCGCGGCCAGGAAGCGCTGCGCCACGCCCTCGGTCTTGAACAGGCCGCCGTGGGCGAACATCCGGTCGAGCGCCACGCCCTCGGTCTTCTGCAGCACGTCCATGCCGATGCGCAGGGTCGCCAGCGACGAGTACAGGTGCGTCCGCATGAAGGTGCCGAGGTCGAGCCGGCTGTCGGGTGAGCGCACGAACAGCGGCCGGCCCTCCTCGAGCCCGGTGATCGGCTCGCCCGAGAGGTAGTTGTAGGCCAGCATCCCGCCGGCGTCGCCCGCGCCGTCCAGGGCGGCCGTGAACAGGGTCGCGAAGACCGACGACGGGTCGGCGTCGGTGCCGAGGGCACGGGCGAACTCGGTGAACAGCCCGGCCCACGCCTCCAGCTCGCTGGCCCCGTTGTTGCAGTGCACCATCGCCACCGGGTCCCCGGCCGGCGTGGTGACGAGGTCCAGCTCGGGGTGCGCCCGGGAGAGCTCGCGCTCGAGCACGACCATGGCGAAGATGCTGGTCCCGGCCGAGACGTTGCCGGTGCGGGGCGCGACGGAGTTGGTGGCGACCATCCCGGTGCCCGCGTCGCCCTCGGGCGGGCAGAGCGGGGTGCCGGGCCGCAGCCGCCCGGCCGGGTCGAGCAGGGCGGCACCGGCCTCGGTGAGCGCGCCGGCCGGCTCGCCGGCGACCGCGACGCGCGGCAGCAGCTCGGCGAGGGTCAGCTCCACCCCGGCCTCCGCGGCCAGCTCGTCGAACCGGGCGAGCATCGCCGCGGAGTACCCGCGGGTCTCGTCGTCGATCGGGACCATGCCGCTGGCGTCTCCGATGCCGAGGACCTTCTCGCCGGTGAGCCGCCAGTGCACGTAGCCGGCCAGGGTGGTGAGGTGGGCCACCCGGCCCACGTGCTCCTCGCCGTCGAGGATCGCCTGGTACAGGTGCGCGACGCTCCACCGGTGCGGGATGTTGACGCCGAACTCCGCGCTGAGCCGCTCGGCGGCCCGCCCGGTGTTCGTGTTCCGCCACGTGCGGAAAGGCGCGAGCAGCTCGCCGTCGGCGTCGAACGCCAGGTAGCCGTGCATCATCGCCGACACCCCGAGCGCGCCCACTCCGGCCAGCTCCACGCCGTGGCGGCGCCGCACGTCGTCGGCCAGCGCCGCGACGCTCTCCCGGACCCCCGCCCAGACGGCGTCCAGGGAGTAGGTCCACAGCCGGTCGACGAACTGGTTCTCCCAGTCGGAGCTGCCGACGGCGAGCGGGGAGTGGTCGGGACCGATCAGCACCGCCTTGATGCGCGTCGAGCCCAGCTCGATCCCCAGGGCCGTGCGGCCGTGGGTGATCGCCTCAGCGGCAGGCATCGCGTCCGTCGTCATCGTTTCTCCTCGCCTGGAACCGGGACCGGACCGGTGCTGCCGCGCACCAGCAGGGACGGCGGGACGGGCTCGGGGTGCACGTTCTCGCCCTTCATGCGGCTGAGCACCAGCTGCACCCCCCGTCGCCCGAGCTCGGCGAAGTCCTGCCGGACCGTGGTCAGGGGCGGGGTCAGGTAGGGCGACTCGGGCAGGTCGTCGAACCCGACCACGCTGACGTCCTCGGGCACCCGCAGCTGCTCCTCGTGCAGGGCGGCCAGCAGGCCGAGCGCCATCTGGTCGTTGGCCAGGAAGACGGCGGTGATGTCCTCCCCGCCGTGGATCCGCGCAGCCAGGGACTTGCCGGCGAGGTAGCCCGACTTCGGCGTCCAGTCACCGCGCAGCGGGGCATCGGGCACCGGGGCCCCGGCGGCGGCGAGCTCGGCCCGCCAGCCGGCGATGCGCGCCCGTGCCTCCTGCGAGTCGGCGGGGCCGGCGACGTGGTGCACGGTCCGGTGGCCGAGCTCCAGCAGGTGCCGGGTGGCCAGGCGCGCGCCGGTCTCCTGGTCGACGCCGACGGCGGGCCGGTCGTCGTCCCCACCCACCTGGACAGCGACCAGCGGCACCGGCGGGTCGAGCACGCTCAGCGCCGCCGCGGCGTCGTCGTAGGTGGACAGCGCCACGATGCCGTCGACGCGCTGGGCGACGAAGGTGTCGACCGCCTCGCGCATGGCGGCGGCCGTCGCCTCGTCGAGGATGGAGACGCTCAGCGAGTAGCCGGCCGCGCGGGCGGCCTGCTCCAGGCCGAGCATCGTCTGGGCCGGCCCGTACTGGTTGATCTTCACGGTGACCAGCCCGATGGTGCGGGTGGACCCGGTCACCAGCGCCCGCGCGGCGATGTTGGGGCGGTACCCCAGCTGGGCGATCGCGCGCTCGACCCGCTCCCGGGTGTGCGGTGCGACGTTCGGGTGGCCGTTCACCACCCGCGACACCGTCTGGTGCGAGACCCCGGCCAGCGCGGCGACGTCGCTCATCACCAGGGCGCGAGGCGCACCGTCGGGCTCCACCGCTCGTCCTTCCCGGGCTCCGAGCCGGTCGCCGCGGTCCTCGACCACGGCGACCGGCTCGGTGCGGCGCGTTCCCTGGCTCAGCGCGCAGCCCCGGCGCGACGCTTGTTGTAGACGTCGAAGGCGACGGCGAGCAGCAGCACGAGGCCCTTGACCACGGACTGGACCGACTGGTCCACGCCCATGAGCTGCATGCCGTTGCTCATGACGGCCATGATCAGACCGCCGACCATGGCGCCGACGACCGTGCCGACACCACCGGTGACGGCGGCGCCGCCGATGAAGGCCGCCGCGATGGCGTCGAGCTCGAACATGTTGCCGGCGGCCGGCTGGGCGCCGTTCGAGCGCGAGGAGTAGATGATCCCCGCGACCGCGGACAGGAAGCCCATGTTCACGAAGATCCAGAAGTTGACGACCTTCACCTTGACGCCGGAGAGCTGCGCCGCGGCCAGGTTGCCGCCGATGGCGTAGATCTGGCGGCCGAAGACGGTCCGCTTCGAGACGACGCCGTACACCAGGATCAGCACGGCCAGGATGATCAGCACGATCGGCAGGCCGCGGGCGTGGGCGAGCTGCCAGGCGAAGGCCATGACGACCGCGCCGACGGCGACGACCCGCGCGACGAAGAGCGGGAAGGACTCCACCGGCTGGGCGTACTTGATGCGGGCGACGCGGGTGCGGAAGCCGCTCACCGCGTAGCCGGCCACGGCGATGGCGCCGATGAGCAGCGTGAACGCGTCGTAGCCGTCGCCGCCGATGAGGCCGTTGAGGAAGCCGCTGGCGACCTTGCCGTACTCCGAGGGGAACGGCGAGAGCGAGATGTTGTCCAGCACCTGCAGCGTGAGGCCGCGGAACAGCAGCATGCCGGCGAGGGTCACGATGAACGCCGGGATGCCGACGTAGGCGACCCAGAACCCGTGCCAGGCACCGACGGCGAGGCCGACGGCGATGGCGGCGAGCATGCCGACCCACCACGGGTAGTCGTTCTTGATCACCAGGACGGCCGAGACGGCGCCGGTGAGGGCCACCACCGAGCCGACCGACAGGTCGATGTGCCCGGCGATGATCACCAGGACCATGCCGATCGCCAGCACCAGGATGTAGGAGTACTGGAGGACGATGTTGGTGACGTTGTTCGGGCTGAGCGAGACACCCTCGGTGAGGATCGCGAACAGCGCCACGATGGCGACGAACGCGACGTAGATGCCGCTCTGGCGCAGGTTGCGCGTGATCAGCTTGCGCAGGTCGCTGGTGCCCGTGTGCAGGGCGGCGGCCTGGGCGTCGCCCGGCTCCTTGGGGGTCGGGTCCGCCTGCGGGGTCGCGGTCGTGGCCATCAGACGGACTCCCTTTCCTTGGTCATGAGCTCCATCAGGCGCTCCTGGCTGGCCTCGCCCACCGGCAGCTCGCCGGTGATCCGGCCGGCCGAGAGCGTGTAGATGCGGTCGCAGATGCCGAGCAGCTCGGGCAGCTCGGAGGAGATGACGACGACCGCCTTACCGGCGGCCACCAGTCGGTTGATGATCGTGTAGATCTCGTACTTCGCGCCGACGTCGATGCCGCGGGTGGGCTCGTCGAGGATCAGCACGTCCGGGTCGGTGAACAGCCACTTGGACAGCACGACCTTCTGCTGGTTGCCGCCCGAGAGCTTGCCGACGACCGACATCACGCTCGGTGCCTTGATGTTCATGCTGCGCCGGCTGTCCTCGGCGACCTTGGTCTCCTCGTTGCCGTTGACCCAGCCGCGGCGGGACAGCTTGCCGAGGGCGGCGGCGGAGACGTTGCGCCGGATGTCCTCGATCAGGTTGAGCCCGTAGCGCTTGCGGTCCTCGGTCGCGTAGGCGATGCCCTTGTCGATGGCCTCGCTGACGCTGCGCGCCTTGACCTCGGAGCCGTGCATGTAGATGCGGCCGCTGATGTCGCGGCCGTAGGAGCGGCCGAAGATGCTCATCGCGAGCTCGGTGCGCCCGGCGCCCATGAGCCCGGCGATGCCGACGACCTCGCCGGCGCGCACGTTGAACGAGGCGCCGTCGACGACCTTGCGGTCCTGGGTCGGGTGCCAGACGGTCCAGTCCTCGACCCGCAGCACCTCCGCGCCGGGGGACGACGTCCGGTCGGGGTAGAAGCTCTCCAGGTCGCGGCCGACCATGCCGCGGATGATCCGCTCCTGGGTGACCTCGCCGGCCTCGAGGTCGAGGGTCTCGACGGTCTTCCCGTCGCGGATGACGGTCACGCGGTCGGCGATCGCGGTGATCTCGTTGAGCTTGTGCGAGATCATGATCGAGGTGATGCCGCGCTCCTTGAGCCGCCGCAGCAGGTTCAGCAGGTGCTCGGAGTCGGTGTCGTTCAGGGCTGCGGTCGGCTCGTCGAGGATGAGCAGCCGGACGTCCTTGGACAGGGCCTTGGCGATCTCGACCAGCTGCTGCTTGCCGACGCCGAGCTGCCCGACCGGGGTGACGGCGTTCTCGTCGAGCCCGACCGAGGCGAGCAGCTCGGCGGCCTCGGCGTTGGCCTTGTTCCAGTCGATCAGGCCGCCGCGGCCGCGCCGCTCGTTGCCCAGGAAGATGTTCTCCGCGATGGACAGGTAGGGCACCAGCGCGAGCTCCTGGTGGATGATCACGATGCCCACGTGCTCGCTGTCGCGGATGCCGCCGAAGGAGGCGGGCTTGCCGTCGAAGACGATCTCGCCGTCGTAGCTGCCGGTCGGGTAGACCCCCGACAGGACCTTCATCAGCGTGGACTTGCCTGCGCCGTTCTCACCGCAGATCGCGTGGATCTCGCCCCGGCGCACGGCCAGGTTGACGTCCTCGAGCGCCTTGACGCCCGGGAAGGTCTTGGTGATCGAGCGCATCTCCAGGATGTTGTCGCCCATGGACTCCGTCGTCCTCGTCTGCGTCGTCAGGCTGGCGGCGCTGTGCAGATGGCTGTGAGTGCGGGGGCCGGACGCTCCCCCGGTGGTGCGGCCGGGCCCGGCAGCGTCGAACGCCACCGGGCCCGGCCGGTCGATGTGCCGTCGGTCAGTCGGCCTGACCGGAGGCGACCTCTTCGGCCGTCCAGTAGCCGGAGTCGACCAGGACGGGCTGGATGTCGTCCTTGAAGACCTTCTCGACCGGCAGCAGGTAGGACGGGACGACCTTGACGCCGTTGTCGTACGTCTCGGTGTCGTTGGCCTCCGGCTCGTCGCCCTCGAGGAACGCCTCGGCGGCGATGACGGCCTGCTCGGCCAGCAGACGGGTGTCCTTGAAGATCGTGGAGCTCTGGACACCGTCGGCGATCAGCTTCACCGAGGCGATCTCGGCGTCCTGACCGGTGACGACCGGCATGGGCCGCTCGGGCGTGCCGTAGCCGGCGTTCGACAGCGCGGTGATGATGCCGCGGGACAGACCGTCGTAGGGCGACAGGACGCCGTTGACGACCGAGCCGTCGTTGTAGCTGGAGGTCAGCAGGTCCTCCATGCGCTTCTGCGCGGTCTCCTGCTGCCAGCGCAGCGTGGCGGCCTGCTCGATGTCGGTCTGACCCGACTTCACGACGAGGGTGCCGTCCTCGATGTAGGGCTGGAGGGTGTCCATGGCCCCGTCGAAGAAGAAGTGCGCGTTGTTGTCGTCCAGCGAGCCGGCGAACAGCTCGATGTTGAACGGCCCGGTGGCCGTGCCCTCGCCGCCGTCCGGGGTGGTGACGCCGAGACCGGTCAGCAGCGACTCGGCCTGCGCGACGCCGACCTTGTAGTTGTCGAAGCTGACGTAGAAGTCGACGTTCTCGGTGTCGCGGATCAGGCGGTCGTAGGCGATGACCGGGATGCCCTGGTCGGCCGCGGCCTGCAGCTGGCTGCTGAGCGCGGTGCCGTCGATCGCGGCGACGATCAGGAGGTCGGCGCCCTGGGTGATCATCTGGTCGACCTGCTGGGACTGGGTCGGGATGTCGTCGCCCGCGTACTGCAGGTCGACCTCGTAGCCCTTGTCCTCCAGCTGCTCCTTCACGGAGTTGCCGTCGGCGATCCACCGCTCGGACGTCTCGGTCGGCATCGCGACGCCGATCTTGAGGTCCTCGGGCTCCGCATTGCCGGTGTCGGAGCCGCTGCCGGCACCCTCGCCACCACAAGCCGCCAGGGCGAGCGCCAGGACGGCGGTCGCGGCGGTCAAGCCGAGCTTCCTGCTCACGTGTATCTCCTCTTCGAGACCTCTGCTGCCACTCGACCCGGCGCAGGCCCGCGCGACGCGAGCAAGGTCAATGTGAGCGCTAACAAGGAACGACGTCAACCCCAGCTAGCCCATTGGATGTCACGTTCGCGTAACGCCGCCGTCACCTGCGCCGGGCGCCGGGCGGGGTGCGCGGACGACGACGGAGCGCCGCCGCTCAGCGCAGCGTGATCTGCCGGGAGATCAGGCCGGCGCGGGCGCGGCGCTCGTCCGCGGTCAGCGGCTCGGTCACGGTGAGGGCCTGCTCCAGACGGGTCTGGAACTCCGTCGCCGGGCCGATCCACTCCTCCGCGGGGGTGTCGGCCGGCAGGTCCCAGACCGGGACGACGAGACCGAGCGCGCGGAAGGCGCCGGCGTAGCGGGTGCCCTCCCCCAGCAGGATCTGCTCGGCCGCCGACAGCCGGGCCAGCGCGTCGAGCAGCTTCTCCTCCGGCTCGGGCCGGACCCAGCGCAGGTGCGCCCGCTCGCTGCCCGGCCGCACCCAGTACGCCGCCTCGAGACCGGCCAGCCGCACGGTGGGCAGGATCGCCTCGTTGGCGTGCTCGAGACCGGCCTTGGCCGCCGGCGAGGGGTCGGTGCCCTCGAGCCAGAAACCGAAGTCGTCGTGCACGGTCACCTCGAAGGGCGCCGACAGGTCCAGCAGCTCCTGCAGCCGGGGCCCGGCCGAGCCGGCCGCGCCGATCGGACCCGGGTCGACCGGCGCACCGGCCGGGGCCTCCAGCGCCGCGGCGAGCGCGGTGCCGATGTCCCGGCTGACGTCGTCGGACGACGTCGGCATCTGCACGCCCAGCACGATCTCGCCGTTCGAGCGCACCAGGGCGGGGGTCCCGCCGGGCAGCACGCTGGCGAGGGTGACCTCCCGGCCGTCCGTCGTCCGCACGGTGGCCGTGGCCGCCGGCACGAGCTCGCGCAGGGCGACCCAGTCGGTCTCCCCCGGCAGGCCCTCGAACGGCCGGGTGACCGGCGGGGCGTAGCCCGACCCGTGGCAGTGCTTGTAGCGGCGGCCGGAGCCGCACGGGCACGGGGCCTTCGGGTTGACGCCCTCGGGTGCGTCGGCGACGGGAGCGGACGAGCGCTTGCGGGAAGCCATGCGCTGCAGCGTATGCGCCCGCCGATCGGCCCACGTGCGGGGAAGAAGGGCTGCGCGGTGCCGTCCGGAGCCCTCCTTCCCCGCACGAGGTGACTGCCCGAGATGTGATCACCGGCATTGCCGGCGTCCATACGCTCGGAACCGTGACCCCGCTCGACCTCACCGACCCCGCCGTGGTGGCGGACCCGTATCCCTCCTTCGCCCGCGCACGCGCGGAGGCGCCCGTACAGTGGCACGAGGGGATGGGCCTCTGGCTGGCGTTCACGCACGCCGAGGCCAACGCCGTCCTGCGCGACCGGCGGCTCGGCCGGATCTGGTCGGACAAGCAGCCGGCCGAGCGGTTCGGGAGCTTCAACCTCATCCACCGCAACGCGATCCTGGAGATGGAGCCGCCCGACCACACCCGGCTGCGGCGGCTGATCAGCTCCGCATTCGCCCGCGGCCACGTCGAGCGGCTGCGGCCGTGGGTCGAGGACCTGGCGGGCTCGCTGGTCGACCAGCTGGTGGAGCGCTCCGGCGGCACGCGGCCGGTCGACTTCCTCTCCGGCATGGCCGAGCACCTGCCCGTCGCCGTCATCGCCGAGCTGCTCGGCGTCCCGGAGGCCGACCGGCCGCTGCTGCGGCCGTGGTCCAACGCGATCGTGAAGATGTACGAGTACGGCCGGACACCGGCGACCGAGGAGTCCGCGGAGCGCGCGGCCGCGGAGTTCGTCGCCTACCTGCGCGAGCTGGCCGCCGAGCGCCGCACGGACCCCGGCGAGGACCTGCTCAGCCACCTCGTCACCGTCCGCGACGCCGACGGCGACAGGCTCACCGAGGACGAGCTGGTCACCACCTGCATCCTGCTGCTCAACGCCGGCCACGAGGCGACGGTCAACGTCAGCGGCAACGGCCTGCTCGCCCTGCTGGAGAACCCCGACCAGCTGCGCCGGCTGCGCGAGGACCGCACGCTGCTGCCGACGGCGATCGAGGAGTTCATGCGCTACGACTCGCCGCTGCAGCTGTTCGAGCGCACCGCGACGGCGGACGTCGAGATCGGCGGGGTCACCGTCGAGCGCGGGCAGAAGATCGCCGCGCTGCTGGGGGCGGGCAACCACGACCCGGCGGTGTTCCGGGAGCCCGAGCGGCTGGACGTCGGCCGTGGCGACAACCCGCACATCACCTTCGGCGCCGGCATCCACTTCTGCATCGGCGCCCCGCTGGCCCGCGTGGAGCTGCAGGCCACGTTCGGCGCGCTGCTCGCCCGGACCTCGTCCCTCGAGCCGGGCGGGGAGCCGGTCCGCCGTCCGGAGTTCGTGATCCGCGGCCTGGCCGAGCTCCCCGTCGCCCTCACCGCCTGACCGTTACGGAACCGATACGACGCGGTGCCGTCCGTCGCGGTCGTCCGGGAGGGCCTTCCTGGTGAGGTGCTCCCCCGGGAGGACGACGACATGCGATGGACCGACGACGAGCCGCCCGAGGCCCCGACCCGGGAGGGCGCGGCCACGGCGGCCCGCCATCGGCGGCTGCGCACCGCCGTGCTGACGGCGATCGGCGCGACGGTGCTCGTGGTGCTCGCCGTCGTGGCGGGGCGGCCCGAGGGCACGGAGGACCGCACGGCCGCGCCGACGAGCGCACCGCCGACCACGCCGTCGGCCACGGCCTCGACGCCCGCGCCCCGGCCGCACCCGGCGCACGAGGCCGAGCTCCGCCGGGTGGCGGCCGGGCTCCCCGCCCTGTCGCTGTCCTCGCCGGCGTCCTGGGACCAGTGGCTCCCGGAGGGCAAGCCGTACCCGGGCGCCGACCTGGCCGACGACCTCTCCACCTGCCCCGTCCTCTCCGCTCGACTGGAGACCGTCGTCGGGCAGGACATGAGCTACTGGACCGGCACCCTGCCCGGAGGGCCGTACGGCTGCACCTGGGTCGAGACCCCGCTGTCCGGGCAGGACAACGACTACGACTACGTCGTCAGCGTCGGCTTCCTCGCCGACGGGACGTCCGTCGAGGACGTCCGCCGGTACCGCGAGGGTCCGGGGCAGGGAACCCACCCCTGCCCGTCGGTCGACCTCCCGGCGGTGGCCCCCGGCGCCCTGCTGGCCCGCTGCACGGGGCCGGGGACCACCGCCTACACGCTGGCCGTCCCGGACACCCGCCTGGACGGCGGCCTCTGGTTCCTGATCGCGTCGTCGAAGGACGCGACCGCGGTGCGCCCGGCGGACGTGCTGCCGGTCCTCGTCGACGGGGTGAGCGCGGCGTTCGCCTGACGCTCGCCACCGGTGGAAGGTGAGCCGCGTCACTGGCAGGATCCGGCCATGCGCGGGCTCATGCAGGACTACCCCCTCACCATCGACTCGATCTTCCGGCACGTCGAGCAGCACTACGGCGACGGGACGATCGTCACGAACAACCCGTCCGGCCTCACCAGGACGACCTACGCGGAGTGGGCGGAGCGCACCCGCCGGCTGGGCGGGGTGCTCGACACCCTGGGCATCAGCGCCGACGGGCGGGTGGGCACCTTCGGCTGGAACAGCCAGCGCCACCTCGAGCTGTACTTCGCCGCACCCTGCACCGGCCGGGTGCTGCACACGCTGAACATCCGGCTGTTCCCCGAGCAGCTGACCTACATCGCCAACCACGCCGAGGACGAGGTGGTCTTCGCCGACCGCTCGGTCCTGCCGCTGCTGTGGCCGCTGATCGACACCATGACGACCGTCAAGCACGTCGTGGTCATCGACGACGGCGGTGACAACGAGATCCCCGACGACCCGCGGGTGCGGGACTACGAGACCCTGCTGGCCGAGGCGGAGCCGGTCGACTTCCACGTCACGGACGAGAACTCCGCGGCCTCCATGTGCTACACGAGCGGCACCACCGGCAACCCGAAGGGCGTCGTCTACTCGCACCGCTCGACGTTCCTGCACACGATGGGCGTGATGGCGCCGAACGCGTTCGGCCTGGGCATCAACGACGTCGCCATGCCGGTCGTGCCGATGTTCCACGCGAACGCCTGGGGCATCGCGCAGGCGGCGCCCGCGGCCGGCGCCTCGCTGGTCATGCCCGGCGCGCTCATGCAGCCGGAGGCGCTGGCGAAGCTGATCGTCGACGAGGGCGTCACCTTCACCGCCGGCGTCCCGACCATCTGGCAGGGCGTGCTCCCCCACCTGGCCGGCAAGCCGCACAAGCTGCGCGACATCGGCTGCGGCGGCTCCGCCGTCCCGAAGGCGCTGTCGGAGGCCTACCGCGAGCAGGTCGGCATCCCGATCCTGCAGGCGTGGGGCATGACCGAGACCCACCCGGTCGCCTCCTCCGGCGTGCTGCCCAAGCGGTACCAGGACGCCGACGACGAGACGAAGGCGACGCAGCGCGCGCGGGCGGGGATCCCGTTCCTCGGCGTGGAGGCCCGGATCGTCGACGCCGACACCCTCGAGCCGCAGCCGTGGGACGACCAGGCCACCGGCGAGCTGCAGGTGCGCGGCCCGTGGTGCGCGCAGGAGTACTACAACCCCGACGCCGGCGTGGAGCTCACCACCGCGGACGGCTGGATGAAGACCGGCGACGTCGCGGCGATGGACGCCTACGGCTCGATCCGGATCGCCGACCGCACCAAGGACCTGATCAAGTCCGGCGGCGAGTGGATCAGCTCGGTCGACCTCGAGAACGCGATCATGAGCCACCCGAAGGTGAAGGAGGCCGCCGTCGTCGGCATCCCGCACCCCAAGTGGGACGAGCGCCCGCTGGCCTGCGTCGTCCTCAAGGAGGGCGAGGAGGCGACGGAGGAGGAGATCCTCGAGCACCTCAAGCCGCTGGTGGCCAAGTGGTGGATGCCCGACGCCGTCGAGTTCATCGACGAGGTGCCCAAGACCAGCGTCGGCAAGTTCTCGAAGAAGGACCTGCGCGCCAAGTTCGCCGAGTACGAACTGAAGAGCTAGCGGGCCGAAATCGCCACTTCGGACCGCTAGCGGACGAAGGGGGGCTGGCCGGTCTCGCTCACCATGGGCTTGCCGGCCGCCTCCCACGCGCCCATGCCGCCGCCGACGTTGACGGCGTCGTAGCCGTTCTGGTTCAGCCAGGCGGCGACCCGCGCCGACCGGCCGCCGCCGCGGCAGGTGACGTAGAGCGGGTCGCCCTCGGGCAGCTCGTCGAGCCGGGCCGGGACGTCGCCCATCGGGATGTGGGTCGCGCCCTCGATGTGGCCGTGCACCCACTCGTCGTCCTCGCGGACGTCGAGGACGACGGCGTCGTCGGGCAGTTCGGTGGCGGACACGGTCGGGACCTGCTGCGGCATCACGCTCCCCATCGTGGCACGCGACGGGCGCTGGCCGGTCACTGCGAGGATGGCCCGTGATGACGACCGTCCCCGTGCGCGAGCCGGCCTGGCAGCTGTCCCGGTCGGCGATCGGGCTGTGGGTGACCGAGAGCGTGATCAGCGCCGGCCTGCTGTGGCTGGCCATCGGCGCGTTCCTGCTGTTCGTGCCCGCCGATGCCGGCGGGCCGGTGCCGGTGCTCCGCTGGGTGCTGCCGATCGCCGGCGCCCTCTACGCCGCCGTCGCGATCGGCGTGCGTCCGTGGTTCAAGCACCGCGTGTACCGCTGGGAGGTCACCGCCGACGTCGTCTACACCCAGACCGGATTCCTGACCCGCACCTGGACGGCGGTGCCCATCTCCCGCATCCAGACCGTCGACGTCACCCGCGGGGTCCTGCAGCAGCTGTTCGGCCTTTCCACGGTCGCGGTCATGACCGCCTCGTCGCAGGGGACCGTGCACGTCTGGCACCTCGAGTCCGACGTCGCCCAGCGAGTGGCCGACGACCTGGCGCACCGGGCCGAGCAGGTCCGCGACCAGGCCACGTGACCGCCCCGCCTCCGCCGGGACGGCGCACGTCGCCGCGCGTCGTCCTGGTGCACACCGCGACGTTCCGGCAGGCCCGCCAGTTCGTCCCGGCCCTGATCCCCGTGGTGGCGGCGACCGGCCTGGGCGGCGGGACGACGACGATCGTCGCGCTCGTCGTCGGCATCACCCTGCTCTCCCTCGCCACCGCCGCCCTCTCCTGGTGGCGCTTCTCCTACACGGACGGGCCGACCAGCGTCGTCGTCACCCGCGGGCTGCTGTCCCGCTCGGTGCGCACGGTTCCGAACGACCGGATCCGCGGCGTCGAGGTGGAGGCGCCGCCGCTGCACCGCCTGCTCGGCCTGGTCCGCGTGCGGATCGACGCGGCGGCCGGCTCCACCGACAAGGACGAGGAGCTCGTCGTCGACGGCCTGCCCCGCGCCGAGGGTGACCGGTTGCGGGCGTCCGTGCTCACCCACCGCGCGGTGGCCGCTCCGCCCGAGGAGACGACCGACGAGGAGCCCTTCGCCCGCTTCGACAACCGGTGGCTGCTCTACGCGCCGCTGGTCGGCAGCTACCTCGCCGTGCCACTCGCGGCGGCGGGCGCGCTGATGCGGCTGGTCCAGGAGCTGGGCGGCGCCTTCGAACCCGAGCTGGAGACGCTGGAGATCACCGGCGTCCGGGCGCTGGTCGTCGCGCTGGTCGTCGCGCTCGCGGTCCTCGTCGGCGGGTCGATCGTCGGGGCCGCGGTCGTGAACTGGGGCTTCCGGCTGACCCGGCGGGGCGGCTCGCTGGTCGCCTCGCGAGGGCTGCTCACCCGCCGGCACACCGAGCTGGAGATCGACCGCGTGCGCGGGTGGGCGCTCTCCGAGGGGCTCGGCATGCGCTGGGTGCGGGCGGCCAGGGTCAGCGCGCTGGTCACCGGCCTCGGCGACGCCGCCCGGCGCGGACAGCTGCTGCCGCTCGGCCCGCGGTCGGAGGCCCTGGCCCTGGGCGCCCGCCTGGTCCCCGAACCGGGACCGCTCGCCGCGCATCCACCGGCGGCACGGCAGCGCCGCATCGTGCGGGCCCTGGCCACCGGTCTGCTCGTCACCACCGCCGGGGCGGTGCTCGGCCCGCTGGTCGGCTGGTGGTGGCTGCTCGCCGCCGGGCTCGTCCTGCTGGCCCTCGGGGTGCCGGTCGGGCTGGGCCGGTACGCGGCGCTGGGCCACGCCACCGGCCCCGACTCGTTCGCCGTCCGCAGCGGCTGGCTGTTCCGCGAGCAGGCCGTGCTGCAGCGCCGGGCGGTGGTCGGCTGGCAGGTGCGGCAGTCACCGTTCCAGCGGCGCTCGGGAGTGGCGACCGTCGTCGCCTGCGTGGGCGCGGGGCGCGGCGGCTACGCGGCGATCGACATGGCCGCCGACGAGGTGCCCGCGTTCACGGCCGCGGCGTCCTCGGGCAGCTGGGCGGAGACGTTCAGCGCGGGACCAGCGTCGTAGCCAGCTCGAGGGCGGCCCCCGGGTGGTCCGGCGCCAGCAGTCCGACGGCGGCGAGCACGTAGCGCCGGTCGACGACGACCGGGGTCGCGGCGAGCACGCTGCCCGCGCCTCCGGCGTCCTCGGCGATGCGCGCGACCACGTCGTCCACCGCCGCCGGGTCCGCGTGCCGGAACACCCCGCCCGACAGCACGACCAGGCCGGCCGAGCGCGCGCTGGCCCCGCCCGGCCCGTATCCCGTCTCCGCGCGCAGGTGCCGACGGAGCGCGATGGTCGCCGCCGCTCCGGCGAGCTCCAGCTCGTCCCCCGGGTTCGGCAGGCCCTCCGCGGCCACCGCCCGCCGCAGGGCGTCCGCGCTCCAGGTGACCCCGAGGTCTCCCTCGACGGTGCGCCGCCGCGCGGGCACGCCGACCGCCTCGCGGCCGAGCGTGGCCTGCTCGGCGTCGGCGTCGGGCACGCAGTAGACGTCGGTGGTGGCACCGCCGACGTCGACGACCACCACCGGCCCGGCCGCCCGCGCCAGCACGGTCACGCCCTCCAGGACGGCGTCCGGCGTCACCGCGCGCACCCACCGCCGGAGCCGGGGGTCGGTCGACAGCCGGTCACCGCCGATCACGTGCTCGAGGAAGACGGCGCGGATCGCCGCGCGCGCCGACTCCGGCGCGAGCCGGCCGATGTCGGGCAGCACGTTGCCCGCCTCGCGCACCGGCAGGCCACCGGTCCGCAGCAGGGTGGCCACCTCGTCCCGCACGGCGGCGTTCCCGGCCAGCACGACCGGGACGGACCAGTCCGCACCCGCCAGGGTCGCCGCGTTGGCCCGCAGCGCCGAGGCCTCGCCGCCGTCGGTCCCGCCCACCAGCAGGACGACGTCGGGCTCGGCCGCGCGCAGGGCGGCCAGCCCTCCGCCGTCCAGGACCCCGGCGGCGACGTGGACGACGCGCGCGCCCGCCGACAGGGCCGCGCGGTGCCCGGCCTCGGCGCTGATCAGCTCCTCGTAGCCGACGACGGCCAGCCGCAGCCCGCCGCCGGCGCTGGAGCAGGCGAGCACCGGCGCGTCGGGGAAGCCCGCCGTCGCGGCCAGGACACCGGTGACGACGTCGTCGAGCGTGGTCGGCGCCTGCGCCGTGGCCAGCAGCCGGCCCGTGCCCTCCTCCACCAGCGCCGCCTTCGTGTAGGTCGAGCCGATGTCGACGCAGGCCAGCGAGGTCACGCGGCGGACCCTATCCATCCGGAATTCACGCGTGCCGGTTCCCGCATCGGGTAGCGGGGCTACGATGACGTCGCGGGGCTCTCAGCCGGCCGGACGGTGCGCGCCGCCCCGGTCCGCGCCCAGTCCGACGCGACCGGCCAGCGCCGCGGCCTCGACGCGGGTGCTCACCCCGAGGCTGCGCAGCAGGTGGGCGACCAGGCGCTTCGCCGTCCGCTCCGAGACGTGCAGCGCCGTGGCGATGTCGACGGTGCTCGCGCCGTCCGCGACCAGCCGCCACAGCCGCCGCTCGTCGGCGGTCAGCCGGTCGGCGACCCCCTGGTCACCGGTGGGCTGCGCATCGGCCAGCAGCTGCCGCAGCAGCTCCTCGGGGATCACCGACCAGCCGTCGAGGACGGCGAGCAGCGGCCGGACCAGCAGCTCCGGATCGGCGGTCTTGGGCAGGAACGCCGCCGCCCCCGCGCGCAGCGCCTCCAGCGCGGCGTCGGCCTCGGCCAGACCGGAGAGGGCGACGACCCGGACCATCGGGTCGGCCCGCCGGATGGCCGCGATGGCCCTCGTGCCCCCGGGGGGCGGCATGTGCAGGTCGACGATCGCGACGTCGGCGTGATTGCGGCGCACGAGGGCGGCGGCCGCCGAGGCGTCGTCCGTGGTCCCGACCACCCGGACCCGCCCGTCGCTGAGCCCGGGCAGCAGCAGGCTCAGCCCCCGGCTGAACAGCGGGTGATCGTCGATCACCACCACGTCCACGGACGGTCCAGCAGCGGCGCCGTCGTCAGTTCGACCCACTTCGCTCCCGGATGCTCGTCGACCGGCCGCTGACCCCCGGCCGCGTTCGGCGTGGAGGTGCCCGTGACCCTGACCGCCGACACACCCGCAACCCGACGGAACCGCAGCCTGGTCCGCGACCTGGCCCACGTCGTCCGCGCGCACGTCGCGCGGATGCGGCGCACGTCCCCCGAGGAGGAGCCCCCCAGCCCCGACGACGCCCTCGTCCGCGCGCTGTGCCACGACATGCGGAGTCCGCTGGCCTCGCTGGAGGCGGCGCTGGGGTCGCTGGACGGGACGCCGGAGCGCACCGCCGAGCTGCTGGAGCTGGCCCGGGCCCAGGCGGCGCACCTCACGTCCATGCTGCGCACCGCCGACGCCACGGGCGGGGCGGTGCGACGTACCGGCACGCGGGTGCTGCGCGACGTCGTCCAGGCCGCCGTGGGCGCCTCGGGGCTCCCCCGGAGCCAGCTCTCCGTCGACCTCGACGGGGACGTCGGCGACGTCCCGGTGGCCGACGCGCGGGTGCAGCGGATCCTCACCAACCTGCTGGAGAACGCGCACCGGCACGGTCGGGGAGCGCCGGTCCGGCTGGCGGCGCGGGCGTCGGCCGGCTGGGTCGACCTCTCGCTGACCCAGGGCGGGGTGCCCGCCGACGTCGTCCTCGGCCACCTGCGGACCAGCCGGCCACCGGTGGACCTGAGCGGCCTGGGTCTGTGGTCGGTGCAGCGGCAGACGCGCGAGCTGGGCGGCCACATCCTCTGCGCCCGGGACGGCGACGGCTTCACCCTCACCGTCCGTCTCCCCGATCGCTGAGAGGTTGGCACGGCTGGGCCAGGGGACGGCACGGGTGGGCCATGCGGGGCGGGCAGATCCCTGGTGCCGGCGCAGCAGCGGCGGCGCGAC
Source organism: Bacillus sp. AZ43 (assembly GCA_004570425.1). Classification (GTDB taxonomy): domain Bacteria; phylum Actinomycetota; class Actinomycetes; order Mycobacteriales; family Geodermatophilaceae; genus Blastococcus_B. Next base: position 44,336 of record SPQJ01000021.1, read on the forward strand.
GACGCCCTAGGGAGAGCCCGTGTTCACGCACACCCACGCCCTGCAGTACGAGGCCAAGCCCGACGGTCCCGACCCGGACTTCGCCCGCAAGATGCAGGAGGTCCTCGGCGGTCAGTGGGGCGAGATGACCGTCGCCACGCAGTACCTGCTCCAGGGCTGGAACTGCCGGCTGCCCGGCAAGTACAAGGACCTGCTCCTCGCCATCGGCACCGAGGAGCTGGCGCACGTCGAGATGATCGTGACGATGATCGACCGGCTGCTCGACCACATCCCGCTCAAGCCGGACGCCGCGGACCGGTCGAAGGAGGCCGCGGCGGGCTACGGCCAGCACAACCCGCAGCACCCCATCGTCAACGGCGCCGGCGCCAGCTACATGGACTCCATGGGCAACCCGTGGACCGGGGCCTACGTCACGGCGAGCGGCAACCTGATGGCCGACTTCATGTACAACGCCACCGCCGAGATGCAGGGCCGGCTGCAGGTCGCGCGGCTCTACAACATGACCGACGACCCGGGCGTGAAGGACATGCTCCGGTTCCTGATCACCCGCGACCACTACCACCAGCAGCAGTGGCTGGCCGCGATCGAGGAGCTCAAGGACGACGGGCTCGAGGGCATCCCGGTGCCCGAGGCGTTCCCGCTCGAGGAGGAGGTGGGCGACCTCGGCTACACCTTCATCGACGCCTCCGACGGCCCCGACGCCGCGTCCGGCCGCTGGGCCTCCGGGCCGTCGATCGACGGCAAGGGCGGCACCTTCACCGCCCGCCCCATCGAGGCGACCGCCGACGCGCCGATCCTGCCCCCGGGCGACCCGCGGCTGTTCCCGACGCCGCAGACCGACACGAAGAACCTGCTGCAGAAGGCCAAGGACATGCTCACGTAGGTCCCGCCGCACGCCGTCCCCGCGCCGTCGCCGTGCCGGTGGCCGGTCCCCTAGCGGACCGCGCCGCCGGCCCGGCGGGACGCCTCCCCGGAGGTTCCGCCATGCACCTGCACCTGCCCCACCTGCCGGTCGCCGCGCTCGCGCTGTCGGCGGTCTACGTCCTCGCCATCGCGATGGCGCTCGCCCATCCCGGTGCCCACACCCTGGCCGGGCTCGTCGTCCTCGCGGGGCTGACCGCCCGCTGGGTCGCCGCGTCCCGCCGTCGCGCCACGGTCGCCGTCCTCACGCCGGAGGCCGCACCCGGCACCGCCCCCGCCGCCTGACGCACCGCGCGGTGTGGCAGCGAGGTGCGCGGTCGACCGTGCACCTCCCTGCCACACCGCGAACCCGAGCCCGGGAACGTGCGAGGCGCGCGCCCCCGCAGGGACGCGCGCCTCGGCTCGTTCAGTGCTGGATGGCCTTCTCCGCGCCGATGCCGGTGAAGGCACGCACCTCGAGCTCGGCGCTCTTGAGCTCGTCGGGGCGCTCCTTCGACAGCTTGGTGCCGAGCCAGCCCAGGAAGAACGACAGCGGGATGGACACCAGGCCCGGGTTGTTCAGCGGGAACCAGGAGAAGTCGACGTCCTGGAACAGCGAGGTGCTCTTCCCGGTCGTCGGGTTGATCGGCCCGCCAGAGACCACCGGCGAGAAGACGATCAGGACGATGCAGGAGATCAGCCCGCCGTAGATCGACCACAGCGCGCCCTGGGTGGTGAAGTTCCGCCAGAACAGCGTGTAGAGGATCGTCGGCAGGTTCGCCGACGCCGCCACCGCGAAGGCCAGCGCCACCAGGAAGGCGATGTTCAGGCCGGCCTGCAGCGCCAGGATGCCCAGCCCGATCGAGATCGCGCCGATCACCACCGCGGTGATGCGGGCGACGTACACCTCGCCGTTGCCGCTCACCTGCCCCTTCTTGATGACCGACGCGTAGACGTCGTGCGCGAAGGACGCCGAGGCGGTGATGGTCAGGCCGGCGACGACGGCGAGGATCGTGGCGAACGCGACGCCGGCGATGATGCCGAGCAGCACCGTGCCGCCGAGCTCGAAGGCCAGCAGCGGGGCCGCGGCGTTCACCGCGCCCGGGGCGCCGAGGATCCGCTCCGGGCCCACCAGGGCGCCGGCGCCGTAGCCGATGACCAGGCTGAACAGGTAGAAGATGCCGATCAGCCAGATGGCCCAGACCACCGAGCGGCGGGCGTCCTTGGCGGTGGGCACCGTGTAGAAGCGCATCAGCACGTGCGGCAGACCCGCCGTCCCGAGGACCAGGGCCAGACCGAGCGAGACGAAGTCGAGCTTCGACGTGCTGGTCGCGCCGTACTGGGCACCCGGGGCGGCGACGTCGCGGCCCTCGACCGCGAGGTCCTGCGCGCCACCGATCAGCGACGACAGGTTGAAGCCGTACTTGCCGAGCACCCAGACGGTCATCACGAAGGCGCCGAGGATGAGCAGGGTGGCCTTGATGATCTGCACGTACGTGGTGCCGCGCATGCCGCCGACCAGCACGTAGAAGATCATCAGCGCGCCGACGATCGTGACCACGACGGCCTGCGCGGCCTCGCCGGTGACACCGAGCAGCAGGGTGACCAGGCCGCCCGCCCCCGACATCTGGGCCAGCAGGTAGAACAGCGACACGGCCAGCGTGGAGATGGCCGCCGCCATGCGGACCGGCCGCTGCCGCATCCGGAAGGCCAGGACGTCGGCCATCGTGAACCGGGCGGTGTTGCGCATCAGCTCGGCGACCAGCAGCAGCGCCACCAGCCAGGCGACGAGGAAGCCGATCGAGTAGAGGAAGCCGTCGTAGCCGTAGACGGCGATGGCGCCGGCGATGCCGAGGAACGAGGCCGCCGACAGGTAGTCGCCGGCGATGGCCAGGCCGTTCTGGGTGCCGCTGATGTTGCGGCCGGCCGCGTAGTAGTCCGCGGCGCTCTTGTTGTTCCGGCTGGCCCGGAACGTGATGAACAGGGTGACGAGGACGAAGGCGCCGAAGATCGCGATGTTGACGGCGGGCTCGCCGATCGTCGCGCTGTCGGCGGCGAGGACGTCAGGCACGGGTGGCTCCCTGGGTGTCGGTGCCGCGCGGTCCGGCGTAGTCGTGGTGCTCCAGCCGCTCCCGCATCTCGTCGGCGATCGGGTCGGTGTGCTTGTTGGCGTGGTTCACGTACAGGTGCGTGATCACGAAGGTGGAGACGAACTGGCCCAGGCCCAGCAGGATGCCGATGTTGACGTTGCCGAAGACCTCGGTCGCCATGAAGTCGGGCGCGTACGTGGAGAGCAGGACGTAGAGCAGGTACCAGGCGAAGAACGCCAGCGTCATCGGGAAGGCGAAGGCACGGAACCGCTTCTTCAGGTTCACGAACTCCGGGGAGTTCTGCGCCGCCAGATACTCCTCCGGCGTCAGCAGACGCCGTTCGTTGGGCTCGGTCACGGTGCGACCTCCTGGTCACGGTCAGGCGGGACGGCCACGCAGGGCGGATTGTGAGCCCTGTCACGGTAGAAGTGCACCCCGAGCCCGGCAGGACGGCGTGCGGACGCTGCGCCGAGCGGCGATCGCGGGTCGCCGTACGGCAGGTATCGCGGGACGAGCGGTCAGCGGGGCGGGTTCACCGCGGCGGGGGTGTCCCGGTCGAGCTGCACGGCCTCGGGCGTGTGCAGCCGGACCATGGTGCGGGCGGCGTGCCGCGGCACCCGGCGGGGTGTGGCCAGGGAGACCGCCACCATCGTGAGGAACGCCAGGGGCACGGTCCAGGCCGCCGGCTGGGTGAGCAGGGCCCCGGGCCAGCCGGAGGGCGCCGCGCCGAGCAGGGTGCCCAGCACCGCCCCTCCGGCGCAGCCGCCCCCGACGACCATCCCCGCGATCGCGCCGACGTCGGTGAGCCGGCGCCACCAGATGCCGAGCACGAGGAGCGGGCAGAAGGTGGAGGCGGCGAAGGCGAAGGCCAGCCCGACCGCCTGGGCGACCCCCACGCCCTCGGTCAGGAGCGCGAGACCGAGCGGGACCAGGACGGCGACGACGGCGCCGGCCTGGAAACCGCGCACCCCGCCGAAGCGGCGGCCCAGCACGTCCTGGCTGATCACGCCGGCCACCGCCACGGTCAGCCCGGACGACGTCGAGAGGAACGCCGCGAACGCCCCCGCCGTGGTCAGTGCGGACAGCAGGTCGCCCGGCGTGCCGGCGAGCATGCGGGCCGGCAGCTCCAGCACCACCGACTCCGTGCGGCCGCTGGCGACGAGATCCGGCGCGTAGAGCCGGCCGAGACCGCCGTACACCGGCGGCAGCAGGTAGAAGAGCCCGAGCAGGGCGAGGACGAAGAGGGTCGTGCGGCGCGCCGCGGCCCCGTCGGGGTTGGTGTAGAAGCGCACCACCACGTGCGGGAGGCCCATCGTCCCGAGGAACGTGGCGACGATGATCGAGTACGTCGTGTAGAGCTCGTGGTCGCCTGCCCCGGCCAGCGGCGACACCCACGAGTCGCCGGGGAGCCCGCCACCCGCGACGTCGGCCGCGGCCGGCGAGGTCCCGCCGTCGCCGAGCCAGACGCCGGCCATGAACAGCACCGGGAACAGCAGGGCGGTGAGCTTGAGCCAGTACTGGAAGGCCTGGACGAACGTGATGCTGCGCATGCCGCCGAACAGCACGTTGACCAGCACGACCGTCGCGACCAGCACGCCGCCCAGCCACGATCCCGTCCCGGTGGTGGAGGCCAGTGCCACGCCGGCGCCCTGGAACTGGGGCATGAGGTAGAGCCAGCCGATCGCCACGACGAGCAGCGCGGAGAGCCGGCGCACGCCCCGCGACTCCAGGCGGCTCTCCGCGAAGTCCGGCAGCGTGTACGCGCCCGACCGGCGCAGCGGGGCGGCGACGAGGACCAGCAGGACGAGGTAGCCCGCCGTCCAGCCGACCGGGTACCAGAGCATCTCCGTGCCGAAGGCGAGGACCAGCCCGGCCACCCCGAGGAAGGACGCCGCGGAGAGGTACTCCCCGCCGATGGCCGACGCGTTGAGCCCCGGCCGCACCGTGCGGGAGGCGACGAAGAAGTCGCTGGTGGTGCGGGAGAACCGCCAGCCGTACGCGCCGACCGCCAGCGTGGCCACGAAGACCGCCGTGACGGCCAGGACGCTGTAGCCGGCGGCGCTCACGGCCGGCTCACGAGCGGTCCACGACGTCGGCGAAGTCGCGCTCGTTGCGCTCCGCGGCCCGGACGTAGAGCCAGCCGATCCCGAACAGGCACGGGTAGACGGCGAACGCGAGCAGCAGCCAGGGCAGCGGCACGGCGAGCACCAGGACGTCGGACAGATCGGGGAAGAGCCAGAACAGCAGGGGGATGCCGCCCACCAGGACGCCGAGGGTCGTGAGCGCCAGCAGCGCCAGCCGGAGCTGCGACCGCAGCAGCGAGGACATGTACACCTCGCCGAGCGGGGTCTGCGCGTCGATCTCCCGGGCCGCCGGGACCCGCTGCGCGCGGACGGCGCCCGTGCGGGGACTGGTGACCCGCACCCGGCGGGGCGTGGCCTCCGACACGGGTCAGCCCCTGCCCGAGGTGCCCGGCCGCGCGCGGCGGACCAGGAGGTCGCGCAGCTCCCGGGTGTGCCGCCGGCTCACCCCCAGGTGGGTGCCGCCGACCACCACGGTGCACCGCCCGGCGTCCATCCGGACCTCCTCGACGTGCTGGAGCGCCACCAGCAGCGACCGGTGGATCCGCACGAAGCCGGCGTCCTTCCAGGCCTCCTCCAGGGTGGTCAGCGGCACCCGGACCAGGTGGCTGCCCGACGGGGTGTGCAGCCGCGCGTAGTCCCCCTGCGCCTCGACGTAGCCGACGCTGGACCGCGGCACGAACCTGGTCACACCACCCAGCTCGACGGCGATGTCGTCGTCCACCGGCGCGGACCCGCCGACCCGCGCGCCGACCACCCGGCGGACCGCCTCGGCGAGCCGGTCGTCGCGGACCGGCTTGAGGACGTAGTCGACGGCGCCCAGCTCGAACGCGTCCACGGCGTGGTCGTCGTAGGCGGTGACGAAGACGACGGGCGGCGGCACCTTGAACCGGGACAGCACCCGCGCGAGGTCGACCCCGCTGAGCCCCGGCATGCGGATGTCGAGGAAGACGGCGTCGACGCCGCGCTCCTGGAGGAGCCGCAGCGCCTCGGTGGCCGAGTCGGCGGTCAGCACCGTCTGGATCCGCTCGTCGCGCTCCAGCAGCCAGCGCAGCTCGTCGAGCGCCGGGCGTTCGTCGTCGACGACGAGGACGGCCAGCCGGTCGTCGGTCACGGATGCACTCCCGGCGCGAACTTGGGGACCCGCACGATAGCTTTCGTCCCCGCCCCGGGGCCGGTCTCGACGACGAGGCCGTAGTCGTCGCCGAACGCGGTGCGCAGCCGGGCGTCGACGTTGCCCAGGCCCACCGAGTCCACCGAGACGTCGCCCGCGAGCGCCCGCCGCACCTTCTCCGGGTCCTCCCCGACGCCGTCGTCCTCGACCGAGATCAGGCACTCGCCGCCCCGGTCGGCGGCGATGATCGTCACCGTCCCCGTGCCCTGCTTGCGCTCCAGGCCGTGCCGGACGGCGTTCTCCACCAGCGGCTGGAGGCAGAGGAACGGGACGGCGACCGGCAGGACCTCCTGCGCCACGCGCAGCGTGACCTGCAGCCGGTCCCCGAAGCGCGCCTTCTCCAGCACGAGGTACCGCTCGATGGACCGCAGTTCCTCGGCCAGCGTCGTGTACTCGCCGTGCCGGCTGAAGGAGTAGCGGGTGAAGTCGGCGAACTCCAGGAGCAGCTCGCGGGCCTGCTCCGGGTCGGTGCGCACGAACGACGCGATCGCGGTCAGCGAGTTGTAGATGAAGTGCGGGCTGATCTGCGCCCGGAGCGCCCGCACCTCCGCCTCCATCAGGCGGGTGCGCGAGGCATCGAGCTCGGCCAGCTCCAGGTTGCCCGACACCCACCGCGCGACCTCGGCCACGGCCCGGACCAGCCCGGCGGAGGCCGAGGAGGTGAACGCCTGCAGGGTGCCGACCACCCGGTCCTCGACGGCGAGCGGGCTGACCACGACCTGCCGCAGCCCGCAGTCGGGGTCCCAGCAGGGGAAGTCCGCGCGGTCGCGGACGACGGTGTTGCCCGACTCCAGGACGATGGCGGCGAGCCGCGCGGCGTCCTGCTCGTGGTGGGCGAAGCGCCCGTCCCAGGCCAGCATCGCCACGGTGTCGGTGAGCGCGACCGCCGGCACCCCGAGGAGGTCGCGGAGGTGCCGGATCGCGCGCTCCGCGGACCCCGAGGTCAGCCCGCTGCGCAGTTCCGGGGCCGTGAGCGAGGCCGAGTGCAGGGTGCGGAACGTCGCCTGCTCCGCCTCCGTGCCCAGGTGCCCGGGCCGCAGCCACCGCAACGGGTTGCGCATCCGCAGTCGGGCGCCGGGGCGCCCACCCTCCCTCCCGCAGTCCTGGGCCCACCGGCGTCCGGAGGACCGACCGCCGCTGAGCCTGGGCACCGTAGCCTGCTGGCGCCCCCCACCAGCCGCAACGCGGGTCCGGCTCCACGCCCGGAACGCGTGGCCGGGCCGACCCCGGCTGTTACGTTCGGTCGGTGACGGCGCGGCGGACCCCATCGCCGCCGGGTACCCGGGCGGGACGGCGGGTGGTCGCGGAGCGGCTGACCCGCCCGCGGGACCGCTGGACCGTCATCGCCGTGCTGCTGATCGCGCTGTGGGCCCTGGTGGCGACCGCCTCCACGCCGAGCCTCGCCGTGTCGATGTACGGCCTCATCCCGATCGTCATGAGCGCCTACTGGTTCGAGCTCCGCGGCGCGCTGGTGACGGCGGCACTGGCCACCGGGATGTTCGTGGTGGACAAGCTGCTCGCCCCCTCCGCCGAGCTGGCCGGCGTCACGCTCTGGCTGGCCACGCTCAACCGCGCGCTGGTGTTCTTCGGGGTCGGTGTCCTGGTCACCCTGCTGCTGCGGCGGGAGCGCTCCCTGACGCTGCGCGTCCGCGCCCAGGAGGAGGAGCTGGCCGAGCTGGAGTCGCTGCGGGCGGCGCTCACCCCGGCCGATGCCGTCGACCGGCCGCACCTGCGCATCGCGACGTCGTTCACCCCCGCGGAGGGCCTGGTCGCCGGCGACTTCTTCCTCGTCGTCGACGGCCCGGCCGGGAGCACGACGGTCGTCGTGGGCGACGTCGTCGGGCACGGGCTGGAGGCCGCCCGCTGCGCCGCCTTCGTGCGGGCGGCACTGGCGACCTTCGCCCGGTTCACCGCCGACCCCGTCCAGCTGCTCCAGCTGGCCGACACCGCCCTGGCCGAGCACAGCGCCGGGGAGACCCGGTTCGTCACCGTCGTCTGCCTGAACATCGCGCCGCCGCCGTCGCGCCGGGTGAGCTGGGCCGCGGCCGGGCACGAGGTCCCGTGGTACCTCGACTCGGCCGAGCCCCTGGACGGCGGCCGGGTCGGCGCCCCGCTGGGGCTGGGCATGGGGCCGCTGACCACCGAGGCGGGGGCCACCGAGCTGCGCTCCGGCGAGGGCCTGCTCGTGTTCACCGACGGCCTCGTCGAGGGCCGCAGCGCCCGCCGCGACCCCGGCCGGCCGCTCGAGCTGTTCGGGGAGGAACGGGCCCGCCGGCTGGTCCGCGAGGCGTCGGGCGCTCCGCCCGCCGCCGTCCTGGAGACGCTGGTCGCCGGGCTCACGTCGTTCGCGGGCGGGCTGCCGGCCGACGACGTCTGCCTGGTGGCCCTCCGGGCGGAGGGCTCCGCCGTCTGACGCACAACGTTCCACCCGGCGTAACAGGCCGAAAACCGGCGCGCGCTGCAATGGGGCATGGCTCCGACGTCGACGGGTTGGTTCCCGGTGGCACGCGCCACCGAGGTGGGCACGACGCCGGTGCCGGTCGGGGCCGGGGGCCGGTCCTACGTCGTCGTCCGGCTGCGGCCGAGCGGTGAGGTGAGCGCCTTCCCGGCGCACTGCCCGCACCGGCTGGTCCCGCTGGCGAGCGCCACGGTCGAGCGCGGCCGGCTGGTGTGCCCGGCGCACGGCTGGCGGTTCGACGCCGAGGGCCGCTGCGTCGACGTCCCCTCCCTGGGAGCGGAGGGGACCCCGCCACCCCGGGCCGATCTGACGACCCCGTGGGCGGTGGAGGAGCGGCACGGCTGGGTGTGGATCGCGCCCGACCCGACGGCCGTCCGGGTGCCGCCGCGGCCCGCCGAGCCGCCGGTCACCGGCCCCGCGCCGGCGGACCGGCCGGCCGGGCCGGTGTTCGGCAACCTCGACCCGTCGCTGGAGCACGCCTGGCACCCGGTGGCCCTGTCGCGGGAGCTGCGTCCCGGCGGCTGGCTGCAGGTCCGCCTGCTCGGCCGGAACTGGATGCTCAGCCGGGCGGACGGCGAGGTCACCGCCGAGCCCCCGGCCCACGGCGTCCGCGAGCGGTTCGGCGTCGTCTGGCTGGCCCCGGCCGAGCCGTTCGACGTCCCCCTCGAGGTGCCCGAGGGCGGCGACCGCCGGTTCGTCAGCCGCTGGTTGCCGCCGCTGCGCTCACCCGGCCCGGCCGGGCCGATCCTCGACACCTTCCTCGACGCCACGCACGGCCCCTTCGTGCACGCCACGACGATCGGGGCGGCCGACGTCACCGAGGTCGGCCCGTCGACCGTCGTCCCCGAGCCGGGCGGCTTCACCAGCGTGCAGGACCAGTGGTGCGACAACCCGGTCGACCCGGACGTCGCGCTGGGAGGCCGGCCGCTGCGCCAGCGCCGGCGGACGACCTACACCTTCCGGGCCCCGTTCCAGCTGCGGCTGCGGCAGGAGTTCCTCGACTCCGGCGCGACGACGACGATCGTCTACCTGCTGCAGCCCGAGGACCTCGACTCCTCCCGGCTCTACGTCTGCCTGCTCCTCTCGGCCGGGCCGGGCCGGCCGCTGCCCACGCCGGCCTGGGCGGCCGAGCAGATCGCGCTGCAGCAGCAGGTCCTCGAGGAGGACATCCGCTCCCAGGGCACCCTGGACCTGGCCGGCCTGCCGCTGGACCGGCGCGACGAGGTGCACGTCCCGGCCGACGCCCGGGGTCTGGCGCTGCGCCAGGCGCTCTGCGACTTCACCGCCGCGGGCCGCCGGCAGCTGGCCGCCTGACCCCGCTCAGTCGGCGTCGATCTCCGCACCGCACGCCGGGCAGGTCGTCGGCGGGTCCTCGTCGGCCAACCGCCCGCAGGCCGGGCACACCCGTCGCAGCCAGCACGCCGGATCGCCGCCCTCGTCCCGTGGTTCGTCCTCGGTCATCCCGCCGCCCTCCCTCGTGCCTGGACCGGCGCGTACCCGGCGAACTCGGCGAGGGCGGCCAGGACCGGCTCCCGTCGCTCCGCCGGCAGGGCGTCGAGCAGCGCGCGGAGCTCGGTGAGACGGAACCCGTCGTAGCGGTCGAGGATCTCCTGCCCCCGGGCGGTCACCGTGAGCACGAGCTCCCGCCGGCTGTGGGGCGCGGGCTCGCGTGCCGCCAGCCCGGCGGCGACCAGCCGGTCGACGAGCCGGCTCGCCGTCGAGGGGGCGACCCCCATGCCGGCCGCGAGCCGGCCCAGGCTCGTCCCCCCGAGGCCGCGCAGCACCGTGAGCGCGCGCAGCTGGACGACCGAGAGCCGCCCCAGCTGGTCGGCCGCCCGTGCCGAGATGCCCACCACGGTCCTCGCCAGGTGGAGGAGGACGTCGTCCCCGGATGTGCGCATGCGGTCCTCCCGATGTTGCGATGCGGCAACATTTCGCATTCTGCACCATCTCCCGGGTAGCCGTTCCTCGTCCCATCCGACGACGGGAGGAACACCATGCCCACCCACCGCGTGGCGCTCGCCGCGGCCGTGCTCACGGCGGCCCTGGCGACGGCCGGCTGCAGTCAGGACAACCCGGTCGCGGAGGAGGGAGCCGAGGTGCGCGGCGGCGCGATCGGGCCCGACGAGATGGTCACCGAGGACCTGTCCGTGCTGCAGGTGCAGCTGGAGTACCCCCTCGACGGCGTGTACGAGCCGGGCGAGGACGCGAGCCTGTTCCTCGGGATCGCCAACACGGGCAACACCGAGGACGACCTGGTCGACGTCCGCGGACCGGACTTCGCCGACGCCGAGATCACCGTCGACGGGGAACCGGGCGTCATCCGCGTGACCGGGGACGACAACGTCTACGTCGGGGCCGAGGGCGGGCCGACGATCACGCTCGTCGACCTCGAGCGCAGCCTGCGCTCGTCCCAGTCGATCCCCGTCACCCTGGTCTTCGAGGAGGCCGGTGAGGTGACCCTGGACGCCCCCGTCGCGGCCGAGGGGCAGAACCCCGAGCCGACCTACGACTTCCCCGACCCCGCCGAGGACCCGACGGAGGGCTGATCGGCCCCAGGGAGGACATGCCGGTCATCCCGCAGGGCGACGACGAGGGCGCCGCGCCTGCCTAGGGTCGATCCCGTGGACCGCCCTGTCGACCGGCTGACCGAGTGGACGCGCCGGCATCCGTTCGCCGTCGACGCGGCCATGGCCGGGCTCATCTGCTTCGTGACGGTCCTGGTGCCCGCCGAGAGCTACTGGCCGTACGAGGGATCGGCGTTCGTCGTCGGCCTGCTGCTCACCGTGCCGCTCGCCTGGCGCCGGACCGCGCCCGTCCCGGCCGCCGCCGTGGTGGTCGGCGCGGGACTGCTCGAGCTGGCCGTCGTGGGCGAGTTCCTGCCGGCCAACGTCGCGGCGCTGGTGATGGTCTTCTCGCTCGCCGCCTACGCGCCGCGGTGGGCGAGCCGGGCGGGTCTGGCCGCCGGCCTCGTCGGGGCGGTGCTGGCCGCGCTGCGCTACTACTCCCCCGGTGCGAGCGACGGGCTGATCCCCGCTGCCGGCGCGATCGGGGTCTCCGTGGTCGCCGCCTGGGCGCTCGGTGACCTGCGCCGAGCGCGCCTGCAGCGCCTCGCCGCGCTCGAGGAGCGCGCCCAGCTGCTGGAACTGGAGCGCGACCAGGAGATGCGGCTGGCCGCCACCGCCGAGCGGGCCCGCATCGCCCGCGAGCTGCACGACGTCGTCGCGCACTCCCTGTCGGTGGTCATCGCGCAGGCCGACGGCGGCCGCTACGCCGGGAAGACCGATCCCGAGGCGGCGACCGGCGCCCTGGAGGCGATCGCGGCGACCGGCCGGCAGGCGCTCACCGACATGCGCTCGCTGCTGGGCGTGCTGCGCGAGGGCGGCGGGGAGGAGTACGCGCCCCAGCCCGACGTCGCGGCCATCCCCGCGCTGGTCGAGGACGTGCGGGCCAGCGGCCTGGACGTCGACCTGATCGTCGAGGGCGATCCCCGCCCGATGCCCGCCGGTCCGCAGCTGGCGGCCTACCGGATCGTGCAGGAGTCGCTGACCAACGTGCTCAAGCACGCCGGGCCGGCCGGTCGCGCCTGGGTGCGGCTGCAGTGGCGCCCGGAGTCCCTCGAGCTCTCGGTGCTCGACGACGGCCGGGGCGCCTCGGCGATCGCCGATCCCGACGGCAAGGGCCAGGGCGTCCGCGGGATGCACGAGCGGGCCACCCTGCACGGCGGGCGGCTGGAGGCCGGGCCCCGACCGGGCGGCGGCTTCGGCGTGCACGCGGCGCTGCCCTACGGTCGGACGCGATGAGCGAGCCGATCCGGGTGGCCCTGGTCGACGACCAGCAGATGGTGCGGGCCGGGTTCCGCATGGTCATCGACTCCCAGCCCGACCTGACCGTCGTCGGGGAAGCGGGCGACGGCGCCGCCGCGGTCGAGCTGCTGCGCCGGACCCCGGCCGACGTCGTCCTCATGGACGTCCGCATGCCCGGGACCGACGGCATCGAGGCGACCCGCCAGGTGACCGCGCTGCCCGAGCCGCCCCGCGTGGTCGTGCTGACCACGTTCGACCTCGACGAGTACGTGGTCGCGGCGATCGGTGCGGGCGCCAGCGGCTTCCTGCTCAAGGACGCTCCACCCGAGGAGATGCTCGCGGCGGTCCGGACCGTGCACGCGGGCGACTCGGTGATCGCGGCGTCGTCGACCCGGCGGCTGCTGCAGCACGTCGCACCGATGCTCCGGGGCGCCGCGCCGGTCACCGCGGCCGGCACCGAGGCGCTGGCCGACCTCACGCCCCGCGAGCGCGAGGTCCTGGAGCAGATGGCGCTCGGGGCGTCGAACACCGAGATCGCCGCGCACTTCGTGGTCAGCGAGGCGACGGTGAAGACCCACGTCGGCCGGGTGCTGGCGAAGACCGGGTCGCGGGACCGCGTGCAGGCCGTCGTCCTGGCCTACCGGACCGGCCTCGTCCAGCCCGCCGACCTCCTCCGCGACGCCTGAGAGAGAACCCCCTTCTCACACCCCTCGCGAGCTCGGGGCGGGTCCCTGGAGGGGGCCGCGTGCGACCCGAGGGGGACGGCGGGGTCAGACCCCGGGGGCACGAGCGGGAGCAGCAAGATCGCTCCCCGCTCCGACGCGGGAGGACGCCCCTCCCCGGCAGCGTGATCACCGTCCCGATCACCTGTCCGGAGGTACCGAATGTCCGTCCCCGTCATGACCGTTCCCGGTGAGCCACCGGCCCCGCTGGCCCGCGCCGCCGTCCGCGCCAGCGGCCTGCGCAAGACCTACGGCCGCGGGGAGACGGCGGTGCACGCGCTGGCCGGCGTCGACGTCACCTTCGCCGCGGGCGAGTTCACCGCGATCATGGGCCCGTCAGGGTCGGGCAAGTCGACGCTGATGCACTGCCTGGCCGGGCTGGACTCCGCCACCGCCGGAGAGGTGTGGCTGGGCGGCACCGAGCTCACCCGGCTGCGGGACGACGAGCTGACCACCCTGCGCCGACGCCGGATCGGCTTCGTCTTCCAGGCGTTCAACCTGCTGCCGGTGCTCGACGCCCGGGAGAACATCGTGCTGCCCATGCGGCTGGCCGGCCTGCGCCCGGACGCGACCTGGTTCGACGCCGTCATCGCCCGGCTCGGGCTGCGCGAGCGGCTCGGGCACCGGCCGCACGAGCTCTCCGGCGGCCAGCAGCAGCGGGTCGCCATCGCCCGGGCCCTGCTCCCCCGCCCCGACGTCGTCTTCGCCGACGAGCCCACCGGCAACCTCGACTCCCGGGCCGGCGCCGAGGTGCTGGGCCTGCTGCGGTCCAGCGTGAAGGAGACCGGCCAGACCGTCGTCATGGTCACGCACGACCCGGTCGCCGCCGCCTACGCCGACCGCGTCGTCCTGCTGGCCGACGGCCGGCTGGCCGGCGAGCTGGTCGACCCCACCGCCGAGTCCGTGCTCGACGCCCTCCGCGGGCTGGGGGCCTGACCGATGCGCACCGTCCTGCTCGCCCAGCTGCGCACCCACGCCGCGCGGCTGATCGCCTCCACCCTGGCCGTGGTCATCGCGGTCGGCTTCGTGGTCGCGACGCTCGTGCTCAACCAGACCTCGCGCGCCACCGTTCTCGACGCCGTGGGCGCGCGCTACGTCGACACCGCCGCCGTCGTCACCGCGGAGTCCTCGCTCGAGGACGCCGTCCCCGCCGTCGACCGGCTGGCCGCCGTCTCCGCCGTCGCCCCCGCGTGGGAGACGTCGGTGCAGGCGAACGTCCCGGGCCGCACCGGCTCGCAGTTCCTGCTCGTCGAGTCCGTCGCCGACGCGCCGCACCTGCGCTGGCAGGACCTGTCGGCGGGCCGGCTGCCGCGCGGCGACGCCGAGGTCGCCGTCTCCGACCGCGCCCGCGCCGAGGTCGGCGACGTCCTCACCGTGTCGTTCGCGGACGCCGACGGCGAGGAGACGACGGCGGAGGCCACGGTCACCGGGATCGTCGACCTGCGCGGCGACCCAGAGGCCGGGCTGTTCGCGCGCGGCTTCGTGACCGAGCAGACCGCGCGCGCCTGGGGCGCCGTCGAGCCGCTCGAGCTCCGCCTCGCCGGCGCCCCCGGCTTCTCCGACGAGCAGGTGCGCACCGACGTCGCCGCCGCGCTGTCGGGCACCGACGCCGAGGTGCAGACCGGCGCGGAGCGGGCCGAGGACGCCGCCGCCGAGATGATGGGCAACGCCACCGCCCTGGCCGCGATCCTGCTGGTCTTCGGCACGGTCGCCGTGGTCGTGGCCGGGCTGGTCATCGCCAACACGTTCGCCGTGCTGCTGGCCCAGCGGACCCGCGAGCTGGCGCTGCTGCGCTGCGTCGGCGCGACCGCCCGCCAGGTGCGGCGGAGCGTGCTCGGCGAGGCCCTCGCCACCGGGCTGGTCTCCTCGGCGGTGGGCGTCGCCGTCGGCATCGGGCTCGCCGCGGGGGTCTCCTCGCTGGCCGGCACCGACTCGGCCATCCCGCTGGCCGGCGTGAGCGTGCCGCTGCACGCCGTCCTCGGGGGGCTGCTGCTCGGCACGGTGGTGACGGTCGTCGCGGCGCTGGCCCCGGCGCGGGCGGCCACCCGGGTCGCGCCGCTGGCGGCGCTCCGGCCGGTCGACGCGGCGCCGCTGCGCTCCCGGCCCGGCGTCCTCCGGCTGGTGCTCGGGCTGCTGATGGTCGTCCCCGGCGTGGCGCTCCTGGCCCTGGGCGTGCTCCAGGCCTCGCTGCTGATCGCCCTGCCCGGCGGCGTGCTCAGCTTCCTCGGCGTCGTGCTGCTCGCCCAGCGGGCGGTGCCGCCGGTCGTGGCGGCCGCGGGCCGGCTGGCCGGGCGGTTCGGCGGCGTCCCGGCCCGGCTGGCGGCCGGCAACGCCGGCCGCAACCCCCGGCGGACGGCGGCGACGGCGACCGCGCTGCTCATCGGCGTCACGCTCACCAGCGCGTTCGTGGTCGGGGCGTCCTCGACGCGGGCGACGGCGCAGGGTGAGCTGGATGCCGAGTTCCCCAGCGACGTCGTCATCGAGGGCTGGGACATGCCCGCGGTGCTGCCGGCCTCCCTCGCCGGCGTGGACGGCCTCGAGACGGGCAGCACGGTGCGCGCGGCCGACCTGCAGGGACCCGACGGGCAGCCGGCCACCGCGTACGGCGTCGACGTCGACACCGCGACGGCCACGCTGCGCTCCACCGCCGAGCTGGTGCTGCCCGCCCGGGGCGTGGCCGTGGTGCCGACCTGGCAGGCCGAGACGTGGTCGGTGGCCGACGGCGACCGGCTGGCCCTCACCCACGACGGCGCGGCGCTCGACCTCGCCGTCCGCGTGGCGGACCAGGACCAGCCGCTGCTGGTGGACGCCGCCGACCTCGCCGCGGTCGCTCCGGACGCGGGGATCGCCCAGGTCTGGCTGCGGCTGGCCGACGGCGACGCCGACGCGCAGGTCGAGGCGGTCGACCGGGTGACCGACCTGGTCGCCGAGACCGACCCGTCGGCGCGGGTGACCGGCATGGTCACCCTCCGGGACCAGCTCAACGAGATCCTCGACCTGCTGCTGCTCGTGGTCACCGGCCTGCTGGCGGTGGCGGTGGTCATCGCGGTCATCGGGGTGGGCAACACCCTCGCCCTCTCGGTCGTCGAGCGGCGGCAGGAGAACGGGCTGCTGCGGGCGCTCGGCCTCACCCGCGGTCAGCTGCGCGGGGTGCTGGCCTGGGAGGCGGTGCTGGTCGCCGGGGTGGCCGCCGTCCTCGGTGTCCTGCTCGGCGGGACGTACGGGCTGATCGGCACGGCGACCGCGCTGGGCACCGTCGGGACCCTCGTGTTCGACGTCCCGTGGCTGCAGATCGGCGCGATCGTCGTGGTCGCGACCCTGGCGGGGCTGCTGGCGTCGGTCCTCCCCGCCCGGCGGGCCGCCCGCACCACCCCGGTCGCCGCCATCGCCGCCTGATGGTGATCAGGTCTCCTGATCGTCAGCTGCTTCACAGCGATCGGCCGGGTCGGGCTGGGACACTGAGACCGTGCCGTCCCGCTTCGCCCGCCGCACCGCCCTCACCGCCGCCGTCCTCGCCGGACCCGTCGGCTGGGTGACCGCCGCAGCCTGGGGTCTGCCCACCGCACTCGGCGCGCACCGCCGCCGGCTGCGCCGCGTGGTCAGCCGCTCGCCGCAGTTCTCCGACGGCAAGTTCCACAACCGGCTGCCCACGCCGGCGCTCTCCCCGGCCAACACCCGCGACGGGTTGCTGCGGCAGTGGCACGAGGAGCGGCACGTCGGCCTGCCCGGCGGCCCGATCCCGCTGGCCACCGCGGAGCTGCCGGACGACGCCGCCGAGCTGGCCGTCACCTGGCTCGGGCACGCCAGCGCGCTGCTCGAGGTCGACGGGCAGCGGGTGCTGGTCGACCCGGTGTGGGGCTACCGCGTCTCGCCGTCGCCGGTGTTCGGGCCGACCCGCCTGCACGAGCCCCCGATGGAGATCGGGGAGCTGCCGCCGGTCGACGCCGTGCTGATCTCGCACGACCACTACGACCACCTCGACCTGCCGACGGTCCGCGCGCTGGTCGAGACCCAGACGGCGCCGTTCGTCGTGCCGCTCGGGATCGGCGAGCACCTGCGCAAGTGGCGGGTGCCGGAGGACCGGATCGTGGAGCTGGACTGGGACGACGCCCACGCCGTCGGCGCGCTCACCCTCACCTGCACCGAGGCCCGGCACTTCTCCGGCCGGTACTTCTACCGCGACACCACGCTGTGGGCGTCGTGGGCGATCACCGGCCCCCGCCACCGCGTCTTCTTCGGCGGCGACACCGGTTACACGCCCGCGTTCGCCGGCATCGGCGCCCGGCTCGGCCCGTTCGACCTGACCCTGCTGCCGGTCGGCGCCTACAACGACGCGTGGCACGCCATCCACATGGACCCCGAGGAGGCGATGCGCGCGCACGGCGACCTTGGGGGCGCGGTGCTGCTGCCGATCCACTGGGCGACGTTCAACCTGGCCTTCCACCGCTGGGCGGAGCCGATCGAGCGGCTGCTCGCCGCGGCCGCGCGCACCGGCGCACGGGTGGTCGTCCCGCGGCCCGGCGAGCGGATCGACGTCCTCGACCCGCCGCCGCTGGCGGACTGGTGGACGCCGGTCGGCTCGGCGGCTCCGGACGCGCACGAAGACGCCGGGGTCGGCTCCTCGGTGCTGGCGCGGACGATGACCCGCCTGCTGTCCCTGCTGCCCTGACTGGCTGTGTCCCTATTGAGGTGACTGCCGCGGTGTCGAGGATGAGCACCGTTGCCTGCATGGCGTACGCAAGTGATCTGACCGATGAGCAGTGGGCCCTGCTTCAGCCGGTGTTCTGCCACACCGGCAAGCGGGGCCGAAAGCATGCTGATGACCTGCGCACCGTGGTCAACGCGATGCTGTACATCGCCCACACCGGGCGCCAGTGGCGGTTCCTGCCGGAGACCTTCGGGCCCTGGACACGCGTGTGGTCGCAGTTCCGTCGGTGGTCCGGCAACGGCACCTGGGCCCGCGCGCTGGCCGTGCTCCACGCAGCGGCCCGCGGGGCGGTCGGCCGCACGGAGCCGACGCCGTCGGTGGTGGTCATCGACACGCACCTCGCCCGTGGCGCCTCCAACGGCGGGCGGACGTTCCATGACCGGGGTGGCCCCTACGGCAGGACCAACGGTGCCAAGAGGGTGGTCGCGGTGGATGTCACCGGCCTGCCGGTCGCAGCGCTGGCGCTGCCCGCCTCCACGCACGAGAACCGGACCACTGACCTCATGCTCCAGCACATCTCCGAGCTGGGCGCCGGCCAGCGCCTCGAACTGGCCCTCGTAGACCGCGGTGTCACCGCCGCCGCAGCGGGCAAGCTCACCCGGCGCCACAAGGTGGAGGTCCGCCGCGTCGGATGGGAGGACAAGCAGCCGGTGTTCCGCCCCATCAGGCATGCGTGGCGTGTGGAGGTGGCGCACGGTCGCCTCGGACGCAGCCGGCGACTCGCGAAGTCCTTCGAAGGCACCACTGCCTCCGCGACCGGCGGGCTGCAGGTCGCCTGCATCGCAGACATCCTCCGACAGATGCCGAAGCTCGCGGCGAAGCACGCGAAGGTGGCTCTCGCCGCGTAGACGTACGGCTCCCCGGGGTGCGACCTATTCGGGGTAGTGGGGACGACTCGACCGGCGTCCCAGCTCCCACTCGCGGTTGTCGACCTCGATCTTCAACACCGGGTGCGACCGGATGAGGCCGCGCTTGTGCTCGATGCGTCCCTCGCCACGGACGTAGGCGCGGACGACCAGCGCCAGCGCGCGCAGGACGGCCTCCTTGTCCTGCTCCACGTCGTCGTAGTCGTAGAGCGTCGTGGAGACACCCAGGTCGAAGATGGTGGCGTCAAACCACTCGTACGAGGCCCGGAGTCCTGCGGAGCGCGTGCCACTCGGGTCGGTGAGCCGGGCGCGATGCACGTGCGGAGCCTTCGGTTCCGGCGAGTAGGCCACGTCGACGTCTGCGTCGAAGACCTCGGCTACCACCCGTCGCAGGAGTGCCTCAACGTCGATCGTCACGGGGACTGAGCCTGCCATCACAGTCCCCGCTGAGCGTTGGTCGCGATGGACGCGCCCAGCAGGGATCACCGAACAGCTTCGCCGTTCTGGCCTGACCACCGTGCATGTGCGTTGCCCCGCTCAAAGGGACACAGTCAGTGAGAGTGCACTTTCCGGCCCTTCCCCGCGCCGGTAGGCCCGCAGAGTGCACACTCGCGCGCCGAGGAGCGCCGGGGCTCATCTGAGGAGCTTCGACATCCGGCGGTCGGCCAGCGGCTTGCCGCCGGTCTGGCAGGTGGGGCAGTACTGCAGCGAGGTGTCGGCGAAGCTGACCTCGCGGACGGTGTCGCCGCAGACGGGGCACGGCAGGCCGGTGCGGGCGTGCACCCGCAGGCCCGAGCGCTTCTCGCCCTTCATCGTCGCCGCCTTGTGACCCAGCTGGCGGTCCAGTGCCTCGGTCAGGGTCGCGCGCATCGCGTCGAAGAGACGGACCAGTTCGTCGTCCTTGAGCTTGTCGGCGCCCTTGAACGGCGACAGCCGGGCGGCGTGCAGGATCTCGTCGGAGTACGCGTTGCCGATGCCGGAGATCAGCGTCTGGTCGGTGAGCGCGCCCTTCAGCTGACCGCTGCGGCCGGCCATCAGCGCGGCGAACCGCTCGCGGTCGACCTCCAGCGCGTCGGGCCCCAGCCGGGCGATGCCCGGGACCTCCGCCGGCGAACGGACGACGTACACCGCCAGGCCCTTGCGGGTGCCCTGCTCGGTGAGGTCGAAGCCGTTGCCGTCGTCCAGGTGCACCCGCAACGCCAGCGGGCCCTTCCCCGGCTTGGGTGGCGCGGCCGGCAGGCCGGTGCGCCAGTGCAACCAGCCGGCCCGCGCCAGGTGGACGACGAGGTGCAGCCCGGAGACGTCGAGGTCGAGGAACTTCCCGTGCCGGGCGGCGCCGGTGATCTCCAGGCCGCCCAGCGCGCTCAGCGGCGGGTCGAACGTCTTGATCGCCTGCACCGACGCGAGGTCGGCGCGCGCCAGCACGTGGCCGACGGCGTTCTCGCGCAGGAACGCCGCCAGCGCCTCCACCTCGGGCAACTCGGGCACGCGGCCATGATCCACGCTCGCGGGACCGGACGCCGTCCCACGTCCGGGTGTTCCGGCCGGCGAGCGGGTACGGCCAGGGTCCGTCCAACCCCGGGCTCGGCTCCTCCTCGAAAGCGAACGCGTGCGCCGTCCTCCCCCACCTCCCGCCCCGTCCGCTCCCCGCGACCTCCGGCGCGACCCGGCGACCTGGACGCGGGTGGCCCGCGCCGTGCTGTGGCCCCTGGCTGTCGGTTCGCTCGTCCACCTGGTCGTGCGGTCGGCCACCGGGACCGCCCCGGACCTCGAGATCCTCTGGCGCGGCGGCGCGCGGCTGGCCGCGGGCGAGCCGTTGTACGACCCGCTGCGGGAGTTCATCTACCCGCCGGTCGCCGGGTGGCTGCTCGCGCCGCTCGGCCTGCTGTCCTTCCGGACCGCGGTGGTCGTCGTCGTGGTGGGCGGCCTGCTGGCCGTGGTCGCCGCGACGGTGCTGCTGCTCCGTCAGGTCGGCGTCCGCGGGGACTCCGCCGTCCTCCCCGCCGTGCTGCTGGCCCTGGCCCACAGCCGGCCCCTGGCCGGGCTGCTGCACCAGGGCAACATCGACACCGTCCTGCTGCTCGCCGAGGCCGGCGTGATCGCCCTGCTCCTGGCGCGGCGCGACCTCGCCGCGGGAGCGCTGCTGGGCGCGGTCTGCGCCATCAAGCCGACTCTCGCGCCGGTGGCCCTCGCCCTGGTCGTGCTCGGCCGCGGGCGGGCGCTGCTCGCGGCCGTGGTGAGCGGTGGCGTGCTCTCGGCGCTCGGGCTGCTGACCGTCCCCGATCGCGGGACGTTCTTCACCGACGTCCTGCCGCTCCTCGCCGGCGGCAACCGCGAGGTGCTGATCCCCTACAACCGGTCGATCCACGGGGCCGCCGTGGAGCTGGGACTGCCGGTCTCCCTGGACACCGTGCTCCGGGTGGCGGCGTTCGGGGCGGCCTGCTGGATCGCGTGGCGGCGGCGGTCGGCGCCGCTGGCCCCGCTGGAGGTGGTGCCGGTGCTCATGCTGGGCACGCTGCTGGCGTCGTCCTTCACCTGGGCGAACTACAGCATCTACCTGCTCCCGCTGCTGGTCACCGTGGCGCTGCCCGGTGGCCTGGTCCGCTCCTGGCCGGCGTGGGCCGGGGTCTACCTGTTCGCCACCGCCGACGCCTGGCACATCGAGGACCTCGACGAGCTACCGGACACCCTGCTGCGCCTGCTGCCGCTGTGGGGCTGGCTGCTGCTGCTGGGCGCCTGCGCGGTGAACGCGTACCGGTCGGGCCGCGCCGTCCGCGCGCAGGCGCCGACCCTGACCGCCGAGCCGGCGCCGCACGCGGCCGCCGCGACGTCCCACCGTGCGGCCTGACCGGCCTCAGACCGGGCCGGTCTCGATCCCGCTGACCTCCACGGTCGCACCGGGCTCGTGTCGGGCCTGGTCGGCGACCGCGGCCGCGACCGCCGTCGTCACCTCGTGGTCGAACACGCTCGGGATGATGTAGTTCGCGTTGAGCTGGTCGTCCCGGACGACGGCGGCCAGCGCGTCGGCCGCCGCGAGCAGCATCCCGTCGGTGATCTCCGTGGCCCGCGCGTCCAGCAGCCCGCGGAAGACGCCGGGGAACGCCAGCACGTTGTTGATCTGGTTGGGCAGGTCGGAGCGGCCGGACGCGACGATCGCCGCGTACTGCCGCGCCCGCACCGGGTCCACCTCGGGCGTCGGGTTGGCCATCGGGAAGACGACGGCGCGGTCGGCCATGCGGGCGAGGTCCTCGACCGCCAGCACGTTGCCGGCGCTGACCCCGATGAACACGTCGGCCCCCTCGAGGGCGTCGGGCAGCTCGCCGCGCACCGCGGCCGCGTTGGTCAGCCGGGCCAGGTCGAGCTTGGCGCCGGTGAGCCGCTCGTCGTCGGGCGACAGGATGCCCTCGCGGTCCCACACCAGCACCTGGCCGGCCCCGGCCTTCAGCAGCAGGTGCACGATCGCGGTGCCGGCCGCGCCGCCACCGGCGACCACGATCCTCACGTCGGCCAGCCGCTTGTCGACCACCCGCAGCGCGTTCTTCAGCGCGGCCAGCGCGCAGATCGCCGTCCCGTGCTGGTCGTCGTGGAAGACCGGGATGTCGAGCTTGTCGCGCAGCCGGCGCTCGATCTCGAAGCAGCGCGGCGCGGCGATGTCCTCGAGGTTGATCCCGCCGAACCCGGGTGCGATCAGCTCGACGGTGCGCACGATCTCGTCGACGTCCTGGGTGTCGAGCGCGATCGGCCAGGCGTCGATGTCGGCGAACCGCTTGAACAGCGCCGCCTTGCCCTCCATCACCGGCATCGCGGCGCCCGGGCCGATGTCGCCCAGACCCAGGACGGCCGACCCGTCGGTGACCACGGCGACGGTGTTGCCCTTGATGGTCAGCCGCCGGACGTCCTCGGGGTGGTCGGCCAGCGCCAGGCAGACCCGCGCGACGCCGGGGGTGTAGGCCATCGACAGGTCGTCGCGGGTCTTCAGCGGCACCTTGGACGCGACCTCGAGCTTGCCGCCGAGGTGCAGCAGGAACGTGCGGTCGCTGACCTTGCGCACCCGCACGCCCGGGACGGCGCCCAGCGCGTCGACCATCTCCTCGGAGTGCGAGGCGTCCGCGGCGGAGCAGGTGACGTCGACGGTGAGCCCGTCGGAGCGGGAGTCCACGACGTCGATGGCGGTCACGGCGCCGCCGGCCTCGCCGACCGCGGTGGCGATGCGCCCGATGCTGGCCGGGTCACCGTCGGCGGTGAGCCGGACCGTGATCGAGTAGGACGCGGAGGTCACCGGCCCTCGGGGTACGGCGGTGGGAACGGGCTCGTCGGCGCCGGCGGCGGGCGCGGTCTGGGTGCTCATGGCGCGCTCCATGGTCGCACCGGCGTGGGGTTACCGGCCGGTTCCGCTCACGTCGAGGGACGTGAGACACGTCCCTCCGCCTTCGCCTTGATCCCGGCGCAGAACTGCCGGAACGACGGGTTGAGGTCGGGGGTGGTGCGGTCGAGCAGCGCGGCCAGCGGACCGGTGTGGTCCTCGCGGACGCTGAGCACCGTGCTGCCGTCGTCCTGGGCGTCGAGCGCGTAGGTGCGCTCGATCACGGCGAGGCCGAACGGCAGACCGCCCCGCCAGCGCATGACCTCCAGCGGCCCCAGCTCGGTGACCGTCGCGGTGAAGGGCCGGTTGCGGATCATCGTGGCGTAGACGGTGACCGGTTCGCCGAGGGCCACGCGGCCCTCGACCCGGTCCACCCCGGAGTCCCAGTCCCGCCAGCCGCCCACGTCGGTCAGCAGCGCCCACACCTCGGCGGGGCTCGCGTCGATCCGGGTGACCGCCTCGAATCTCCTCACGCCCCGGAAGTGTCCTCCGGCTCGGGCGGGTCGGCCAGGGTGAGCCGCGGCATGCCGACGTCGGGCCCCGTCGCGTGCGCCCAGCGCACCAGCCCCGGGACGTCGACCCCGTGCGGCGGGCCGGCGGCGTAGGGCGCGATGTTGCCCGCGCCGCGCTCGATCAGCGTAGCCGCGCCCCGGTCGTTCCCGCGCGCGCGGTGGGTGAGGCCGACGGCGAGCTGGGCCAGGCCGCGCCAGAGCTGCCGCTCCTCCTCGGGGGCGGACTTCCAGGCGTCCTCCAGCACCTCGTGGGCGTGGAACGGGCGGCCGGCGTCGAGCAGCTCCTGCGCCTCGGCCAGCGCCTGCGCGGGCTCCCGGACGACGCCCTCGGGCGCCCGCTCCTCGCCGGGGGCGCCGTAGGGCAGCGGGCGGCCGAGCGCATCGCGCGGCCGGGCGTTGCGCGCGCGGCCCTCGGCATCGCGGTCCCGCTCGGTGGTCACCCGGCGATCATCCTGCATCCGCGGAACCACCCGTACCGGAAGGAGAGCTGACAGGGCGATCCGCACGGAGGAGGACGGCTCGTGACCACCACGGTCGACCTGCGTGCCGACGTACTCGGTAGCGTGCCCCCCGTGACCGATCCGGGGCAGCCGCCGACCGGCGCCCCGGAGCCCGACGACGCCGAGCTGGGCCGGCGGTTCGCCGCCGGCGACGAGCAGGCCCTCGCCCTGGCCTACCAGCGCTTCGCCGGCCAGATCCACGGCATGGCGGTGCGCGCCTTCGGTCCCGGTCCGGACGCCGAGGACGTCACGCAGCAGACGTTCGTCTCCGCCTGGACCGGCCGCGCGGGCTACCGGCCCGACCGCGGGCCGCTCCCGGGGTGGCTGGTCGGCGTCGCCCGGCACAAGATCGCCGACACCTGGGCCCGCCGCGACCGGCAGCGCCGGGAGACCGAGGCGGCCGTGTCGGAGGCGCAGGCCGCCCCGGGCGGCCCGGTCACGGCGGGCGTGGACAGCCAGGTCGCCGACCGGGTGCTGGTGCTCGACGAGCTCGATCTCCTGGGCCAGCCCCAGCGGGGCATCATCGAGCTGGCGTTCTTCGAGGACCTCACCCACGCCCAGATCGCGGCCCGCACGGGGCTGCCGCTGGGGACCGTGAAGTCGCACATCCGACGCACACTCGAACGACTGCGGACCAGGTTGGAGGTGGACGGTGCAGCACTGCGCGCCTGAGCAGCTGGCCCTCGCGGCCCTGCGCGAGCCCCTGCCTGACGACGACGCCGCCCACCTCGGCATCTGCCCGCGGTGCCAGGACGAGGTGACCGGTCTCCGGCGGGCCGTCGACGCGGTCGCCGTCCCGGAGTTCACCGCCGACGTCCGGCCGGTGGCGCCTCCGCCGGCCGTCTGGGACGCCATCGTCGCCGCGACGTCGGGAGCCGGCGAGCCGGCCGCCCCGCGCGAGGCCGCCGCACCGCGCGAGGCCGCCGCACCGCGCCAGGCGGAGGTCCTGC
>SPQJ01000022.1 GCA_004570425.1 Bacillus sp. AZ43
GATCTCGCGCCCCCGAGGGGACGCCCGCGGCGGCCCCGGCGCGAGGGGCGTCGGGGCGGCACCGCGCCGCCGACACCGGCCTGCTGGCCGCGGTGACCGACCAGGTGCCGTCGCCCCGCCCGGCGAGCTGGACCGCTCCCGAGGGGCTCGAGCCCGAACTGCTCACCCGTCCGATGCGGCTCGGTGACCAGACCCCGCACTCGCGGCGTCCGCGCGTCGACGGCTCCCTGCGCGGCGTCTGACCCGTCTCCCGTCCCGGCACCCCGCGTGGCAGCGCGGGGTGCTCCGGCGCGTCCGGGGAGTGTCGGCGCGCCCCTCGCGACGTGTGGGCGCGGCCCCTCCGGCGCGTCGTCGCGGCGTGTCGTGTGACTCGTGGGGACCGATGTCCTCCCTGGTGAGGGGAGAGTCGGGACGGAACACGCCGAGGCGCGGATCGCTTGCACATCTTGTGTGCCCCGGCCTAGGGTTCCCCTACATCTAGTAGTTACAGAGTTGTAAGCCTGTCCACAGGCTGCTCCCCAGGTTCTCCCCGCGACGTCCACCGGATGTCCCCAGGAGGGTCCACAGGAGCCGCCGTCGGAGGGGCCGACATCTCGGAAGGAGGCCCCCGCGATGCGCTGCCCGTTCTGCCACAACGCCGACAGCCGGGTCATCGACTCGCGCGAGGCCGACGAGGGGGCGACCACCCGTCGTCGTCGTTCCTGCCCGAAGTGCAACCGGCGGTTCACCACGGTCGAGGAGGCCGTGCTCGCCGTCGTCAAGCGCAACGGGGTGAGCGAGCCGTTCAACCGGTCCAAGGTCGTCGCCGGTGTGCGGCGCGCGTGCCAGGGCCGGCCGGTCGCCGAGGACCAGCTGAAGCTGCTGGCCCAGCAGGTCGAGGACGCCATCCGCGCCACCGGTGCCGCGGAGGTCCCCAGCAACGAGGTGGGGCTGGCCATCCTCGGGCCCCTCCGCGAGCTCGACGAGGTCGCCTACCTGCGCTTCGCGAGCGTCTACCGCTCCTTCACCTCGGTGGCCGACTTCGAGAAGGAGATCGCCGAGCTCAAGGCCCGCCAGCCGCAGGCCGAACCGTCCGGATCCGAGTCCTCGGACGTCCTCACCGGCGCCTGAGAACTGTCAGTACCACCGGCTAGACACCCACTCAGAGCACCACCGATCGCGGCTCTTCCCCAGCCCTCCGATCCACCAGCACCACACCGCCGCGCACGTCACGTCACGGCACGACACGACCAGGGAGAGCTCCACACCATGACCGAGACCGACGACCGCTTGGCCGGCACCCGCGCACGGCGCAGCAGCAAGGCGCCCAGCCGCAAGGGCCTGAAGATCAAGCGCGTCTTCACCACCGCCGGTGTGCACCCCTACGACGAGGTGACCTGGGAGCGCCGCGACGTCGTCATGACCAACTGGCGCGACGGCTCGATCAACTTCGAGCAGCGCGGCGTGGAGTTCCCCGCCGAGTGGAGCATCAACGCCACCAACATCGTCACGACCAAGTACTTCCGCGGCGCCGTCGGCACCCCGCAGCGCGAGAGCAGCCTGCGGCAGCTCATCGACCGCGTGGTGCTCACCTACGGCGCGGCCGGCCGCGAGCACGGCTACTTCGCCACAGAGGGCGACGCGGAGATCTTCGAGCACGAGCTGACCTGGATGCTCATGCACCAGTACTTCAGCTTCAACTCCCCGGTGTGGTTCAACGTCGGCACGAGCGCTCCGCAGCAGGTCAGCGCCTGCTTCATCCTCGCCGTCGACGACGAGATGGACTCGATCCTGAACTGGTACCGCGAGGAGGGCCTGATCTTCAAGGGCGGCTCCGGCGCCGGCCTCAACCTCTCCCGCATCCGCTCCTCCAAGGAGCTGCTCTCGTCCGGCGGCACCGCCTCGGGCCCGGTCTCCTTCATGCGTGGCGCCGACGCGTCGGCCGGGACCATCAAGTCCGGTGGCGCCACCCGTCGCGCCGCGAAGATGGTCGTCCTCGACATCGACCACCCCGACATCGAGGAGTTCATCGAGACCAAGGCGCGCGAGGAGGACAAGATCCGCGCGCTGCGCGACGCCGGCTACGACATGGACCTCGGTGGCAAGGACATCACCAGCGTCCAGTACCAGAACGCCAACAACTCCGTGCGCGTGTCCGACGAGTTCATGCGCGCGGTGGAGGAGGGTGACGAGTTCGGTCTGCGCGCCCGCCTCGACGGCTCGGTCATCGAGACCGTCGACGCCAAGACGCTGTTCCGCAAGGTCACCCAGGCCGCGTGGGAGTGCGCCGACCCCGGCATCCAGTACGACGACACGATCAACGACTGGCACACCAACCCCGAGACCGGCCGGATCAACGCGTCCAACCCGTGCTCGGAGTACATGAGCCTGGACAACAGCTCGTGCAACCTGGCGTCGCTGAACCTCATGAAGTTCCTCAAGGACGACGGCACGTTCGACTCGAAGAACTTCGTGAAGGCCGTCGAGCTGGTCATCACCGCGATGGACATCTCGATCTGCTTCGCCGACTTCCCGACCGAGCCGATCGGCGAGACCACCCGCGCCTACCGCCAGCTGGGCATCGGCTACGCCAACCTGGGCGCCCTGCTCATGGCGACCGGCCACGCCTACGACTCCCGTGGGGGCCAGACCCTCGCCGCGGCGATCACCTCGCTGATGACCGGCACGGCCTACCGCCGCTCGGCCGAGCTGGCCGGCATCGTCGGGCCCTACGACGGCTTCGCCCGTAACGCCGACGCCCACGCCCGCGTCATGCGCAAGCACGCCGCGGCCAACGACGCCATCCGCCCGGTCGGCGCCGACGACGCCGACGTGCTCAAGGCCGCCACCGCGCAGTGGCAGGAGTGCCTGGAGATCGGCGCCGACAACGGCTGGCGCAACGCCCAGGCGTCGGTCCTGGCCCCGACCGGGACCATCGGCTTCATGATGGACTGCGACACGACCGGCATCGAGCCGGACTTCTCGCTGGTCAAGTTCAAGAAGCTGGTCGGCGGCGGCTCCATGCAGATCGTCAACCAGACGGTGCCGCGTGCCCTGCGCAGCCTGGGCTACCAGGAGGAGCAGATCGAGGCGATCGTCGAGTACATCGCCGAGCACGGTCACGTCGTCAACGCGCCGACCCTGCGCCCCGAGCACTACGAGGTGTTCGACTGCGCCATGGGCGAGCGGGCCATCTCCCCGATGGGCCACGTGCGCATGATGGCCGCGGTCCAGCCCTTCATCTCCGGCGCGATCAGCAAGACGGTGAACATGCCGGAGACGGCGACCGTCGAGGACGTCGAGAACATCTACTTCCAGGGCTGGAAGATGGGCCTCAAGGCCCTCGCGATCTACCGCGACAACTGCAAGGTCGGCCAGCCGCTGTCCGACGCCAAGGCCAAGAAGGCCGAGGCCAAGGTGGAGGAGGCCCCGTCGGCCACCGCGCTGTCGCACCCGGTGCGCAAGCGGCTCCCGAAGAAGCGGACGAGCGTCACCACGTCCTTCAGCGTCGCGGGCGCCGAGGGCTACATGACCGCCGGCATGTACGAGGACGGCAGCCTCGGCGAGGTCTTCCTCAAGCTCGGCAAGCAGGGCTCGACCCTCGCCGGCGTGATGGACGCCTTCTCCATCTCGCTGTCGATCGCGCTGCAGCACGGTGTGCCGCTGGAGACCTACATCCAGAAGTTCACCAACATGCGCTTCGAGCCGGCCGGCATGACCGACGACCCGGACATCCGGATCGCCCAGTCGGTGATGGACTACATCTTCCGGCGCCTGGCCCTCGACCACCTGCCGGTCGAGACCCGGGCCACCCTCGGCATCTTCAGCGCCGAGGAGCGGGCCGCCCAGGTCTCCGGCTACGGCACCTCCGCGTCGACGGCCACCGTCGTCGACGAGGAGGAGGTCGACCTGGAGCAGCTGCGCACCTCGGCCCCGATCGAGACCGCTCCGACCCAGGAGAAGGTCACGCCGGAGGGTCCGAAGTCGGTCAAGGAGGCCCACTCCTCGGCCGAGCTGCTCGAGCTGGTCACCGGGACCGCCACCGACGCGCCGCTGTGCATGACCTGCGGCACGAAGATGCGCCCGGCCGGCAGCTGCTACGTCTGCGAGGGCTGCGGCTCCACCAGCGGCTGCAGCTGATGGCGAGACTCGTCGGAATGTCCTGGGGTTTCTCGCCCCATGTCACCGGCGGCTCGTCGAAATGTCACCGCGGCTTGCAGTGACATTATGTGTCAAGCTCGCGTGACCGCGTGATCTTGATACATCAGCCATCAGCCGCCCCGGCCCTCTTCGGAGGGTCGGGGCGGCTCGGCATGGTCACGAACACGAGGAGAGAACCGGTGAGCCAGCCCCCGCCGCCCGGCGGCGCCGCCGGCACCGACGGCGAGGACGCCGGTCCGGTGCGGCCGCGGTCCGGCGGCCGGGTCGCTGGACAGGCCTACGCGCCGCCGGCACCGGCGACGGCGGGCTCGGGGTACGCGTGGCCGTTCCGCGACTACGCCGACGTCGAGCCGCGGCCGCTGCGGGAGGCCTACGAGTGGTGGCAGGCGATCGCCCGCGACGTCGCCGACCGTCGCCGTGCCCGCCGGTGGGAGCAGTCCCAGGTCGCCGACGCGGCGGGGGTGTCGCTGAACACCGTCCAGCGCATCGAGCGCGGCGAGTGGACCGCGGTGCACAACCTCTTCCTGGTCTGCTCGGTGCTGGGGCTGCGCGTCGAGCAGACCGTCGACGTCGCCGACCCTCGCCCACCGGCACCGGCGGACCGCGCGGCACGCCGCGCCCTGGCCCGCCCGGCCGGCCAGGACCGGGTCGCCACCCGCGAGGAGGTGCTCGCCGGCCGGGCGGTGCTGACGGCGCTGGCCCGGCACCACGAGCTGCTCGAGCCGCGGGTCGATCTCGACGGCACCGTGTACGTCCGCGCGGCGCGGGCCGACGACTTCGGGCCGCTGTGGCGGTTCGCCGCCGTGGTCGCGCAGACCCTCGACGTGTGGGTCAAGGTGTCGGCCGACGAGGCGGCCGCCATCCGGAACGAGGGGGAGCTGCTGTGAAGCCCAACGCCTCCGTTGCGGCTCGGCTCCGTGGCCGGACCGTTCTCGACGACCGTCCTGCAGCGCGCCACGGAAGTGTCAGAGGCAGGGCGAACACTGCGAGCGACAGCACGACTTCAACCAGTGGGGGTACCTCATGAGCAAGAAGGTGGATGCGGCGTTCGCCGAGTTCGACGAGAACCTCAACCTCGACCCGCGGGAGCGCCTCCGAGCCCAGCAGGTCCACAACGACATGCGCGACGCGGTGAGCGTCGACCGGCTGGTCGTCGACAGCTTCCTGCAGGGGTCCTTCGCCCGGAAGACGATGCTCAAGCCGCTGAAGGACGTGGACGTCGTCCTGCTCCTGAACCCCGAACTCCGGGAGCGCTACCGGGCCCCGGACGGGCCAGGCCGGGCGATGGAGGACTTCAAGCCGCGGGTGCTCAAGAAGTTCCCGGACGCCGAGTTCGACCAGGGGGAGGAGCCGGCCGGCAAGGCGCTGCGGGTGTCCCTGCCCAACTGCGCCTTCACCGTGGACCTGGTGCCGGCGTTCGAAGAGGACCCGCCGACGGAGTACGTGCTGATCGGCGATCGGCACGAGGGGTCGTGGGAGCGCAGCAACACGCGCATCCAGCGCCGCAAGGTCAGCGAGCGCAACAAGGCCACCGGTTGGCGGTTCGTGCACCAGGTGCGGATGCTGAAGGCCTACCGCAAGCACCACGAGGGCCAGCTGGAGTTCGTCTCCGGCATCGTCATGGAGTCGCTGGCGTTCGCCGCGATCCGTACCGAGTTGCCCCACGCGGACGCCGTCCTCACCACCCTGCGCCACGCGGCCACCGCGGTGTACGGGCCGGTCTACGAGCCGGCCGGCGAGGACGACGTCACCGCGAAGTGGACGCCTCAGCAGCGCAGCATTGCCGCACAGGCCTTCAGCGAGGCCGCCGCCCGCGCCGACGAGGCCGTCCGGCTCGACGCCGCGGGCGACCCGGACGGCGCGATCGACGCCTGGCACACCCTGCTCGGCCCCGACTTCCCGAAGCCGCCGGCGCGGCCGCTGAAGGACGCGGCCGCCGCATGGGGATCGGGGAGCGTCAGCAAGACCGGCCGGCCCAGCGCGACGAGGGCCGCGGATCAGCAGGCACCCGCTGGGCGGTCGTGGGCATCACGCTGACGCAGCTCTTCGGCGACCTCGAGGGCACCTGCGCACGGCTGGAGCGGGAGATGTTCGGGGTGCGCGTGGATCGCGCACGACTCCAGGCCTCGGGCTGCGCGGTTCTCGACCTCACCTTCGACCCGCCTCCCGAGTTCGCCGCGGAGGGCTACGTCGCCGAGAGCGCCCGAATCACGGCTCGCCCCGACGGCCAGATCCACACGTTCCCCCTGGGGGCGAGGGACCGGAAGTGGAAGCACCGCAACCCGTCGCCGCTCGGCCCGATCTTCGGCGAGCTCGCCGGTGACCTGTGCCTGTGGTATCCGCGGGACCCCCGCGGGCTGCGCTGGGAGTGGGAGGACGGTCTCGAGGAGTACGTCACCCGCGTGCACCGGCACCTGTTCTTCGAGGAGTACTGGCGGCGCAACGACGAGTGGCCGGTCGAAGACGCCCCGCACGGTGAACCCCCCGCGGGTGCACACCCCGTGCTCACCCGACAGATGAGGAAGGCGGCGAAGCAGTGGGCCTGATCGCGGCGGCGGCGGAAAACGCGGTGCAGACGCCCAGTTGGTGGCCGTGGGTCGCCGCCGTCCTCGGCTCGTCCGTGCTGGGCGGCCTCATCACCGCGACGCTCGGCAACGTGCGCACCGCCGCCGAAGCCCGCCGCGACGGGTACGCGCGTGCGGTCCGCACGCTCATCGCGCGAGGGGAGTACCCGTACCGAATCCGTCGCCGGGCGTCCGACGACGCGGAGACGCTCACCGCGCTCGCCGAGCGGGGGCACGACATCCAGGAGCAGCTGGCGGCCTGCCGCACATGGGTCAACGCCGAGAACCGCACGCTCGGGGTCATCTACGACGACGTCCTCGCACGGCTCGACGCTGCCTTGAAGCCGGCGGCGCAGGACGCCTGGGCGCAGCCACCGATCACCACCGGAGCGGCGATGGCCCTCGGCGGCTGGGGACCGGGCGACCAGTGGCCGCAGCTGAAGCGGCTCCAGCACGCCATCAACTTCCGCTTCGGCTGGCGCCGCGCGGTGCCCGGATGGTTCGTCCGCTGGTGGGTTCGCCGTCCTTAGCCGCGCGTGGGCTCGTCGACGTCAGAGGCGGCAGGCGGCGGCCGGCCACCGCTGACCGAGGAGGGGCGGCGTCCCACTCCGGAGCCAGCGACGCCGTAGCCGTTCGCGCGGGACGCTGCCCGCACCCGGGCTGCCGCGGCGCCCGGTGCCACCCGGCTCAGGGGCCGGCCTGGTCGCCGTTGTACGGCGCGGTGAGCCAGGCCGGCGGCGGGCCGAGGCCGGTGAGGGTCGGGATGCCGAAGGCGTCGGCGAGCAGCCGGGCCCAGGCACGCGCCTCGGTCAAGTCATCAGCGAGCCGCTCGTTCTCCAGACGGGCCTCGGCGAGCGCGCCGTCGGCGGTGCGCAGCTCCTGCTCGAGCCGGGGAACGTCGCCGGCGCGGGCAAGCAGCTGCGCGATGGGGTGGTCGGGCCAGAAGCCGCCGTCGGGTCCGAGGTCGACGGTGCCCCAGCCGCCGTCGTGTAGCAGCACCGGAGTTCCGTCGGCGCCGAGCAGACCCCAGCCCCGCGGGCCGACGAGGCGGCGCGCGTCATGGTCGTCGTCGCGGTCGCTGGTCGGCCGGCGTCGGCGTTCGAGGGCGCCGGGATCGACCTGCTCCCAGCGCCAGGGGGGAGGGGGCACCTCGGTCAAGGCTGTGCCTTCCGCTGCTCATACCACTCCCAGATCGCGGCCAGTCCGAGCGTCGGCTGGTCGCGCTGGCACACGACGTGCAGCTCCTCGTTGGCCGCGGTGAAGCTCTCCACGGTGACGGCGAACCACTGGTCGCCGTGGATGGACTCGACGGTGGCGCCGTGGTCGGCCAGAAGGGAGAGGAGGAGGTCGTCGACGAAGGTGCGGTCGGTGATCTCGCGGGCCTTCAGCTCGTCGCTGCCGCGGGACAGGCCGGCCTTGACGCGCTGATAGAGGGCCTCGCCGGCGGCTTCCCGTTCGGGTCCGCAGGTGCACACCATCGGCAGATGGTGCCGCTCGGCGGGGTCGGGCACGGGGCTCACGGGCTCTCCTCGTTCGGCTTGGTCGGCTTCGGCGGCTCGGGACCGTGTGGCCTGCAGCTGGGCCTGACAGTCGCGGAGCCGCGCCTCAGTGACCCGTAGCTGCTCGGCCAACTCCACGTGGGCGTCCTGGATGTCGGCGAGCAGGCCGGTGAGCGCACGGTCGTCCAGCTGCAGGAAGTGGGGGCCGGGAGGCAGGCCGCCGCGGACGACCCGCGGCCACTGCCGAGATGCGAGCAGCTGCCGGAGCTCGTCGAGCGCGGCGCGGCCGCCGCGGACGACCGCGGCCCACCGTTCCGGTGGTCCGGTGGTGGCGAACGTCAGGCACCGCTGCAGAACGTCGAGCAGCTCGGCGGCGCGGTTCACTCACCGCACACCCCGGCGCCGGGAGCGGGCGGCGAAGGGGGCCCTGAGTGGGTCTTTCGCCAGCACGGCGAGCAGTAGGTAGGTGGCGGCCTGGGCCGACAGCAGCACCACCGCGGCGGTCGGGCGGTCGGCCGGCCCGGCGAGCACGGCGGCCAGCAGCCACACGGTGCCGGCCAGCAGCACACCGGCGAGGTTCAGTGTCATTGTTCCTCCCGAACGGGGGTGCAGCGGGGACGGGGAGCGCAGTCCGCGGCCGGATCACGGGCCGTCGCGGCAGCGGTCACGACCGACCTGCCTGGGCGAGGACGACGCGCGCGGTGACGACCAGCTGGTCGCCGGTGCCCGGCCACGAGCGTTCGGCCAGCCGCCCGGCCACCACCGCGGCCCGCGGCTCGTCGGCGAGCTCGGGCAGCGCGTGGGCCAGCGCGTCGAGCCGGCGGAGCTCTCGGTCGACGTCGCCGAGCTCGTCGACCAGCTGGTCACGCAGCAGCTGGTACTTGTGCATGCGCTCGGTGACGTCGGCGAGCCGGGGCGGCAGCTCGAACAGCAGCTCGTCGTCGACCACGCTCACGCCGCCCTCCCGACCAGCAGCGACGCCGCGGCGTCGGGGTGCAGCGACAGGTCGCCGGCCGCGTCGGTGGTGAGGACGCCGGCGCCGACTAGCGAGGAGGCGGCGACCTTCTCGGCGTTGGACTTGGCCAGCATGTGTCGTCCTCCTCGGCCGGCCGGCGGGGCGACCGCGCGGGTGAGCGCGGCGTGCACGAGGCGCGCCTGGGTGGTGGTGAGGCCGGAGCGGGCGGCGTCGTAGCGCAGCACCGCCGCCAACTCGTCGGCCGGGAGCGCGTCAGCGGCGCGGACCAGCGACACCCTGTTCTGCAGTCGGTGCACACGCAGCCCCGAGGAGGGTGCGGCTGCCGCCAGCACACCCAGAGCGGCCTCCAGGCGGGCGGCGTCGAAGCCGAGCACCTCGGCGAGGGCCTCGGCGGGGACCAGCACACCGAGGGTGTGCAGTGCCGCCTCGACCCGTCGGGCGTCGGCGGCGACCGGCTCGTCCGAACCGGCTGGGTCGTGGACGGCGCCCTCGCGCGCGGGGGCGCCGGTGCGGGGGAGCAGGTCGGCCAGGTCGACGGCGAGCAGCTCGGCCAGCTGTAGCAGCAGCGACAGCGGCTGCTCGCCGTGGTTGACGCCGGACTCCAGCCGCCCGACGACCGCGGTGGTGACGCCGAGGTGCTTGGCGACGTCGCGGCGAGACATGTACATCTCGGCGCGGCGCCGCTGCAGCAGCTCCACGTCCAGCAGTGGACGTTCCGCCGATGCGACGTGGGCCGTCGGAGTGGTCGGGGACGTGTCGGGGGAACCGGGGACCGGCGGGCCGATGCGGGTGACGGTCAGTCCCCACCGGCGCAGGGTCGTCGCGCCGTCGGGGGCGGCACGCTCGACCCGGCGGGGAGTGACGATGATCCCGAGCTCGGTGCGTGCCTCGGACAGCATCCGGGCCAGCCCCTTGTTGCTGACCGCGGCCCCGGTGCTGGTGGCCAGCAGCGGCGCGGTCTGCGGTGCTCCGGATGCCAGGCGCAGAAGCCGCTGCGCGGCGACGTACTCGGCCGCGTCGTGCTCGATGGGCACGCGGCGGCCGTCGATGGTGACGCTGGTGCCGTCGCCGGCGGCGTCGGCGAGGGTGATCGCGCAGACCTCGGCAGTCCCCAGCCGGGCGGCGGCAAGTGCGCACGCGGCGCCGCGCACCGGCAGCCGGTAGGCGCGCAGCCGCTGCCACACCTCGGCGGTCCGGGCCGCCGCCGACGGCGAGGTCGACGCGGTGCCCAGCAGCGCGGGGAGGTCGACGTGCACGAGCAGGCCGGCCCACAGGGAGGCGACCTGGAGGCCGCGGATGTCGGTGACGAACTGGGTCAGCGTGCCGGCGGTGTCGTACCGGTTGAGCAGCCATCCGGCGATTGCCTCGGTGAGTGACTGGTCGTCGGTGGTGGCGTTGAGCGTCCGGCCGGCGTCAGCGACCGCGGCGGCCACCGCTGATGGACCCAGTCCGCCTCGGCGGCGCTGAGCAGCCGCCGGCTGGCGGCCAGCAGCGTGGTCGCGTCGACCAGCGGCAGCCGCCGCGGCTCGGCCGGGCCCGGGGTGCTGGTCGGGAGAGGCTGGGCGCTGGCTCGGCCGCGGGGTGCGGGTGAGCCGGTCAGGCCGGGCCACGCCGCGGCCGCATCGGCGACACCGAGCTCGGCGGGGCACCAGTCGGCCAGCCCGGTGCGCAACGGGTCGGTGACCGGGGGAGCGGTGACCAGCCACAGCCGGACCTGGGCGGCCGCGGCCAGCAGCACCAGGTCGGTGAGCATGCCCGCGGTGAGGGTCTCGGTGCCGACGATGAGCACGTCGGTGATCCGCCGGACGGCGAGCCGGACGGGCAGCAGTTGCAGGTTCTCGTCGGCGTTGCGGCCGCCACCGGCCGCGGTGAAGTCAACGCCGACCGCGGCGAGCAGGTCGCGGGTCAGCCAGTCCAGCCGCCGCATGCCGGGGCGGACCCCGACGGCGATCCGGCCGTGGTCGGGGTCGTTGGCGGCGGCTGGGTGCAGCGCGACGTCGTCGTCGTTGACGACGTGCAGCACCGTGAAGCCCGCTGCGGTGGTGGCGGTCGGGCTCATGCCGGCACCTCCCAGGCGTCGAAACCGGCGATGCCGACGGCGGGGCCGAGCAGCCGGGTGGTCAGCGTCGGATGGGTGGGCTTGCCCCGGGCGTGCAGCTCCTGGTTGGCCTTCTGCGCGCCCCTGACCAGCTGTGCCCAGGCGCGGAACTTCCCGTGGCAGTACCGGGCGTCGATGCGCTGCAGCAGTTCGGGGTCGGCGTCGCGCAGTAGCGGGTGCCAGGCCCGCAAGGTCTGCAGCAGCTCGGGTCCGGTCAGCGGCCCGAACGCGGCGGTGCGGCCGCGCAGCCGGCTGCGCACGCCCGGCACGCGGCCGATCGAGTCCGGCAGTTCGCTGCCGATGAGCACCAGCGTCCACTCCGGCGCGGTCTCCTTCAGGTACACCAGCTGGTCCAGCCCGCGGGCCTGGGCGCGGTGGGCCTCGTCGACGACGATGACCGGCGAGCGCTCGTCGAGAAGCTCGGCCAGGTCGTCGGTGAGGTGGTAGCCCTCGCCGGTGGGCCGGCCACCGGTGAGCTTCTGCAGCAGCCGGGTGGTCATCAGCGTGTGCGTCGCGGTCACGTCCGACTGCAGGAAGATCCCCAGCCGGCCGGCGGCGGTGACCTCTTCGAGGAACGCCAGGGCGCAGAACGTCTTACCGGTGCCGGGCTCGCCGAGCAGTGCGGCCATGTCGTTGTCGGCCGCGGTGTGCCGAAGCATGAGGGTGGCCCGGTTGAACGCCAGCGTGCGCACATCGACGGCCTCGGTGAGTCCCTTGAGGTGGCGGCCGATCACGGCAGCACCTCCGGCTCGTCGCCGGCCGCAGCGTTCGGGGCGGCACCCGGAGCGCCGTCGTCGAACAGGTCCTCGAGGTTCACCCCGAGCTCGTCACCGGCGTAGGCGGCGGCGTTCTGCCCGTAGGTGGTCTCCTCACCGTTGGTGGCCCGGGCCCGGTCGGCGGCCGCGGACCGCATGCGCGCGCCCTCGCGCTCGGCGTCGCGCAGCGCCCGGTACTGCCGGTGCCGCTCGGCCAGCAGCGCGGTCCGCTGGGCGGCGGTCAGTGTGGCCGAGGGGAACGCGGTGCACACCCACTGCTCGCCGTCGAACACCTCGATGAACTGGTGCTCCAGCTCGACGTTCGGCAGGTATCGAACGGTGACCTTGCGCCCGACAAGCCGGCGAGCTCGGCGGCGACGAAGTCGACGGTGCGGAACCGGATGCCGTTCTTGTTCACGCTGCGCAGGTGCTTGGCGGTCAGCATCGCCGGCATCAGCTGCTCGCCGGTGGCCCGGCGCAGCTGGTTGGTGTCGGCGGCCCAGCTGCGCAGGGGCGTGGTGCCCAGCTGCCCGTGGACCCGGACGGCGTTGTACTCCTCCAGCGCCCACCGCTCGCCCTGGGCGATGAGCAGGTCCTCGCCGAGCAGCGCGGCGCCGCTGGTGTGGTCGCCCCAGTACTTGTGCCCGGTGAACGACGCCGGACCTTCGGTGTAGCCGGGCATCGTGCTGTAGCACTCGACCTGGCTGATGCCCTGCCAGGACTCGATCTTGCCCTTCTCCCAGCCGGCGAACGGGGTGACCGCCGAGCCCATGGTGGCCAGCCGGACGACCAGATCGGTGACCAGGTCGGCGAGGTTGGACTTGGCGTTGTCCCACACGATCTCGTCGGGGATGCCGCCGACCCACACCTCCTGCCCGTCGAGCAGGTAGGGCCGGACGGCCACGCCGCGGGCGATGCACGCGGCGACGTCCTCGGCCCGCGGCGGGCCGGGGGTGAACACCGTGGCCATGACCATCCGGTGCTTGCACTCGATGACGGTCGTCTGGTGCAGCTTGAGCGGCTTGGTTCCGCGGGAGGGGATCACGAACACCGGCACCTCCTGGCTGTCGAGCTCCCAACGGGCGTTGCGCACCGGCACATCGACCTTCAGGTACATCCGCGACCCGATGAGGGTCTTGGCGCCGTCGCCCTTCACCGCGCGGGCCAGCCCGTTGTCGGCGTAGTTGCGCAGCGCCGCGGTGAACGACGGATACGACGGAGTTGCCTTATCGGTGGCGCTCAACTGCTGCCAGGCCCGCTTCAGCGTGCTGTTGGCCGACACCACCGCCAGCACCGCCGGGGTGACCTGCCAGCCGGCGCGGGGAGCGGGGTCGGGGACGTCGCGCACGCCGGCGAGGCCGTCGGCCAGCTCCTTGGCGTGGCTCCTCAGCCAGCGGCGGACCTGCCGGACGGTCACGTCGGCGGCGGCCGCGGCGCGGCGCGCGGCGTCCTCGGGCACGGTCCCGTCGGGGCGTTGCGCGGCGACCGCGATCGCCAGCGCCGCGCGCCGCTTCCAGCCGGCGGTCACCGGGACACC
This sequence comes from Bacillus sp. AZ43, assembly GCA_004570425.1. Taxonomy (GTDB): domain Bacteria; phylum Actinomycetota; class Actinomycetes; order Mycobacteriales; family Geodermatophilaceae; genus Blastococcus_B. The sequence goes on from SPQJ01000022.1 coordinate 13,570, forward strand.
CCGCCGGGAACACGCAGCTGACCGGCCAGCGCCGTGCCGGCCAGCGCCTCGACGGTCCCGGTGACCAGGTCGTGCAGCAGCGACGTGGCCGGCGCCGACAGTGCCAGCAGCCGGACCCCGACCAGGCGAACGTCGCAGTCGGCGGCCCACGTGGCGAGCTCGGCCAGCCGGGTGTGCACGTCGGCGTCGAGGAGGGGGTGGCTCGGCGGCGCGGTCCGCACCACGTCGACGACGGCGTCGCCGGCCGCGGTGCGCCAGGTCAGCGGCGAGCCCGGCGCGGTCGCCGGCGCCAGCTTCCACTGCGCCGGCAGTCGGAAGAAGCGGTCGTACACGCCGAGGAAGCCGGCCAGCTGCTGGCGGGCGGCGGCGTGCCGGGCCGGCATGCCGTGCGCGGTGACAATCCGGCCAGCCAGCGCCATCGCATCGGCCGCCCGCTGCCAGGCCGGGCTTGCCGCCGGGGCGGCCAGGTGCTCGGCCAGGGCGAGCTCGCAGCGGTCGTTCAAGGCGGGGTGGAACCCGCGGTAGCCCGAGCCCTTGCCCTGTCCCCGGGGGCGGGGGGCGGCCCGGTCGAGTCCGGTCGCCCGGGGCCGGTCGATGACGGCGTGCACGTCGGTGGTCCTCTCGGTTGTCGCGCTGGCCGGTCGGCGCAGCGGACGGGGACCGTGCCGTCGTCCCCCCTGAACGGACACCCGTCATGGGCAACCGGTTGGCCCCCCGAGGGGAAGCGCTCGGAGCCACCTTCGGCATGCGCCGTCGGCGACTCCGGGCGTCGGAGCGCCACGGCAGTCGAACCTTATTCGAACGGAGGTTCGATCAAGATCCCCGGGAGCGCAAGGTCAACAAGCGCCGATGCGAGCTGGCGGCCGCTGATGCTGCGGATCTGGCGGGCTCCGCGCTGCGGATCTGGAGCACTCCATGACCGGCGGATCGGCGCCTGTACGGGTGAATGCGACGCCGCCGGCGGCGCGCATGGTGCATGTGGGACCGCAGAGCCGACATCCGGAGCAATCGGTCCCCCACGGTCCGTGAGCGACGTACCGTGCGTGACCGAGGAGGAACTGTGGCGAGTGGTCGACGGCTTGAGCTGTCCTGGTCCAACAAGGACATGCGGCTGCTGTCGCACGGGGCGGATCGGTACGAGTGGGTGCAGCCCACGGACTGGCGCGTCTCCGAGGTGCGACTGCTGGACGAGGTTGCCGACGTCGGCGAGGAGCCGGAGGGCAACCTGGTCATCCACGGCGACGCTCTGCACGCCCTGACCTCGCTGACCGCCACCCCGGAGTTGGCTGAGGCCTATGTCGGCAAGGTCAAGCTCTGCTACATCGACCCGCCGTTCAACACCGGCGAGACGTTCAAGGACTACGACGACGCGGTCGAGCACTCGGTGTGGCTGACGATGCTCCGAGACCGACTGGTGCAGATCCGCCGGCTGCTCGCCGACGACGGCAGCGTGTGGGTACACCTCGATGACGCCGAGCAGCACCGGGCGCGGTGCGTCCTCGATGAGGTCTTCGGGGTGCAGAACTTCGTGGCGACGGTCATCTGGAAGAAGAGCCACAGCCGCAACAACTCCGCGCAGCACTTCTCCTCCGACCACGACTTCATCCACGTCTACGCCCGGAACAAGGACGCCTGGCGTCGCAATCGTGTGTCGCGGACGGCGAAGAGCGACGCCGACTTCTGGAACCCGGACGGCGACCCGCGCGGGGACTGGCGGCGGTCGGACCTGACCGCGGCGAAGCCGTACAGCGACGGTGCCTACGAGGTGGTCGGGCCCCACGGGGACGTGTTCACGCCCCGTGCGGGTCGGTTCTGGGGCTTGTCCCGGGAGAGCTTCGAGGAACTGCGCGCCGACAACCGCCTCTGGTGGGGAAAGACCGGCCGCACGTTCCCCTTCCGCAAGCGGTTCAAGAGCGAACTCGGCGGCCTGGTCCCCACGACCGTCTGGCCGGATGAGGAGGTCGGCAACAACCGCGAGGCGAAGGGCGAGATCGTCGCGCTCCTCGGACGCAAGGCCATCTTCGCGACCCCCAAGCCCGAGCGGCTGATGGAGCAGATCATCCACATCGCCTCCGAGCCGGGAGACGTCGTGCTCGACTGCTTCGCCGGCTCCGGCACCACGGCGGCGGTGGCCCACAAGATGGGCCGCCGGTACGTCACCGTGGAGCTGTCCGAGGACAACCTCGAGACCTACGTCCGCCCGCGGCTGGAGAAGGTCGTCAAGGGCGAGGACCCCGGCGGCGTCACCGGCTCGACCGGGTGGTCCGGAGGCGGCGGATTCCGCCTGCTGCGCGTCGCACCGAGCATGTTCGAGGCCGACGAGGACGGGGACCTGTTCCTGGCCGACTGGGCCGTCGGCGGCGACCTCGCGCGGGCGGTGTGCGCCCAGGTGCGCTACGACTACGAGCCGGCCGGTCCGTTCACCGGCCGCAAGGGCCGCAGCCGGCTGGCCGTGCTGGACGGGATGCTCACCGCCGGTGTCGCCGAACTGCTGCTGTCCAAGTTGGCCGACAAGGAGACCCTGCTGGTGGTCGCCCAGGCCATCGAGCCAGAGGCCGAGGAGCTGCTGACCGCCCGCCGCGGCGGCTCGAAGGTCCGCAAGATGCCGCGCGACCTGGCCCGCCGCGGGATCCTCCCCAGCCGCCTGGTCACGCTGACCTCGACTCCGGACGGTGCCACGTCATGAGCCACCCCACCGTGCCCTTCGATCAGGGCCTGATCGATGACATCGCCGCCCGGCTCGAGCTGAGGACGCCGAACGCCGAGGCCCTGTCCGCGGCGGCCAAGCAGCTGGACGGGGCCGGCGGCCGCAGCCTCGAGCTGGTCTGCGACCTGGCCACCGCGGTCGGCAAGACGTACCTGGCCGCGGGCCTGATCGAGTACCTGGCCGAGTCCGGGGTGCGCAACGTCCTGTTCGTGACGCCGGGGCGCACCATTCTGGACAAGACGGTCGCCAACTTCACCGACGGCCACAAGAAGTCCGTGCTCGGCGGCATGGAGACCCGGCCGACGGTCATCACGGTGGACAACTTCAACACCGGCGACGTCGCGACCGCGCTCGCCGACGAGGACACCGTCAAGGTCTTCGTGTTCAACGTGCAGGCCCTGACCAAGCCGGACAAGAGCACCCGCCGCACCCGGAAGTTCCAGGAGTGGCTGGGGGAGGATCTCTACGCCTACCTGCAGGGCCGCGACGACCTCGTCGTCATCGCCGACGAGCACCACGTGTACTCCGAGTCGGCGGAGGCGTTCTCCTCCGCGATCCGCAACCTGGACCCGCTCGCGCTGGTCGGGCTGACCGCCACCCCAGCGAAGTCCGACCTGCACAAGGTCATCTACCAGTACCCGCTGGCCCGCGCGATCGCCGACAAGTACGTCAAGACCCCGGTCCTGGTCGGGCGCACCGACACCGCCGACAGCGTCGAGGTGCGCCTGCGCGACGGCCTGACGCTCCTCGCGGCCAAGCAGAAGGCCGCCGACGCCTACGCCGACGCCCATGGACTGCCGCGGGTCAACGCGGTGATGTTCGTCGTCGCCGACAGCATCGACTCCGCCCAGGCCGTCAGCACCGTGCTGCGCCGACCCGGCATGTACGAGCACGACTACGAACAGCGGGTGCTCGTCGTGCACAGCAAGGCCGCCGACGACGCCCTCGCGCGGCTGGCCGCCGTCGAGGACCCCGACAGCCCGGTGCGGGTCATCGTCAGCGTGGACATGCTCAAGGAGGGCTGGGACGTCAAGAACATCTACGTCATCTGCTCCCTGCGCCCGTCCATCTCCGACGTGCTCACCGAGCAGACCCTCGGCCGCGGCCTGCGGCTGCCGTGGGGCGCCTACACCGGCGTGGAACTGCTCGACACCGTCGAAGTCCTCTCTCACGAGCGCTACGAGTCCCTGCTGGCCAAGGCCGGCGTGCTGCTCGAGGGGCTGGTGGAGAACCGGGTCGTGCCCGTCCCCACGGACGTCCCCGGCACCACCCGGGTCGTCGACATCAACGCGCCCGACGCCGAGGGACACGCGCCCGCACCGACCGACGTCCCGGCGCAGTTCACCGAGGAGGAGTCGACGGCGCTGGCCCCGACCGGCACCGTGACGACCACCTGCAGCGACGGCACCGGGGCCACTCCCGCAGGGCCGGCGCCCGGCAGCGCACCCACCGGCGCCACCCCCGAACCCGCGCAAGCCGCGGAGCCGGCCCCCGACACGGTGACGCCGGTGCCGGTCTCCCCGACGGAGGAGGCCACCGGCGGGGCGACCATCACCTCGATGACCGAACGGCTGCGGGAGGCCGAGCAGCAGGCGCAGAGCACGATCGAGCCCGTCGCCGCACGCCGGCAGATCACCATGCCCGTCGTCGAGCGCACCGTGATCGCACGCGCCTTCTCCCTCTCCGACGTCGACGAGCGGCTGTTCACTGCGCTCGGGAAGCAGATCGCCGACACCGCCGGCGGCGGCCAGTTGGCCCGCAAGCGGCTGGACGTCATCGAGGACCCGACCAGCCCCACCGGGCTGCGGCTGGTCCCGACCGACGCGGCGGACATCATCGACGCGAGCACACCGGAACTCCCGCTGGGCAACGTCGTCAGCTCGCTGAAGAGCGGCATCCTGGCCATGGAGTTCATCGACTCCGCCCGCCGCGGCGACGGCAACGCCGCCCGCCGACTGGCCGAGGCCCTCGTCGCCGGAGCCGGCGGCACCGACCACGTGGCGCCCTACGTCAACCAGACCCTCGCCGCGGTGCAGCGACTTCTCCGCCAGCAGTACCGCGCTGCTGACGAGGTCGTCGACCTGTCCGTCACCTCCACCGAGTTCGGCCCGACCCGCACCAACAGCCGTCCGGTGGAGCTCAACCGGTACGGCCCGTTCAGCCGCGGCGTCGCCTACAACTCCTGGTCCGACCGCGGGCTGCACAAGCTGAACTGGTTCGACAGCGAGACCGAGCGGCGGTTCGCCAACCTGCTCGACAGCGACACCGGCGTCACCGTGTGGGCCCGGATTCAGCGCGGTGAGTTCGTCGTGGAGTGGGAGGGCGGCCGGTACAGCCCCGACTTCTACGCCGAGATCGGCGGCGTCCACTACCTGCTCGAGGTCAAGGGGGACGACCGGCTCAGCGACGAGGTCGTGCTGCGCAAGCGGGCAGCGGCCGAGCAGTGGGCCCGGCACGTCACCGACGACGGTCAGCACGGCGACTGGCAGTACCTGCTGGTGCCCGAGCATGTGGTGAAGGAGGTCCGGACGCTGTCCGATGCGCTCACCCGCGCCCGGGCCGCGCGCAGCTGACCGTGCCCGGCGAATCGTCGGCGGCGGCGTTCGAGCAGCTCGCCGCCGTCCTCGCCGGCGGTCGACTCACCGGGCTGCTCGCCGGGCTGGAGCACGAACTCCTGGACGCCGACGCGGCAGTCGCCACTGCGGCGACCGCGGACGCCGGCATCGACGCGTCCCTGCTCGCCGCGGCGCTGATGGTGCGCCGCGACGTCGGCCGGCTCAACGACCTCATCCACGCCTGTGCCATCACCCTGGTCCTGCCCCGGATCCTCGAGCCGGGCGAGAAGATCATCCGTCGCCCGTCACTGGGCGCCGGCAACGACCCCTCCCGCAAGTACGACCTGGAGACCGACCGCCGGGTCGCGGAGTTCAAGCTCGCGCAGTGGACCGGGGCCGACGCGATGCGCAAGCGCACCCTGTTCCAGGACCTGGTGCACCTCGCCGCCGCCGAGGGCGACCGCCGAGCCGAGCTTTACGCCGTCGGCCAGGCGCCGGTGCGGTTCCTCCGCACCTCGAAGTCCACCGCAAGCTGGGCACTGGACAAGTCGCAGCCCACACGCCAGCTGTTCGAGCAGCGGTTCGGCCAGCTCAGCATGCACATCGCGGACTTCACCGCCGGCCCGGCCGCGCACGTTGAGCTGGTCGACCTCAACGGGCTCCTGCCCGAAGTGGCCGCGGCCGGCGCGCACCCCGACTGACTGTCCCGGACCGCGATAGCACCTGGTGGAGGCTGCGACTCAGCCCCTGCCGAGCCAGGTCCACAGCGCGACGTCGAGCATCCGCAGTGGCACCGCATCGCAGCGCACGCCATGCGACGTCTCTACCTGCTTGGTGAGGTGGTCGAGCCGCTGAGCGATGTCCGGGTCGCCCATCAGGGACGCAAACACCTGCCAGTCGACCCGCCGAGTCCCGGTCCGCCGGACCGGGGTGCCGTACAGCCCGAGACCTTCGCAGACGACACGGTCGCGCACCGGGAACAGCCGGGGGCGCTTGCGGGAGCACAGCTTCGCCGAGGTCACCCACGGGTTGGGGTTGGCCACCCGCGGATCGCAGCAGCCGGCGTGGATGGCCTGCGCCAGGGTCTCCATCACCGTGAACGTGTTGCGGTCGGCGGCGGCGAGGTCGACGTCGGTCGGTACTGCGGCCAGGGCGTGCTCGATGTCGCCGCGGATGGCCGCATCGGTCAGCAGTCGCCGGGTGACCAGCGCCGCGACGGGCGCGTTGAGCACCGCGAGCGCGTGCAGGTCGGCGGCGGTCACGGTGGCCGCGTCGACCGGCGGCAGCTCGAGGAACGTCGTTCCGGCGCCCCGACCGGTCGGGTCGTAGTGCCGGGCGAGCCGCTCTGTGGCCGGCCGGTTGGTGTCGTCGGAGAGCGCCTCGAGGGTCACCTGCCGCGCGTACGCGATCTCGCTGGGCGCCGGCCGCGGCCAGTCGTCGGGAACGTCGGGCAGGGGAGGGGTGGTCACGGCGCCGGACCGTAGCGGGCCCACGATCTGCCTCCGGTCAGGGCCGGCGAGCGGGTGACGCGCACCGACCGCGACGGACGTCGCCGCACCGCGGCCCCGGCCGCCGTTGCCTGCCCAGCCTGCGGTACAAGAGCGGTATGGAGCTCGACAGCAAAGGACTCGGCAGGCTGCGTCGGGTCGCGAACGCCCGCGACGTGTGGACCTCCGAGTCCGGCGACTTCACGCCCTGGCTGGCCGAGAACCTCGACGTCCTCGCCGATGAACTCGGCATGTCGCTGACCCTGATCGCGACCGAGGTGCCAGTCGGCGAGTTCCGGCTGGACATCCAGGCGCAGACGCCCGACGGCGGTGTAGTCATCGTGGAGAACCAGCTGGAACGGACCGACCACGGGCATCTGGGTCAGCTGCTGGCGTACGCCTCCGGCCTGGAAGCCAGCGCGGTCGTCTGGGTCGCCCCGCGGTTCCGCGACGACCACCGCCGCACACTGGACTGGCTCAACGAGCGCACCGACACCGGCGTGGACTTCTTCGGCGTCGAGGTCTCCGTCGTCCAGATCGGCGAGGCCGGCCCCCGCGCTCCGGTCTTCGAAGTCGTCGCCCGCCCGAACGGCTGGCAGAAGGGCGTCAAGGAAGCCGGTGGCGGAGGCGGAGGCACCGGGCAGGGCAGTGGGATCAACGTCGTCCGGCAGGACTTCTTCGTTGAGGTCCTCACCGACGTGGTCGCCCAGCGGCCGGGCATCAGACTTCCCACCCGGGGAACGCTGAACTGGCTGGCGTTCGCCGCCGGGCCATGGGGCAACTGGGCGCTCGTCGTGGCCAACGACGGGCGGCTGCGGATCGAAGCCTACCTCGACAGTGGCAACGGCGACGTGAACAAGGCGCTGTTCGACGAGCTGCACGCAGACGCCGCCGCCTGGGAGACGAAGGTCGGCTACCCGCTGAGCTGGGAGCGTCTGGACGACAAGCGGGCGAGCCGCATCGCGGCCTACCGCCCCGCCGGTGACCTCGCCGACGATGACGCCCGCGCGGCGCTCAAGGCGTGGGCGGTACCCACCGTCCTGGCCATGTACGACGCCATGAACGAACTGCTCCGCTCACGCGCCCGCGAGCTCAGGGAGGCGGCGAAGATGCAGGAGCAGGCCGCGGGAACCGGCCCCACCGCTGCGCCACCGACGGAGCAGGCCTGACCCGCGCACTCGTGACGTGCACCGGGCGGGAGGCCTCGACGGCGCTGGTGGACACCGGCGAGATGTGCTGACGCGTCGCTAGCTTCACCCGCGCCGGCCGGTGCCGGTGCCGGTGCCGGTTCGCGCGGCCGCCGGCCAGCTGAACCGTCTCTTCGGTCCGCATGGTGCCGCCGCGCGGAACTTCGGTGCGGTCGTCGTAGCCGCTCTGCATGATCCGTGCATGTCCCGCATCCCGGAGCCGTCCCCGCCGGACCACTGCGGCGGCTGCGGCCGTGGCCGGCCGCTGTACCTGCTGGAGGGCGCCGACGGCGACCACGTGCACCGCTGCCGAGAGTGCCTGCGCGACGCGTTCGCCGGTATAGGGGACGACGACCACGCCGAGCTCGCCACAGCCGCACGGGAGCGGGACGAGGCGCGGGCCGCGCTGCGCACCGCAGAGGAGGTCGTGGTCCGGCAGAAGGCGCTGCTGGAGACGGCCACGGAGATGATCGAGGAGGCCCGCCGGTGGGCTCGGTCGTTGTGGGACGATGGGCCGGCGTCGGAGGAACCGATGGTGCTCAACGAGCCGGAGTTCGCGCCGGCGTGGCTGACCGCTGACGGTCCCCGGCACACCGCCCAGCCGCCACGCCGTTCGAGCGAAGTCGAGTCGGCCGCGGCTGCGCATGAGCTGCGGCTGGCCGCACTGGACCGGTGGCTCGCCGACGCCGAGGCGGAGTGGGGGCCGATCACCGCCGACGAAGTGGCCACCGCCGCTCAGCGGCTGCACGACCGGGCCCGGTCGCCAGGCTGACGGGTGCTGGGCCCGCCGCCTATGCCCGTGCCGGTGGGCTGGAGCGGCGACCGCGCGGCGGGTCAGAACAGGGCCACCGCCATCCTGGCGAGGTCGTCGGCGGCCCAGTGCGCGCCGCCGAGCCCCCAGGCCGACGTGGGTGTGGCTGGCATGCTGAGCGAGCCCGCGTGCACGGCAACGCGGGCGGCGAGGACCGCGGCGGCCGTCACCGGGTCGGTGCAGTCGAGCCACCGGCGGGCCTCGGCCCGGTCCGAAGGCCACATCTGCTGCATAACCTCGCGCAGCCGGGAGGTGCGGACGCGCCGCACCGCGCCGGTAAGGACAAGGGCGGAGCGCTCGCGAAGCAGCCGCGCAAGCGCGGTGTCTTCGGCGACGATCGCGGATGCCTCGGCTCGCGGATCGACGCTGGCGCGCAGCCGCAGCAGGGGTTGCCGGACCAGCGGGCGACGGATGGTGCCGTCCATGTGTGCGAGCAGCCCCCGTTCCGCTGTCCTCGAGGCGCTCCATGTGACGGTGAGGCCCAGGACGGCGAGAACGGCGGCGAGGCCCTCGGGGTGCAGCAGGTTGGCGAAGTGCGTGGCAGGCCGCACCCGTCGGCGGGCGTGCTGGGCCAGGGCCCAGGCGAAGTCGTCGTTGCTGCCACTCGACCAGGGATCGTTCTGGTCGGCATTGGCCGGGGCGGGGGTGGCCAGCCAGGCGGTGGCCCGTAGTGCGAGCGTCTCTGTCATCCGCTCCGGCGCCGACGCCGCGATCAGCCCGGACATCTGCTGTCGGAAGGCGGGGGTGAGCCATTGCTCGAGTGCGCGGTCCGCTGCGCGGACGCGAAAGACGGGTCCCGCCCACAACTGGGCTGCGGACCGGTCGGCAGCGAGGGCATGCCCGTGGACGTACGCCCCGCCCAGCCAGGAGGCCTCGTTCCGGCAGCGGGCGGCCAGGTCCTTGCCGATGCCGATGTAGATGACCCCGCGGCACTTGGGGCACGCCCAGCAGTAGGCGCCGGGAGTGTGTGGCAGGTCGGCCGGGTCCGTCGGCCGCAACCGCCAGTCCAGTCCGGCCGCGGCAAGCACTGCGGGCAGGGCGCGGGCCGGCATCAGGGGCAGCGCCACCCGGCTGGTCAGGCCGCCGGGTGCGGTCCAACCACCGGCGCGTGGCACGCACAGCGGTGCGCGTGCCGGTCGGGGTGCCGCGGTCGGCGGTGCGCTCACGGCTGCGAGGTTCCGGCCGCGGCACGCTGAGGCCTGCGCCAGCGGGCCGGCCGCTCATCCGGCACCTGCTCCAGGTGGCCGAGCTCGGTGAGGCGTTGCAGCAGCTTGTGCACGTTGGGCCGCTGCAGGCCGGTTGCGGTCTCCACGTCCGCCACCGCCAAGCCCATCGACGTGTCGAGGCCGCCGAGTGCAAGCACGGCGAGCTGTCGCGGGCCCAACCCGCCGCGCGGCAACTCCGCGCCGAGCGTCGCGGCCTCCACCTCGGCCGCGACGTCCTCGCCGCTGTCGTCGTCATGCACCGCGGCCAGCTGAGTACCGAGCAGCGTCAGCGCTCGGCCGATCGAGACGAGCGCGTCGGCCACGGCGAGCTCCTTCGCCCGCTCTCGGGCCACCGCCCGGCCGTCGTCGGAACCGTGTATCACGATGTATCACCTAGCAGCCAGGTCGATACTTGATACGGAATGTCACCGGCGAGTCTCGGAGTGACACTTGGACGAGTCTCGCCAGCTGACGTAGTCGGCCGAGCGAACTCCTCGGCCTGCACGGTGTGTCCACCGGCCCGGTCCTCCACGAGGGCCGGGCCGGTGGCGTCCTGCGCCCCCGCAGGAAGCCCGGTGCATGATCGCCGGATGACCTCGGAATCGCGGCGGGTGCGGCTGGCGAGCTGGCCGACGCCGCTGGAACCCGCCCCTCGCCTGGCCCGCGCGATCGGCCTCGGCGAGGACGACCTGTGGCTCAAGCGCGACGACCTCGTCGGTCTCGGCGGCGGGGGCAACAAGGTGCGCAAGCTGGAGTGGATCGTCGGCGCGGCGCTCGACGACGGCGCCGACGTCCTGATCACCACCGGCGCCGCGCAGAGCAACCACGCGCGCCTGACGGCGGCAGCCGGAGCCCGGCTCGGTCTCGACGTCGTCCTGGTGCTGGGCGGGCAGGCCGGGGCGGCGTCGTCCGGCAACCTGGCGCTCGACGGGCTGCTCGGGGTCCGCGTCGTCTGGACCGGTGCGGCCGACCCGGGGGAGCGGTCCGCCATCGCCGAGGAGGTCGCCGCCGAGCTGACCCGCTCCGGTCGCCGGCCGGCCGTCGTCCCCTTCGGCGGCTCCAGCGCCCTCGGGGCCCGCGGCTACCAGGACTGCGCCGCCGAGCTGCTGGCGCAGGCGCCGGACCTGCGCACCGTGGTCACGCCCCTCGGCTCGGGCGGCACGATGGCCGGCCTGGTCGCCGGCCTCGGCGCGGAGCGGGTGCTGGGCGTGCACGTGGGCGCCGTGGGCGAGCCCGCGCGGACTGTCACGGACCTGGTGACCGAGCTGACCGGTGCCGACTGCCGTCCCGGCGACCTGCGGGTCCGGCTGGACCAGGTCGGCGACGGTTACGGGACGCTGCCGGAACCCGTGGTCGCCGCCCTGTCGACCGCCGCTCGGTCCGAGGGCGTCGTCCTCGATCCCGTCTACACCGGGCGCGCGCTGGCCGGGCTGATCGGCGCCGTCGCGTCCGGAGAGGTGCAGCGCGGCGAGCGGACGGTGTTCCTGCATTCCGGCGGTCTACCGGGCCTCTTCGGCTCGGCGGCTGCCGTCCGCCGTGCGGAGGCGATGCTCGGCTGATCCCGCCGGAGGACGGGTTCGGAGGCCCGCCGTGCGGTCCCCGAGTGGTGCCTGGTGAGATTCGGTCGGACCGACATGAGGGGTGAGCTGTGATCGACGTCGACACCGTGCTCGAAGAGGCAGGGCTGAAGAACGCCCATGTCCGTGACTACGTGCGCCACTACGCGGAGCTGACGGGCGCCGCGCGGATCGAGGTGATCAACGCCGAGGACGACGCCCGGCTGCTGCGCGAGGCGCTGGACGCCGGGGAGCTGCTGCCCGCGGGCGAGGGGCGGTACTACTCCCGCAGCTACATCAAGGACACGGCCCGCTCCGAGGAGCGCACCGTCGTGGCCACCAGCAACCCGGCCGACAAGGGCGTCTACAACAACTGGCGCCCGTCCTCGGAGATGAAGCCGCTGCTCCACGAGCGCATGCGCGGCGCCTCGGCCGGCAAGACGATGTACGTCGTCCCCTACCTGATGGCCCCGCCCGGCTCGCCGCTGGAGGCCTTCGCCGCCGGCGTGCAGGTGACCGACACCCGGACCGTCGTGCTGCACATGATCCGCATGGCGCGGGTCGGCGTGAAGTACATCAACGAGCTGCAGGACCAGAACAGCTTCGTGCGGGCCGTGCACGTCACCGGTGACCTGGAGAACCTCGGCCAGGGCACGCCGGAGGACCAGCGCTGGTTCGTCACCGTGGCCGACGAGCGGACGATCCTGCACTTCGGCTCGTCGTACGGCGGCAACGCGCTGCTGGGCAAGATCGCGCACGGCCTGCGCCAGGCGACCTACGACGGCTGGGCGTCCGGCAAGTTCCTCGCCGAGCAGTTCCTGCTGCTGGGCATCACCGACAAGCAGACCGGTCGCACGTACCACATCGCCGGTGGCATGCCGAGCGCGTCCGGCAAGACGAACCTGGCCATGATCCTGTCGCCCGACGCCCTCGGTGACCGCTACCAGGTGCACTTCTACGGCGACGACATCGCCTGGCTGTGGGTGGACCCCGAGGACGGTCGCGTCTACGCGATCAACCCCGAGTACGGGGCTTTCGGCGTCGCCAAGGACACCAACGAGGTCACCAACCCCACCGCCGTCGCGGCCATCGCCGAGGGCACCGGCACGATCTTCACCAACGTCGCCTACAACGAGCAGACGCAGGACGTGTGGTGGGAGGGCAAGACCAAGCAGCCCCCGGCCGACGTGACCGGCTGGCGCGACTGGACCGGGGCGCTGATCTCCGAGCGTCCCGAGGGCGCCGAGAGCTCGCCGTGGGCGCACCCGAACAGCCGGTTCACCACCACGCTGGCCAACATCCCGAACATCGCGCCGGACTACGAGAACCCGAAGGGCGTGCCGGTCGACGCGATCATCTTCGGTGGGCGCACCCGTGACCGCGAGCCGCTGATCCGCGCGATCACCGACCTCGCGGAGGGCGTCTACGACGGCCTCACCCTGGGCGCGGAGGCGACCTTCGCGGCCGAGGGCACCGAGGGCGTCCTGCGCTACGACCCGATGTCGATGCGGCCCTTCATGGCCTACCCCGAGGGCGCCTACGCCGCGCACTGGCTGAAGACCCTCGGTGCCGCCGAGGACAAGCCGATCTTCGCCCACGTGAACTGGTTCCAGCGCGGCGAGGACGGTCGCTTCCTGTGGCCGGGCTACCGGGACAACCTGCGTCCGCTGCTGTGGCTCATGCAGCTGCGGAACGGAGAGGTCACCGGCCGGCAGACCCCGGTCGGCATCGTCCCGGTCAAGGAGGAGCTGCAGCTCGAGGGCATGGACGACCTGCGCCAGGACGACCTGGACACGCTCCTGTCGATCGACACCCACCGCTGGCAGCAGGAGATGGGGTACCGCGAGCAGCACCTCGCGCAGTTCCCGGACATGCCGGAGGAGATCTGGGCGGCCCACCGCCGCGTCGCGGCCGCGCTCGACGCCGACGCCTGATCCGACCGACAACGGCGCCCCGGCCCCACGATGCGTGGAGCCGGGGCGCCGGTGCGTTCCCCGGAGACGTCGCCCCGGTCGCCTAGCCTTCGCCCGGTGAAACAGCTGCTGCGGTTCGCCTGGATCGAGGCGCAGTGCTGCCTGTTCGCCGTCCTCTTCTTCGCCGGGCTGGCCGTCGTCCGGGTCGTGCCGCTGCCGATCGACGCCGCCGACGCCCTGCTGATCTGGTCGCTCGGCGTGACGCTGGCGCTCTGGCTGCTGGGCTGGGAGACCGGCCGCGAGGTCGGCGTCATCGTCGGCTTCCACCTCGTCGGTCTGGCCCTCGAGCTCTACAAGGTCGCGCAGGGCTCGTGGTCCTACCCGGACACCGGCTGGGCCACCGTCGGCGGCGTGCCGCTCTACAGCGGCTTCATGTACGCCGCCGTCGGCAGCTACGTCTGCCAGGCGTGGCGCCGGTTCGACCTCCGGATCACCGGCTACCGGCTGCGCGGCACCGCGGCGGTCGCCGCGCTCGTCTACCTCAACTTCTTCACCTCCCACGTCACCTGGGACGTGCGGGTGCCCCTCGCCGTGGCGCTGCTCGTGGTGACCCGGCGGACCTGGGTGCACTTCACCGTCGGTGAGCGCCGCTACGCCATGCCCCTGGCGCTGTCGTTCGTGCTCATCGGCTTCTTCCTCTGGGTCGCCGAGAACGCCGCCACCCTGCTGCGGGCCTGGCAGTACCCGCACCAGGAGTCGGTGTGGACGCTGGTCCACGCCGCGAAGCTCGGCTCCTGGTCGCTGCTGGTGGTGGTCAGCATCGTCATGGTGGCGGGGGTGAAGGCCTACGAGGGCCGGCTCTACGGGACGGCCGCCGACCGCTCGGTGAGCCGCTCGCCGAGGCCCCGCCCGGTCACTCCCGGTGCGCATGCCCCGGAGGGCGCCCCGGTGTGACCTCGCCCCACCGAGGGGCGTGGCGCGGCCCGGCGTGCGCATGCTGGGGGAGTGACCCGGACCGGAGAGCTGCTGCGCGAGCCGTGGGTGCAGCGGGGCGTGCGGGCGGCGCTGGCCGCGGCCCTCGCCTGGCAGGCGGCGACCCTGCTGCCGTCGGCGCTGTCGCAGTACTCCTACTACGCGGTGCTCGGTGCGGTCATCGCCGTCCATCCCACCGTCGCCGACTCCGCCTCGGCGGCCTGGCGGACGGTGCTGGCCATCCTGCTGGGGTTCGGGCTGGCCGTCGTCGTCCACGAGGCCACGATCGCGGTGCCCGCGGGCATCACGATCGCCCTCGTCGTGGGGCTGGCGATCCTGGTCGAGCAGTGGCGGGTGCTCGGCGAGCACGCGAGCTGGGTGAGCTTCGCGGCCGTCCTGATGTTCACCGTCGGTGCCGACGACCCGGCGCGGTACGCCGCGGGCTACGCCGGGCTGACCCTCCTCGGCGCCGCCATCGGCGTGGCGGTCACCACCGTGCTGTTCCCGCCCATGCAGCTCACCACCGCCGTGCGGCGCATCGCCACGGCACGGGCGCTGCTCGTCCGCCACCTGCGCGACATCGCCGAGCGGCTGCGCCGCGGCCAGGTCCCCTCGCCGGGGGAGTGGGAGGGCCGCGCCCGGGAGCTGGGCATCGCGCTGGACCGCATGCGCGCGGCCGAGGCGCTGGTGGAGCGGGCGCGGCGGGCCAACCCCCGTGCCCGGCGGTGGGGCGGCACCGCCGGCAGCATCCGGGAGCAGTCCCGCGCGCTCGACCGCGTCGCCGTCCTCGTGGACGACCTCACCACCCTGGTGGTCGAGTTCCAGCCGCACTCCCGCGGGGTCGCCCGGATGGGCGGCGGCACCGAGCGGGTGCTGGCCGACGCCCTGGAGCGGCTGGCCGACGTCGTCTCCACGCCGTACCCGACCGCCCGGAAGGACGGCGACCCCGACGAACGGGAATCCGCGATCGGTGGCGCGGAGGCCGCGCTGCAGCGGCTGACCACGCTGCTGCGGACGTCCGAGATCGCCGACGACGACGGGTTCTTCGCCCTGGGAGCGGTTACGGTGGGGATGCACCGGGCGCTGGACACGCTCCGAGACCGCGGAGGGGAACCGCACCCGGCATGAACGGGTGGCCCCGGATCATCCGCGGGAGTGACCCGTGGTTTCGCTCCGACCGGACGCGCCAATCATCCGTCCGACCCCGTTCCGGAGACCGCCTCGCCGGCGGCCTGAGAACGCCCAGCCCGCACGGAAGACGAATCGGAGGGGCGCCCCGACGGGCGCCGCACCCACTGTGACGATGACACCCACCACACCACCCGGACGCGACGGTCACGTCGCCGATCCGGAGTCGACCGACGTCGTGGCCGGTACCGGTCCGCGGACCGACGAGCACCCGGCGATCGCCGTGCCCCCCGTCGCCGCCGAGGAGAAGGGCAGCCTCGACCGGGTCGTCTTCGCCGTCGCCGCGGTCGTCGCCCTGGCCTTCGTCGCCTGGGGGTTCGCCTCGCCCGCGGGCCTGGGCTCGGCGAGCGGCTCGGCCCTCACCTGGATCGAGTCGAACCTCGGCTGGCTGTTCGTGACGCTGGCCTCGGGCTTCGTCGTCTTCGTGCTGTGGCTGGCGGCCAGCAAGTACGGCCGTATCCCGCTCGGGGCCGACGACGAGGCGCCGGAGTTCCGCACGGTCTCGTGGGTCGCGATGATGTTCAGCGCGGGGATGGGCATCGGCCTGATGTTCTACGGCGTCGCCGAGCCGCTGACCCACTACGTCACCCCGCCGCCGCGCACGGTCGAGGCCGAGACCCCCGAGGCCGTCTCGACGGCGATGGCCACCACGCTGTTCCACTGGACGCTGCACCCCTGGGCGATCTACGCCGTCGTGGGTCTGGCGATCGCCTACGGCACGTTCCGCCGCGGCCGTCGGCAGCTGATCAGCGCCGCCTTCGAGCCGCTGTTCGGCAAGCGCCGCACCGACGGCCCGGCCGGCAAGGTCATCGACGTCCTGGCCATCTTCGCCACCCTGTTCGGGTCGGCTGCCTCGCTCGGGCTCGGCGCCCTGCAGATCGGCAGCGGCGTGGAGATCCTCGGCTGGGCGGGCGACGTCGGCAACGGCCTGCTGGTCGCCATCATCGCCATCCTGACCGCCGCCTTCGTCGCCTCCGCGGTGTCCGGCGTCGCCAAGGGCATCCAGTGGCTGTCCAACATCAACATGGTGCTCGCCGTCGTCCTGGCCACCTTCGTCTTCGTGGTGGGCCCGACGGTCTTCATCCTCAACCTGCTGCCCGGGGCGATCGGCAGCTACTTCGACGACCTCGCGCAGATGGCCGCCCGCACCGAGGCCAGCGGCGGCGACGCCATGGCCGAGTGGCTGCGCGGCTGGACGGTCTTCTACTGGGCCTGGTGGATCTCCTGGACGCCGTTCGTCGGCCTGTTCATCGCCCGGATCAGCCGCGGGCGGACGATCCGCCAGTTCGTCACCGGTGTCCTGCTGGTGCCGAGCACGGTCACCCTGGTGTGGTTCATGGTCTTCGGCGGCGCGGGCATCGCCGCCCAGCGGGACGGCACGGACGTCGCCGGGCAGGCCACGTCCGAGGGCCAGCTGTTCGGCGTCCTCGAGCAGTACCCGCTGGCCACCCTGATGACGGTGCTGGTGATGGTCCTGGTCGCGATCTTCTTCGTGTCGGGCGCCGACGCCGCCTCCATCGTGATGGGGGCGCTGTCCGAGCGCGGCACGCTCGAGCCCAGCCGGCGGACGGTGATCTTCTGGGGCGTCGTCATGGGCGCGGTCGCGGCGGTGATGCTGCTCGTCGGCGGTGACGAGGCGCTGACCGGCCTGCAGAACCTGACGATCATCGCCGCGCTGCCGTTCGCGCTGGTCATGGTGGGCCTGGCGGTCGCGCTGGCCAAGGACGTGCGCAGCGACCCGATGGTGCTGCGCCGCACCTTCGCGACGGAGGCCGTCGAGCAGGCCGTGGTCGAGGGCATCACCCGGCACGGCGAGGACTTCGTGCTCGTGGTGGAGGCGGCCGACCCCGACACGGAGCCGGCCGGGAACGGCCGCGTGGCACCCCCCACCGCCTAGTTCCGACGAACCGCGGGCCCCGTGACGACGACGTCACGGGGCCCGCGGTCGTTCAGCGCTTCCTGCCCTCCCGGAACAGCGCGAGCGCCTTGTCGATGCGCCGCTGCCGGGTCTCCGGCGTCTTGGCGCCGGTCACCGAGTCGACGTGGAAGCGCTGCAGGCTGTTGGACAGCCCCGCGAAGAAGGCGCCCGCCCGCTCGTCGGCCGCCAGGGCCGCGGCCAGGTCGTCGGGGACGTCCACCTCGCGCGGCGTCTCGGCGATGGTGACGGTCACCCGGACCGGGTCACCGCCGGACAGCCCCGTGGCCTTCCGGACGGCGGCGCTGACGCTGACCATGCTCCGGCCGCCCATGACGCCCGGAGTGGTGCGGTACTCGTAGCCACCGAGGTCCACCAGCAGCGGAGGCCGCCGGCCGCCGCCGAGTTCGGCGAGGACCTCGTCCGGCACCACGATCCCGGTGTTTGTGCCGACCGCTGTCACGGTCGTCTCGAAGGTGGCGCTCCTGGGTGCGGTCACTGTTCTCCTCCGGCGGTCGACGCCGCGGCAGTCTCCGCGACGGAGGTCACAGAACGATAAAGGGATTTCCGTTCCGGTCACGGATCGGTAACGCCGATGACGTCGGTGGCCGAGCGTGCAGCGCCCCTGGGGCGGCTCATCGAGGAGCGCACGCGGACCGGTGAGCGGGTCGAACCCCGCCGGTGGCCACGACCATCGCACCCACGTGAACGGAACCGCGCTCCACCATGTCCGCCGCCCTCGGCGTCCTCGCGTCCATCCTCAGCATCGCTCTCGTCTGGCCCCAGGTCTGGCTCTCCTGCCGGCACCGCCGCACCGGCGGGATCTCGCCGACCAGCGCCTGGCTCGTGGTCTCCCTCAACCTCTGCTGGGTCGTCTTCGGACTGCTCACCGACGACCCCGCCCAGTTCGTCACCAACGCTGTCGTCGGGGCCGCGAACACCGCCGTGCTCGGGGCCCTCCTGGTCACCCAGCCGCAGCTGCGGACCCGCCGGGCGCTGCTGCGTGCGGTGCCCGCGGCGGCCGCGCTCGTCGCGCTCGCCCTGGGCAGCGCCGTCGCCGTCGTCCTGCTCGACGTGCCCTCGGCCGCCGTCGCGGGTGGTCTCGGCACCGTCATCTCGCTGGTCGGGTCCGCGGCGGCCGCCGTCCAGCCGCTGAGCCTGCTGCGCGACCGGGCCCAGGACCTCTCCGGCCTGTCGGTGGCCCGCTGGTACCTCGGCGCCGGGTCGTGCGCCTCGTGGGCGGGCTACGGGTGGCTGGGCGGGCAGCCCACCGTGTACCTCTCCGCCGCCTTCGGCCTGCTCTGCGCGCTCGTCGTCTGCGCCGTCCTGCGTGGCACGCGGGGCGGGGCACCCGCCCCGTCGGTCGCCGTCGGTCACCGGGCCGTGCTCGCCGCCGCGTGACCCCTGTCTGCATGACCATGCAAGGTCATGCATAATTGATCCCATGTCCAAGGTGCTCACGTCCCTGCCCGTCGGCGAGCGCGTCGGCATCGCCTTCTCCGGTGGTCTCGACACCTCCGTGGCGGTGGCGTGGATGCGCGACAAGGGCGCGGTGCCCTGCACCTACACCGCTGACATCGGTCAGTACGACGAGCCCGACATCGCCTCCGTGCCCGGGCGGGCCAACGCCTACGGCGCGGAGATCGCCCGGCTCGTCGACTGCCGGGCCGCGCTGGTCGAGGAGGGCCTGGCGGCCCTGACCTGCGGGGCGTTCCACATCCGCTCCGGCGGGCGCAGCTACTTCAACACGACGCCGCTCGGCCGCGCGGTCACCGGCACGCTGCTGGTGCGCGCGATGCTCGAGGACGGCGTCCAGATCTGGGGCGACGGCTCGACCTTCAAGGGCAACGACATCGAGCGGTTCTACCGCTACGGGCTGCTGGCCAACCCGTCGCTGCGGATCTACAAGCCGTGGCTCGACGCGCAGTTCGTGACCGAGCTCGGCGGGCGCAAGGAGATGTCGGAGTGGCTGGTCGCCCACGGCCTGCCCTACCGGGACAGCACCGAGAAGGCGTACTCCACCGACGCCAACATCTGGGGAGCCACCCACGAGGCCAAGACCCTCGAGCACCTCGACACCGGCCTCGAGACGGTCGAGCCGATCATGGGCGTCAAGTTCTGGGACCCCTCCGTGGAGATCGCGCCCGAGGACGTGACGATCGGATTCGCCCAGGGGCGGCCCGTCACCATCGACGGCAAGGAATTCGACTCCGCCGTCGACCTGGTGCTCGAGGCCAACGCCATCGGCGGCCGGCACGGGCTGGGCATGTCCGACCAGATCGAGAACCGGATCATCGAGGCGAAGAGCCGCGGCATCTACGAGGCGCCGGGCATGGCGCTGCTGCACATCGCCTACGAGCGGCTGGTCAACGCGATCCACAACGAGGACACCCTCGCCACGTACCACTCGGAGGGCCGCCGGCTGGGCCGGCTCATGTACGAGGGGCGCTGGCTGGACCCGCAGTCGCTCATGCTGCGGGAGTCGCTGCAGCGCTGGGTCGGCACCGCGGTCACCGGTGAGGTGACCCTCCGGCTGCGGCGCGGCGAGGACTACTCGATCCTCGACACCTCCGGCCCTGCCTTCAGCTACCACCCCGACAAGCTGTCCATGGAGCGCACCGAGGACTCGGCGTTCGGTCCGGTGGACCGCATCGGTCAGCTGACCATGCGCAACCTCGACATCGCCGACTCCCGCGCCAAGCTCGAGCAGTACGCGGGCCTGGGCATGATCGGCGGCACGCAGACGGCGATGGTCGGCGCCCCGGCTCCGACCGAGCTCATCGGGGCCATGACCGCGGGTGGCGCGGAGGTCATCGCCTCCCGCGGTGAGGTGCCCGAGGACGAGATGCTCGACCGCGCCGCCATGGAGTTCGGCACCGACTGACGGCGCTGGACAAGCGTGCCGCCCTGCGCGACGCTGCGGCCATGACGGAGCAGCGGTACTCGATCCCGGTGGACGAGCTCGAGGCGAGCGCCCGCGTGCCGGTCGCCGAGCAGGTCGAGACGCAGGCCGAGCCCCAGCGGCCGCCGGCCGACTGGTCGGCGGGCGTCAACCCCTACGGCGACGGGATGTCCGGCGACGCCGACGGCGACTGAGCGGGCTCAGCGCCCGGGCGGCAGGGCGTCGCGCCTGTTCCAGCCCACGGCCGCGGTCGCCGCGAAGAACAGCAACCCGACGACGGTGAGCCAGAACAGGCCCTTGACCACCGCCCCGATGATCGAGACCACCAGCCAGACGATCAGGAGCAGGCCGAGGAACCTCCACATGCCCGCCAGCGTAGGCCCGGGGACCCTCACCCCCCGTGCGTGAGGGCCCCGGTGGTGTCAGCAGCCCACGCCGGTGATGTCCTCGTCGGCCGCGCGGCCCGTCGACGTCGCGACGTCGTAGCCCGAGCAGAAGTAGAAGGACAGCCGCTCGTCGCGGTCGAGCGTCACCGGCCGCCACGTGCCGGTCGCGTCCGGCTCCAGGTAGGTGAAGGACGTCGCCAGCAGCGCCTGGTCGGCGTCCGGGTCGTGCTCCAGGTACTTCGCCAGCCACGCCTGCGTGTAGACGCTCGACAGCGCCTGGCCCCAGCGCGACGCCGGCAGCACGTACGGGATGTCGGTGTACTCCAGGTGGGTGGACGCCCGCGGCACGATCACCATCGAGTCGACGCCGGCCGCCGTCCACCCGTCGAACCCGGTGGCGAGCTCGCGGCGCGGGTCGGGGGCCTCCGTGGGCGATCCGGGGCCGGCCGTGTCGAACAGGCCGGCGTTGGCGAAGTACGGCGCGACGGTGAAGCCGTACTCGGACTGCAGGCCCAGCGCCGGCACCACCGGCTGCGAGGGGCCGAGCGCGTCGAACTCCTCCGCGTCGCCGATCGACGCCCGCGTCGAGAGCTTGTCGAGCGCGACGACGGTCTGGATCCGCTCGTCCACGCCCTGCAGGTAGGAGACCGCCAGGGCCCCCAGCGAGTGCCCGATCACCGCGAGCCGCGTCGTCCTGCCCGGGGTCACGGTGTCCGGGTCGGGCGAGCGGTCGAAGGACTCCCAGAGCGGGTTGAACCCGTCCACCGGCGCGCTGCCGGCCGACGGGTTGGCGTAGGGCTGCTCGGGGGTCGAGAGGAAGAAGTCGATCGCGTCCTGGGTGCCGTGGACGAAGTTGGCCGTCTGCTGGAACGGCACCCCGGGGCAGCCGGTCTCCTCGCCGGCCAGGGGCGCGGCGGCGAACGAGCAGTACGGCAGGTCCGCGGGGTCGCCCTGGTGCGGGAAGGTCTCGCTGCGACCCTGCCCCTGGACGTCGTAGGTGAGGACGACGTACCCGCGCTCGGCGAGGTCCTGGGCCAGCCACCAGTACATCCGCTCGCTGCCCTGCACCGACCCGGTCGTGAGCACCACGCCGGGGAACGGGCCCTCCAGCGGCTCGCCCGTGTAGGGGTCGGTCGCACCCGGCAGCGGGGAGAACACGTCGCCCTGGACGAGCGCGCCGTACCGGTTGGTGAAGGACACCGGGGTGATCTCGCCACGGGTGCCGTCCCAGGCCGCCCGGTACGGGTTCCCGCTGTTCCAGCCCGGCACGGCCTGGCCCGGGGTCAGCGCCGGGCGGTTCGGCCGGGCCGCCTGGGCCAGGAGATCGCCGGCGAACTGCGGCGTGGTGGCGGCCACCAGGGCGGGGAGGTAGGCGGGGGACAGCTGCCCGTCCGGGGCGGTCTGCCGGCCGTACGCCTCGGCGATGTTCCGGACGTCGCGGGCCAGGTACTCCGGCGTCCCGGGGGCCGGGTCGCCCGGCGCTCCCGCGGCCGGGGATCCCCCCGCGACCACGACGGCGAGAGCGGCACCGACGGCGACGGCGGCACGGGCGGACGGACGGCGCATGCGGACTCCTCGGCACGGGGTTGTGCCGTGTTCCAACGAGCCCGGCCGGATCCGGTTACCGGTCGACACAGGTACTGGTGCGGCGCCGGGGGCGTCGACCAGGAACCATGCACCCATGGCCTACCGCGCAGCCGACGACCGCTACGACTCGATGACCTACCGGCGCACCGGCCGCAGCGGCCTGGACCTGCCGGCCATCAGCCTCGGGCTGTGGCACAACTTCGGGGACGACGTGCCGTTCGACCGGCAGCGCGCCGTCCTGCGCCGCGCCTTCGACCTGGGCATCACGCACTTCGACCTGGCCAACAACTACGGCCCGCCCTACGGGTCGGCCGAGACCAACTTCGGCCGGCACCTGGCCGACGACTTCGCGCCCTACCGCGACGAGCTGGTGATCAGCACCAAGGCCGGCTACGACATGTGGCCCGGGCCGTACGGGCAGGGCGGCGGCGGGCGCAAGTACGTGCTGTCGAGCCTCGACCAGTCCCTGCGCCGCATGGGGCTGGACTACGTCGACATCTTCTACAGCCACCGGCCCGATCCGACGACGCCGCTCGAGGAGACGATGGGGGCGCTCGACACCGCCGTCCGCTCGGGCCGCGCGCTCTACGCGGGCATCTCGTCCTACTCGCCGCAGGACACCGCGAAGGCGGCGGCGATCCTCGCCGACCTCGGGACGCCGCTGCTGATCCACCAGCCGTCGTACTCGATGCTCAACCGCTGGATCGAGACCGAGGGGCTGCTCGACACCCTCGAACAGGTCGGCGCCGGCTGCATCGCCTTCTCGCCGCTGGCCCAGGGGATGCTCACCGACAAGTACCTGCACGGCATCCCGGAGGGCTCGCGGGCCAGCCAGGACAAGTCGCTGTCGGCGGAGCTGCTCAGCGAGGAGGCCCTCGAGCGGATCCGCACGCTGAACCAGATCGCGCACAACCGGGGGCAGAGCCTGGCGCAGATGGCGCTGGCCTGGGCGCTGCGCGACCAGCGGGTGACCACGGTGCTGATCGGGGCGAGCAGCGTCGGTCAGCTCGAGCAGAACGTCGCGGCCCTGGACAACCTGGCCTTCACCGACGACGAGCTGTGGGCGATCGACGAGCACGCCGTCGACAGCGGCATCGACCTCTGGGAGGGGCCGCGCACGGCCTGACGGTCAGGGCGCCTTCGGGATGACCAGCCAGCCGCCGATGTAGACGACCTCCCCGACCCCGAACAGGCCGAAGAGCACGAAGCCCACGCGCACCAGGCCCCGCGAGACGCCGAATCGATCGGCGATCGCGGCGCACACGCCGGCGATGACCTTCCCTGACCGGGGTCGCACGAGTGTCGCCATGGCCGCTGTCTACCCCGCCCGGCGGAGTCCCACCATCGTCGGCCCGACGAGCGCGCGGCGCGGCGACCGGGCATCCTGTCGGCCGGGTCGGGCGTGACCTGCAGCACGCCGGACCGTTGTCCTTCAGAGACGAGGGAGTCATCGTGGGCGATCAGCCGAACATCCTCCAGCGGATCATCGAGTGGCGGGTGAGCGCCGCCATGGAGCCGCACCCGCCCAACGAGACGCTGCTGAAGCTGCAGCAGCCCCTGGTCGACCTGCTGGAGAAGTACTACTTCCGGGTCGAGGTCGAGGGCTGGGAACGGGTTCCCGACGAGACCTGCCTGGTCATCGGTGTGCATTCCGGCGGCGCGCTCACGATGGACGCCTGGTCGCTGGTCCACGCCTGGCAGAAGCACTTCGACGGCGCGCGGATCCTGCACGGCACCGCCCACGACGTCCTCATGGCGGCACCAGGGCTCGGGGACTACTTCCGGGCGGTCGGGGTCATCGCGGCCAACCGGAAGAGCGTCGGGGCGGCGCTCGAACGCGGGGAGGACGTCGTCGTCTGGCCCGGCGGCGAGGTGGACTCGATGCGCAGCTGGTGGAAGCGCGACATCGCCACCCTCGGCGGGCGGACCGGCTTCGTGAAGCAGGCCATCCGGTCGGGCGTCCCGATCCTGCCGGTCGCCACCGTCGGCGGGCACGACACGGTGTTCGTGCTCTCCGAGGGCAAGTGGCTGGCCAACGCGGTGGACAAGCTGACCGGCCTGAAGAAGACGCTGCGCGGGGCCAACCTGCCGATCATCGCGGGCTTCCCGTTCCCGATCGCCGTGGAGATCCTGCCGGCGCACGTGCCGCTGCCGGCCAAGATCCGCACCGAGCTGCTCGACCCGATCGAGGTCGACACCGACCCCGAGCGTGCCGAGGACAAGGCCTACGTGCAGAAGGTCTACGACGAGGTCGAGGCGGTGATCCAGGCGGGGATGGACCGGCTGGCCGCCAAGCGGACCCTGCCGATCCTCGGCTGACGGCGTCGGCTCGACGTGGCCCGCGGCTCTTGGCAGGGTGGGCGCGACGGCCGACGACGACGACGGACGGAGCACCGATGGCGGCGCGCTACGAGTACAAGGTCGAGGAGCTCCGGGAGGGGCTGATCGGCGGCAAGATGTCCGGCAGCAAGCTGGAGAAGGTGCTCAACGAGCACGCCCGCCAGGGCTGGCAGCTCAAGGCCATCACATCCGTCGAGGTGAAGGGACGCATCGGTCCCGGGGGCGTGGAGGGCATCCTCGTGACGTTCGAGCGGCCCGTCGCATGACCACGATCCCGCAGCTGAGCGACGAGGCGGCCGCCGCCTGGCTGGCCGAGCACCGGGACGGCGTGGCGCCGCAGGACGCGCTCGCCTTCTTCGACGGCCTGCCGGCCGTGCCCGCGGCCGACATGCTCGGCCGCTGGCGGGGGAGCGGGCTGCCGACCGGGTCCCGGCTCGACGGGCTGCTCGAGGCCTACGGCTGGTACGGCAAGGAGTTCCTCGGCGCGGAGGCCGTCCACCCGCTGCTGTTCCAGAGCCGGGGTGGTCCCCGCCCGGTCGACCCCGCGTGGATCCCGCTGCCGCTGCTGCGCGACCACGCCTCGCTGGCGAAGCTGTGGCCGGTCCGGACGGCGTTCACCCGGCTGCGCCCGCTGCTCTACACGAACCGGCCGAAGGCCCGCCTGCGCACCATCGAGCACCGCGGCGTCACGACCGCGGCGATGGTCTACGACGCGCTGCCGATCATCGACGTCTTCCGCCGCGTCGGTCCGGACACGGTCCTCGGCGCGATGGACATGCGCGGCCTGCCCGCGCCGTTCCTCTTCCTGCTCGAGCGCGACGCCGAGGACTAGCGGAGCTCGGCGAGCAGCCGCCGAACCCGGTGCTCGATCTCGTCGCGGATCGGGCGGACGGACTCGATGCCCTTGCCGGCCGGGTCCTCGAGCTGCCAGTCGAGGTAGCGCTTGCCCGGGAAGATCGGGCAGGCGTCGCCACAGCCCATGGTGATGACGACGTCGGAGGCCTCGACCGCGTCGGTGGTGAGCACCTTCGGTCGCTGGTCGGTGATGTCGATGCCCACCTCGGCCATGGCCTCGACCGCGGCCGGGTTCACCTGGTCAGCCGGCAGCGACCCGGCGGAGCGCACCTCGACCGAGTCGCCGGCCAGGTGCCGCAGCCAGCCGGCGGCCATCTGCGAGCGGCCGGCGTTGTGCACGCACACGAACAGGACGGACGGCGTCATCGGAGCACCTGCGCGGGGAAGAAGCGGCGTCGCGCCCACAGCGCGACGTAGACCAGGGCCACGAGCACCGGTACCTCGATCAGCGGGCCGACGACCCCGGCGAGCGCCTGCCCGCTGGTGACCCCGAAGGTGCCGATCGCGACCGCGATGGCCAGCTCGAAGTTGTTGCCCGCGGCGGTGAACGCGAGGGTCGCGGTCTTCGCGTAGCCGAGGCCCAGCCGCATGCCGACCAGGAACGACCCGCCGAACATCATCGCGAAGTAGGCCAGCAGGGGCAGCGCGATCCGCGCGACGTCCCATGGCTGCGACGTGATCGCGTCGCCCTGCAGCGCGAACAGCATGACGATCGTGAACAGCAGGCCGTAGAGGGCGACCGGCCCGATCCGCGGCAGGAAGCGCTCCTCGTACCAGGCTCGGCCGTTCTGGCGCTCGCCCAGCGTGCGGGTGAGGAAGCCGGCGAGCAGCGGGATGCCGAGGAAGACCAGCACGCTGAGCAGGATCGCCCATACGCTGAACTCCGCCGACGTCGTCGACAGGCCCAGCCAGCCGGGCAGCACCTGGAGGTAGAACCAGCCCAGCGCGGCGAACGCGACGATCTGGAACACCGAGTTGATCGCGACCAGCACCGCGGCCGCCTCGCGGTCACCGCAGGAGAGGTCGTTCCAGATGAGCACCATCGCGATGCAGCGGGCCAGGCCCACGACGATCAGGCCGGTGCGGTACTCGGGCAGGTCGGGCAGCAGCAGCCAGGCCAGGGCGAACATCAGCGCCGGCCCGACCAGCCAGTTCAGGACCAGGCTCGCGCCGAGGAGTCTCCGGTCGCCGGTGACGCGGTCGAGTTCGGAGTACCGGACCTTGGCCAGCACCGGGTACATCATCAGCAGGAGGCCGATCGCGATGGGCAGGCTCACGTCGCCCACCTCGACGGCGGACAGGGCGTCGTCCAGACCGGGCACCCAGCGACCCAGGGCCAGGCCCAGCGCCATCGCCGCGATGATCCAGACCGGCAGGAACCGGTCGAGCGTGGAGAGCTTCCGCAGGACCGGCGCGTCGGCGGGGACGTCGGGGCGTGCGGTCTCGCGGACGGCGTCGCTCATGCCGGCGTCAGGGTGAGGGTGGTGCGACCGGTGGTGTCGAACAGGTTCGCGACGGCCGACAGCGCCTCGGGCTTGACCGCGTAGTAGACCCACACCCCGCGCTTGTCGCGGTCGAGCAGGCCGGCCGAGTGCAGCACCTTCAGGTGGTGGCTGATCGTCGCCTGGGTGAGGTCGAACGCGTCGTTGAGGTCGCAGACGCAGGCCTCGCCGCCGGCGCTCGCCGCGATCAGGCTGACCAGCCGCAGGCGGACGGGGTCCGCGAGCGCCTTGAGCAGGGGCGCCACCTGCTCGGCCTGCTCCGCGGACATGGCGGTGCCGGTCAGGGGAGTGCAGCAGGCCAGGCCGGGACCGCTCATCGGGGGCTCCTCGCGTCGGGACATCGCCGACCATCATAACGATGCACATCGTATTGACAAGTATCGATGTCTGGTGATCAGCTTCTTTGAGACATCGACGCCCGTCGATGCGTGTTCGAGGAGGAACCCCGTGTCCCGTGTCCAGCTGGCTCTCCGCGTCGCCGATCTCGAGGCTGCCGTCGACTTCTACTCACGCCTCTTCGACGCCGTGCCCGCGAAGCGTCGTCCCGGGTACGCCAACTTCGCCATCACCGAGCCGCCGCTCAAGCTGGTCCTCCTCGAGGGCGAGGCCGGCGAGGCGACCCGCATGGACCACCTGGGCGTCGAGGTAGCCACCACCGACGAGGTCGCCGCGGCGACGAACCGCCTGGCCGACGCCGGCCTGGCCACCCGCGTCGAGGACAACACGACCTGTTGCTACGCCGTCCAGGACAAGGTCTGGGTGACCGGCCCGGGCGGCGAGCCGTGGGAGGTCTACACCGTCACCGCCGACGCGCGCCCCGACCTCGAGGGCAAGACCACCGCCGACGACCGTGTCCCCGCCCCCGCCGCCTGCTGCTGAAGGAGACCCGATGCTCCCCCACGAGAGCGACACCTCGTCCGCCGTCCACCGCGAGGACCTGCGTGCCCAAGGTGCCCTGTGGCAGCAGACGTCCCGGCGTGGCGCCCTGGTCGGTGCTCCGCGGTTCTCGGTGCGGCTGCGCGAGGCCGTCCGGGTGCTCACCGCCCGCCCCGTCATGCCCGCGGCCTGCTGCTGACGGGTGAACTCCGTGCGCCGACGCCCGGTTCTGCGCCGTGGAACCGGGCGTCAGCGCACACCCTCGTGGCAGGGTCGAGGGGTGGATCTCGACGAGGTGGCCGACGAGCTCTACGAGGTGCCGCCCGAGGAGTTCGTCGCGCTGCGCAAGCAGCGGCAGGACGAGGCGAAGGCCGACGGCGACAAGGCGCTGGCCAAGGAGATCGGCGCGCTGCCCAAGCCCTCGACGCCGGCCTGGGTGTGCAACCTGCTGGTTCGTGCGCACCGCGAGGAGATCGAGGGCCTGGTCGACCTCGGCAACCTGCTCCGGGAGGCGCAGAGCAACCTCGCCGGTGACGAGCTCAAGACCCTCGACGTCCAGCGTCGTCAGCTGCTCAGCGCGCTGACCCGGCAGGCCCGGGCGGTCGCGTACGAGCGCGGCCACTCGGTGACCACCGCCGTCGCCACGCAGGTCGAGGAGACGCTGCGCGCCGCGATGGCCGACCCCGAGGCGGGGGAGGCCCTGCTCGCCGGCCGGCTGACCTCGCCGATGTCCTACAGCGGCATGGGCGAACTGGCCGGCCGCCCGAAGCTGCGACTGGTCCCGCCGCCGGAACCGGCCGCGAAGCCCGAGCGCGCCCCCGCCAGGAAGAGGGCGACGACGGACGACGGGGAGTCCGCCGCCGAGCGCCGTCGTCGCGAGCAGGAGGAGCGCCGGCGCGCCGCCGAGGAGAAGCGCCGCCGCGAGCTGGCCGCGGCGCAGGAGGCAGCCGACGAGGCGACCGCCGCGGCCGAGGAGGCCGAGGCCGCGCTCGAGGAGCACCGCCGGGCCGTCGACGAGCTCACCGCCCGGCGCGAGGAGCTGCAGGCGCGGGTGGAGGAACTCGCCGACCAGTTGGCCGACGCCGAGCGGGCGGCCGCGGAGGCGGCGACGGCCCTCAAGCGCGAGGAGCGGCGCCGCGCCGGGGCCAAGCGGGAGGCCGCGGAGGCCGCCGAGGCGCGGGACCACGCCCTGGTCCGTGTCGCGCAGCTGTCGGAGGGGGACGCGGACTGACCGGCTCGCTCCGGGCCTGACCAGCGGCGGCGAGGTCAGCCCATCGTCTTCTGGCCGTCGAGGGATTCCCGGAGGATGTCGGCGTGCCCGGCGTGCTGCGCGGTCTCGGCGACGATGTGCAGGAAGACCCGCCGCGCCGACCGGACGGCGCCGGGCTCGAACCAGGGCGCCTCGGGCAGCGGGTGCGACGCGTCGAGGTCGGGCAGGGTGCGCACCAGCTCGTCGGTGCGGGCCGCGACCTCGGCGTAGTGGTCGAGCAGGCCCTCGAGCGTCTCGCCGGGCAGCATCCGGAACTCGTCGGCCCACGTCTCGAAGCCGGCCGCGTCGGTCGGCGTGGCGATCGCCTCCGGGCCCTCGAGGACGAACCGCACCCAGCCGGCCTCCTGGTGGGCGACGTGCTTGATCAGGCCGCCGAGGGTCAGCTCGCTGGCGGTGGGCCGCTGCCGTACCTGCTCGTCGGTGAGCCCCCGGACGGTGTACCGCAGGAAGTGCCGGTGCGCGGCCAGTGTCTCCAGGAGGTCGGCGCGCTCGGCGGTGAGGGTCGTGGTCGTCATCGGTCTCGCCTTCCGTCGTCCGGTTCGGTCGAGGACGACGCTAGGGACGATCGGTGCCAGTTCCTGTCCGCAATGTGTGGGAACCTCGTGGCATGGCCGACTCGACCGCCCGGGCCCTCCGCCTGTTGTCGATGCTGCAGAACCGCCGGTACTGGGGTGGGGCCGAGCTCGCCGACCGGCTCGGTGTCTCCGTGCGCACGCTCCGGCGCGACGTCGAGCGGCTGCGGGAGCTCGGCTACCCGGTGCAGGCCCGGCCCGGCGTCGACGGCGGGTACGAGCTGTCGCCGGGCGCCGTCCTGCCACCGCTCGTCCTCGACGACGACGAGGCGGTGGCGCTGACCGTGGGGCTCCAGGCCGCCGCCCAGTCGCCGGTCGCGGGGACGGCGGAGGCCTCGGTGCGGGCGCTGGCCAAGATCGTGCAGGTGCTGCCGGGCCGGCTGCGCCGGCGGGCGGACGTACTGCGGGCGGTCACCGTGCCGGCCGCGTGGGCACCGGCCCGGGCGGAGATCGATCCCGAGGTGCTGACCACCGTGGCGCAGGCGTGCCGGGACGGCGAGCGGCTGGCCTTCGCCTACACCGCCGGCGACGGCGTCCAGTCCGATCGGCTGACCGAGCCGTACCGCCTGGTGGCGCTCGGCCGGCGCTGGTACCTCGTGGCCTACGACCTCGACCGCGGCGACTGGCGCAGCTTCCGGCTCGACCGGCTCGCCGGCCCGCGCCCGACCGGCGCCCGCTTCGCGCCGCGCGCGCTGCCGGCGGCCGACGCGGCCGAGTTCGTCCGCGCCGGCATCGGGGGTCGGACGCCGGCGCAGCACGTGGAGGTGCTGGTCGCGGCGCCGGCCGAGGCGGTCCGTGCGCGGATCGGCCGGTGGTGCACCGTCGAGGAGACCGGGGACGGCGGCTGCCGGGTGCGCATGCAGACCGACGACCTGAGCTGGCCGGCGATGGCCCTGGGCAGCGTCGGCGCGGAGTTCACCGTCGTCTCGCCGCCGGACCTCGTCGCGCTCCTCGGCGACTGGGGCGGGCGCTTCTCGCGCGCGGCTGCGGAGACCGGCGAGCCTGCCTAGCGTGGGCGGCATGGCGGAGAGCGGGCGGATCGCGATCGTCACCGGGTCGGAGTCGGGCATCGGGCGGTCGGTCGCCGTCGCGCTCGCCCGCCAGGGCTGCGACGTCGGCGTCACCTGGTTCCGGGACGAGCGGGCGGGGGAGGCCACCGCGGAGGAGGTGCGCGCCCTCGGCCGTCGCGCGGAGGTGCGCCACCTCGACCTGACCCGGCTGCCCGACGCCGCCGACGTGGTCGACGAGCTGGCCGACGCCCTCGGCGGTGTCGACGTCCTGGTCAACGACGCGGGCACCGGCCACATGACCCCGCTGCTCGACCTCGACCTCGCCGCCTGGCGCGAGGTCCTGGCCACCGACCTCGACGGCGCCTTCCTGTGCCTGCAGCGGGCGGCGCGGCGCATGGTGGCCGCCGGCCGCGGCGGCCGGATCGTGAACATCACCAGCGTGCACGAGCACCAGCCACGGGTCGGCGCGGCGGCGTACTGCGCCGCGAAGGGCGGGCTGGGACTGCTCACCCGGGTGGCCGCCCTGGAGCTGGCCGAGCACGGGATCACGGTCAACGCCGTCGCGCCGGGGGAGATCGCCACGCCGATGACCGGCCAGGAGGACGAGGACCCCACCGCGCCGGGGCACGAGCGGCCCGGCGTCCCGCTGCGCCGGCCGGGCTCCGCCGACGAGGTGGCCGCCGTCGTCGCCTTCCTCGCCTCGCCGGCCGCCGGCTACGTCACCGGCGCCTCCTGGGCCGTGGACGGCGGCATGCTGCAGATGGGGCCGATGGCCGGGTCGCACCTCGACGGCGACGACTGGCGCCGCCCCTGACTCAGGCGGTGCGTCCGCTGCGCTTCTGCTGGTAGAGGTCGGCGTCCGCGCGGGCCAGCAGCGAGTCCAGGGTGTCACCGGGCTCGGCGGTCGCGACGCCGACCGACCAGGTGAACGGATGGGTCGCCTCGAGCTGCTGCAGGATCTCGCGGGCGCCGGCGGCGTCGGTAGCCGGCAGGCAGAGGACGAACTCGTCACCCCCGTAGCGCCCGAGCAGGTCGGCCTGCCGCAGCCGGGCCGACCACCTCGCCGCGAGGTCCTGCAGGAGGGCGTCGCCGGCGCTGTGGCCCTCGCGGTCGTTGACCGCCTTGAAGTGGTCGAGGTCGAGCAGGGCGACGCTGAGCGGCTCGCCGGTGCGCGCGGCCCGGGCCACGTGACGGGTGGCCTCCGCCTGCCACGCCCGGCGGTTGGAGATCCCGGTCAGCGGATCGGTCGTCGCGGCCCGGCGCAGGTTCCGCGACAGCCGGCCCTGCGCCTCGGTGATGGCGAGCAGCGACACCATGGCCGCGGCCCAGGGCGCGAGGAAGCCCTCGGGCGGCGCGGCGATCGCGCCGGCGGTGGCCAGGACGACCAGGACGGCCGCGTGCGCCCGCGCCGCCGCCAGGTCGAAGAAGTGCGCGGCGTACAGACCGAGCGCGATCAGCACCGGGCCGAGGCCGACGATCCCCACGGCCGTCGCCGACCGCCAGGCCAGCAGCGCGGCCAGGGCGCCGGCCAGGCCCACCGCGGCGTGCAGCAGCCAGCCGCGCATCCTCTCGCGCAGCAGCCAGATGACGGCGCCGCCGCCCAGCCCGATGACGGCGACCGCCCAGAGCAGCCCGAGGGGGCTGTCGGCATGCAGGGGGCGCGCGGCCGAGACCAGGCAGAGCGCACCGGACAGGGCGTACAGCACCGCGAGCAGCAGCGCCGGTGTCCGGCGGTCGACGAGCATGCCCGTCAGTGTGCCGTCGCAGGCCCTCCGGCACGTATCGCTCGCCGGGGTGTCACCCCCCGGTCAGCTCCGCGGGCACCGTGATGACGTCGACCATCGCGCCGCGGCGGTGCACGGTCATCGGCAGCGGCGTGCCGATGGCGTCGGCGAACAGCAGCCGCTGCAGGCTCTGCGCGTCGGCCACGGGCCGCCGGCCCGCCTCGAGGACGAGGTCACCCGCCTTCAGCCCGGCCCGGTCGGCCGGCGCGCCGGGGACGACCTCGACGATCCGCAGCCCGCGCCGTCGGCCGGTGCGCTCGGCCAGCCCGGCGGGCAGCGGGGCGGGCGTGCTCACCAAGCCCAGGTAGGCCCGGCGCACCCGGCCGTCGGCGACCAGCGAGCCGATGATCCGGCGCGTCGTCCCGTTGATCGGCACGGCCAGCCCGAGGCCCCACCCCGCCACGGCGGTGTTGATCCCCACCACCCGCGACGAGGCGTCGGCCAGCGCGCCGCCGGAGTTGCCGGGGTTGAGCGCGGCGTCGGTCTGGATGACGTCCTCCACGACCCGGGCCGTCCGGCCGTCCCGCGTGGGCAGCGAGCGGCCCAGGCCGCTCACCACCCCGGCGGTCACCGAGCCGGAGAGCCCGAGCGGATTGCCGACGGCGACGACGAGCTGGCCGACCCGCAGCGTGCCTGCGTCGCCGAGCTCGGCCGCCGGGGGAGTGGCGGTCCGGGCCCGGACGACGGCGAGGTCGGACAGCGGATCGGCGCCGACGACGTCGACGTCGGTCTCCGACCCGTCGTCGAAGACGGCACGACCGCGGGTGGCCCGCGCGACGACGTGCGCGTTGGTGAGCAGCAGGCCGTCCCCGGTGAACACCACCGCCGACCCCGCGCCGCCACCCACCTGCAGGGCGGCGACGTGCGGCGTGAGATCGGCGGCGACCGAGGTGACGACTGCCGAGTAGGCGTCCAGGCTCATGCGCGGTTCTCCTGATTACAGCGTTGCAGGCACCCAGTGAACGCCTCAGGGGGCACAGGACGCCGCTCTCCGGTCACGCCTTGGGCGAACACCGGAGCCAGGACGTACCGTTCGCGCGTGGAGGTCGAGGGCCGATCGGCGCCCGCCGGTGCCACGTTCGGGGTCGAGGAGGAGTTCCACCTGGTCGACCCGGTCACCTACCGGCTGACCCGGAGCCCGGAGCTGGCCGCGGCCGTCCTCCGCCAGGAGGCCGGCCGCCACCTGCACGCGGAGATCACCACCACGCAGCTCGAGTCGGCGACCGGCATCTGCACCTCGCTGCCGCAGCTCCGGGCCGAGCTGGTCACCACCCGCGCCGAGGCCGCCGGTGCGGCGGCCCGCGCGGGCGTGCGGATCCTCGCCGCCTCGACGCACCCCTTCGACAGCTGGCAGCAGCAGGACATCACGCCCGCGCCCCGGTACGAGGCCATGGTGGACCGCTGGGCGGGCCTCGCCGAGCAGCAGGACATCGTCGGGTGCCACGTGCACGTCGGCGTCCCCGATCTCGACACCGCCGTGGCGGTCATGGACCGGGCCCGGCCCTACCTCCCGGTGCTGCTGGCGATGACCGGCAGCTCGCCGTTCCACGACGGCGTCGACACCGGCCACCACAGCTACCGCACGGTGTGGTGGTCGCGATGGCCGACCACGGGCCCGCCGGAGTACCTGGGCAGCGCCGAGCGGTTCCGGGAGGTGGTCGACGGGCTGGTCGCCTCCGGAGTCATCGGCGACGCCTCGCACCTCTACTGGGACCTCCGTCCCTCCAGCCACCTGCCGACCCTCGAGTTCCGCCTGGCCGACGTCTGCACCGAGGTCCACGACGTGGTGCTGCACGCGGCGCTGGCCCGGTCGCTCGTGCGGGTGCTCGCGGCGCGCGCCGAGCAGGGGGAGGAGTGCCCGCGGCCCCGCCCGGAGCTCCTGCGGGCCGCCCGGTGGCGGGCCGCCCGGCACGGGCTCGACGGCGAGCTCTTCGACCCGGTCCGGTGCGAGCTGGTGCCGGCCCGGGCCGCGGTCCGCCGGCTGCTGGCCGAGCTGCGGGGCGACCTGGAGGGCCACGGCGAGTGGACCGAGGTGGTCGAGCTGGTGGAACGGCTCTTCGAGCGGGGTACCTCCGCCTCGCGACAGCTGAGGACCTGGCAGCGCACCGGTGACTGGCGGCAGGTGGCCGCCGGGATCGTCCGGGAAGGCACGTCCCTGGAGAGCGGATGACCCACGACGACGTGCGGCGCCTGGCCCTGCCACTGCGCGACGAGGCGCAACTCGACCCGCTGCTGGAGCGGATCGGCGACGCTCGCATCGTGGCGATCGGCGAGGCCAGCCACGGCACGCACGAGTACTACGCGTGGCGGGCGGCCCTGACCCGCCGGCTGATCGCCGAGCGCGGTTTCTCGCTCGTGGCCGTCGAGGGGGACTGGCCCGACTGCTACCGGGTCAACCGCAGCGTCCGGCTGCGGCCCGGGGCCGACGCCGACCCGCGGGAGGCCCTCGACGCGTTCGCCCGCTGGCCGACGTGGATGTGGGCGAACGACGAGGTCACCGACTTCTGCCGGTGGCTGCGGGCGTTCAACGCCGGCCGGGACGAGCAGCGGCAGGTCGGCTTCTACGGCTTCGACGTGTACAGCCTCTGGGACTCGATGCACGAGCTCGTCGGCTGGCTGCAGCAGCACGAGCCGCAGCACGTCGGCACGGCGAAGCAGGCGCTGGCCTGCTTCGAGCCCTTCGGCGAGGACGGCGCGGAGTACGCGTTCGCCAGCCGGTTCGCGCCGACGTCCTGCGAGCAGGCCGTCATCGACCTGCTGCGCTCGCTGTGCGAGGAGCGCGGCCGGCAGGAGTCCGCCGTCGACCGCGAGTCGCGCTTCTCCGCGGAGCAGAACGCGGCCGTGGTGGTCGACGCCGAGCGCTACTACCGGGCGATGGTGCAGGGGTCGGCGCAGTCGTGGAACGTCCGCGACGTGCACATGGTCGACACCCTGGACCGGCTGCTCGCCCGCGACGGTCAGCCGCACCCGGCCAAGGCGGTCGTGTGGGCGCACAACACGCACATCGGGGACGCCCGGGCCACCGACATGGCCGACGCCGGGATGGTCAACGTCGGGCAGCTGCTGCGCGAGCGGCACGGTGCCGACGACGTCGTCCTCGTGGGGTTCGCCGGCTACCGCGGCGGGGTGGTCGCGGGGTCGAGCTGGGGAGCGCAGATGGCCCGGATGCCCGTGCCCGAGGCGCGGCAGGGCAGCCTGGAGGCGCTGCTGCACGAGTCCGTGGGCACCGACGCCCTGTTCGTCCTCCCGCGCGGTGACCGGCCGGGCTGGCTCCGCCGGCGGCTGGACCACCGGGCGATCGGCGTCGTCTACCGGCCCGAACGCGAGCGCTGGGGCAACTACGTGCCGACCGTGGTGGGCGACCGGTACGACGCGCTCCTGTACCTCGAGGACACCGCGCCGGTGCGGCCGATGCACCTGGAGCGTGCCGACGAGCACGTGCCGCCGGTGGACGTGGGCGTGTGACCGCGCCGCGCCGGGCGGCCGAGGGGCGGCTGGACAGCCGGCCGTCCGCAGCGGTGCCGACGGAGCCGTTGCCGCCGGGCGTCCACGCCCTGGACCTCGGAGCGGGAGCGGAGGTCCTGCTCGCGGTGCCGCCGGGCCTCGTCGACGTCCGCCCCCTGCTGGTGTTCTTCCACGGCGCCGGGGGGAGCGCCGCGGGCAGCGTGGCGCTGGTGGGCGAGGCCGCCGCGGCGGCCGGGGTGCTGCTGCTGGCGCCGACCTCGGTCGCCTCGACGTGGGACCTGATCGCCGGCGGGCTGGGCCGGGACGTCGCCGTCCTCGACGCCGCGCTGGCCGGGGTGCGGGCGCCGGTGAGCCGGCTCGCCGTCGGCGGCTTCTCCGACGGCGCGTCCTACGCCCTGTCGCTCGGCCTGGCCAACGGCGACCTGTTCGACGAGGTGCTGGCGTTCTCGCCGGGCTTCGCCGCCCCGCCGAGCGTGCGCGGCCGGCCCCGCATCCGGGTGTTCCACGGCGCCCAGGACCGGGTCCTGCCGGTGGAGCGGTGCGGCCGCCGGGTGGCTCGGGACCTGACCGCGGCGGGCTACGACGTGGCGTACCAGGAGTTCGCCGGCGGCCACGTGGTCCGGGCCGACGACGCCGCCGACGCGCTCGGCAGCTGGCTGGGCGCCGACTAGGCGGACTCGCGGCCGGTGAGGTCCTCGTCGCTCGGCACGGTGCGCGGGCCGCCGGTCTTCGACGCCTCGAACTCCGGCCCGAGGTTCTCCAGCGCCAGCCGGCCGAACACCTGCTGCTGGGTGGCGGTCCGCTGCGAGCGGCCGCGGCCCATGAAGCTGACCATCCAGTGCAGCACCGTGGTGACCCGGCTCTTGAAGCCCACGATGTAGAAGAGGTGGACCACCAGCCACATGAGCCAGGCGATGAAGCCCTCGAACTTGAGCTTGCCGAGGTCGGTCACCGCGTGGAATCGCGAGATCGTCGCCATCGAGCCCTTGTCGTGGTACTTGAAGGGCGGCAGCGGCTGCTTCCCGGAGAGCCGGCGCTTGATCTGGTCGGCCGAGTAGCGGCCACCCTGGATCGCCACCTGGGCCACGCCGGGCAGCTTGTCCAGCGCCATCATGTCGCCGACGACGTGCACCTCGGGGTGGCCGGGCAGCGTGAGGTCGGGCAGCACGGAGATGCGGCCGGCGCGGTCGACCTCGGCACCCGACTGCTCGGCGAGGAGCCGGCCCAGCGGGCTGGCCTGGACACCGGCGGCCCAGATCTTGGTGGCGGCGTTGATCCGGCGGACCTGCCCGTCGGCGTCCTTGATCTCGAGGCCGTTGGCGTCCACGTCGGTGACCATGGCGCCGAGCTGCACCTCGACGCCGGTCTGGTTGAGCTGGCGGCGGGCGCGGTCGCCCAGCTTCTCGCCGAACGAGGGGAGGACCGCCGGGGCGGCGTCGAGCAGGACGACCCGGGCGGTCGTGGGGTCGATGCGGCGGAAGTCGCGCCGCAGCGTGCGGTGCGCCAGCTCCGCGATCTGCCCGGCCATCTCGACACCGGTCGGGCCGGCGCCCACGACGACGAAGGTCAGCAGCCGGTCGATCTCCTCCTGGGTCTCGGCCAGCTCGGCCAGCTCGAAGGCGCCGAAGATCCGGCCGCGCAGCTCCAGGGCGTCGTCGATGCTCTTCATGCCGGGCGCGAACTCGGCGAACCGGTCGTTGCCGAAGTAGGACTGGCCGGCGCCCGCGGCGACGATCAGCTCGTCGTAGGGGTGCACCGTGGTGCGGCCGAGCACCGTGGAGGTGACGGTGCGGGCCGCCAGGTCGATGTCGGTGACCTCGCCGAGCACGACCCGGGCGTTCTCCTGCCGGCGCAGGATCTCGCGGGTCGCCGGCGCGATCTCGCCCTCGGAGAGGATCCCGGTCGCCACCTGGTAGAGCAGCGGCTGGAACAGGTGGTGGGCGGTCTTGCCGATCAGCGTGATGTCGACGTCGGCCTTGCGCAGCCGCTGGGCCGCGAACAGGCCGCCGAAGCCGGAGCCGATGATGACGACGCGCGGACGGCCGCCCTGGTCAGTACCGGTGCGGACCTGCGCTGGTGAAGTCGTCATGATGATTCATCCTCCCACTCGGACCCCCGGGTGGTCGGGGGTGGTCCGGGGCGGTTCTGTGCGATCCACGACACACTCTGCCCCGTCCGCCGTCGGCTCGCGGCCCGGGACCGGGCCGGGTAGACCGGTCGGGATGGCCACGGACCCGGACGGAACGCCCCTGATGGGCCGGCACGCGCCCCCTGTCCGGTGCGTCGTCGTACCCGGGCTGGGCCTGGACGAACGCTCTTGGGCGCGGGTGCGCCGCCGGGTGGCGGTCACCGTCGTGCCGCTGCCGGGCATGGGGCTGGCCCGTCGGGTGCCGACTCTGGAGGAGCTGGCCGGCCGGCTGCGCGCGCAGCTGGGGGAGGGCCCGGTCCTGCTCGTCGGGCACTCGCAGAGCTGCCAGGTGGTCGCCGCGGCGGCCGGGGACCCGCGGGTCACCGGGGTGGTGCTGCTCGGTCCGACGACCGACCCCCGCCTGCGGAGGCCCCTCGGCCTGGTCGGGCGGTGGCTGCGGACGGCGTGGGGCGAGGCCTGGTGGCAGGTGCCGCTGGTGGTCGCCCAGTGGTGGCGCACCGGGCCGCGGGCCATGGCCGCGCTGTGGCGGGTGGCCGCCCCGGACGACGTCGAGCACAGGCTGCGGGGGGTGCGGGTGCCGGTGACCGTGGTGCGCGGGACCCGCGACCGGCTCTGCGCGCACGACTGGGCGGCCCGGCTGGCGGGCGCCGCCCCGCGCGGACGGCTGGTCGAGATCCCCGGTGCGGCACACATGACGCCGCACACCCACCCCGGTCGGGTGGCCGGGCTGATCGCTCAGTGGCCGTCGGTCATGCCCCGCACCTCGGCGTAGCGCTCGCGCACCGCGGTCGCCGGCTCGGCCTCGAACCGCTGCAGGCCGGGCTGCGCCCACTCCGGCGGGGCGCCGGCACCCGAGAGCGTCCACGCCGCCTGCCGCGCCGCGCCGTCGGCGACGTACTCGCCCGGCGGGGGGACCAGCACCGGCCGGCCGAAGATGCCTGGCGCCAGTTGCTGGACGGCGGGGGAGCGGGCCGCGCCCCCGACCAGCAGCACCCGCTCCACCGCCACGCCCTGGGCGACGACGGCCTCGATCCCGTCGGCGAGCCCGCACAGCAGACCCTCCACCGCGGCCCGGGCCAGGTGGGCGGGGGTGGCCGTCCGAAGGGTCAGCCCGTGCACGGCGCCGGTGGCGTGCGGCAGGTTCGGGGTCCGCTCGCCCTCGAGGTAGGGCACCAGCACCAGCCCGTCCGCGCCCGACGGCGCGGCGAGGGCCAGGTCGGAGAGCGTGGCGTGGTCGACGCCGAGCATCGCGGCGGCGGCGTCGAGCACCCGCGCGGCGTTGAGCGTGGCGACCAGCGGCAGGTGGTTGCCGGTCGCGTCGGCGAAGCCCGCGACCGTGCCGGTGACGTCGGCGACCGCGGTGGTCGTCACCGCCGAGACGACGCCGGACGTGCCGATCGAGACGACGACGTCGCCGGGGCGCGCGGCCAGGCCCAGGGCGGCCGCGGCGTTGTCGCCGGTGCCCGGCCCGAGGACGGCGCCGCCCGCCGCCACGCCGACCTGCTCGGCGGGGTCGGCGACCCGGGGCACCCGCGGACGGCGGCCGCGCATGGCCCGCTCCAGCAGGTCGAGCCGGTACTCGCCGGTGCGGGCCGACCAGTAGGCGGTGCCGCTGGCGTCACCGCGGTCGGTGGCCAGCGTGGCGAGCCCGCGGTCTGCCGACAGCCGCCAGGTGAGCCAGTCGTGCGGGAGGCAGACCGCGGCGGTGCGGTCGGCGTTGGCCGGTTCGGCGTCGGCGAGCCAGCGCAGCTTCGTCGCGGTGAACGAGGCGACCGGCACCAGTCCCACGGCGTCGGCCCACGCCTGTCGCCCGGCCGCCTCGTCGCCGTCCCCGAGCTCGTGGATCAGCTCGGCCGCCGCGCCCGCGGACCGGACGTCGTTCCAGAGCAGCGCGTCCCGGACGACCTCGCCGTCCTCGTCCAGGCAGACCATGCCGTGCTGCTGCCCGCCGACGGCGAGCGCGGCGACGTCGTCGAGCCCGCCGGCGGCCTCGGCCGCGGCCTCGAACGCCGCTTCCCAGGCCTTCGGGTCGACCTCGGTGCCCGGTGGGTGGGGCGCCCTCCCCGAGCGCACCAGCTCACCGCTGGCGGCGTCCCGGACGACGACCTTGCAGGCCTGGGTGGAGGTGTCGACCCCGGCGACGAGGGTCCTTCCCGCTGTCATGGCCGGGGACTGTAACCAGTTCCCCTTGACCGTGGGGCCCGGTCGACCTAATTTGTTGACGCGACCGACAAATGACCGCAACGACGCGATCCAGGGGGCGTGACCGTGTTCGAGGAGCGCCCGCTGTACGGCGGTGGCCGTCGGCACGCCCCCGCCGACCAGGCCACGGTGCGCCGCAGCAACCTCGGCCTGGTCCTGCGCCACCTGCGCGACGCCGGCCCCCGCTCGCGCGCCCGGATCGCCCAGGAGACGGGCCTGAACAAGGCCACCGTCTCCAGCCTCGTGGCCGAGCTCGCCGATCGCCGGCTGATCACGGCCGGCGACGTCGACCGCGGTGGGTCGGTCGGCCGGCCCGGGCTCCTGGTGGAGCTCGACGGCCGCGGGGTGTGCGGCGTCGGGGTGGAGCTGAACGTCGACTACGTCGCGGTCCTCGTCCTCGACCTGCGCGGCGAGGTCGTGGCCGAGCAGCGGGTGCCCCACGACGTCGCGGCACTGGGTCCCGAGCGGACCCTCGACGAGGTCGCCCGCGTGGTCGGCGAGGCGCTGGCCGTGGCCGCGGCCCGCGGCGCGGTCCCGGTGGGCATCACCGTCGCCGTCCCCGGGCTGGTGCGCAGCGTCGACGGCGTCGTCACCTACGCGCCCAACATCGGCTGGCACGACGTGCCGCTCCTCGACGGGCTGCGCGCCCGGGTCGGCCCCGGCTGCCCCATCCGCGTCGAGAACGACGCCAACCTCTCGGCGATCGCCGAGTGGGCGATGGGCCCCGAGGCGCGTACCCCGGACCTGGTCTACCTGACCGGTGAGGTCGGCGTGGGTGGCGGGCTGATCGTCGAGGGGAGGCTGCTGCGCGGCGCCGGCGGACTCTCCGGCGAGGTCGGGCACGCGCCGCTCGGCGACCCCGCGCTGGTCTGCGGCTGCGGCCGGCGCGGCTGCTGGGAGACCGTCGTCGGTCTGACCGCGCTGCTGCGGGCCGCCGCCGACCCGGACGACCCGGTGCACGACCACGGGCGCGACCTGGAGGACCGGCTGGCCGAGCTGGCCGCGCGCGCGGACGCCGGCGACCGGCGCACGCTCGACGCGCTGCACCGGCTGGGCACCGCGCTCGGCAACGGCGCCGCCGTCCTGATCAACCTCTTCAACCCCCAGGTCGTGCTGCTGGGCGGCTACTTCGCCGTCCTCGGCCGGTACTTCATGGCGCCGATGCTCGCCGAGCTGAGGGAGCGGGTCTTCGGACCCGATCTCGCCGGCGCCCGGGTGGTGCTCTCCACCCTGGGCTTCACCGCGGCCGTCCGCGGCGGCGCCCACGTCGCCCTCGAGGCGGTGTTCGACGACCCGACCCTCGTGCCGGTCGCCGAGCCCGCGTCCGCCGGAACCTGACCCCCACCCACCGATCGCCCACCGGACGGAGACCCCCATGCCCGACTTCACCCCCACCAAGGACGACAAGTTCAGCTTCGGTCTGTGGACCGTCGGCTGGCAGGGCGTCGACGTCTTCGGCGGCGCCGTGCGCCCGCCGCTGGACCCGGTCGAGGCCGTGCACCGGCTGGCCGAGCTGGGCGCCGCCGCCGTCACCTTCCACGACGACGACCTGGTCCCCGACGACGCGACCCGCGAGGAGACGCTGAAGCGGTTCCGGCAGGCGCTCGACGAGACCGGCATGGGCGTCGAGATGGCCACGACCAACCTGTTCGGCGCCCCGGTGTTCAAGGACGGCGGCTTCACCGCCAACGACCGCGCCGTCCGCCGCTACGCGATCGCCAAGGTGCTGCGCAACGTCGACCTCGCCGCCGAGCTCGGCGCGAAGACCTACGTGCTGTGGGGCGGCCGGGAGGGTGCGGAGTCGGGGGGCACCAAGGACGTCGCCGCCGCGCTGGACCGGTACAAGGAGGGGCTCGACGTCCTCTGCGCCTACGTGCGCGAGAAGGGCTACGACATCCGGTTCGCCCTCGAGCCCAAGCCCAACGAGCCGCGCGGCGACATCCTGCTGCCGACGATCGGCCACGCGATCGCCTTCATCAACGAGCTCGACGAGCCCGACCGCGTCGGCCTCAACCCGGAGGTCGGGCACGAGGAGATGGCCGGGCTGAACTTCGCGCAGGGCATCGCCCAGGCGCTGTGGCACGGCAAGCTCTTCCACGTCGACCTCAACGGCCAGCACGGCCCGCGCTTCGACCAGGACCTGCGGTTCGGCGCGGGCAACCTGCGGGGCGCGTTCTGGACCGTCGACACGCTGCTGGGCTCGGGCACCGGCCGCGCCTACGACGGCTACCTGCACTTCGACTACAAGCCGCCGCGCACGGAGGACATGGACGGCGTCTGGGAGACCGCGCGGGCCTGCATGCGCAACTACCTCATCCTGCGGGAGAAGGCCCGGGCGTTCCGGGCCGACCCGGAGGTCGCCGAGGCGCTGGAGGCGGCGCGGGTCGCCGAGCTCGCCGTCCCGACGCTGGCCGAGGGGGAGTCGCTGGACTCCCTGCGGAACGAGGCGCACGACCCGGTGGCGCTCGGCGAGCGCGGACTGCAGTTCGAGCGGCTGGACCAGCTGGCGATGGAGCACCTGCTCGGCGTCCGCTGACGCGTCAGGCCCGCCTCCTGCCCAGGACGGCGAGCACCCCGAGGACGACGGCGGCGGCGAGCTCCACCCAGAACGACTCCCACCACAGCGCCGCCGCCGTCGACTCGGTGAACCCGAACAGGCCGACCGTCGTCGACAGCAGCAGGGCGGCCAGCGTGCCGGCCGCGGTCAGCGCGCCGAGGGCCGCCACCCAGGCGACCAGCGGACGCGGCGTGACCAGCAGCAGGACGGCCAGGCCGAACCCCGCGATGGCGTTCAGCAGGAACGCCGGGCCGATGACGTCGATGGTGCGGTAGCCGTCGCCCCACAGGTCGAGGTGGATCGCGCCCATGACGGCCAGCAGCGCGGCACCCGCGATCCGCAGCGCGACGACCGCCGGGGCGGTCCGCGTCGCGGTGGTCACGACACCTCCACGGGAACCTCCATGCCCATCGCCCGGTGGTTGGCGATGGAGCAGTAGAAGACGTACTCGCCGGCCTCGAGGTCGACGGTGAGCGTCGTCGACTGCCCGGGGTCGACCGCCTCGGAGGCCGCCACCTCCTCGCCGTCCCGCTCGACGACGAGGTCGTGGGTCGAGTCGCCGTCGTTGGTCAGGGTGATCTCGTACGTCCCGGCCGTCAGCTCGTCCCGGTCGAGCGCGAAGGA
Source organism: Bacillus sp. AZ43 (assembly GCA_004570425.1). Classification (GTDB taxonomy): domain Bacteria; phylum Actinomycetota; class Actinomycetes; order Mycobacteriales; family Geodermatophilaceae; genus Blastococcus_B. The sequence continues at coordinate 57,147 of SPQJ01000022.1, forward strand.
GAAGTCCACCGAGGTGACCGCGACGGTCCCGCCGGCCGGCACCGGGGCGGCCGGCGGGGGCGAGCCGGCCGCCGCGGACGAGCCGTCCGCCGGGGAGCTGCTGGCCGGGGCGGCGTCGGCGGCCTCGGGGTCGTCCCCGCCGCAGGCGCCCAGCACCAGCGCGACGGCGACCGGCAGGGCGAGCAGCCGGGCGGTGCGGCGCATGGCGACCTCCTCGCGTCGAGGAGATGCTCCAACCGTCAAGGACCGACCGGAAGGGGTCGGCGCGCGCTCAGTGCGCGGTTGACAGCCGGTCGACGAGCGCGGCGGCGTCGTCCGTGCCGACGAGCAGCGTGTCGTAACGCTGCCCGGTGAGCTCCACCCGGATCGCGGGCTGCCCCCGCCTCACGGACACGTAGGACGTCTCGCCCCGGCGGCGCCAGGTGCCGATCGCCCGCACTCCCGGCAGGCCCAGCCCGGGCGCACGCAGCCCGCGGAGCGCCCGCAAGCCGGAGGGGGCCGCCTCCACCCGGGTGATGGCCGACAGCGGCACCTCGAGGTCGCGCAGCAGGCCGAAGAGCTTCTCCGTGCGGGTCAGGCGGATGCGCAGCACGCCCGGGGCCGTCTCGATCGTCGCCATGACGACGACGCTCTCATCCCGGGCGCGACCGGGCGCGGACCCGTCTCACCGCGCGGCGCGACGGGCGTCCCGGGCGGCCTGCTTCGCCTGCTTCTTCGCCAGCTTGTTCGCCTTCTTCACCGTGACGCGGGGCTTGCGCTCGATGAGGCCGCGGGTCATCAGGCCGATGCCGATGCCCAGCAGCCAGCTGTCCTTCGCGATCGCCAGCCCCTGCTCGGTGGGGGCCAGGCTGCCCGGCTTGCGCATGCCCGGCGTGCGCAGGTAGAGGCCGAGCAGCCCGCCGGAGAACCCGGTGAGCGCCGCGCCGGCCACGAACGTCGGCACGAACGGGGTGAGCAGGATGACGCCGAGGGCGATCTCGGTGGTCGCCAGCCCCTGTGCGAACTGCTGCGGCGGCACGGACTTCAGGAACGGGTAGGTGCCGGCGGCGAAACCGTGCATCCCGGCCGCGGCCTCGGCGTCGGCGCCGCGCTTGCCGAGGCCGCTGTTGAGGATGAACGCGCCGGCGGAGATGCGGGGCGCGATCTCGGACAGGGTGATGGGCAGGCCCATGGCTACCTCGCAGGGGGACGGTCGACCGGTCGTCACGCCTGTGCCCAGCGGCCTGGCGGTCAACCGTCGGGACGGGTGCCCCGACCGGTGGAAGCAGGGGTGGGGTGGGCGGCTCCGCGTGCCACTATGGCGCCGTGGCGCACACCTCTGCCTCGGCCGGCGCGCTGCTCCGGCACGTGCGGACCGGGCGTGCGCGCAGCCGGGCGGAGCTGGTCGCGCTGACCGGCGCCTCGCGGAACACGGTGAGCGCCCGGGTCGACCAGCTCATCGCGGCCAAGCTGCTCGAGGAGGGCGGCCGGGGCTGGAGCACCGGGGGGCGGCCACCGACGATCCTGCGGTTCAACAGCCGGGCGGGGTGCGTGCTCGCCGTCGACCTCGGGGTCACCAGCGTCGACGTCGCCGTCACCGACCTGTCCGCGCAGATCCTGGCCACGGTGGGCCACCCGATCGACATCGCCGAGGGTCCGGGGCCGGTGCTCGCCGAGGTCGACCGCCTGGCCCAGCTCGTGCTGGCCGAGGCCGGCCTCACCCCGGCCGACGTGCGCGCCGTCGGGGTCGGGGTGCCCGGGCCGGTGGAGTTCTCGACCGGGCGGCCGTCGCACCCGCCGATCATGCCGGGGTGGCACGACTACCCGATCCCGAGCGCGTTCGGCCGGTACGAGTGCCCGGTCTACGTCGACAACGACGTCAACGTCATGGCGCTCGGCGAGATCGGTGTCGAGGGATCGGTCCAGGACCTGCTGGTGGTCAAGGTCGGCACCGGCATCGGCTGCGGGGTCATCGTCGACGGCCGGGTCTACCGGGGCGCGCAGGGCAGCGCCGGGGACATCGGCCACATCTACGTGCCCACCCCGGACGGCCGGACGGTGGTCTGCCGGTGCGGCAACGAGAACTGCCTCGAGGCGATAGCCGGTGGCGGCGCGCTGCTCCGCGACGCCGTCGCCGCGGGGCTGCCGGTCAGCAGCACCCGGGACGTCGTCGAGCTGGCCGCGCGCGGTGACGGCTCGGCCCTCGAGCTGGTGCGCGACGCCGGCCGGACGATCGGCACGGTGCTCGCCGCGCTGGTCAACTTCTTCAACCCGCACCGCATCGTGATGACCGGGGGAGTGGCCCAGGCCGGCGCGCCGCTGCTGGCGGGCATCCGCGAGGCGGTCTACGGCCGGTCCATGCCGCTGGCGGCCCGGGCGCTGGAGATCACCGTGAGCGATGCTCCCGAGCGGTCCGGCCGGGTCGGCGCCGCGCTGATGGCGATCGAGGAGTTCCTCGACGTGGACGCCGTCCACGAGGCCTTCGGCTGAGACATCGCGGTCCTCCGGACCGCACCGGACCACCTGCCGTCCCCACCAGCCTGCCGCCGCTGCGTCGCACCTGCGCGGGCTCCTCGTGCGCTCGCGCAGGTGCGAGATCTCGATTCCGTAACCCTCGCCCGCGCCCTTGACCGGGTGTGGTCGGGGTCATATGTTCACGCCTCAACCGACTAATGATCAGCGCTGAGCAAAAGTCCGGGTGGTGACGTGGAGCGATCGGCCGTGGCGGGGAGCCCGCTGCTGGAGATGCACGGGATCGTCAAGACGTTCCCGGGGGTGCGGGCGCTCGGCGGCGTCGACCTCGACGTGCGTGCCGGTGAGGTGCACTGCCTGCTCGGCCAGAACGGCGCCGGCAAGTCGACCCTGATCAAGGTCCTGGCCGGGGCCCACCAGCCCGACGAGGGCGTCATCACCTGGCGCGGCGAGCAGGTGAGCCTGGGCGACCCGCAGTCGGCCATGCGCCTGGGCATCGCCACGATCTACCAGGAGCTCGACCTGGTTCCCGGCCTGACCGTCGCGGACAACATCTTCCTCGGCCGCGAGAGCTCCCGGCTCGGGATCACCCGGCCGGCCGCCGCCAACCGGGCGGCGACGGAGCTGCTGACCCGGCTGGGCCACCCCGAGATCAGGCCCACCGCCGAGGTCGGCTCGCTGTCCGCCGCCTCCCAGCAGATGGTGAGCATGGCGCGGGCCCTGTCGCAGGACGCGCGGCTGATCATCATGGACGAGCCGTCGGCCGTGCTCGACAACGAGGAGGTCGAGCGGCTGTTCGGGGTGATCCGCGACCTCACGGCCCACGACGTCGCCGTCGTGTACATCTCGCACCGGCTCGAGGAGATCCGCGAGATCGGCGACCGGATCACCGTCCTCAAGGACGGGTGCACCGTCGCCACCGGGCTGCCCGCCCGCGACACCCCCACCCGCGAGGTCATCACGCTGATGACCGGCCGGACGATCGAGTACGTCTTCCCGGAGCGACGCACCGCACCGCGCTCCGAGGAGGCACCGCTGCTCGAGGTCGAGGGTCTGGGTCTGCGCGGCCACTTCGAGGGCGTGCACCTCAGCGTCCGCCCGGGGGAGATCGTCGGGCTGGCCGGGCTCGTCGGCTCGGGTCGGTCGGAGATCCTCGAGAGCGTCTACGGCGCCCGGCGCCCGACCACCGGGACCGTCCGCCTCGGCGGCAAGCGGCTGCGGGCTGGCGACGTCGGGTCCGCGGTGGCCGCCGGCATCGGGCTCGCCCCCGAGGAGCGCAAGAGCCAGGCCCTCCTGCTCGACGACTCCGTCTACCGCAACATCACCGTCTCCAGCCTCGGCCGGTTCGCCCGCGGCGGCTTCCTGTCCGGGAGCGCCGAGAAGGCAGCCGCCCGCGAGCAGACCGAGTCCCTGGACGTCCGGCCCGCCGACGTGACCCGGATCGTGCGGACGCTGTCCGGTGGCAATCAGCAGAAGGTCGTGCTGGCCCGCTGGCTGCTCCGCGACTGCCGGGTGCTCCTGCTCGACGAGCCGACCCGCGGTGTCGACGTCGGGGCGCGGTCCGAGATCTACGCGCTGGTCCGCAGGCTGGCCGACCGCGGGGTGGCCGTCGTCATGGTCTCCAGCGAGATCCCGGAGGTGCTCGGGCTGGCCGACCGCGTCCTCGTGATCGCCGACGGCCGGGTCGTCGCCGAGGCACCGGCCGGCGACCTCGACGAGCACCGGGTGCTCGATCTGATCATGGAAGGCACTTCGCACGCGGGTGCACCGATCGCCTCCGCATCGACGACCAGGCAGCACGAAGGGGACGTGGCATGAGCACCAACGTGACCGTGACGGAGGGGAGCACCGCCGTGGCGACGCCGGGCCGGAACGGCAACGGGGGCGGCAGCTTCCTCTCCGGCCCGATCGGCCGGAACCTCGGCCTGGTCATCGCCCTGGCCATCCTCTGCATCGTGGGCATCGTCACCGCCGGCGACCGCTTCGCCGACGTCGACAACGTGCTGACGATCCTGCGCCTGGCCGCAGTCATCGGCGTGGTCAGCGTCGGCATGACGTTCGTGATCATCGGCGGAGGCATCGACCTGTCCGTCGGCGCGATCCTGGCCCTCTCCTCGGTGTGGGCCACCACCCTGGCGACGCAGGGCATGGCCGAGGACTTCCACTGGATCGTCATGGTGATCACCGCGATCGTGGTCGGTGCGGGTGCGGGACTGGTCAACGGCGTCGTCATCGCCTACGGCAAGCTCGTCGCCTTCATCGCCACACTGGCCATGCTCGTCTCCGCCCGCGGCCTGGCGGAGATCATCGCGAACCGGCGCACCCAGATCGTGCAGGACCGCGACTTCCTGTCCTTCTTCTCCGGCGACGTCCTGGGCGTCCCGACGCTGGTCGTCATCTGGGCGCTGGTGTCGGTGGCCGGCTGGGTGCTGCTCAACCGGACGACCTTCGGCCGGCGCACGTTCGCCGTCGGGGGCAACGCCGAGGCGGCCCGGCTGGCCGGCATCCGCGTGCAGCGGCACACCGTGATGCTGTACGTGCTCTCCGGCGTCTGCTGCGGGATCGCCGCGGTGATGATGATGGCGCGGACGACGACCGGCAGCTCGACGCACGGCACGCTGTACGAGCTCCTCGCCATCGCCGCGGTGGTCATCGGCGGCACGCTGCTGATCGGCGGGCGCGGCACGATCGTCGGCACCGTCCTCGGCGTGCTGCTGCTCACCACGCTGGGCAACGTGTTCACGCTGAACAACCTCACGAGCTCCGCCCAGGCCGTCGCCCAGGGCGTGATCATCGTCCTCGCCGTCCTCCTGCAGATGCGGCTGGCCGGCGGCCAGGGCCGCGGCCGGAGCACCAGGGGCGGATCCGGGTCGCCGGCCGGCGATGCCGGGGCCGGCGGCGCCGGAGGCGGGGCCATCGCCTCCGGGAACGGCTGAGCCCTTCCCCCACGACCTGACCCGCACCCGGGTCAGCACCACCCCGGCGGGCCGCCCGGCCCTCGGTCGCACCACTGAACGGCAGCACCACCACCTGGCGACGGCGCCAGCGTGGCGAGAGCGAGGAGAGAACATTGTCTGCAACGAGGCAGCGCGGGTACCGCCGCGTCACGTCCACCGCGGTCGCGTTCATCGGCGCCGGCGTCCTTCTCGCCGGCTGCACCGGGAACACGCCGGAGTCCGAGTCCGGCGGCGGGGGTGGCAACGACGTGGCCAGCTCCAACGACGAGGAGGGTGACACCGTCCGCATCGGCTTCTCGGCCCCCGCGGCCGACCACGGCTGGATGGCCGGCATCACCGAGGCCGCGCGCGCCGCGGCCGACGAGTACGGCGACATCGAACTCACCGTCGCCGAGGGCACCAACGACGTCAGCACCCAGATCAGCCAGGTGGAGACGTTCATCAACGACGGCGTCGACGCCATCGTGCTGCTGCCCTTCGACGGCGCCGCGCTGACCCCGGTCGCGCTCCAGGCGATGGAGGCCGGCATCCCGGTCATCAACGTCGACCGCGAGTTCGACAGCCCGTTCGCCGCCCGCGCCACGATCCTGGGCGACAACTACGGCATGGGCGTCTCGGCCGGCACCTACATCTGCGAGCAGGTCGGCGACAACCCGAACGCCGTCGTCGCCGAGATCGCCGGCATCGACTCGCTGCCGCTCACCCAGGACCGCAGCCAGGGCTTCGAGGACGCGCTCTCCGAGTGCGGCCTCGACGTCGACAACCGCGTCGCCGCCGACTTCACCGTCGAGGGCGGCGAGGAGGCCGCGGCCAACCTGCTGCAGGCCGCCCCGCAGATCGACGCCCTCTGGAACCACGACGACGACCAGGGCGTCGGCGTCCTGGCCGCGATCCAGAACGCCGGCCGCGACGAGTTCATCATGGTCGGCGGCGCCGGCTCGGCGAACGCGATGCGCGAGATCGAGTCCGGTGAGTCCGTGCTCCAGGCGACCGTCATCTACCCGCACACCCAGGCCGCCGACGGCATCCGCCTGGCGCGTCTCGTGGCGCAGGAGAAGAGCCTGTCGGACCTGACCTCCCCGGAGGTGCCGCGGCGGATCACGCTCAACGCTCCTGTCGTGACGGCCGACAACGTCGACCAGTACATCGACCGCGCGTTCGAGTCCTGACCGGCCGGGGCCGCCGGACGCCTCCGGGCGTCCGGCGGCCCACCCCCTGCGAGGAGCAGCGATGACATCCCCCGACCGGCCGACCCTCGGGGTGGGCCTGATCGGCTACGCCTTCATGGGCGCGGCCCACTCCCAGGCGTGGCGCACCGCGCCCCACTTCTTCGACCTCCCGCTGCGGCCGCGGCTCGCGGTCCTGGCCGGCCGGGACCCGGGACGGGTCGCCGAGGCCGCGGGCCGGCTCGGCTGGTCGGCCACGGAGACCGACTGGCGCCGCGTGGTCGAGCGCGACGACGTCGACCTGGTCGACGTCTGCACCCCCGGCGACACCCACGCCGAGATCGCGATCGCCGCGCTGGAGGCCGGCAAGCACGTGCTGTGCGAGAAGCCGCTGGCCAACTCCGTCGCCGAGGCCGAGGCGATGGCGGAGGCCGCCGCCAAGGCCGCCGCCCGCGGGGTGCGCTCGATGGTCGGCTTCACCTACCGGCGGGTGCCCGCGATCGGCCTGGCCCGGCAGCTGGTCGCCGAGGGCCGGCTCGGCGAGATCCGGCACGTGCGCGCCCAGTACCTGCAGGACTGGATCGCCGACCCGGCCGCGCCGATGTCGTGGCGGCTGGAGAAGGACAAGGCCGGCTCGGGCGCGCTCGGCGACATCGGCGCGCACATCGTCGACCTGACGCAGTACATCACCGGCCAGTCCCTCACCGGCGTCAGCGCGCTGCTGGAGACCTTCGTGAAGGAGCGGCCGCTCCCGGCGTCGGCGGGGTCGCTGTCCGGGGTCGGGGGAGAGGGGACCGGCACGGTCACGGTGGACGACGCCGCGGTGTTCCTCGGCCGGTTCACCGGCGGGGCGCTGGGCGTGTTCGAGGCGACCCGGTTCGCACTGGGCCGCAAGAACGCGATCCGGATCGAGATCAACGGCTCGGCCGGGAGCCTCGCGTTCGACTTCGAGGACATGAACGTCCTGCACTTCTTCGACGGCACCGACCCCGCGGAGACAGCCGGCTTCCGCCGGATCGTCGTCACCGAGCCCGGGCACCCCTACGTCGCCGCGTGGTGGCCGGCCGGCCACGGCCTCGGCTACGAGCACGGCTTCACCCACCAGGTCGTCGACCTGGTCACCGCGATCGCCGAGCACAGCGACCCGGCGCCGTCGTTCGCCGACGGCCTGCAGGTGCAGCGGGTGCTCGACGCCGTCGAGCGCAGCGCCGGCGACCGCTCCTCCTGGACCGACATCGAAGGAGTCTCCTGATGCCCCGCCCCGTCACGCTGTTCACCGGCCAGTGGGCCGACCTGCCGTTCGAGGAGATGTGCCGGCTGGCGTCCGGCTGGGGCTACGACGGCCTGGAGATCGCCTGCTGGGGCGACCACCTGGACGTCGAGCGCGCCGCGAACGACGACGCCTACGTGCAGGAGCGCCTCGACATCCTGGCGCGGCACGGCCTGCAGGTCTTCGCCATCTCCAACCACCTCAACGGCCAGGCGGTCTGCGACGACCCGATCGACGAGCGCCACCGCGGCATGGTCAACCCGCGCGTCTGGGGCGACGGGGACCCTGAAGGCGTGCGGCAGCGGGCGGCCGAGGAGATGAAGCTGACCGCCCGCGCGGCGGCGAAGCTGGGCGTGAAGACGGTCGTCGGCTTCACCGGGTCGAAGATCTGGAAGACCGTGGCGATGTTCCCGCCGGTGCCCGAGTCGATGATCGAGGACGGCTACCGCGACTTCGCCGACCGGTGGAACCCCATCCTCGACGTGTTCGACGAGGTCGGTGTCCGGTTCGCGCACGAGGTGCACCCGTCGGAGATCGCCTACGACTACTGGACGACGGTCCGCACCATGGAGGCGATCGGGCACCGCGAGGCGTTCGGGCTGAACTGGGACCCGTCGCACTTCGTGTGGCAGGACCTCGACCCGGTGTCGTTCATCTGGGACTTCAAAGACCGGATCTACCACGTCGACTGCAAGGACGCGAAGAAGCAGGTCGGCAACGGGCGCAACGGCCGGATGGGCTCGCACCTGCCCTGGGCCGACCCGCGCCGGGGCTGGGACTTCGTGTCCACCGGGCACGGCGACGTCCCGTGGGAGGCGTGCTTCCGGATGCTCAACACGATCGGCTACGACGGGCCGATCTCGGTGGAGTGGGAGGACGCCGGCATGGACCGCCTGGTCGGCGCCCCCGAGGCGCTGGAGTTCGTCCGCCGGCTGGCCTTCGACCCGCCGGCCGCCGCGTTCGACGCCGCCTTCTCCAGCGGCAACTGAGAAAGGACCCCGTCCTCCCCACCCTTCGCAGGCTCAGGGTGGGACCCGGGACGGGGCCGAGGGGCGCCGGATGCGAGTCCGGCGCCCCTCGTCGCGTCAGCGGCCGCCGCGGCGCGAGCGGGCGCTGAAGGACGCCGCCGACGACGTCCCGGCCCGGGCGGCGAGCTCGGCGCGGGTGCGCGCCGGTCCCGACGAGCGGCCGGAGCAGATC
>SPQJ01000023.1 GCA_004570425.1 Bacillus sp. AZ43
GGCGTCGGCCGACCGGGCGCCGGGTGAGCCGGGCGCGATGAGCGCCGAGCGGCGGGCGGGGCGGCCGGAGGTGCTCGCGGGGGTGAGCGAGTGGGCGGCGCAGGAGCTGGTGGTGGCGCTGTCGATCTCCCGCGCCGCGGCCGAGGCGGAGTTGGCGCGGGCGCTGACCCTGGTGCACCGGCTGCCGGGCACCCTGGCCGCGCTGGAGGAGGGGGTGCTGCACGCCGGTCATCTGTGGCCGCTGCTGGAGCGGGTCGCGCCGGTGGCCGATGCCAGGGTGCGCCGGGAGCTGGAGCGGGACCTGCTCGCGTGGGTCGCGAGCCGGGACGTGACGACGCCGGCGCAGCTGGGCGCGAAGGTGCGCCGGGAGGTGCTGCGGCGGGACGCGGGTGCGGTGGCGCGGGAGCTGGCCGCGGCCCTGCGGCGGCGGGGGATCAGCGCGCGGCCGGCCCGGGCGGAGGGGATGGCGGTGCTGGAGGCGCTGCTGACCGTGCCGGAGGCGGAGGCGCTGCTGGATGCGCTGGGCCGCTACGCCGACGCCCTGGACGACGGGGACGGGCCGCCGCGCACCAGGGGGCAGAAGATGGCCGACTGCCTGCTCGACCTGGTGCTGCGCCCCGGGCAGACCGACCTGCCCGCCGTGCGCGCCCAGCTGACCGTCGTCGCACCGGTGGCCACGATGCTGGGTGGCGGCGCCCCCGGTGAGATCGGGGGCCGGCCGGTGCCGGCCGAGATGGTCCGCGCGCTGGCCGGCGCGCTCGGCCTGCTGCCCGACGGCCCCGCGCCCGCGCCCGCCGACGATGCATTCCCCGACGACGATGCATTCCCCGACGACGAGATCCCAGAGTGGCGCGGGGCCGACGAGCCGCCGCTGGAGGAGCTCGAACGGTGGTGGGCGATGGAGGCCCGCTGGTCCGACGAGCCGACAGCGCCCGCCCCGACCGACAACACCCCGGGCGATGACCCCGGCGACGACTTCGGGGGCGATGTCGCGACCTGGGCTGCCGCCGACCGTGCGGTGGAACGGGCCGGCGCGACGCTGCTGGACCTGGATCGGCAGCTGTCCCGGGCCCGCACCGCGGTCAGCCTGGCCCGGTGGGCCGAGGCCGCCGACGACGAGGACCACGACCGCTCCCCCGCCGGCCGGCTGACCACCGCCCCCGACGCGATCACCGCGCTCACCACCGCCTCCCGGGCCCAGCGCGCCGCGCTGGCCGAGCTGCTCGACCGCACCTCCGGCGGCGGGCTGGTCGACCGGCCCCGGATCGCGGTCACCGACGCCCTCACCGGCGCCCTGCTCGCCCTCACCGACGCCCCCGACCTCCGCCGACGCGCACGCGACGGCGACGGCCTGGGCCCACCCGGCGCGAGCGCCGGCTACCGCCCCGGAGCCGCACTCGACCGCCACGTGCGCGCCCGCGACCGGCGCTGCCGCTTCCCCGGCTGCCGCAACCGCGTGCCCTCCCGCGGCGAGCTCGACCACCACGTCCCCTGGCCCGCCGGCCCCACCACCGCCGGCAACCTCACCGGCTTCTGCACCACCGACCACCGCGGCAAGCACCAGGCCCCCGGCTGGCGCTACCGGCTGACCGGCGACGCCGTCCTCACCGTCACCACACCCAGCGGGCTCACCGCCACCACCCACCCACCACCCTTCTGACGCCCGACCGGGGGAACGGGGGATGACCGTCGTACCTGCCGGATACCGTTCGTCCGTGACCGCAACGCCTGACAGCGCCACCGAGCTCGACGAGCCGCAGGTCGAGGCCGCGACGGACCGCGAGGACGTCACCGAGGTCCCCGACGACGCCCGCACGCGGCACCGCGACCTGTCCGAGGAGCTCGACCGGTACGCGTTCGCGTACTACGTGCGCGACGAGCCGTTGGTCAGCGATGGGCAGTACGACGAGCTCATGGCCCAGCTCAAGGCCATCGAGGCAGCGCACCCGGCTCTGGTCACGCCCGATTCGCCCAGCCAGAAGGTCAACGGCGGCTTCACCGCGACCTTCGCGCCGGTGCAGCACCTCGAGCGCATGCAGAGCCTCGACAACGCGTTCTCCAGCGACGAGCTGTCCGCCTGGGCGGCCCGCGTCGAGCGCGAAGGGGCGGCGGGCGCCAGCTACCTCTGCGAGCTCAAGGTCGACGGAGTCGCGGTCGCCATCGTCTACGAGAACGGCCGCATGGTGCGGGCCGCCACCCGCGGGGACGGGACGACGGGGGAGGACGTCACCGCCAACGTCCGGACGATGGGCAACGTCCCGCAGGAGCTCACCGGGAGCGACATCCCCGAGCTGCTCGAGGTCCGCGGCGAGATCTACTTCCCGGTCGCCGCCTTCGCCGACGTCAACGCCGGCATGGTCGAGGCCGGGAAGGCGCCGTTCGCCAACCCCCGCAACGCGGCCGCGGGCTCGCTGCGCCAGAAGGACCCGAAGGTCACCGCCTCGCGGCCGCTGCGCCTCGTGGTGCACGGCGTCGGCGCGCACCGCGGCTTCGACGTCGACCGGCAGTCGGCCGCCTACGTCCGGCTGCGCGAGCTCGGGCTTCCGGTGAGCGACCGCACGGAGGTCGTCGACGACCTCGAGGCCGTGTGGGCCTACATCGAGCGCACCAAGGAGCAGCGGCACTCGGTCGAGCACGAGATCGACGGCGTCGTCGTGAAGGTCGACCAGTACGCCCTCCAGCGGCGGCTGGGCTCCACCTCCCGGGCGCCCCGCTGGGCCATCGCCTTCAAGTACCCGCCCGAGGAGGCGACCACCAAGCTCCTCGACATCCGCGTCAACGTCGGCCGCACCGGCCGGGTCACGCCGTTCGCCTACATGGAGCCGGTGAAGGTCGCCGGCTCCACGGTGCAGCTCGCCACCCTGCACAACGCCAGCGAGGTCAAGCGCAAGGGCGTGCTCATCGGCGACAGCGTCGTCATCCGCAAGGCCGGCGACGTCATCCCCGAGGTGCTCGGCCCGGTGGTCGCGGCGCGTACCGGCGACGAGCGCGAGTTCGTCATGCCGACCCACTGCCCCGAGTGCGGCACGGAGCTGCGGCCCGAGAAGGAGGGCGACGCCGACATCCGCTGCCCGAACTCCCGGTCCTGCCCGGCCCAGCTGCGGGAGCGCGTCTTCCACGTCGCCGGACGCGGGGCCTTCGACATCGAGAACCTCGGCTACGAGGCCGCCGTCTCGCTGCTGCAGAACGGCCTGCTGCAGGACGAGGGCGACATCTTCTTCCTCGACGCCGAGCAGCTGCAGCGCTCACCGTTCTTCACGAAGAAGGACGGCACGCTCTCGGCCAACGGTGCCAAGCTCCTGGCGAACCTGCAGACCCGCAAGGACGTGCCGCTGTGGCGGGTCCTCGTCGGCCTGTCCATCCGGCACGTCGGCCCGACCGCCGCCCAGGCGCTGGCGCGCGACTTCCGCTCCCTCGACCGCATCGCCGAGGCCTCCGAGGAGGAGCTGGCCGCCGCCGACGGTGTCGGACCCACCATCGCCAAGGCGATCCGCGACTGGTTCGCCGTCGACTGGCACCGCGAGGTCGTCGAGAAGTGGCGGGCGGCCGGCGTCCGGATGGCCGACGAGGGGCAGGAAGCCGGCCCCGGTCCGCTCACCGGCGTCACCGTCGTCGTCACGGGCTCCCTGCGTGACTACAGCCGCGACCAGGCCACCGCCGCCATCCAGGAGCGCGGGGGCAAGGTCACCGGCTCGGTGTCGAAGAAGACCGGCTTCGTCGTCGTGGGTGCGGACCCGGGCAGCAAGTACGACAAGGCAGTCCAGGTGAAGGCACCGATCCTCGACGACGACGGTTTCCGCGTGCTGCTGGAGCAGGGACCCGAGGCGGCCATGGCCGTCGCCACCGTCGGGGAGGGCTAGGCCGGCGGCAGCGAGGTGACCGTGGTGGCGATGCCGGTGAGGTGCGCCAGCCGGAGCAGCTCCGAGCGCCGGAAAGCCGGCCCGCCGGAACGGCCGAGCACCACGGCGCAACCCGGGTCGCCGTAGGGGGCGGCCATCATCTCGATGGCCATCTCGCGCCAGCGCTCGGGCAGCCAGTCGCCCTCGCTCGGCAGCAGCCGCGGACCGGACAGCGGCATCCAGGGCAGGGTCATGCCGTCGAAGGACGGCGCGGCCTCGGAGGCGGCCACCACGTCCCAGGAGCCGCCGGTCGCGGAGAGCACGACGGCCCAGCCGCTGTGGAACACCCGCGGCAGCTCGGCGGCCAGGACCTTGCCGGCGGTGCCCTCGGCGGCCCGCGCCAGCGCGTCGAGCAGCTCCAGCTCGCGGTGGGTGTCCAGCGCCCCGGCGAACGGGCGCAGCGACTCCACCTGCACGCCGGGCACCGACTGCGCGACGGTGATCAGGCTGTCGGGCAGCCGGTCGGGCGGCAGGTCGACGACGACGTCGTCCACGGCCACGCCGTTGCCGCGCTCGAGGACGTCGAGGGAGACGATGTCGATGCCGGCGGTGCCCAGCGCCGTGGCGACGGCGCCCAGGATGCCGGGCTTGTCGGGTACCACGAGGCGCAGGAGATAGGACACGGTTCCTCCGGGTCGTCGGCGCGCGGGCTGGCCGATCACCGTCGATCGCGTTCGGGTGCAGCCTCTCACGCCGGATTCCGGGCCGGGAGCCGCCGGACCGGCCCCACGTAGAGTGGCGGGGTCACGAACGCGGCCGATCCCCGTGCCGCCGAGTACTGCGAAGTGGAGTTCCACCCCAGCATGAGCACCGCCCCCGACACCGACCGTCTCGGTCGCGACGACGTGGCGCACCTCGCGCGCCTGGCCCGGCTGGCGGTGACCGACGAGGAGCTCGACCTCTTCGCCGGTCAGCTGGCCGCCGTCCTCGACGCCGTGGCGCAGGTCGGCAAGGCCGCCGTCGAGGACGTGCCGCCCACCACGCACGCGGTGCCCATGACCAACGTGATGCGCGAGGACGTCGCCCGGCCCAGCCTCCCCCGCGAGGCGGTGCTGGCCGGCGCTCCCGCCGCCGAGGACGGCCGCTTCCGCGTGCCGCGCATCCTGGGGGAGGAGGCGTGAGCGCGCCCGACGTCACTTCGATGACCGTCGTCGACCTGCAGGCCGCCCTGCAGGACGGCGCCACCGCCGCCGGGATCGCCGGGGCCTACCTGGACCGCATCGCGGCCGAGGACGGCGAGCTCGGCTCCTACCTGCACGTCGACCCCGAGGCCGTGCTCGAGAGCGCCGCCGCGATCGACGCCGCGGGCACCGCGGGCACCGGGCTGGCCGGCATCCCGGTCGCCCTCAAGGACGTCGTCGTCACCGAGGGCATCCCGACCACCAGCGGCTCGCGCATCCTCGAGGGCTGGAAGCCGCCCTACGACGCCACCGTCACCGCCCGGCTCAAGGCCGCGGGCACGGTGATGCTCGGCAAGACCAACATGGACGAGTTCGCGATGGGCTCCTCCACGGAGAACTCGGCGTACCGCGTCGCCCGCAACCCGTGGGACCCCGAGCGCATCCCGGGCGGTTCGTCCGGCGGCTCGTCCGCGGCGGTCGCCGGCGGCCTGGCCCCCTGGGCGATCGGCACCGACACCGGGGGCTCGATCCGCCAGCCGGCCGCGCTCACCGGCCTCGTCGGCCACAAGCCGACCTACGGCTCGGTCTCCCGCTACGGCCTCATCGCCTTCTCCTCCAGCCTCGACCAGGCCGGCCCCATGGCCCGCACGGTCCTCGACGCCGCCCTGCTGCACGAGGCGATCGGCGGACACGACCCGCTGGACTCCACGAGCATCGACACCCCGCGGCCGGTGCTCGCGGAGTGCGCCCGTCGCGGCGCCGAGGGCGACCTGTCCGGCATGACGGTCGGCGTCGTCCGGGAGCTCGGCGGCGAGGGGCACACCGACGGCTACGAGGAGGGCGTGCTCGCCCGCGTGGCCGAGGCGGTCGCCCTGCTCGAGGGGATGGGCGCCGAGGTCCGCGTGATCTCCTGCCCGGCCTTCGACCTGGCGCTGCCGGCCTACTACCTGATCGCCCCCAGCGAGGCGTCGTCCAACCTGTCCCGGTTCGACGGCGTCCGGCACGGCCTCCGGGTCGGCGACGACGGCAGTCGCGACCTCGACGAGGTCATGGCGCTCACCCGCGAGCAGGGCTTCGGTCCCGAGGTGAAGCGCCGGATCATCCTGGGCACGTACGCGCTGTCGGCCGGCTACTACGAGGCCTACTACGGCCAGGCGCAGAAGGTCCGCACGCTGATCAGCCGCGACTTCTCCGCCGCGTTCACGGGCGCCGACGGCCATGCCGTCGACGTCCTGGTCAGCCCCACCAGCCCGACGGTCGCGTGGCCCGTCGGCGCCCGGGTGGACGACCCCCTGGCGATGTACGCCGCCGACCTGTGCACCCTGCCGGCGAGCCTGGCGGGCGTACCGGCCATCTCGGTGCCGTGCGGGCTGTCGGACGGGCTCCCGGTGGGCTTCCAGATCATGGCTCCCGCGCTCGCCGACGACCGCTGCTACCAGGTCGCCGCCGCGCTCGAGGCCGCCCAGGACGACGCCCGCGGCTCCCGGTTCCTCGACCAGCTGCCCCGCCGCGCGGCCCAGCCCGCCGGGGGCGCCGCGTGAACGGCGCGCTCAAGGCCGCCTGGGCCCTCACGGCCTTCGTCATCGTGGCCGGGATCCTCGGCTGGATCATCACCGGCCGCGCCGTCTTCGCCGTGTTCCTCGTCCTCGGCGTGCTGACCGCCGTCGGTGCCGTGGTCACCGGCCGCCAGTCGCAGGCCCCGGGCGCCCCCAAGGAGAACGACCCCTCATGAGCACCGACACCCTGGTCGACTTCGACGAGCTCCTCACCCGCTACGAGCCGGTCATCGGCCTGGAGACGCACGTCGAGCTGGGCACCGCCTCCAAGATGTTCTGCGGCTGCTCGACCACCTTCGGCGCCGAGCCGAACACCCAGACCTGCCCGGTCTGCCTCGGCCTGCCCGGCGCGCTGCCGGTGGTCAACGCCGCCGCCATCGAGTCCACGATCCGCATCGGCCTGGCGCTGGGCTGCCGGATCGCCACCTGGTCGCGGTTCGCGCGGAAGAACTACTTCTACCCGGACATCCCCAAGGGCTTCCAGACCAGCCAGTACGACGAACCGCTGTGCACTGCCGGCCACCTCGACGTCGAGGTCGACGGCGAGACCTACCGCGTCGAGATCGAGCGGGTGCACATCGAGGAGGACACCGGCAAGAACCTGCACGTCGGTGGCTCCACCGGGCGCATCCACGGCGCCGACCACTCGCTGGTCGACTACAACCGGGCCGGCATCCCGCTGGTCGAGATCGTCACCCGGCCGATCCCGGGCACCGGCGCGAAGGCACCCGAGGTGGCCCGCGCCTACGTCACCGAGCTGCGCGAGATCCTGCTCGCCCTCGGCGTCTCCGAGGTGCGGATGGAGCAGGGCAACCTGCGCAGCGACGTCAACACGTCCCTCGCCCCGATCGGCAGCCTGGAGTGGGGAACCCGCACCGAGACCAAGAACGTCAACTCGCTGCGCTCGGTCGAGCGCGCCGTCCGGTTCGAGATGCGCCGCCAGGCCGCCGTCCTCGACGCCGGCGGGCGGATCGTGCAGGAGACCCGCCACTTCCACGAGGACACCGGCAGCACCTCGGAGGGCCGCAGCAAGGAGGAGGCCACCGACTACCGGTACTTCCCCGAGCCCGACCTCGTGCCGCTCGCGCCCGACGAGGAATGGGTGGAGAAGCTGAAGGCGGCCCTGCCGGAGCTGCCGGCCGCCCGCCGCGCCCGGCTGCAGGAGGAGTGGGGCCTCACGCCCACCGAGATGGCGTGGCTGGTCAACGCCGGTGCCGTCGAGCTGGTCGGCGACACCGTCGCCGCCGGTGCCTCGCCCGCCGACGCACGCAAGTGGTGGCTCGGCGAGCTGGCCCGCCGCGCCAACGACGCCGGGGTCGAGCTCACCGAGCTGCCGGTGACCCCGGCCCAGGTCGCGGAGCTGGTGGGCCTGGTGGCCGCCGGCACGGTCAACGACCAGCTGGCCCGTCAGGCGCTCGACGGGGTCCTCGCCGGCGAGGGCGACCCGGCCGCCGTGGTCGAGTCCCGCGGGCTCGCCGTCATGGGCGAGTCCGACGAGCTGGTGAGTGCCGTCGAGGCCGCGATCGAGGGCAACCCCGACGTCGCGGACAAGGTGCGCGGCGGCAAGGTGCAGGCCATCGGCGCGCTCGTGGGCGCGGTCATGAAGACCACCCGGGGCAAGGCCGACGCCGCCACCGTCAAGCGCATGCTCGAGGAGCGGTTGGTCAACGGCTGATCTGTCATGGCGAGTGGGCCCCGGAGGGGTCCGCGCAGGCGTGACCGAGCGGCTCAGCTCAGCAGGGGGACGGCAGCGGGCCGCGGTGCGGTCCGGAGGACCGCGATGTCAGAGCGGTGAGCTGCCGGCCGAGGACGGCGGCTGGATCCGCAGCACGCGGTCGTCGTCCTCGGCGGGGGTGCCGACGCCGTCGCGGTTGGACGTCGTGATCCACAGCGCTCCCTCGGCGTCGAGGACGACGGTGCGCAGCCGGCCGTACTCGCCGACGAGGAACTCCTCCGGGTCGCCCACGACCGAGCCGGTCTCGTCGAGCGCGAAGGCGTGCACGCGCTGGCCGTCGAGCGAGCCGAGGAAGATCCCGCTCCCGGCGGCCGCGCAGCCACCGAGACCGGCCTCCTCGGCCGGCACCTCGAGCAGCGGCGCCGCGGCCGCCACGTCGGCGCCGGCGGTGACCACGTCGAGCGAGTCGGGGCCGTCCGCGGCGCCGTCGGTCGCGTAGACCGTCGACGACACGTCGCCCTCCTCGCCCAGCACGGCCGACTGGCACAAGGCGGTGACGTCGCGGTGCCCGCGGCTGTGCACCGGGGTCGCGCCCACCGGACGGCCGAAGACGTCGATCCGCAGCACCTTGCCGGCCAGCGAGGCGGGGTCCTGCGCGAGCGCGGGGTTCCCCGTGTCGCCGGTGCCGACGAGCAGGTGCCCGTCCGGGTCGAACAGCAGGCCGCCGCCGTTGTGCCGCTCGCCGCGGGGGATGCCGGTGAGCACCGGGTTCGGCGTCCCGCCCAGCGGGAAGCGCACCACCCGGTTGTCGGTCGCGGTCGAGACGTAGGCGTAGAGGAGCCCGTCCTCCAGGTAGGTGGGGGAGACGGCCAGGCCCAGCAGCCCGCCGTCGCCGGCCGTGTCGATGCCCGGCACGGTCATGAGTTCGTGGGCCGGTGACCGGTCGGGGAACACCTGGAGCAGCCGACCGGTGTCCCGCTCGCCGACGATCGCGCTGCCGTCGGGCATCAGGACCAGCCCCGTCGGGACGGCCAGCCCCGAGGCGACGACGTTCGGGTCGCCGCCCTCCTCGCCGGCCCCGGGTTGGGCGGGGTCGCCGGGCACGGGCGCCCCGGACGACGGCGGGCCGACCTCGGGCGGCGGCCCCTCGGGCAGCGGGCGGAACGGGCCGCGGGCCTCGTAGCCGTCGCTGCCGCACCCCGTGAGCACGGCCGTGGCGAGCAGGACGGCGGCCAGCCGCTGTCCCGTCCTCCACCCCACCGCTCCACAGTACGTGCGCGGCACGCCTCCCGACCGGCCTAGAGTCGCCGACCGTGACGCAGCAGATCCTCGAACCCGGCGAGACCCTGCACGTGCTCGTCCCCTCGCGGGCGATCGCGGCGGCCGTCGAGGAGATCTCGCCGCGGGTCCGGGCACACCGCGTCGACGCGGCCGACGGCCCGCCCACCGGGGACGCCGCGCTCGCCCAGGTGTGGGTGCCGCGCTCGGGGGGCGCCACGCTGCCCGGCCCGGAGTTCTTCGAGGCCCTCCCGAGGCTTCGTCTCGTGCAGCTGCTCAGCGCCGGTGCCGAGGCCTTCGCCGGCCGGCTGCCCGACGGGGTGGTGCTGTGCAACGCCCGCGGCGCGCACACCCCGTCGACCGCCGAGTGGGCCGTGACCGCCACCCTGGCCGCCCAGCGGGGCATCCCGTCGTTCGTCCGCGAGCAGGACGCCGGCCGCTGGTCGCCCGCGACGCACCGCTCGCTGGTCGGCGCCCGGGTGCTCGTGGTCGGCGCCGGCGACATCGGCCGGGCGATCGGCCGGATGCTCGCCGGTTTCGACGTTGAGCTGACCTACGTCGCCCGGACCGCCCGCGACGGGGTGCGCTCCACCGACGAGCTGCCGGACCTGCTGCCGCACGCCGACGTGGTCATCCTCATCGTCCCGGTGACCGCCGAGACCCGCGGCATGGTCGACGCCCGTTTCCTCGCCGCCATGCAGGACGGCGCGCTGCTGGTCAACGCCGCGCGGGGCGTCGTGGTCGACACCGACGCGCTGCTCGCCGAGCTCTCCTCCGGGCGTCTGCGGGCGGCCCTCGACGTCACCGATCCCGAGCCCCTGCCGGCCGGCCACCCGCTGTGGTCGGCTCCCGGCCTGCTGCTGACCCCGCACGTGGGCGGGGCGGTGCCCGAGACCAACGCCCGCGCCGCCGCGGCGGTGACCGAGCAGCTCGCGCGGTTGCTCGCCGGGGAACCGCCGGTGAACGTCGTCGGCGACTACTGAGCCGGGGGCTCGGGCACCTCGATCCGCCCGCCGGACAGGGCGGCGACCCGCGGCAGGTCCCGCGCCCGCATCACCGGGAGCCGCACCTCGGTGCCGCCCGTCGTGACCAGCCACAGGTCACCGCGCGGCGCGACGCGGATGCCGGCGACCTCGGTCCACGGGACCCGGCGCTGCCCGGCCAGGGATCGCACGGTCACGGCGTCCGGACCGATGTCCACGCCGGCCCGCAGCACCCAGACCGCGACGGCGAGCGGGATCAGCAGCAGCACCGGGGTCCAGGGCGCGGAGAAGGCCAGCGGGACGACGCACAGCGCGAGCAGCCCGACGGGGAACAGTGCCGTCCGGTTCATCCGCAGACGGGCGGGGGAGTCCACGGAGGCCGATCCTCCCAGACTGCTCAGCCCGCGAGCCGCGCCAGTCGCGCGGCGCTGTCCGTCCCGGATGCGGCGGTGTAGACGATCAGCTGGAGCCCGGGTGCGTCCGCGGGCGTCAGCTGGTGGTGCTCCAGCACGAGGCTGCCGACGACGGGGTGCTCGAAGCGGCGTTCGGTCGAGGTGAACCTGTCGACGTCGTGGCTGGCCCACCCCTCGCGGAAGGCGGGGCTGACCTCCTGGAGCCGGGTCACCAGGTCGACGACCTCGGGATCGGCCAGGCGGGGCCCGACCTCGGCGCGGAACTGGGTGAGGAACCTCCGGCTGTCGCCCGCCCAGTCGCCGAGCAGGTCGCGGACGGCGGGATCGGTGAACACCACCCGCAGCAGGTTGCGGTCGGCGGCGGGCAGCGCCGCGACACCGGGGTAGAAGCGCTCGTAGGCCCGGTTCCACCCGACGATCGACCAGCTGGAGGTGATCGCGTAGGCGGGGGAGGAGCCCAGGGCGTCCATCAGGCGCTGGAGGTGCTCGGGCATGGCGTCGTGGGCAGTCTCCGGCGGGGCGCCCCCGTTGCCCGACAGCCGCAGCACGTACTCGTGCTCGGCCGTGGACAGCCGCAGCGTCCGGGCGAGCGCGTCGACCACCTGCCGGGACGGCCGGATGTCCCGCCCCTGCTCCAGCCACGTGTACCAGGTGTGGCTCACCCCGGCGAGCAGCGCGACCTCCTCGCGGCGCAGGCCCGGCGTCCGGCGGTTCGTGCCCGCCGGCAGGCCGACCGTGCTGGGGGCCACCTGACGCCGCCGCGAGGCCAGGAAGTCGGCCAGCTCGCGGCGGGCGGTGGCGGTCACGGCGGCTCCTCGGTCGGTGGTGGTACCGGTACTAGTATCGCTGCCGTCTTCGCGGCTCCCGCGGAGCGGCCTAGCATCGCCGTTCGTGACGACCGTGGACGACCGCCCCGCAGGCACCGAGACCGCCAACCTCAAGCCGCGCAGCTTCGAGGTGACCGACGGGGACGCCAAGGCGCCCGCCCGCGCGATGCTCCGCGCCGTCGGCATGGAGGACGAGGACTTCAGCAAGCCGCAGATCGGCGTCGCGTCCTCGTGGAACGAGATCACCCCCTGCAACCTCTCGCTCGACCGGCTGGCCAAGCGGGCCAAGGAGGGCGTCCGCGCGGCCGGTGGCTTCCCGCTCGAGTTCGGCACCATCTCGGTGTCCGACGGCATCTCGATGGGTCACGAGGGCATGCGCGCCTCGCTGGTCTCCCGCGAGGTCATCGCCGACTCCGTGGAGACCGTGATGTTCGCCGAGCGGCTCGACGGCTCGGTGCTCCTGGCCGGCTGCGACAAGTCGCTGCCCGGGATGCTCATGGCCGCCGCCCGCCTCGACCTCGCCAGCGTCTTCCTGTACTCGGGCTCGACGCTCCCCGGCAAGCTCGGCGACCGCGACCTGACGATCATCGACGTCTTCGAGGCCGTCGGCGCCTGCGCCCGCGGCCTGATCAGCCGCGACGAGCTGACCGCCATCGAGAAGGCCGCGTGCCCCGGCATGGGGTCCTGCGGCGGCATGTACACCGCCAACACGATGGCCAGCGTCGCCGAGGCCCTCGGCATGGCGCTGCCCGGCAGTGCCGCCCCGCCTGCCCCCGACAGCCGCCGCGACGCGTTCGCCGTCGCCTCGGGCGAGGCCGTGGTCAACCTGCTCCGCAAGGGCATCACCGCCCGCCAGATCATGACCCGCGAGGCGTTCGAGAACGCGATCACCGTCGTCATGGCGCTGGGCGGCTCCACCAACGCCGTCCTGCACCTCATGGCCATCGCCCACGAGGCCCAGGTGGAGCTCACGCTCGAGGACTTCAACCGGATCGGCGACCGCACGCCGCACCTGGCCGACGTCAAGCCGTTCGGCCGCTACGTGATGACCGACGTCGACCGCATCGGCGGCGTCCCCGTCGTCCTGCGGGCGCTGCTGGACGCCGGACTGCTCCACGGCGACGTCCTCACCGTCACCGGGAAGACCATGGCCGAGAACCTGGCCGAGATCGCCCCGCCGGACCCCGACGGCGCGATCATCCACGCGATGAGCGAGCCGATCCACAGGACCGGCGGGCTCACCATCCTCCGCGGGTCGCTCTCCCCGGACGGCGCGGTCGTGAAGTCGGCCGGCTTCGACACCGAGGTCTTCGAGGGCACGGCCCGCGTGTTCGACGGCGAGCAGGGCGCGATGGACGCCGTCACCGAGGGCACGCTCAAGGCCGGCGACGTCGTCGTCATCCGGTACGAGGGCCCCAAGGGCGGTCCGGGGATGCGCGAGATGCTCGCCGTCACCGGCGCGATCAAGGGCGCGGGACTCGGCAAGGACGTGCTGCTGCTCACCGACGGCCGGTTCTCCGGCGGGACCACCGGTCTGTGCATCGGCCACGTGGCGCCCGAGGCCACCGACGGCGGACCGATCGCGTTCGTCCGGGACGGCGACCCGATCCGCCTCGACCTCGCCAACCGGACCCTCGACCTGCTGGTGGACGAGGACGAGCTGGCCCGCCGCCGGGAGGGCTGGAGCCCCCTGCCGCCCCGGTACACCACCGGGGTGCTCGGCAAGTACGCCAAGCTCGTCGGCTCCGCGGCCGGGGGCGCGATCTGCGGCTGAGCGCGTGACCGCGCGTCACCGAACGGCACCGGACGGGTTCACCCCGACGGGTGAGGCGTCCACCGGACGGCTCGTTCCCCCCGGCGGGGGTGCCGAGGTAAGGGTGTGGACTCCCGTCGATGGTGGCTGCTCGCCGCCGCGGTCCCGGTCGCGCTCGGGTGCGCGCTCGCCGCGCTGCAGCCCGGGCTGCGCGTGGTCGGCGAGGTCGCCGTCTCGACCGCGGGGATCCTCGCTTCCGCGGTGCTCTGGAGCGTCGCCGCACGGACTCCCCGCCCGGTCGCCTGGCGCCTGCTGGCGGTGGCGCCGCTGTTCACCGTGGCGGGGCCGCTGGTGGCCGCGGTCGTCCGTCCCGTCGACCCGGTCCAGCTGGCGGTGGTCCGCTGGGTGCCGACGGTGCCCGGCTACCTCCTCGCGATCGCCGGCATCCTCGCCCTCGTCCACCGACGCCGGATCCGGGGTGGTGCGCGCCTCGCCGTCGAGGTGGCGCTGTTCCTCGTCGCCTGCCTGATCGTCGTCAGCCTGCTCGTCGTCGGCTCGGCCGACCGGTGGGCGGAGCTCGCCCTCGACGAGCGGCTGGTCCTCGGTGCCGCCGTCGTCGCCACCTCGGCGACGATGGCCGCCGCGCTCACGCTCCTCGTCGTCATCGAGGACCGCCGCCGCCCCATGGCGCTGGTCCTGCTCGCCGGCAGCGTCCTGCTGACCGCCGGGCGTGGGATCAGCACGTCGGGGGTGCTGTCCGGCGCCGGCACCCCCGTCGGCGCCGCTCGCATCCTGGTCGCCGCCGGACTGCTGCTCCTCGCCCTGGCGGGCCTCCTCGACTCGCAGCGGGCGGGAGCCGGTGGTGCGCGGCGGGGCATCCGCTGCCCCGAGCTGTGCCACATGCTCCCGTACGTCGCCCTGCTCGTGGCCGTCGGCACGGTCGGCACCGCGGCCCTCGCCGGTGCCCGGCCCACCGGCGGCATGATCTCGGGACTGACCTTCTGCGTGGCCCTCACGGCCGTGCACCGGTGGCTGACCGCGCGCGAGGAACGCCGCCTCGCCACAGCGCTGCGGCGCAGCGAGGCGTACTTCCGCTCCGTCGTGAACTCCGCGGGCGACGCGGTCGTCGTCCTCGACGACGCGCTGCGCGTCCGCTGGGCCTCCCCGGCGCTCGACCGCTCCCTGGGCGAGGGCGCCGGTGCGCTGCTGGGCGCACCGCTGCTGGACTCGGTGCACCCGGACGACGCCGCCGCGCTCACGGTGGCGCTCGGCACGCCGGCCCAGCCGGGCGGGTTGCTGACGCTCCGGCTCCCGGACGCGACGGGGGAGTGGCGCTACCTCGAGGCCGGCGTCTCCGACCTCCGCGACGAGCCGGACGTCGGCGCCGTCGTCCTGCACTGCCGCGACATGACCGAGCGGCGAGCCCGCGAGCAGGCGCTCCAGGCCGTCGCCTACACCGACCCGCTGAGCGGTCTGCCCAACCGGGCCGGCCTCCTGCAGACCCTGCAGGCGGCCACCGAGCCCGGGGCCGCGCCCGCCTCGCTGCTCATGATCGAGCTGACCGGGCTGACCGTGACCCGCGCCAACGCCGGCCGGGAGACCGTCACCCAGGCCGTGGCCGAGGTCGGCCGCCGGCTGCGCGCGACCGTCCGGGCCGAGGACACCGTCGCCCGCATGGGCGGCGGCGCCTTCGCCGTCGTCGCCCACGGCGACGCCGCCGACATCGACCGGCTCACCTACCGCTGCCTCGCGGTCGTCGAGCAGCCCGTCGTCACCCCCGCGGGCGTGGTCGACCTCTCCGCCGCCGTCGGCGTCGTGGGGATCGCCCCGGGCGTGGGGGTGGAGACGCTGCTCCAGCACGCCGACCTCGCCGTGTGCGCGGCGCACGAGGCGGGGCCGGGCGCGTCCCGCCGCTACGACGACGCCCTCGGCGAGGGGGCCGCGCGCAGCGCCCGGCTGCGCCACGACCTCCAGGGTGCCTGCGACCGCGGCGAGCTCTTCCTGCTCTTCCAGCCGATCGTGTCGCTCGAGCAGCGGCGCATCACCGGCGTCGAGGCCGAGCTGCGCTGGCGGCACGGCGAGCTGGGCGAGATCCCGCCGTCGGAGTTCGTCCCGGTCGCCGAGCGGGCGGGTCTGATCGGCGACCTCGTGCGCTGGGCGCTCACCGAGGCCGCCGCCGCCGCCGCCGGCATGCCGGCCGACGGCGAGCCGGTGCGCATCGGCGTGAAGGTTCCCTCCCGCTACCTGGCCGGTGGCACCGTCGTCGGTGACGTCGAGGCCGCGCTCCGGTCCTCCGGGCTGGCCCCGCAGCGCCTGGTGCTGCAGATCGGCGCCCCGGCCCTCGACTCCTCCGACGACCGGCTCGACCTCGACGTCGCCAGCCTGCGGCTCATGGGCGTGCACGTGGCCCTCCACGGCTTCGGCAGCGGTTCGTCCGCGCTGGCCCACCTCACCCGGCTGCCCATCGACATCGTCCACCTCGACAGGTCGCTGATCACCCGCATCGACCGCGACGCCCAGAGCCTGGCCCTGTGCCGGTCGGTGATCGGCATCGGCCGCGCGCTCGGCCTCGACGTCGTCGCCGAGGGCGTCGAGACCCCGGCGCAGCTGGCGGCGCTCGCCGGCTCGGGCTGCGACTTCGCGCAGGGATTCGTGATCGCCCGCCCCGTGCGGCTGTCCCGGTTCGTCCAGCTGCTCCGCGACGGCGCCGGGGTGCTGCTGCCCGGCATGGTCGGTACCCGATGACGCCGCCTCCGGTGCGGCGGTGGCCGCGGACCGCCGTGACCGCGGGGCTGGGCGGCGCCGCAGTGGCGGTCGTGGTGCAGGCGCTCGCCCATCCCGCGTGGAATCCGTGGAGCGTGCCCGCCGTCCTCGCCGGGGCGACCTTCGCGGTGGCCGGCGCGGTACTGCGGCACGGCCGCCGGATCGACCCGGTGTCCGCCGCCACCTGGCAGGCGTTCGGGGTGATCGCGCTGCTCCTGGGCGTCGGCCACCTGGTCCGCGCCCTCACCGGCGTGGGCGTGAACCCGACGGCGGCCGGCGCATCTGACCTGTTCCTCGCCGCCACCGGCCCGATCGCGCTCCTGCTCTGCCGCCGGCTGGCCCGCTCGTCCGGCGGCCGGATCCGGGTGCAGGTGGTCCTCGACGGGGCCGTCGCCCTCGTCGCCCTCGGCCTGCTCCTCGAGCTGCTCGTGCCGCTGACCGTCGGTCCGGGCGGCGAGCGCGGCGACCTGCTGCTCACGCTGGGCTACCCGGCGATCAGCGCCGTCCTCGTCGCGGTCGGCCTGGTGACGTTCGCCGGCGTGACACCGGCGCGCCGCCGGGCCGCGGGCTGGCTGCTGGGTGGCTTCGGCCTGCTGGCGCTCACCATGGCCGCGGGCGCCGTGGCGGCCAACCACCCGGCGCCGTGGCTCGACGCGGTGGCCGCCACGACCTACCTCGGCGTCCTCGCCGCGGCGACGCTGGCGCTGGCGGCCGACCCCGGTCCGCGGGCGCCCGCCGACCGGCCCGCGGCGGCCGTGCCCCTCATCGGCGTCGTCATCAGCTACTGCCTGGGCTCCGGCGTGCTCGTGCTGCTGCTGGTCGGCGTCGCCACCGGCCGGCCGATCGGGCCGGTCCAGGCCGCCACCGTCGCCGTCCTCACGGCGCTCACCCTGGCGCGCACCCTCGTCTGGGCGGCCGACGGCGCCCGGCTCACCCGGCAGGTGCTGCGGACCGAGGCCTACTTCCGCAGCCTGGTGCACCGGTCGGCCGACATGACGTTCGTCCTCGACGCCGAGGGTCGCATCACCTGGGTGTCCGAGGTCGAGCCCGGGCCGTCGGTGTGGCCCCCGCGCGATCTGTACGGCGAGCCGCTCCGCGACTTCGTCCACCCCGACGACCGCTACGAGCTGCACCGGGCGCTCAGCCCCTCCGGTGACGACCGCGACGGCCACGCCGCCTTCCGGCTGCGTACGCGGGACGGCGGCTGGCACGAGTACGAGACCCTGCGCGCCGCGTCGTCGGGCCGTGACGGGCTGGTGCTGCACCTGCGCGACGTGGCCGGCCGGCGCAGCAGCGAGCGGGAGCTCGAGCGGCTGGCCTACACCGACTACCTGACCGGGCTGCCCAACCGGGCCCGGCTGATGGCCGAGCTCACCGCCGCCCGCGCCCGGGTGGCCGCCGGGGCCCCGGCCAGCCTGCTGCTGCTCGACCTCGACGGCTTCAAGCCGGTCAACGACATCGCCGGCCACGAGGCGGGCGACCGCGTGCTCGTCCAGGTCGCCGCCCGCCTGCGGGCGACGGTCCGGGACGGCGACCTGGTCGGCCGCCTGGGCGGCGACGAGTTCGCCGTCCTCGTGCCGGACGGGATCGAGGAGGCGACGGCCCTGGCCGAGCGGATCGTCGCCGACCTGCGCACGGTGCGGCCCGCCCGGGAGACGGTCGGCGGCGCGGTCGCGGCCGGCGTGGTCTTCGACATCTCCGGCAGCGTCGGGGTGACCACGCTCGACCCGGCCGACGACGTCTCGACGACGATCCGCCGCGCCGACCTCGCCCTGCGCGCGGCCAAGACGGCGGGCAAGAGCTGCGTCCGCACCGCGGGCCACGCCATCGACAACGCGATGGGCCGCCGGGCCCGCCTCGCCCGCGACCTGCCCACCGCGCTGGAGCAGGAGCAGTTCCGCGTCGTCTACCAGCCCGTCGCCGGCACCGAGGACCGCCGGATCCTGGGCCTGGAGGCCCTGGTCCGGTGGGACCACCCGGTGCTCGGCACGGTGTCGCCCGACGAGTTCATCCCGCTGGCCGAGGACGACGGCCTCATCGTGCCGCTGCAGCGCTACGTGCTGGGCCGCGCCCTGGCCGACCACGCGGCGCTGCTGGCCGAGGGCTGGGACCTGCAGATGGGGGTCAACGTCTCGGTGCGCCACATCCAGGCCGGGTGCCTGGCGCCCGACGTCGCCGAGGCGCTGGCCGACACCGGGGTCCCGCCGGGCAGGTTCGTCCTCGAGATCACCGAGTCGGTCATGCTCGACACCCAGGACCGCCTGGAGAGCGACCTGACGATCCTGCGGGACATGGGCTGCGTCGTGGCCCTGGACGACTTCGGCCGCGGGTACTCCTCGCTGGCCTACCTCGCCCGACTGCCCGTCCAGATCCTGAAGATGGACCGGGAGTTCGTCGCCGACATCGAACGCGACCCCCGCGGCGCCGCGCTGGTGTCCAGCGTCGTCGACCTGGGACGCTCCCTGGGCATGGACGTCGTCGCCGAGGGCGTGGAGTCGGCCGGGCAGGTCGCCCTCCTGCGCGAGATGGGCTGCCGCTTCCTGCAGGGCTGGATCGTGGGCCGTCCCGCGGCGGCCGGGGAGCTGCGGGCGCTCCTCACGCAGTTCGACCCGGCGGTGCTCGACGGCCGCGGTACGCCGAAAATGGACGCGGGTGTCCACATCGTGGGACAGGCTGGTTGACGACTCCGGTCCGCGAGGCGCACAGTGTGCAGGTGCCTCGCGCCTGCCTGCTTCTCGACGGTTGCCCGGTCAACCTCGTAGTCGCCTAGCGCGTCGGTCACGACCGACGCGCTGACCCCTCCGTGCCTGTGGCACGAGGGGTTTTTTGTTGCCCGGAGCCACCCCGCACGACCCGCCCCACCCGCGACCTGCACGGCCCAGGAGAACCCAGATGACCACCACCCCGAGCGACGCCGCCACCCGTGACGCCGCCGCGGCGCTGACCGGCGTCGAGACGACGGCCCGGTCGATCGCCGAGGCCGCAGCGGAGCCGGCGACCGGCATCACCGGAGCGCAGAGCCTCGTCCGATCGCTCGAGGCAGTCGGCGTCGAGGTCATCTTCGGCATCCCCGGGGGCGCGATCCTGCCCGCCTACGACCCGCTGTTCGACTCGAAGGTCCGCCACGTGCTGGTCCGGCACGAGCAGGGCGCCGGGCACGCGGCCACCGGCTACGCCCAGGCGACCGGCAAGGTCG
Organism: Bacillus sp. AZ43; assembly: GCA_004570425.1. Taxonomy (GTDB): domain Bacteria; phylum Actinomycetota; class Actinomycetes; order Mycobacteriales; family Geodermatophilaceae; genus Blastococcus_B. The sequence continues at coordinate 19,465 of SPQJ01000023.1, forward strand.
GCGTCTGCATGGCCACCTCCGGCCCGGGCGCCACGAACCTGGTCACCCCGCTGGCCGACGCCCACATGGACTCCGTGCCGATCGTCGCCATCACCGGGCAGGTGCCCAGCGGCGCCATCGGCACCGACGCCTTCCAGGAAGCCGACATCCGCGGCATCACGATGCCGGTGACCAAGCACAACTTCCTGGTCACCGACGCCGCCGAGATCCCACAGCGGATCGCGGAGGCGTTCCATCTGGCCTCGACCGGCCGGCCCGGCCCGGTGCTGGTCGACATCCCCAAGGACGTCCTGCAGGCGACCACCGACTTCTCCTGGCCGCCGCGGCTGGACCTGCCCGGCTACAAGCCGACGACCCGCCCGCACGGCAAGCAGGTGCGCGAGGCGGCGACCCTGATCGCCGCGGCCCGGCAGCCGGTCCTCTACGTCGGCGGCGGCGTCCTCAAGGCGCACGCCACCGAGGAGCTGGCCGAGCTCGCCGAGCTGACCGGCGCACCGGTCGTCACCACGCTGATGGCGCGCGGGGCCTTCCCCGACAGCCACCCGCAGAACCTGGGCATGCCCGGCATGCACGGGACGGTGGCCGCGGTCACCGCCCTGCAGAAGAGCGACCTCATCGTGGCCCTGGGCGCCCGCTTCGACGACCGCGTCACCGGCGCGCTGTCGAGCTTCGCCCCCGACGCGCGGGTCATCCACGCCGACATCGACCCTGCGGAGATCGGCAAGAACCGCAAGGCCGACGTCCCGATCGTCGGCGACGCCAAGGAGACCATCGCCCAGCTCGTCGAGGCGCTGCGTGGCGAGCCGGTCCCCGACCTGTCGGCCTGGTGGGCGCAGCTCGACGACTGGCGCACCCGGTACCCGCTCGGCTACGACTGGCCGGACGACGGCTCGCTGTCGCCGCAGTACGTGATCGAGCGCCTCGGCGCCATCGCCGGTCCCGACGCGATCTACGCCGCGGGCGTGGGCCAGCACCAGATGTGGGCCGCGCAGTTCGTGAAGTACGAGAAGCCGGGCACCTGGCTCAACAGCGGCGGGCTCGGGACGATGGGCTACGCCGTCCCGGCGGCCATGGGCGCCAAGTACGGCCGCCCCGACACCACCGTGTGGGCCATCGACGGCGACGGCTGCTTCCAGATGACCAACCAGGAGCTCGCCACCTGCGCGATGGAGGGCATCCCGGTCAAGGTCGCCGTCATCAACAACGGCAACCTCGGCATGGTCCGGCAGTGGCAGACCCTGTTCTACGAGGGCCGCTACTCCAACACCCGGCTGCACGCCCGCAACGAGGACGGCACCCCCAAGGCGGTGCGCATCCCCGACTTCGTCCTGCTGGCCGAGGCGCTCGGCTGCGTGGGGCTGCGCTGCGAGAGCAAGGACGACGTGGACGCCGTCATCGAGAAGGCCATGGCGATCACCGACGCCCCCGTGGTCATCGACTTCGTCGTCGGCCACGACGCCCAGGTGTGGCCCATGGTCGCCGCCGGCGCCAGCAACGACGACATCCTGGCCGCGCGCGACGTGCGGCCCGTGTTCGGAGAGGGACAGGTGTAGGACCCCGTGCCCCCCACCACTCGCTCGCTCGCGGCGGGCCCCTGCACGGGGGCCGGACCGCTCGATCGGAAGAGGTCCTTCTGATGACGCGCCACACGCTCTCGGTCCTGGTCGAGAACAAGTCCGGTGTCCTGGCCCGCGTCTCGGCGCTGTTCAGCCGCCGCGGGTTCAACATCGAGTCGCTCGCCGTCGGGCCGACGGAGAACCCCGACCTGTCCCGGATGACGATCGTCGCCGACGCGGAGTCCGCGCCGCTGGAGCAGATCACCAAGCAGCTGAACAAGCTGATCGAGGTGATCAAGATCGTCGAACTGGACGGCGACGCCGCCGTGCAGCGCGAGCTGCTGCTGGTGAAGGTGCGCGCGCCCATGGCCGAGCGCACCCAGGTCCTGCAGACCGCCGAGCTGTTCCGCGCTCGCGTGGTCGACGTCAACCCCGACACCGTCACCCTCGAGGCCACCGGCACGCCGGACAAGCTGCAGGCCCTGCTCGCCGTCCTCGCCCCGCTGGGCATCAAGGAGATGGCGCAGTCGGGCACCGTCGCCCTGGGCCGGGGTCCGCGCTCGATGAGCGGCGCCGGTACGTTGCGCCCGGTCGAGCGCAGCGCCTGAAGCCCGTTCCACCCACCCGCGCTTTATCGCCATAAAGCACAACTCGAAGGAGTACCACCGCATGGCCGCCGAGATCTTCTACGACGACGACGCCGACCTGTCGATCATCCAGGGGCGCACCGTCGCCGTCCTGGGGTACGGCAGCCAGGGTCACGCGCACGCGCTGTCGCTGCGGGACTCCGGGGTCGACGTCCGCGTCGGCCTCCCGGAGGGCAGCAAGAGCCGTCCCAAGGCCGAGGCCGAGGGCCTGCGGGTCGTCACGCCCGCCGAGGCGGCCGCCGAGGCCGACCTCATCATGATCCTGGCGCCCGACCACGTGCAGCGGACGCTCTACGCCGAGTCCGTCGAGCCCAACCTGCAGGACGGCGACGCGCTGTTCTTCGGCCACGGCTTCAACATCCGGTTCGGCTACATCAAGCCCCCGGCCGGCGTCGACGTCGCGATGGTCGCCCCCAAGGGCCCCGGCCACCTCGTCCGCCGCGAGTTCGAGAACGGCAAGGGTGTGCCCTGCCTGGTCGCTGTCGAGCAGGACGCCAGCGGCTCGGCGCTGCAGCTCGCGCTGTCCTACGCCAAGGCCATCGGCGGCACCCGCGCCGGCGTCATCAGGACGACGTTCGCCGAGGAGACCGAGACCGACCTGTTCGGCGAGCAGGCCGTGCTCTGCGGTGGCGCCAGCGCGCTGATCACCGCGGGCTTCGAGACGCTCACCGAGGCCGGCTACCAGCCGGAGGTGGCCTACTTCGAGTGCCTGCACGAGCTGAAGCTGATCGTCGACCTGATGTACGAGGGCGGCATCGCCAAGCAGCGCTGGTCGGTGTCGGACACCGCCGAGTACGGCGACTACACGTCGGGCCCGAAGGTCATCGACGCCCGCGTCAAGGAGTCGATGAAGGAGGTCCTCGGCGCGATCAAGGACGGCTCCTGGGCCGCCGCCTTCATCGCCGACCAGGACGCCGGCGCGCCGGACTTCAAGCGCCGCCGCGCCGAGGCCGAAGCGCACCCGATCGAGGAGACCGGCCGCAAGCTCCGCGGCCTGATGAGCTGGGTGTCGGCGTCTGACGACTACACCGGAACCGCCGCCCGGAGCTGACCCCGCACGACGGAACGGCCCCCGCTGCCTCGGGCAGCGGGGGCCGTTCGGCGTCGTCAGTAGCTGATGCCGCGCGCGGCGTAGTGCTGCTTGGCCTCCGGCCGGAGCAGGAACACTACGATCAGGATCGGCAGGACGAACGAGAGCAGCCCGGAGAACCAGGGCTCCCCGTAGGACATCGCGAAGATCGTGTAGAGCAGCTGGACGCCGATCGACGCGTAGCTGCCGAGCAGGAGCAGCCGTGGCGACTTGCCCTGGAGCGCCTGGATGCCGCCCACGAGCAGCACGACCGCGGTCGCCACGGACAGCACGAACAGCAGACCCAGGATCACGCTGATCTCGAACACCAGACCGAGGGCGAACAGGCCGATCAGGCCGGCCAGCGTGCCGATCCCGCCGATGACGATGCCGATGACCGCCGCCGCGGTGACCAGCCCCGGTCGGCGGTCGGCGCCGCTGCCGGCCGGCGGGCCGTAGCCGCTGGGCGCGGGGGCGTAGCCCTGCGGGGGCGGGGGAGGGGGCGCGCTCCAGCCGGACGGACCCTGGGGAGCACCCCCCTGGGGGTAGTTCTGGTCCGGACCGGGGGTCGGGCTTGCCATGGGGCGCTCCTCCTGGGCGTCGTTCCGCCGGGCCGGCGGACGGTGGCGGAGTGTAAGGCCCGCCACACCCTCGTGGGAGGTTCCGCCGCCCCGGCCGGATACGGCGTCAGCGGCCCCGGTTGGCCCGGTGCGCGGCGAAGAAGCTCGCCGACGGCCGCAGGGACAGCAGGACGACGATCGCCAGCGCCGCCAGGAAGAGCAGCAGGCTGAACACGATCCCGCCGCCGGACGAGGAGTCGTCGCCCAGGCTGCCCAGGAAGCCGAACAGCGTGAACGCCAGCGCGATGGAACCGCCGACGATCAGCATGACGCGGCTGCGACCGATCAGGGCCCACACCGAGCCCCAGATCATGACCACGGTCCAGGCCAGCGCGAGCACGCCGAAGACGATCAGCGCCCCGCCGACCGCGCCGGCGACCGCCCCCAGGCCCGGGATCTCCTCGTCGGCCTCGCCCGCCGCCCCCGAGGCCACGGCCCCGCCGATGATCCCGGCCAGCGACATGAGGACGCCGAACGCGCCGAAGACGAAGCCGAGGACCGCCGCGGCGATCACCCCGCCGGGCTTGGCCGGCTGAGCGGTCCCGTACTGCCCGTAGGCGGGCGCCTGCCCGTACTGCTGGGGGTAGCCCTGCTGCCCGTACGCCGGCTGCCCGTACGCCGGCTGGCCGTACCCCTGCTGGGCGTACTGCTCGGTCTGGCCGTACTGCTGGGTCTGGCCGTACTGCTGGCCGTAGTCGGGCTGCTGGCCGTAGCCCTCGTAACCCTGCTGCGGAGGCGGGGGCTGCTGCCCGTAGGGCGGGTTCTGGGCGCGGCCCTGCTCGTCGGACTGGCTCATGGTCTCCTCCGTCGGCGCCGGGCAGTCCCGACTCTCGTCGCCAGGATGTCCGGGTCGCCGGACCGGCACAAGGAGGCCCCTCACGCCGGTGCGGTGTCGTCCCACCTGGTGGGCTCCCTAGGCTGTCGCCCTGTGACTGCCTCTGTGCCAGGAACCCGGCCCGTCGTCCTGATCGCCGAAGAGCTCGCCCCCAGCGTGCTGGAGGTGCTCGGCAGCGACGTGGAGATCCGCCACGTCGACGGCGTGGACCGCGGCGCGCTGCTGCCGGCGCTGGCCGACGCCGCCGCCGTGATGATCCGCAGCGCCACGCAGATCGACGCCGAGGCGCTCGCCGCCGCGCCCAGCCTGAAGGTCGTCGCGCGCGCCGGCATCGGCCTGGACAACGTCGACGTCGCCGCCGCCACCGAGCGGGGCGTGATGGTCGTCAACGCGCCGACGTCGAACATCGTCAGCGCCGCCGAGCACGCGGTCGCGCTGCTCCTCGCCGCCGCCCGGCAGATCCCCGCCGCCGACGCGTCCCTGCGCGAGGGCGCGTGGAAGCGCTCGAAGTTCATGGGCGTCGAGGTCACCGACAAGACCGTCGGTGTCGTGGGGCTGGGCCGCATCGGCATCCTCGTCGCCCAGCGGCTGGCCGCCTTCGGCGTCACGCTCATCGCCTACGACCCCTACATCCAGCCGGGCCGCGCCGCCCAGCTCGGCGTCCGGCTGGTCTCGCTGGAGGAGCTGCTCCGCGAGTCGGACTTCATCACCATCCACCTGCCCAAGACGCCGGAGACGGTGGGCCTGATCGGCGCCGCGGAGCTGGCCACCACCAAGCGCGGCGTGATCATCGTCAACGCCGCCCGCGGCGGCCTGGTCGACGAGGCGGCGCTGGCCGAGGCGCTCTCCAGCGGGCAGGTGGGCGCGGCCGGGCTCGACGTCTACGCCAAGGAGCCGTGCACCGACAGCCCGCTGTTCGCCCTGCCGAACACCGTCGTGACCCCCCACCTGGGCGCCTCGACGACGGAGGCCCAGGACAAGGCCGGCACGGCGGTGGCCCGGTCGGTCCGGCTGGCGCTGCAGGGCGAGTTCGTGCCGGACGCCGTCAACGTCCAGGCCGGCGGGGTCGTCGCCGAGGACGTCCGGCCGGGGCTCCCGCTGGCCGAGAAGCTCGGCCGGGTGTTCACCGCCGTCGCCGGCGGCCTCGCCCAGTCGGTGAACGTCGAGGTCCGCGGCAAGATCGCCGAGTTCGACGTCTCGGTCGTCCAGCTGGCCGTGCTCAAGGGCGTCTTCTCCGACGTCGTCGAGGAGCAGGTCACCTACGTCAACGCCCCGCTGCTGGCCGAGCAGCGCGGCCTCGAGGTGTCCCTCGCCAGCGACGTCGAGAGCCCCGACTACCGGAACCTGATCACCGTGCGCGGCGCGATGGCCGACGGCCGGGCGCTCACGGTCTCGGGCACCCTCTTCGGCAAGAACCAGGTGCCGAAGCTGACCGAGGTCGACGGGTTCGACGTCGACCTCGACCTGTCGGGCTACCTGCTGTTCTTCGTGTACACCGACCGCCCCGGCGTCGTCGGCACGGTCGGTGCCGCGCTCGGTGAGGCCGGCGTGAACATCGCCGGCGCGCAGGTCAGCCGGACGACGCGGGGCGGCGAGGCCCTCATGGCCGTCACCGTCGACAGCCGCGTGCCCGCCGAGCTGCTGGGCGACATCGCCGGGCGCATCGGCGCCCGCGAGGCCCGCGCCGCCGACCTCAACCCCCTCTGAGACCAGGAGTCGAACCCATGCGCTTGGCAGTGATCGCCGGAGACGGCATCGGCCCGGAGGTCGTCGCCGAGGGCCTCAAGGTCCTGGGGGCGGTCGCGCCCGACATCGAGCCCACCCACTACGACCTGGGCGCCATGCGCTGGCAGCGCACCGGCGAGCTGCTCCCCGACACCGTCGTCGAGGAGCTCCGCGGGCACGACGCGATCCTGCTCGGCGCCATCGGCGACCCGAGCGTGCCGCCGGGCATCCTGGAGCGCGGGCTGCTGCTCCGGCTGCGCTTCGAGCTCGACCACCACGTCAACCTCCGCCCGGCGCGGCTGTACGACGGCGTGACCAGCCCGCTGGCCGACCCCGGCCCCATCGACATGCTCTGCGTGCGCGAGGGGACCGAGGGTCCGTACGTGGGCAACGGCGGCGTGCTCCGCAAGGACACCCCGCAGGAGGTCGCCACCGAGGTCAGCCTCAACACGGCGTTCGGTGTCGAGCGCGTGGTGCGCTACGCCTTCGAGCGGGCCGTCGCCCGGCCGCGCAAGCACCTCACGCTGATCCACAAGACCAACGTGCTCAGCCACGCCGGCGGGCTCTGGTCGCGCACGGTGGAGGAGGTGTCCGCGGAGTTCCCCGAGGTCACCGTCGCCTACCAGCACGTCGACGCCGCCTCGATGTTCTTCATCACCGACCCCGGCCGCTACGACGTGATCGTCACCGACAACCTCTTCGGCGACATCGTCACCGACATCGCCGCCGCGGTCACCGGCGGCATCGGGCTGGCGGCCAGCGGCAACCTCGACGCGTCCGGCACCAACCCGAGCATGTTCGAGCCCGTGCACGGCTCGGCGCCGGACATCGCCGGCCAGGGGATCGCCGACCCGACCGCGACCGTCCTGTCGGTGGGTCTGCTGCTGGAGCACCTGGGCCGGACCGAGCAGGCGAAGAAGGTCAACGCCGCGGTGGCCTTCGACCTGTCCACCCGGACCCCGCAGGGGCCGGTCCGCACGGCCGACGTCGGCGACCGGCTGGCCGCGCTCGCCGGGGGCTAGGCCCGCGGGAGGCCGGCGGGCGGGGCAGCACGGTCCCGTTCGCCGGCCCCCGTGGTTTACTCCTCGGTGATGTCCGCCACCAGCAGCATTATCGCCTAGCGCGCAGTCCCTCCCGACTGCGCGCAGACCTCCCGTTCCCGGGGGGTCTTTTTGTTTGCCGGGACCCTCCCGAACCCCACCAGGAGACCGTCGTGACCGCCACCGACTTCCACGTCTTCGACACCACCCTGCGCGACGGCGCCCAGCGGGAGGGCGTGAGCTACTCCGTCGCGGACAAGCTGGCCGTCGCCCGCCTCCTCGACGAGATCGGGGTGGGGTTCATCGAGGGCGGCTGGCCGGGCGCGCTGCCCAAGGACACCGAGTTCTTCTCCCGCGCCCGCACCGAGCTCAAGCTCCGGCACGCGCAGCTCGTGGCCTTCGGGGCGACGCGCAAGGCCGGGGTGCGGGTCGAGGACGACCTGCAGGTGCGCGCGCTGCTCGACGCCGAGACGCCGGTCGTCTGCCTGGTGGCGAAGTCCGACGTCCGCCACGTCCGGGAGGCGCTGCGGACGACGCTGGAGGAGAACCTCGCGATGGTCGCCGACACGGTGGCCTTCCTCGTCGGCCACGGCCGGCGGGTCTTCGTCGACTGCGAGCACTTCTTCGACGGCTACGCCGCCGACCCCGACTACGGCGTGCGGGTCCTCGAGGCGGCGTTCGCCGCCGGCGCGGAGGTCGGCGTCCTGTGCGACACCAACGGCGGGATGCTGCCGATGGGCGTCGGCCGGGTGGTGGCCGACGTCCGGGCCCACACCACGGGGAAGCTCGGCATCCACTGCCAGGACGACACCGGCTGCGCGGTCGCCAACACGCTCGCGGCCGTCGAGGCAGGGGTCACGCACGTGCAGGGGACGGCGAACGGCTACGGCGAGCGGGCGGGCAACGCCGACACGTTCGTCCTGATCGCCAACCTGGTGACCAAGATGGGGCTGCCGGTCGTCCCGGCCGAGTGCCTGCCCGAGCTGCAGCGGGTGAGCCACGCGATCGCGGAGCTGGCCAACATCGCCCCGGACGACCACCAGCCGTTCGTGGGCGCCTCGGCCTTCGCACACAAGGCGGGCCTGCACGCCAGCGCGATCAAGGTCAGCCCCGAGCTCTACAACCACCTCGACCCGGCGGTCGTGGGCAACGACATGCGCATCCTGGTCACCGAGATGGCCGGCCGCGCGTCGGTGGAGCTCAAGGGCCGCGAGCTCGGCGTGGACCTGGCCGGTCACGCCGACGCGATCGGCCGGGTGGTCGACCGGGTCAAGGTCCTCGAGGCCGACGGCTGGTCGTTCGAGGCCGCCGACGCCTCCTTCGAGCTGCTGCTGCGCTCCCAGCTGCCCGACGCCCCGGCCCCGCTGTTCGAGCTGGAGAGCTACCGGACGTCGGTGGAGCACTGGGGGAACGGGGTCGTGGTCAGCGAGGCCACGGTGAAGGTGCACGTCGACGGGGAGCGGATCATCAGCACCGCCGAGGGCAACGGCCCGGTCAACGCCCTGGACAACGCCCTGCGGCAGGCGCTGGTGGGCCGCTACCCCCAGCTCGCCGACGTCTCGCTGGCCGACTACAAGGTGCGCATCCTCGGCTGGCGGGGCGGGACGAGCGCCACCACGCGGGTGCTGATCGACACCACCGACGGGGTCCGCGAGTGGACGACCGTGGGTGTCCACGACAACGTGGTCGAGGCGTCCTGGCACGCGTTGGTCGACGCCCTGACGTACGCCGTGGTGCGCGGTCGTCCGTCGTCGCCCGAGGCGGGTCACGGAGCCGTCACGGTCGTTTGACGTGACCTGGCGCACGCCATAGGTTTCAAGGAGAGAACAAGTGTTCGCTATGCGAACACGGCCGTCGTCCGGCAAAGGAGCCCCCATGCGCCGCCTGCTCACCTCGATCGCTGCCCTGGCACTGCTCGCCCCGCTCGCCGCCTGCGGTGGAGACGACTCCTCGGCCGAGGGGGGAGGTGGCTCGGGCGGCGAGCAGGAGATGCGGTCGATCCGGGTGGGCACCATCCCGATCGTCGACACCGCCGCCATCTACCTCGGTGTCGAGCAGGGCTTCTTCGAGGACCGCAACATCGACGTCGAGCTGGTCCCCGGCTCCGGTGGCGCCGCCGCCGTCCCGGGCGTCGTGTCCGGCGACTTCGACTTCTCGTTCGGCAACGTGACCTCGATCCTGCTGGCCCAGTCGCAGGGCCTGCCGCTGGGGATCGTGGCCAACGGGGTGGCGACCACCGGCGACGCCGAGGGCGACTTCTCCCAGGTGATGGTCCCGGCCGACAGCCCGATCCAGGACGTCGCCGCCCTCCAGGGGAAGACCATCTCGGTCAACAACCTCAAGAACATCGGTGAGGTGACCATCCGCAAGGCGATCGAGGACGCAGGCGGCGACCCGCAGGACGTCACCTTCGTCGAGATGCCCTTCCCGGACATGCCGGCCGCCCTGGCCGGAGGCCAGATCGACGCCGCGTGGCTGGTCGAGCCGTTCGTCACCGTGGCCGGTGGCCAGGGGGCCCGCTCGGTCCTGGCGCCGTTCGCCGAGCCGGTCCCGGACCTGACGGTCGCCGTCTACTTCACCACCCAGCAGATGATCCAGGAGGACCCCGAGCTGGTGGAGGACTTCCGGGCCGCCATGCAGGAGTCGCTCGCCTACGCCAACGAGAACCCCGACGAGATCCGGCGGATCATCCTCACCTACACCCAGGTGCCGGCCGAGGCCGCCGAGGCCATCGCCCTGCCGTCCTTCCCGGAGGAGGTCAACTGGGACTCGGTGGAGACCGTCGCCGAGCTGATGCAGGAGTTCGGCATCACCGAGGAGGCGGCCGACGTCGACGCGCTGAAGGCGACCGACTGACCCGTGGGCGAGCCGACCACCCCCTCCGCCGCGCCCGTGCCGACGGTCCGTGAGGCCACGCTGGACGTGTTCCGGCGCCTGGGCCTGACGACGATCTTCGCCAACCCGGGCTCGACCGAGGTGCCCTTCCTCACCGGGCTCCCCGACGACATCCGGTTCGTCCTGGCCCTGCACGAGGGATCGGTGGTCGGTGTCGCCACCGGCTGGGCGATCGCCAACGAGCGACCCGCCCTGGTGAACCTGCACACCACCGCGGGCCTGGGCAACGCCGTCGGCGCCCTGGCCACCGCCCGGGTCAACCGGGCCCCCCTGGTCGTGCTGGTCGGCCAGCAGGACCGCCGGCACCTGGCCCTCGAGCCGTTCCTCACGGGACGGCTCGAGGGCCTGGCCGGCGACTACCCGGTCTGGGTCAACACCCCGGCCACCGCCCAGGACGTGCCCGGCGCCATCGCCCGGGCCTACCACGAGGCGGTCACCGCCCGCGGGCCGGCGATCGTCATCGTCCCGATGGACGACTGGGCCCAGCCGGTGACCGGGACCGGGCCGGCGGCCGCGCCGGCGCAGGTGCGGCGCCCCGCCGGGGTCGACGAGCAGACGCTCACCGAGGTCACCGCGCTGCTCGACGGCGCCCGCGCGCCGCTGCTCGTCGTCGGCGCCGGGGCCGACACCGCGGGCACCCGGGCCGCCCTGGTCGAGCTCTCGGAGAAGCTCGACGCCCCGGTCCGCCAGGAGGCGTTCGGCGCCCGCGCCGGCTTCCCGCAGGACCACCCGAACTACCAGGGGCTGCTGCCCGCCGCCCGCGGACGGCTGCGCGGCGCGCTCGAGGGTCACGACGTGGTGCTCGTCGTCGGCGCCCCGGTGTTCCGCCAGTACCCGTTCGAGCCCGGCCCGTTCGTCGCCGACGGCGTCCGGATCGTCGAGGTCAGCCAGGATCCGGCCGAGGTGCACCGGAGCCCCGCCGACCTCGCCGTCCTCACCGATCCCCACGTGTTCTGCGCCGCGCTGGCCGAGCGGGTCTCGCCCCGCCGGCCGTCGGGCCGGCCGCCCCGGGTCGTGCCGACGGTCCCGCCGCCCGGCCCGGGGGAGCCGATGCGCGCACCGCACGTGTTCGCCCTGCTGGCCGAGCGCACCGACCGCGACACCGTGGTGGTGGAGGAGACGCCCTCCACCCGCCAGGTGCTCGAGGAGATGCTCCCGTCGCGCGAGCCGCTGGGCTACCTCGGCGTCGCCATGGGCGGGCTCGGGTTCGGGATGCCGGCCGCGATCGGCGTGCGGATGGCCCGTCCGGACCGGCCGGTCATCGCCATCCTCGGCGACGGCTCCTCGATGTACGCCGTCCAGTCGCTGTGGACGGCGGCCAACTACGGCGTGGGCGCGCTGTTCATCGTCTTCGCCAACGGCGGCTACGCGATCATGGACAAGCTCGCCGAGCGGGCCGGCGGCAAGGCGCCCTGGCCGGGCTTCCCCGGGATCCGGCTCTCCGCGCTGGCCACCGCCCTCGGCTGCCCCGCGCAGCGGATCAGCAGCTACGAGCAGCTGCTGGAGGTCCTCGACGACGTCCTGCCGCGGCTGCGCGACATGGACGCCCCCCTGCTGCTCGACATCGACGTCGCCCCCGAACGGGAGTTCAACCCCTGACGGTCAGCCGCGCGGCTGGATCTCGCCCATCGGCCCGAAGCCCGGGACCTCGGGCGCGTCGACGTAGATGATCTGCGGCTGCGCGGCCACGAGGTCGGGGGCCTTCTCGACGAAGTCCCTGAACGCCTGGGTGCGGACGTGCGCCGCGCCGGCGTCGGCGTCGCGGAACCCCTCGATGCACACCCAGGTGCCCGGTTCCTCGACGCTGCGCGACCACTCGAAGAACAGGCTGCCCTCCTCGGCGTTCACCGCGCGGGCGTAGTCGGCGGCCAGCGCCGCCCACTCGTCCTCGCGCTCGGGACGGACGGGCATCTTCACGACGATGAGGATCATCGGAGCTCCTTCACAGCGGGTCGAGCCTGCGGCGCAGCAGGCAGAACTGGTTGCCCTCGGGATCGGCCAGCACGTGCCACCCCTCGTCGCCGGTCTGGCCGACGTCCGCCGGCGTCGCGCCGAGCGCCAGCAGCCGCTCCAGCTCGGCGTCCTGGTCGCGGTCGGTGGGGTTGACGTCGATGTGCAGGCGCCGCTTGCCGGGGGTCGGGTCCGCGACCGGGCCGAAGACCAGCGTCGGCGCCGGGCCGCCGAAACCGGCCTCGGGGCCGATCTCCACCGAGCCGTCGTCCTCCCTGCCCAGGACGCGGTAGTCCAGGACGGCGGCCCAGAAGGCGGCGAGCGCCTCGGGGTCGCGGCTGTCGATCACGAGCTCGGAGAAGCGGCAGGCCATGCGCGGACGATAGGCACGGACGGGCCCGTCTAACCTCGGGGCGTGCGCATCGTCCGTTTCGCCTCGCCCCAGGGCATGTCCTTCGGCGTCCTCGACGGGGACGGCCAGGTCGCCCAGATCGAGGGCCACCCCTTCGGCCGGATCTCCTTCACCGGCCAGCGGTTCCCGCAGGCCGACGTCCGGCTGCTCTCGCCGATCCTGCCCAGCAAGGTGGTCTGCGTCGGCAAGAACTACGCCGCCCACGTCGCGGAGATGAAGACGGGGGACGCCCCGAAGGAGCCGCTGCTCTTCCTCAAGCCGTCGACCTCGGTCATCGGCCCCGGCGACGCCATCCGGATCCCGCCGGGCAGCACCAACGTGCACCACGAGGCGGAGCTGGCCGTCGTCATCGGCGCCCGCGGGGCACGCAACGTCACCCCGGAGCAGGCCGGCGCGAGCATCTTCGGCTACACGATCGGCAACGACGTGACCGAGCGGGACATGCAGCGGAACGACGGGCAGTGGACCCGCGCCAAGGGCTTCGACTCGTTCTGCCCGATCGGTCCCTGGATCGAGACCGATCTCGGCGCGCTCGGCCTCGACCCGGCCGACCTCGAGGTCACCTGCACCGTCGACGGCGAGCTGCGCCAGCAGGGGCGCACCAGCCAGCTGCTCTTCGACGTGCCGACCCTGATCTCCTACATCTCGCAGGTGATGACGCTCCTGCCCGGAGACGTCGTCCTCACCGGCACCCCGTCCGGCGTGGGCCCGATCCGCCCCGGCCAGAAGGTCGACGTGACGATCGAGGGGCTCGGCACGCTCACCAACGGCGTCGCCGCGGCCGAGGCCGTCTCCACCGCGGGCGGCGCCCGATGACCGTGCGCACCCGCTTCTGCCCGTCGCCCACCGGGATGGTGCACGTCGGGCTCATGCGGACGGCGCTGTTCAACTGGGCGCACGCCCGCCACCACGGCGGCCAGATGGTGTTCCGGATCGAGGACACCGACGCCTCGCGCGACTCCGAGGAGTCCTACCGGCACCTGCTCGACTGCCTGCGCTGGCTCGGGCTCGACTGGGACGAGGGCCCCGAGGTCGGCGGGCCGAACGGCCCCTATCGGCAGTCGGAGCGGCACGAGATCTACCGCGAGGTGGCGGCGAAGCTGCTCGCGGCCGGCCACGCCTACGAGTCCTTCTCGACGAACGAGGAGGTCGACGCCCGCCGCCGGGCCGCCGGCCAGGACCCGAAGCTCGGGTACGACAACCACGACCGGTTCCTCACCGACGCCCAGAAGCAGGCCTTCCGCGACGAGGGCCGCCAGCCGGTGCTGCGGCTGCGCATGCCCGACGAGGACATCGCCTGGACCGACCTGGTGCGCGGCGAGGTCCGCTTCGCGGCCGGGGCCGTGCCCGACTACGTGCTCGTGCGCGGCAACGGCGTGCCGCTGTACCCGTTCGTCAACCCCGTGGACGACGCGCTGATGGGCATCACCGACGTCCTCCGCGGCGAGGACCTGCTCCCCAGCACCCCCCGGCAGCTCGCCCTCTACGCGGCGCTGGAGGACATCGGGGTCGCCTCGGGCACGCCCCGCTTCGGCCACCTGCCCCTCGTCACCGGCGAGGGCACGAAGAAGCTCTCCAAGCGCGACCCCCAGTCGAACTTCGACGTCTACATCGAGCGCGGCTTCCTGCCCGAGGGCTTCGCCAACTACCTGGCGCTGCTGGGCTGGTCGATCGCCGAGGACCGCGACATCTTCTCGATGGCCGAGCTGGTCGAGGCGTTCGACGTCACCCGGGTGAGCGCCAACCCGGCCCGGTTCGACCTGAAGAAGGCCGAGGCGATCAACGCCACCCACCTGCGCGCGCTGCCGATCGAGGAGTTCACCGCGCGGGTGACGCCGTACCTCGCCGGCGCCGGGCTCGTCTCCGAGCCCCCGACGGCGGAGCAGCAGCGGGTGCTGGAGGCCATCGCCCCCATGGCCCAGGAACGCATGATCGTGCTGTCGGAGGCCGTGGGGCTCCTGCGCTTCCTCTTCGTCGAGGACGTCGAGATCGACGAGGCCGCGGCGGCCAAGAACCTGCGCGCGGAGGACGCCGAGGTCCTCGACGCCGCCTCGGCGGCCCTGCGCGAGCTCGCCGACTGGTCGACCCCGGCCATCGAGCAGGCGCTCAAGGACGCGCTGGTCGAGGGCCTGGGCCGCAAGCCGCGCCAGGCGTTCGGCCCGGTCCGCGTGGCCGTCAGCGGCCGCACGGTGTCCCCGCCGCTGTACGAGTCGATCGAGCTGCTGGGGCGGGAGCGCACCCTCTCCCGGCTGGCCGCCGCGCGCGCCGTGACCGGTACCGCCGCGGGATGACCTCTCCCGGGGGCGAGCCGACGACGGAGGCGTACCAGGGGCCGCCCCCGACGCGCCGCCCCGAGCCCTGGCAGCAGGTGCCCTGGGCGCCACCGCCGGCGTGGGGCCCGCCGCCCTGGGGCGCGCCTCCCGGGGGGCCGCCGGTTCCGTGGGGCCCGCCGCCCCCATGGGGCTGGGCGCCGCCGCCTCCGCCCCCGGTCCGGTGGGCGCCGCCGAAGGGCACGCCGCCGCACGACGAGCCACGGTCCTTCCTGACCGTGATGCGGATGCGGGACTGGGCGTGGTGGCGGCCGTTGCTCGGGCTGTTCCTGGTCGCCGTGGTCTACGGCGTCCTCCTCCTGGCGACCGGCTTCCTCGGCATCCTCGGCCTGCTCGCCTCCGGGACCGACCCGGGCGCTCTCCCGGACCTCCTCGTGGAGGACATGACCGACCCCTGGGTCCTGCTCTTCCTCAACGTGTCGCTGATCGTGGCCATCCCGTGCGTCTGGCTGGCCTGGGCGGCGGCGCACGGCACGCGCCCGGGCTGGTCGTCGTCGGTGCTGGGGCGCCTCCGGCGCCGGCTGCTCGCGCCCTACGCCCTGCTCGCCCTCGGCACGGTCGGCGTGGGGATCGCGCTCGCCGTGCTGCTCCAGCTGACCGTGGGCGGCGAGGAGATCACCGGGCCCGTGCCGGACTTCGGCTGGCTGCTGGTGGTGGTCCTGCTCACCACCCCGCTCCAGTCGGCCGCCGAGGAGTACCTCTTCCGCGGCTACCTGAGCCAGGCGGTCGCCGGCTGGATCCGGGCGCCGGGGGGCGGTGCCGTGGTCGCTGCGGTGCTCAGCGCCCTGCTGTTCGCGGCGGCCCACGGCGCGCAGGACCCGCTCACGTTCCTCGACCGGTTCGCCTTCGGGCTGACCGCCTCCGCCGTCGTCTGGCTCACCGGTGGGCTCGAGGCGGCGATCGCGGTGCACGCGGTGAACAACGTCGTGGTGTTCGTGCTCGCCGGCGGGCTGGGCGGGGGAGTGGCGACCGAGGAGGTCCCGGCCGGGACGGGCGTGGCGTTCGGCCTGGTCAGCCTGCTGTCGATGGCCGCCTTCGTCGCCGTCGTCGCCCGTACCCGGGGTCGCCTGCGTCCGGAGACGCGGACCGCGGCGGTCGACCTCCGGCTGCCGGCCCCGCCGGTGCCCGTTCCCGCCCGCTGACCCGCCGGTGCGGGGGTGGTGCCACCCCGGCCGGATGCGTCGGGTATCGTCTTCTCCGGCGCCGCGAGGTGCCACCCATGGGGTATGGGGTAATTGGCAGCCCGACGGTTTCTGGTTCCGTTAGTCTAGGTTCGAGTCCTGGTACCCCAGCGCAGTACCGCACGGCCCCGTCGTCTAGCGGCCCAGGACGCCGCCCTCTCACGGCGGTAGCGAGGGTTCGAATCCCTTCGGGGCTACGCCGCGCCAGAGCCCCCGACCTCACGGTCGGGGGCTCTCGCCGTTCCGGGGGGGCCTGCGCACCCGCGCACGGCGCCATGGCAGAATGGCTCCGCACGGCCCCGTCGTCTAGCGGCCTAGGACGCCGCCCTCTCACGGCGGTAGCGAGGGTTCGAATCCCTTCGGGGCTACACCGTGCGAGAGCCCCCGACCTCACCGTCGGGGGCTCTCGCCGTTCCGGGACCGGATGGCCCCGGGAAAGGGCGGAGCGATAGCGTCGGGCCCATGATCCGGACGAGTCGTCGCCTGGCCGACGGCCGGGAGATCCTCTACTTCGACCACGAGCCGACCGCCCGGGACGCCGTCGACACCCGGGACCTGCCGGCGGTCTCGAACCGGTCGCAGCTGCGCTACGACGCGCTCCTGGGCGAGTGGGTCGCGATCGCCTCGCACCGGCAGACGCGCACCTTCCTGCCACCGGCGGACGAGTGCCCGCTCGACCCCTCCCGCCCCGGACGCCCGACGGAGATCCCGGAGAGCGCCTACCAGGTCGTCGTCTTCGAGAACCGCTTCCCCTCCCTGGCCACCGGGGTGGAGCGCGACGTCCCGCCCACCGCCCCGGGCGCCCCGCTGGCCGAGCTGCGGCCGGGCTACGGGCGCGCCGAGGTCGTGTGCTTCACCGACGACCACGACCGGGTCTTCGCCGACCTCGGTCCCGACCGCGCGCGCCTGGTGGTCGACGTCTGGGCCGACCGCACGGAGACGCTGAGCGCGCTCGAGGGCATCGAGTACGTCTTCCCGTTCGAGAACCACGGCGAGGAGATCGGGGTGACGCTGTCGCACCCGCACGGGCAGATCTACGCCTACCCGTACCTCCCGCCGCGGATCGAGAGGATCCGGGCCTCCGTCCGGCGCCACCGCGAGGCCACCGGCGGTGACCTGTTCGCCGAGGTCGAGGCCGCCGAGCGGTCCGGTCCTCGGGTGGTCACCGCCAACGAGCACTGGACGGCGTTCGTCCCGGCCGCCACCCGGTGGCCGTACGAGGTGCAGCTCTTCCCGACCCGGAGGGTCCCCGACATCCCGGCGCTCACCGACGAGGAGCGCGACGCCTTCGTCGACGTCTACCTCGACGTGCTGGGCCGCTTCGCCCACCGCATGGACACCCCGATGCCCTACATCGCGTCCTGGAACCAGGCCCCGGTGCGGGCCGGGCGCGAGGACTGGTGGCTGCACCTGCAGGTGTTCTCCTTCCGGCGGGCGCCGGGAAAGCTGAAGTACCTGGCCGGTTCGGAGTCGGGCATGGGCGCGTTCATCACCGACACCGACCCGGAGGACGTCGCCGAGCAGCTGCGGGCCGTGGTGCTCCCGTGAACGACCAGGACGCCGTCCGGCGCGCCCGGGAGGCCTTCGCCGGGACCTTCGGCGGGGAGCCGGAGGGGATCTGGGCCGCCCCGGGCCGGGTGAACGTCATCGGTGAGCACACCGACTACAACGACGGCTACGTGCTGCCGGTGGCCCTGCCGCACACCACCCGCGCCGCCGTGGCGCGGCGGACCGACGGGCGGGTGGCGCTGGCCTCGCTGCAGGGCGACGGCGAGGTCGTCGAGCTCGCGGTGGACGACCTGGCCCCCGGGCGGCCGGACGGCTGGGCGGGCTACCCCGCGGGCGTCGTCGACGGGCTGCGCGACCGGCTGGCCGGGGGCGTGAGCGTCCTGGTGGACAGCGAGGTGCCGGTGGGTGCCGGGCTGTCGTCGTCGGCGGCGCTGACCTGCTCGGTGGCCCTGGCGCTGAGCGACCTGGTCGCCCCCGAGCTGACCCGCTCCGACCTCGTCGAGCTGGCCCGCCGGTCGGAGAACGAGTTCGTGGGCGCGCCCACCGGGATCCTCGACCAGTCGGCGTCGCTGCTCTGCACCGCCGGCCACGCGCTCTTCCTCGACACCCGCGACCGCCGCACCGAGCAGGTGCCGCTGGACCTCGCGGCGGCCGGGCTGGAGCTGCTCGTCGTCGACACCGGCACCGCGCACACGCACGCCGACGGCGGCTACGGCGACCGGCGGCGCGAGTGCGAGGCCGCCGCCGCGGCGCTCGGGGTGCCGGCCCTGCGGGACGTGCCCGACGTCGCCGCGCTCGCCGCCCTCGACGACGACGTGCTGCTGCGGCGGGCGCGGCACATCGTGACGGAGAACGCGCGGGTGCTCGAGGTGCTCGGCATCGTGCGGGGCGGCGGCGACGCGCGGGACGTCGGGCCGGTGCTCACCGCCGGTCACGAGTCGCTGCGGGACGACTTCCAGATCTCCACCGACCTCCTCGACGCCGTCGTGGAGTCCGCCCTGGCCGCCGGCGCCCACGGGGCCCGGATGGTCGGCGGCGGGTTCGGCGGGAGCGCCATCGCGCTGGTCGACACCGACCGGGTGGACGCGGTCGCCGCGGCGGTCACCGAGCGGTTCGGGCGGGAGGGTGCGGCCCCGCCCCGCACCTTCGTCGCCGTCCCGTCGGCGGGCGCCCGCCGCCTGGCCTGAGCCACGATCGGGCGAAGCCCGCCCGGTCGCGAATGACCTGGTCACCGAGCGGGCAGGACGCTCCTCCGTGGACACCTTGAGGCTCGACGCGAACGCCGTCGACTACGCGCTCGTCGCCGCCTACTTCGCCGTCGTCCTGGGGATCGGCTTCGCCGCCCGCCGGCGGGTCTCCGACAGCCTCGACTTCTTCCTCTCGGGACGGTCGCTGCCCGCCTGGGTGACCGGCCTGGCCTTCATCTCCGCGAATCTGGGCGCGGTCGAGATCGTCGGCATGTCGGCCAACGGGGCCCAGTTCGGCATGGCGACCATGCACTACTTCTGGATCGGCGCCGTGCCCGCGATGCTGTTCCTGGGCGTGGTGATGATGCCCTTCTACTACGGGTCGAAGGTCCGCAGCGTCCCCGAGTTCATGCGCCGGCGGTTCGGCACCGGGGCGCACCTGGTCAACGCGATCAGCTTCGCCGTCGCCCAGGTGCTCATCGCCGGCATCAACCTCTACCTGCTCGCCCACATCGTGGAGCTGCTGCTCGGCTGGCCGCTGTGGGTCTCGCTGATCGTCGCCGCGGTCATCGTGCTCAGTTACATCACCCTGGGCGGGCTGTCGGCGGCCATCTACAACGAGGTGCTGCAGTTCTTCGTGATCGTCGCGGCGCTGGTCCCGCTGACGCTGATCGGGCTGCACCGGGTGGGCGGCGTCGGCGGCCTGATCGACAAGGTGAACGAGGCCGGCGACGAGGGCGATCTCAGCTCGTGGCCGGCGACCAACCTGACCGGCTTCGAGAGCCCGTTCTGGTCCGTCGTGGGCATCGTGCTGGGCCTCGGCTTCGTCCTGTCCTTCGGCTACTGGACGACGAACTTCGTCGAGGTGCAGCGGGCGATGGCCACCCACTCGATCTCCGCCGCGCGGGCCACGCCGATCATCGGCTCGTTCCCGAAGATGTTCGTCCCGTTCGTCGTGGTCGTCCCCGGCATCATCGCCACGGTCCTCGTGCCGGAGGTCGTGGAGGCCAAGGCGTCCGGCGACCCGGACTTCGACTACAACAACTCGATCCTGTACCTGATCAGCGACGTGCTGCCCAACGGCCTGCTCGGCGTCGCGCTCGCGGGCCTGCTGGCCGCGTTCATGGCCGGCATGGCGGCCAACGTCTCGGCGTTCAACACCGTCTTCAGCTACGACCTGTGGCAGACCTACGTGAAGAAGGACCGGCCCGACGCCTACTACCTGGCCGTCGGCCGGTGGGCCACGGTCGGCGCGACCGTGGTCGCCATCGGCACGGCGCTGATCGCGTCGGGCTACACGAACCTGATGGACTACCTGCAGACCCTCTTCGGGTTCTTCAACGCGCCGCTGTTCGCCACGTTCATCCTGGGCATGTTCTGGAAGCGGATGACACCGGCGGCCGGCTGGACCGGCCTGGTCTCGGGCACCCTCGCCGCCGTCGTCGTGGCCCTGCTCAGCGAGGACTCCCTCGGGGCCGCGTCGCTGGGTCTCATCCCGCTCAGCGGCCAGGGCGCGAGCTTCGTGGCCGCCGGCGCCGCGTTCGTCGTCGACCTCGTGGTGAGCGTGGTGGTCACGCAGGTGACGCAGCCCAAGCCGGTCGCCGAGCTGGCCGGGCTGGTCTACTCCGAGACGCCGCGGGAGGTGCGGACCGACCCGGAGGCGCACCGGCTGCCCTGGTACCGGTCGCCCGTCCCGCTCGCCGGGATCGCGCTGGCCCTCGTCGTCGTCCTCAACCTCGTCTTCCGCTGAACCAGGAGCACCTGATGAGCACCGAGCAGCATTCGGCGGGCGCCTTCGACGTCCGCAACGTCATCGCGGGCCTGATCGGCTTCTACGGGGTCGTGCTGGTGATCGTGGGCCTGGTGGACGGTGACGAGGCGCTGGAGAAGACCGACGGGTTCGACGCCAACCTGTGGGTCGGCGTCGGCATGATCGTGTTCGCGCTGGCGTTCGCGCTCTGGTCGCGGGTGCGGCCGATCGTGGTGTCCTCGCCCGAGACCGGGGACGACGAGGCGGGGGACTAGCGGGCCGCGCGGGAGATCGCGGCCGCGGCGTCGAGCACCGCGCCGACGACCTCGGGGCTGGGCCGGCGGCCCAGCCGCTCCACGGGCCCGGAGATCGAGACCGCCCCGAGGACGGCGCCCGATCCGTCGCGCACCGGAGCCGACAGGGACGCCACGCCCGGCTCGCGCTCGGCGACGCTGTGCGCCCAGCCGCGCCGGCGGACGTCGAGCAGCGTGCGGGCGGTGAAGCTCGCGTTGGGCAGCAGCCGGTTGACCTCGTCGGCCGGGGTGAACGCCAGCAGTGCGTGGGCCGCGGAGCCGGCGGTCATCGGCAGGCGGGCGCCGACCGGCACGGTGTCGCGCAGGCCGCTGGCGCGCTCGGCGGCCGCGATGCAGACGCGCGTGGCGCCGTCGCGCACGTAGAACTGCGCGCTCTCGCCGCTGGCGTCGCGCAGCGCGACCAGGTGCCGGCCGGCCAGGTCGGCGAGGTCGGCGCCGCCCCGGCCCAGCTCGGCCAGCGCGGGCCCTGGCGCCCACGCGCCCTCGGGGGTGCGCCGGACGAGCCGGTGGCCCTCCAGCGCGACGGCCAGCCGGTGGGCCGTCGCCCGGGGCAGGCCGGTGCGGTTCACCAGCTCGGCGAGCGTGGCCGGCTCGTCGGCGACGGCGCGGAGGATGGTGACCGCTTTGTCCAAGACGGCGACGGGGTTAGGCTGTCCCACACAGCAATACTTGCATCCCACATGGTGAGAACGCCAGTGAGATGCCCCGGGAGAGGAAGTGCCGTGCCGAAGACCCTGGCGGAGAAGGTCTACGAGGCCCACGTGGTGCGCAGCACCGCCGGCGAGCCGGACCTGCTCTACATCGACCTGCACCTCGTGCACGAGGTCACCAGCCCCCAGGCCTTCGACGGCCTCCGGGCCGCGGGACGCACGGTCCGCCGTCCCGACCTCACGATGGCGACCGAGGACCACAACGTCCCGACCCTCGACATCCTCAGCCCCATCGCCGACCCGGTGAGCCGCGCGCAGATCGAGGCGCTGCGGAAGAACGCCGCCGAGTTCGGGATCCGGCTGGCCCCCATGGGCGACCGCGACCAGGGCATCGTGCACGTCATCGGCCCGCAGCTCGGGCTGACCCAGCCGGGCATGACCATCGTCTGCGGCGACAGCCACACCTCGACCCACGGCGCCTTCGGCGCGCTGGCGTTCGGCATCGGAACCAGCGAGGTCGAGCACGTGCTCGCCACCCAGACGCTGCCGCAGTACAAGCCGAAGCAGATGGCCGTGACCGTGGAGGGGGAGCTGCCCCCGGGCGTCTCGTCGAAGGACATCATCCTCGCCGTCATCGCGAAGATCGGCACGAACGGCGCCCAGGGCCACGTCATCGAGTACCGCGGCAGCGCGATCGAGGCGCTGTCGATGGAGGCCCGGATGACGATCTGCAACATGTCGATCGAGGCGGGCGCCAAGGCCGGGCTCATCGCGCCCGACCGGACGACCTTCGACTTCCTGCAGGGCCGCCCGCACGCGCCGCAGGGCGCGGACTGGGACGCCGCGCTCGAGTACTGGTCGACGCTGCGCACCGACGAGGGCGCGGTGTTCGACGAGGAGGTCGTCATCGACGCCGCGTCGCTGACGCCGTTCGTCACCTGGGGCACGAACCCCGGTCAGGGCCTGCCGATCGACGGCGTCGTCCCCGACCCGGCCGACTTCGCCGACGAGGGCGAGCGGCGCGCCGCCGAGCAGGCGCTGGCCTACATGGGCCTGACCGCCGGCACCCCGCTGCGGGAGATCGAGGTGGACACGGTCTTCCTCGGCTCCTGCACCAACGGCCGGATCGAGGACCTGCGGATCGCGGCCGAGCTGCTGCGCGGCAGGAAGATCGACCCGGGCACCCGCATGCTCGTCGTCCCCGGCTCGGTGGGCGTGAAGGCACAGGCCGAGGCCGAGGGGCTGGACAAGGTGTTCCTCGACGCCGGCGCCGAATGGCGGGGCGCGGGCTGCTCGATGTGCCTGGGCATGAACCCCGACCAGCTCAAGCCCGGCGAGCGCTCGGCCTCGACGAGCAACCGCAACTTCCAGGGCCGGCAGGGGAAGGGCGGGCGCACCCACCTGGTGTCGCCGTCGGTCGCCGCCGCGACCGCCCTCACCGGCAAGCTGACCGCTCCCGCCGACCTGACGACCGCCGAAGCCTGAGCTCTGGAGTTCCTGGACATGGACGCCTTCACCACGCACACCGGCACCGCCGCGCCCCTGCGCCGCTCCGCGGTCGACACCGACCAGATCATCCCGGCCGAGTACCTCAAGCGGATCACCCGCACCGGGTTCGAGGACGGCCTGTTCATCGCCTGGCGCACCAACGAGCCCGACTTCGTGCTCAACCGGCCCGAGTACGCCGACGCCTCGATCCTGGTCGCCGGTCCGGACTTCGGCACCGGCTCGTCCCGCGAGCACGCCAACTGGGCGCTGCTCGACGGCGGGTTCCGGGTGGTCATCAGCTCGCGGTTCGCCGACATCTTCCGCAACAACTCGACGAAGTCCGGGCTGCTCACCGTCGTCCTCCCGCAGGACCGGGTGGAGGCGCTCTGGACGGCGATCGAGGCCGACCCGGCGACCCGGGTGACGGTCGACCTGCAGGCGAAGACGGTGTCCTACGGCGACGTCGTGGTGCCGTTCGAGATCGACGACTACGTCCGCTGGCGGCTGCTGGAGGGGCTCGACGACGTCGGCCTGACCGAGCGGCACCTGCCCGACATCGAGGCGTTCGAGGCCCGCCGCCCCTCCTGGCTGCCCTCGGCTCAGCCCTCGGGGTCGAACGCTCTGTAGTAGTCGGCGGAGAGCGCGCCCGGCCGGCCGCCCAGCACCCAGGTGCTGCCCTTGGCGGCCGGCGCGGGCAGCCCGGGGACGCCGTGGCCGTGCACGCCGAGGGCACCGAGCACGGCGGGGATCGTCCCGCCCTGGCTGCAGACGACGGTGACGTCGCCGCCCTCGAGCACCCGCAGGGCGGTCCGCGCGGCCTCGTGCGGGTCGCCGCCGAACTCCGGCTCCCCGAACTCGGGGGCGTCGGCGACCGGCAGCCCGAGCCGCTCCGCCAACGGCGTCACCGTCTGCCGGCAGCGCAGCGGGGTCGCGGTGCGCACCGCCGTCGGCGCGAACAGCGGCAGCACCTCCGCCAGCCGCCGGGCCTGCTCCTCGCCGCCGCCCGTGAGCGGCCGCACGTCGTCGGGGCCGTCCCACCGGTCGCTGCTGCCGGCCTTGCCGTGCCGCACCAGCAGCAGCCGCACCTCGCGCGGGAGGTCGGTGCGCGCGGCGTCCGCGACCACCTCGCGGTCGTGCTCGTAGCTGCACAGCGCGGCGGCCTCGCCGGGCGGCAGCCAGCGCAGCTCGTCGACCTCGTCGTTGGCGGTGAACGTGCCGCCCGTGCAGCGCATCAGCCAGTAGTCGACCCGCTTGGGGGCGCCGTCGACCGCGTACCGGGTGGTGGGACCCCGCCGGCCGGCCACCACGGTCAGCCCGGTCTCCTCGATCACCTCGCGGCAGGCCGCGGTCAGGGGGTGCTCACCGGCGTCGAGCTTGCCCTTGGGCAGCGACCAGTCGTCGTACCGGGGGCGGTGCGCGACGGCGATCTCGATCCTCCCGTCCTCCCGGCCCCCGGCCGGACGCCACAGCACGCCACCGGCCGCGGCGATCGTGCGCGGCTCAGCCGGCATGCTCGTGCAGCTCGGCGAGCCGCTGCGCCTGGTAGTCCACCTCGCCGGTCCGCGTCCAGCGCCCGTCCGCGCCGAGCTGCCAGCTGCGGACGTCGGACGCCATCGCCGCGTCGAACATCCCGGCCAGCTGCCGCCGTGCGGTCTCGTCGCAGACCCGCAGCAGGACCTCGACCCGCCGGTCGAGGTTGCGGTGCATCAGGTCGCTGCTGCCGATCCACCACTCCCGGTCGCCGTCGTTCTCGAACGCCATCACCCGGGAGTGCTCGAGGAAGCGGCCGACGATCGAGCGCACCCTGATGCTCTCGGACAGCCCCGGGACGCCGGGCCGCAGCGCGCAGATGCCCCGGATGAACAGCTCGACCGGCACGCCCGCTGCCGAGGCCTCGTACAGCGCGTCGATGATCCGCTCGTCGACCAGCGAGTTCAGCTTGAACCGGATCCCCGACCGACGGCCCTCGGCGGCGTGCCGCGCCTCGCGTCGGATCTTCTCCAGCAGCCCGCTGCGGATCCCCTGGGGAGCGACCATCAGCATCCGGTAGTTGGTCTGGCGCGAGTAGCCGGTCAGCGTGTTGAACAGGTCGGTGAGGTCGGCGCCCACCCGCGGGTCGGCGGTCAGGATGCCGAGGTCCTCGTAGATCCGCGCGGTCTTCGGGTTGTAGTTGCCCGTCCCGATGTGGCAGTACCGGCGCAGCACGCCGTGCTCCCTCCGCACCACCAGCGCGGTCTTGCAGTGCGTCTTGAGACCGACCAGGCCGTAGACGACGTGGCAGCCGGCCTGCTCCAGCCGGCGGGCCCAGCTGATGTTGGCCTCCTCGTCGAACCGGGCCTTGATCTCCACGAGGACGACGACCTGCTTGCCGGCCTCGGCGGCGTCGATGAGCGCGTTGACGATCGGGGAGTCGCCCGAGGTGCGGTAGAGCGTCTGCTTGATCGCCAGCACGTTCGGGTCGGCCGCCGCCTGCTCGATGAAGCGCTGCACGCTCGTGGCGAACGAGTGGTACGGGTGGTGGACCAGGACGTCGCCCTCGCGCAGCGTGGCGAACACGCTCTTGGGCGTCTCGCCCTCCGACAGCCGCGGGTGGGTGGCCGGCACGAACGGCTCGTCCTTGAGCTCGGGCCGGTCGAGGTCGTAGAGCGCCATGAGCGCCGCCAGGTCCAGCGGGCCGGGCACGGTCACGACGTCGTCCGGGCCGATCTCCAGCTCGGAGACCAGCACCTCGAGGATCTGCGGGTCCATGGAGTCGGTGACCTCGAGCCGCACGGCCGGGCCGAACCGCCGGCGGGCCAGCTCGCGCTCGAGGGCCTGCAGCAGGTCCTCGTCCCGGTCCTCCTCGACCTCCAGGTCGGCGTTGCGGGTGACCCGGAACAGGTGGTGGTCGAGGACGTCGAGGCCCGGGAAGAGCTGCGGCAGGTGCGCGGAGATGAGGTCCTCGAGCAGCAGGAACGTCGCGGTCTGGCCGGTCGGGCCGACCGGGATGAACCGCGGCACGTTGTTGGGCACCTTCAGCCGGGCGAACCGGGGGGCGCCGGTGTCGGGGTCGCGCACCGAGACGGCGAGGTTGAGCGAGAGCCCGCTGATGTAGGGGAACGGGTGCGCGGGATCGACGGCCAGCGGCGTGAGCACCGGGAAGACCTGGTCGCGGAAGTACTCGCGCAGCCGCCGGGCGTCGTCGTCGGCCAGGTCCGACCAGTGGACGATCCGGATGCCGGCGTCCTCGAGGAGGGGCGCGACGTCCTTGTTGAACACCTCGGCGTGCCGCGCGACCAGGGCCTGGGTCCGCTCGGTGATCCGGTCCAGCTGCTCGCGGATGGTGAGCCCGTCGGCCGAGCGGACGGACAGACCGGTGGTCTGCCGGCGCTTGAGCCCGGCGATCCGCACCATGAAGAACTCGTCGAGGTTGCTCGCGAAGATCGCCAGGAACTTCACCCGCTCCAGCAGGGGCAGCTCCGCGTCCTCGGCCAGTTCGAGGACGCGGGCGTTGAAGTCCAGCCAGGACAGCTCCCGGTTCAGGTAGCGGTCGGCGGGCAGCGACGGGGTCCGGGACGGGCTCTCGGAGGGCACGAGACCATCGTGCCGCACCCGGGTGAACGGCGAGTGGACGACGGCCCCGCTCAGCCCAGCAGGGCCGCGGTGCGCGGCCCCACGCCGAGCCCGAGCGCCACCCGCATGTCGGCCTCGGTGTCCACGTCCCGGACCAGCCCGGGCCACTCGCCGGTGAGCGCGACAGCGCCGTCGGCGAGGTGGGCCTCCGCCGAGGCCGGCCCGAAGCGGGGCCGCAGCGCGGTGCCGACCGCCGTCAGCAGCGTGGTCCCGGTGCCCTGGGCGTCGGCGACGAAGGCGCGTGGCACCTCCACGGCCGCCGCCAGCGCGGCGGCGAGCTCGGCGGGGCGGAGCGCCGGGAGGTCCGAGGACAGTGCCGCGACGGCGCCCGCGGCGGCCGTGCGGGCGCCGTGCTCCAGGGCGGGGTTCAGGCCGGCTCCGGGGGCGTCGGCCACGGTCCGGGCGCCCAGTGCGCGCGCCACCGCCCCGGCCGCCGGCTCGTCGGTGACCACGACGACGTCGGCCACCGCCGGGCAGGAGACCGCCGCCGCGACCGTGTCGGCGAGCAGGGCCAGGACGAGCTCGGCGTGGGCGGTGCCGAGCGCGTCGGTCAGCGGCCGGAGGCGTGACTTGGCGGCGTCGAGCCGCTTCGCCGGCACGACGACCGACCAGCTGGGCATTCCCCCATGTCAGCACACCGGGTGCCCGGCACCGCACGCGCGGGGGACCCGGTGCTCGCTCCGCAGGTGCCCGGGGTCGATCATGGGCAGGATCACAGGGGACGAGGAGGGGTGGGCCGATGGCGAGGCAGGCGAGGTGGCGGACCCGCGGGCGGCTGAGCTACGGGATGGTCGCGGCGATCGTCGTCATCTACCCGGTGGCCTCGGTGATGTTCCGCCTGCGCTACCGGCACGGTGAGCGGATGCCGGCCACCGGCCCGGTCCTCGTGGTGGCCAACCACATCTCGGTCCTCGACCCGCTGGCCTGCGCGCGCATGGTGTTCGACCTCGGCCGGCTGCCGCACTTCCTGGCCAAGCAGTCGGTCTTCAAGGGGTTCGCCGGCACGCTGCTGCGCAGCGCCGGTCAGATCCCGGTCGCCCGCTTCTCGGCCGACGCCCACGAGGCCCTCGCCGCGGCGAAGGCCGACCTCGACGCCGGCAACGTCGTCGTCATCTACCCGGAGGGCTCGGTGACCCGTGATCCGCAGTGGTGGCCGATGCAGGCCCGCACCGGTGTCGCCCGGCTGGCGCTGACGACCGACGCCGTGGTCCTGCCCGTCGCCCAGTGGGGGCCGCACACCGTGCACGACTACCACCGCAAGAAGCTGACGCTGCGCTTCCGCGCCCCCGCCGACTACCTGCTGGGGGAGCCCGTCGACCTCTCCGCCCAGCGCGCGGCGGTGCGCGCGGGCGCGCCCCTGAGCGCCGAGCTGCTGCGGGAGACGACCGACCTGATCAT
This sequence comes from Bacillus sp. AZ43, assembly GCA_004570425.1. GTDB lineage: Bacteria > Actinomycetota > Actinomycetes > Mycobacteriales > Geodermatophilaceae > Blastococcus_B. Next base: position 47,633 of record SPQJ01000023.1, read on the forward strand.
GGGCCGGGTCCGCGACGGCCTGGCCGAGCTGCGCGGCGAGCCCGCGCCGCTGACCTTCCACCCGCGCCCGCGGCGGGAGCTGCCCGGCGACCTGTCCGGGAGCGCGGCATGACCCGCGCCGCGGTCCTCGGGGCCGGCTCCTGGGGCACGACGTTCGCGAAGGTGCTCGCCGACGCCGGCAGCGACGTGACCCTGCACGCCCGCCGGCCGGAGCTGGCCAAGGCCATCACCGAGGACGGCGAGAACCGCGACTACCTGCCCGGCGTTCGGCTGCCGGCCCGCGTGCGGGCGACCGCGGAGGCCGCCGAGGCGCTCCTGGACGCCGACGTCGTCGTCCTGGCCGTGCCGTCGCAGTCGCTGCGCGACAACCTCACCGCCTGGACGCCGCTCCTGCCCGCCGACGCCACCCTGCTCTCGCTCATGAAGGGCATCGAGCTGGGGACGACCAAGCGGATGAGCGAGGTCATCTGCGAGGTGACCGGGGCCGGCCGCGACCGGGTGGCCGCGCTGTCCGGGCCGAACCTGGCCCGGGAGATCGCCGAGGAGCAGCCGGCCGCCACGGTCATCGCCTGCCCCGACACCGACCGCGCCGAGGCGCTGCAGGCCGCCTGCCACACGCCGTACTTCCGGCCCTACACCAACCCGGACATGGTCGGCTGCGAGCTGGGCGGGGCGGTCAAGAACGTCATCGCGCTGGCCTGCGGCATCGCCGAGGGGCTCGGCTTCGGCGACAACACGCGGGCGTCGCTGATCACCCGCGGGCTGGCCGAGACCGCCCGGCTCGGGCTCGCCCTCGGCGCCGAGCTGACCACCTTCGCGGGGCTGGCCGGCCTGGGTGACCTCGTGGCCACCTGCAGCTCGCCGCTGTCGCGGAACCGCACCTTCGGGGAGAAGCTCGGCCGCGGGATGTCGGTCGCCGAGGTGCAGGAGAGCACCCGCCAGACCGCCGAGGGCGTGAAGAGCTGCCGGTCGGTGCTCGACCTCGCGCGCGCCCACGGCATCGACGTGCCGATCACCGAGGCCGTCGTCCGGGTCTGCCACGAGGGCGAGGCGCCCGGGCGGATGGTGCGGGAGATCATGTCGCGGGAGGCGAAGCCCGAGTGAGCCCGACCTGGGGCGACGGCACCCGCTCGGTCCGGGCGGGGGAAGGGCCGGCCGTCCCCGGCGCGCCGCTGCGGCCGTCGCCGGTGTTCGCCGCGCCGTACCACCTCGGCGACCTGCCGCCCCGGACCAACGGCGCCGACGGCTACGCCCGCACCGAGCACCCGACGCTGCGCGAGTTCGAGGCGGCCGTGGGGGAGCTGGACGGCGGGCGCTGCGTCTCCTTCGCCACCGGCATGGCGGCGCTCACCGCCGCCGTCCTCGCCTGCGCCGGGTCCGGTGACCGAGTGGTGCTGCCCTCGGACGGCTACTACACGACCCGCCTGCTGGCCGCCGAGGAGCTGGCCCGGTTCGGCATCGACGTGCAGTACGTGTCCACCCCGGACATCGGGGCGTTCGCGGCCGGCGGCGGACTCGACGGCGTCCGGATGGTCCTGCTCGAGACGCCCAGCAACCCGCAGCTCGACGTCTGCGACATCGCCGCGGTGGCCCGGGCCGCCACGGCGGCCGGCGCGCTCGTGGCCGTCGACAACACCACGGCCACGCCGCTCGGCCAGCGGCCCCTGGAGCTCGGCGCGGACCTGACCGTCGGGAGCGACACCAAGGCGCTGACCGGCCACAGCGACGTGCTGCTCGGTCACGTGAGCGTCACCGACGACGACCTGTTCGACCGGGTGAAGGGCTTCCGCGACCGCACCGGCAGCACCCCCGGCCCGTTCGAGGCGTGGCTCGGGCACCGCTCGATGTCCACGCTCGACCTGCGGCTCGCCCGGCAGGCGCAGAACGCGGCGGCCGTGGCGGAGCTGCTGGCGTCGTCGCCGGCGGTGTCCGGTGTCCGGTGGCCCTGGCGGCCGGAGGACCCGTCCTACGCGCTGGCGTCCCGGCAGATGCTGCGCGCGGGCGGCGTCGTGTCGGCCGAGCTGGCCGACGAGGAGGCGGTGCGCCGCCTGCTGGCCGCGAGCCGGCTCTGGATCGCGGCCACGAGCTTCGGCGGGGTGCACAGCACGATCGACCGCCGGGCCCAGTGGGGCGGCGACGCCGTCGCCCCCGGGTTCGTCCGGCTGTCCTGCGGCATCGAGGACACCGCGGACCTCGTGGCCGACCTGTCAGTCGCCCTGGCTGCCCTCGACGGCGCGTGACTGCCGCCGCGCGTGCGCGCCGCGGGCGGTCATCCAGAAGCTGAGGCCCCAGTAGTAGGCGACGTAGGCCAGCGAGAGCGCGACGACGGCGGGGGACGGGTCGGGCAGCTGCACCACGAGGACGGCGTACGTCGCCAGCCACACCAGCGTGAGAGCCAGCGTCAGCCCCTGGAGCGCCCGCGTCCGCGACGGGTAGAGGTACCGGATCGGCACGAAGACGAGGATCGCGAAGACGACGATGGTCACGCCCGTGACGACGGGCCCGACGTCGAGCACGATCACGTAGAACGCGACCACGTTCCAGTAGCTCGGGAACCCGAGGAAGAAGTGGTCGGACGTCTTCGCGTCGACCCGGCAGAACTGGTAGCACGACGCCAGCAGCGGCAGCGCCGCGAGCGTCCAGCCGACCGGGCCCTCGGGCAGGTGGCCGGTGGTCCAGAGCAGCACCACCGGCGCGAAGACGTAGGTCAGGTAGTCGACGATGTCGTCCATCCGGGCGCCGTCGAACCAGGGGATCGTCTCCTTGACCCGGAAGTGCCGGGCGAGCATCCCGTCGGTGCCGTCGATGAACAGCGTGGCCAGCCCGAGCCACAGGGCCGCCTCGACGTCGCCCTCGAAGGCGGCGAGCACGATGAGCAGCCCGAGCACCGACCCGGTGGCCGTGTAGAGGTGCACGGCCGCGCCCGCGAGCCGCAGGCCCAGCGGGAACACCGGGGGCGCGCCGGCCTCCGTCGGGGCGGTGTTCTGCTGCACGCGAAGAGGTTGTCACACCGCCTCGACTAGGGTCGCGGTGATGAGCGGGAGTGCGCGCGGCGCGGCGTCGGGCAGGGTTCGGGTCGCTGTGGTGTTCGGGGGGCGCAGCGCCGAGCACTCGATCTCGTGCGTCTCCGCCGGCAGCGTCATCGCCGCCCTCGACCCCGATCGCTACGAGGTCGTGCGGGTCGGCATCACCCGCGACGGCCGCTGGGTACTGGCCGACCCCGACCAGTCGCTGGCCATCGTGGACGGCACGCTGCCCGAGGTCTCCGGCGGTACCCCGGTGGCCCTGGTCGGCGACCCCGCCGGGCGCGGTCTGGCCGCCCTCGAGCCCGGCGGGGCGATCGGGCCGGCGCTCACCGGCGTCGACGTCGTCTTCCCCGTGCTGCACGGCGCCTACGGCGAGGACGGCACGATCCAGGGGCTGCTCGAGATGGCCGGGCTGCCCTACGTCGGGTCCGGCGTCTTCTCCAGCGCCGCGTCCATGGACAAGGAGTTCACCAAGAAGCTCCTGGCCGCCGCCGGGCTGCCGCAGGGCGACCACGTCGTCCTCCGCGACGCCTCCGGCGCGATCAGCCCGGACCCCGACCTGCTCGACGAGGCGGCCCGCGAACGCCTCGGCCTGCCGGTGTTCGTGAAGCCGTCGCGCGCGGGCTCCAGCATCGGCATCACCCGGGTCACCGACTGGGCGCAGTTCCCCGAGGCCGTCGCCACCGCCGCCGCCGTGGACCGGAAGGTGGTCGTCGAGGCATCCGTGCCCGGCCGCGAGATCGAGTGCGGCGTGCTCGCGGGGGCCGCCGGAACTCCGCCGGAGGCCAGCCTGCCGGCCGAGATCCGGCTGCGTCCCGGTGTCGACTGGTACGACTTCGCCGCGAAGTACCTCGACGACTCGGTGGACTTCGACGTCCCGGCCGACCTCACGCCGGAGCAGACCGCCGCCGTGCAGGAGGCCTCCCGGCGGGCGTACCAGGCCATGGACTGCCGAGGGCTCGCGCGCGTGGACTTCTTCCTCGGCGCCGGGCCCGACGGCCGGGACCGGCTGGTCATCAACGAGGTGAACACCATGCCCGGGTTCACGCCGATCTCGATGTTCCCGCGCATGTGGGCCGCCAGCGGCGTCGACTACCCGACGCTGGTCGACCGGCTCGTGACCGCCGCCCTGGAGGGCGGCGCCCGGATCGCTCGGTGATCCGCGGGCGGCGGCCCGGGTGCGCCCGGGGAGCCGTCCTGCTCGCCGCCCTGCTCGGCGCCACGGGGTGCACGATGGCCGTGGACGGCGTGCCGACCGCCGAGGCGCCCGCCGCCCTGCCCGGGTCCGCCGAGGAGCTGGAGGGGCTGCTCGTCACCGACGTCCCCTCCGGCCTGCCCCGGGTCCCCGACGAGGAGCTGCAGCCGCTCGCCGGTCCCAAGCACGCCGAGGACCTCGCCGCCTACGCCCAGGACCCGGAGCGCGAGCGGGAGGTGCTCGAGGAGCACGGCTACCGCTTCGGCTGGGAGCGGTTCTGGGCGGCGGGCCCGGGGCACGTGACCGGCGTCTTCGTCTACCGGTTCGAGAACCGCGCCGGGGCCGGCGCCTACGCCGAGGACCTCGCGCGCAACGAGGCCGAGCACTACGCCGCCGACGTCGACGACCAGCCGCCCGGTCTGCCCGGCGGGTGCCGGCTGCTCGAGGTCGACGCCCCCCGGGACGGCACGCTCACCGGGCCCGCGGCGTTCGCCTGGTGCGGGCACGGCGTCTTCAGCCTGGGGGTCACCGCCGTCGCCCCGTCGGCCGACGCGGCCGAGGACGAGGTGCGCGCCGTGCTGGCCGAGCAGCTCGACCGGCTGCCGCCCGGGTGAGCCCGTCAGCCCCCGGGCGTCGGCTCGACGGCGGGGAGCGTCGCGGCGATCCGGCCGGTGAGGGCGGTGACCGGGGCGCTGTCCACGTCGGCGGGCAGGGTGACCTCGACGTGGACCGGCCGGTCGACGGTCGTCCAGACGGTGGTGTCGGGGTCGGAGGTGTCGACGTACCACTGCACGCCGTTGATCTGGATGGCCGAGACGCCCACCACCCAGCCCGCCGGCCGGTCCACACCGCAGACCAGCACGATCGGCGGGTCGCCCCACGCGTAGGCGTAGGGCGTGTCCGACTGCACCCGCCGCGAGGGCTCGCCCGCGAGTTCCAGCGGCAGCTCGGTCATGAACGCCGGGCAGGAGGCGTCCGCCTCCGGGGTGACCGGCGGCACCTCCACGGGGAGGACCGGGAGGTCCTCGGGCCGGGGGGCGGTGCTGCCCTCGACCACCGCGGGACCGTCGCCGGAGGGCTCCTCGGTCCCGCCGAGCACGTTGGCGAGGACCGCGACGACGACCACGACCGGCACCAGGACGGCGGCCGCGATCAGCGCGACGCGCCGGAGCGGGTCGTCCGGCCGGGGCGCGGTGGGAGGGGTGTCCTCGGTCAGGGCGGCGCTCAGATGTTGACGACGGGGCAGGTCAGCGTGCGGGTGATGCCGTCGACCGACTGCACGCGCGCGACGACCAGGCGGCCGAGCTCGTCGACCGAGTCGGCCTCGGCCCGGACGATGACGTCGTAGGGACCGGTGACATCCTCTGCCTTGGTCACCCCGTCGATCTCGCTGATGGTCGCTGCGACCTGGGCGGCCTTGCCGACTTCGGTCTGGATGAGGATGTAGGCGTGGACCACGGGAGACCTTTCTCGGGCGACACGGCCGGTCCGTCGTCGCCAGCCGGCTGGCGGACAGTTCGCCGAACCTACCTCAGCACCGGAAGGTGACGGATGACTCGCCCCCGCCCCCTGGTCCCGCGCGGTGATCCCGCCGACACCGTGAAGGTCGTCGGCGAGTTCGGCGTCATCGACCGTGTCCTCGCACAGGCCGGCACCGCCCGGGTGGCCCAGGTCGGCCCCGGTGACGACGCCGCGGTCCTGCGCACCCCGGACCGGCGCGTGGTCGCGACCACCGACGTCCTCGTGGAAGGCCGGCACTTCCGGCGCGACTGGTCGTCGGCTGAGGACATCGGGCACAAGGCCGCGGCGGCCAACCTGGCCGACGTCGCCGCCATGGGCGGGGTGGCGACCTCCCTGCTCGTCGGCCTGGCGTGCCCGCCGGACACCCAGACCGCGTGGCTGGAGGGCGTGGCGGCGGGGCTGGCGGCCGAGTGCGCACCGCTGGGCGCGGCGGTGGTGGGTGGCGACCTGGTCGCGTCCGCGGCCGACAGCGCCGCCGTCGTCCTCTCGGTGACGGCGCTGGGCGACCTGGGCGGACGGGCGCCCGTCCTGCGCTCGGGGGCCCGCCCGGGCGACGTGGTGGCGCTGGCCGGCCGGCTGGGCTGGTCGGCGTGCGGCCTGGCCGTGCTGCGCCGGGGGTTCAGCAGCCCGATCGCCGTGGTGGCCGCCCACCGGCGTCCCACCCCGCCGTACGCGGCCGGGCCGGGAGCCGCCGACGCGGGCGCGACGGCCATGTGCGACGTGAGCGACGGGCTGCTGGCCGACCTGGGGCACATCGCCACCGACAGCGGCGTGCTGGTCGACCTCGACCGCGGCGCGCTGGAGCGCGCGTGCCTCGAGCCGGCCGGCCCGTTGCAGCAGGTGGGGTCGGCCCTCGGCACCGATCCGATGGCGTGGGTGCTCACCGGCGGGGAGGACCACGCCCTGGTGGCCACCTTCCCGGCCCGCGCCGCCCTTCCGGTGGGATGGACGCCGATCGGCACGGTCCGCCGGGGACGGCGGCCCGGTGTGCTGGTGGACGGAGAGGCGGCCGCCGACGTGGTGCGGGCGGTCGGTGCGGAAGGGGCGGGACATGTGCACTTCGGCTGAGCGGACGGGCGCGCTGCGGGACGGCAGGGTGGTCACCCTGCGCGCGCTGCCCTACGACGACCCGCTCGCGCAGTACCTGATCGAGGCGGTCCAGCAGGAGTACGTGCAGCGCTACGGCGGCCGGGACGCCGCGGTGGTCGAGCCCGGCGAGTTCCTTCCGCCGCGCGGGCTGTTCCTCGTCGCCGAGGTGGACGGGGTGCCGGCCGGGTGCGGCGCCTGGCGCCTGCTCCCGACGGGCGCCGCGGAGATCAAGCGGGTGTACGTCGAGCCGGCCTTCCGGCGACAGGGCGTGGCCCGGCTGGTCGTCGCCGCCCTCGAGGAGTCGGCCGCGGCGGCGGGACGCACCGAGGTGGTGCTGAACTCCGGCCGGGAGCAGCCGGAGGCGCTGGCCCTCTACGCCGACCTGGGCTACGGCCCCGTGCCCGGCTACGGCGTCTACGCCTGCGCGCCCGGCGCGGTGTTCCTGGGCAAGGCGCTGACCCCGCGCGCGGACGAGGAGTCGTCGTGGGCGTCGTGACCGTGTCGGCGTCGTACGGCGCCGCGGGGGCCGAGGTCGCCCCCGCCGTCGCCGAGCGGCTGGGGCTGCCGTTCCACGACCGGGCCATCCCCGCGCAGGTCGCCGGGCGCCTCGGCGTCCCCGTGGAGGAGGCCGAGGCCAACGACGAGACGGTCGTGCGCGGGCTGTGGCGGCTGGTGGCGTCCCTGGGCACCATGCCCGACCCGGTCGGCGCGGTCGTGCCCACGGCGGCGCTGCCCGACGCGCGGGCCTACCGCGAGCAGACCGAGCGGGTGCTCGCCGAGATCGCCGCGGGCGACGGGGGAGTGGTGCTCGGGCGGGCCGCCGCGATCGTGCTCGGCGAGCGGCCCGACGTCCTGCACGTGCGGCTCGGCGGGTCCCGGGAGCGGCGGCTGGACGCGGCGGTGCGGCGTTCCGGACGGCCGGTCGACGAGATCCGGCGCGAGATGGCGGCCGCCGACCGGGCGCGGGAGGCCTACGTGCGGCACTTCTACCGCTGCGACCCGGCGTCCCCGCAGCACTACCACCTGGTGGTCGACGCGACCGCGCTCCCGGTGGGGGCGGTGGTCGACCTCGTGGTCACGGCCGCGCGGGCGCGGGGCATCGGCTGAACGCGAAGAACCCCGGAGGCCGACGGCCTCCGGGGTTCCTCGGGATGCTCGCTCCTAGGCGCGCACGACCTTGCCGGCGCGGATGCACGAGGTGCACGCGTTGATCCGGCGACGGTTGCCGGGGGCGATCAGCGCCCGCACGGACTGGATGTTCGGGTTCCAACGGCGCGGCGTGCGGCGGTGCGAGTGCGACACCGACATACCGAAACCGGGCCCCTTGCCACACACATCGCACACGGCAGCCACGGTGGATCACTCCCAGAGAATCGTTCACAGAACGGCGGGGCACGGACAGCACCCGCAGTAAGACCGTCGGCAAGTCTAACCGTTCCCCGCCGGCGATGTCGCCAGGCCCCTCGGACGGGGGTCGGGGCCGCCGCGTCGGCCGGACGTGTCGGCCCCCACGGGTACCCTCCGCCCGTGGCTCAGGCGCTGGACGACGCCGCGGTCGGGCAGTGGTACCGGACCGCGGTCGAGGTCCTGTCCGCCTCCTGCAGCAGCCTCGACGACCTCAACGTCTTCCCCGTGCCCGACGGCGACACCGGCACCAACCTGCTGCTGACCGCCCGGGCCGCCGTGGCCGCCCTCGACGCCGAGGGGCCGCGCACCACGGAGTCCGCCTGGTCGGTGCTGGCCCGGGGCGCGGTGCTCGGTGCGCGGGGCAACTCCGGCACCATCCTCGCCCAGCTGGTGCGCGGGCTGGCCGACCAGCTCGCCGGCCAGCCGCCCGCCGACGGCCCGGCGTTCGCCGCCGCGCTGCGCAAGGCGGCCGAGACCGCCTACGGGGCCGTGGCCGACCCGGAGGAGGGCACCTTCCTCACCGTGGCGCGGGCCGCGGGCGAGGCCGCGACCGCCGCCGTGGACGAGGGGCGGAACGGCCTGGCCGACGTCGTCCGGGCGGCCGCGGACGGCGCCCGGGTCGCGCTCGAGGCCACCCCCGGGCAGCTCGCGGCCCTGCGCGAGGCCGGTGTCGTCGACGCCGGCGGAGCGGGGCTCTGCCTCGTCCTCGACGCCCTGGTGACGACGGTGACCGGCGTGGAGCCGGCGCGGCCGCCGCTGGCCCGCCGCGACCACGGCCACCGGCACGGCCACCGGCACGCCGCCGAGCACCTGCCGCACCAGCCGCCGGCCGGGCCGGGCAGCGAGGTGCAGTTCCTCCTCGCCGACGCCGACGAGGACTCCGTCGCCCGCCTGCACGAGCGCCTGGCCGGCCTCGGCGACAGCCTGGTCGTCGTCGGCGTCGACACGCCCACCGGCCGGGAGTGGAACGTGCACGTGCACGTCGCCGACGTCGGCGCGGCGATCGAGGCCGGCATCGAGGCCGGCCGCCCCTACCGCATCTCGGTCACCCCGCTGGCCCCGCTCCCGCCGACCGCCCCCGTGCCCGGCACCCGCGCGGTGGTGGCGGTGGTGTCGAGCGACGGCCTCGCCGAGCTCTTCGGCGGCGAGGGCGTCCGCGTGGTCACCTGCGGGCCCGACGGCGTCACGGAGGACGACGTGCTGGACGAGGTGCTCGCCTCCAGCGCCTCGGAGGTCGTCGTGCTGCCCAACGACGGCGACCTCGTCCCGGTGGCGGCGCGCGCCGCCGCCCGGGCGCGCGAAGCCGGGCGCGAGGTCGGCGTCGTCCCCACCCGGGCGCCGGTGCAGGGCCTGGCCGCCATCGCCGTGGCCGACCCGGCCCGCCGTTTCGGCGACGACGTGATCGCCATGGCCGAGGCCGCGGCGGCCACCCGCTGGGCGGAGGTGACCGTCGCCGACCAGGAGGCGCTGACCAGCGCGGGCACCTGCCAGCCCGGCGACGCGCTGGGCGCGGCCGAGGGCGACGTGGTGGTCATCGGCCAGGACCTCGCCGCGGTGGCCTGCGAGCTGCTCGACCGGATGCTCTCGGCCGGCGGGGAGATGGCCACGCTGCTCGTGGGCCCGGACGACGAGCTCGGCGACACCGTGTGCCGGCACCTCGCGACCGTCCACCCGACCATCGAGGTCAGCCGGTACGGCGGCGGCCCCAGCGGCATCCCGCTGCAGGTCGGGGTCGAGTGATCGCATGGCGGTGACCCTCGAGACGCCGCTGGCCCGCGTGCTGGGCCCCAAGACGGCGACGAGCATGGCCGAGCAGCTGTCCCTGCACACCGTGCGCGACCTGCTGCGCCACTACCCGCGGCGCTACGCGAGCCGCGGGGAGATGGCCCGGCTCGACGACCTGCAGAAGGGTGACCGCGTCACCATCCTCGCCCAGGTGAAGAGCGTGAGCACCCGCCGCATGCGGCAGCGCCACGGCACCATCACCGAGGTCACCGTCGGCGACGGCGCCGGCTCGATGACGCTGGTCTTCTTCAACCACCGGCACGCCCGCCTCCAGCAGGGCGCCTGGGGCCTGTTCGCCGGCACGGTCGGCAGCTACCAGGGGAAGCTGCAGTTCACCCACCCCGACTGCCACCTGCTCGACGGGGACGACGGCGACGACGACTGGGCCCGCGCCCTGGTGCCCATCTACCCGGCCAGCAAGGACGTCTCGAGCTGGGTGATCCAGAAGTCGCTGAAGCTGCTGCTCGGGCCGCACGGCAGCCTCGCCGGCCTGGTCGACGACCCGCTGCCCGAGGAGATGCGGACCCGGCACGGGATCCTCCCGCTGGCCGCCGCGCTCCTCGACATCCACCGGCCGACCACGATGGACGACGTCGAGCGTGCTGCGCACCGGCTGAAGTGGGACGAGGCGCTGATCCTCCAGCTGACCCTGGCCGCGCGCCGCCGGGCCGCCGCCCTCGAGCCGGGCACCGCCCGGCCGCGCCGCCCCGGCGGGCTGCTCGACGCGGTCGACGCGGCCCTGCCCTTCGCGCTGACCGAGGGCCAGCGCGCCGTCGGGGAGGAGCTGGCCGCCGAGCTCGAGCGCGACCAGCCGATGCACCGGCTGCTGCAGGGCGAGGTCGGCTCCGGCAAGACCGTCGTGGCCCTGCGCGCCATGGCGCAGGTCGTCGACGCCGGTGGCCAGGCCGCGCTGCTGGCGCCCACCGAGGTGCTCGCCGCCCAGCACGCCCGCGGCATCCGGGCGCTGCTCGGGCCGCTGGGCCGGGCCGGCGAGCTCGACGGCGACCCCGCCGGCACCCGAATCACGCTGCTCACCGGCTCGCTCAAGGCGGCGGCCAAGCGCGAGGCGCGGGCCGACGTCGCCGAGGGCCGGGCCGGGATCGTCGTCGGGACCCACGCGCTGCTGCAGGAGGGCGTCGACTTCGCCGACCTCGGCCTGGTCGTCGTCGACGAGCAGCACCGGTTCGGCGTCGAGCAGCGCGACGCCCTGCGGGCCAAGGGCAACCGGCCGCCGCACGTGCTCGTGATGACCGCGACCCCGATCCCGCGCACGGTCGCCATGACCGTCTACGGCGACCTCGAGGTCTCCACGCTGCGGCAGCTGCCCAGCGGCCGGGGCGGGGTGTCGAGCTCCGTCGTCCCGGTGACGGAGAAGCGCGCCTGGCTCGACCGGGCCTGGGAGCGGTTGCGCGAGGAGGTCGCCGCCGGCCGCCAGGCCTACGTCGTCTGCCCGCGGATCGGCGACGAGGCGGGCGCCGACGACGAGCCCGAGGACGCCGACGGCGCCCCGGACGACGGCCCCACCACCGACCGCCGCCCCCCGCTGGCGGTCCTCGACGTCGCCGAGCTGCTGCGCAGCGGGCCCCTGGCCGGGCTGCGCCTCGACGTCCTGCACGGGCGGCTCACGCCCGAGGAGAAGGACGCCCGGATGCGGGCCTTCGCCGAGCGCGAGATCGACGTGCTCGTCGCGACCACCGTCGTGGAGGTGGGGGTCGACGTGCCCAACGCCACGGTCATGGTCGTGATGGACGCCGACCGGTTCGGCGTCAGCCAGCTGCACCAGCTGCGGGGCCGCGTCGCCCGTGGCAAGCACCCGGGCCTGTGCCTGCTGGTCACCGAGGCGCCGTCGTCCTCGCCCACCGGCCAGCGGCTGGCCGCGGTGGCCGGCACCTCCGACGGGTTCGAGCTGGCCCGGCTCGACCTCGAGACCCGGCGCGAGGGCGACATCCTCGGGGCGGCGCAGTCGGGCAAGCGGTCGGGGGTGCGGATGCTCTCGCTGCTGGAGGACGAGGAGCTCATCGCCACGGCCCGGGCCGAGGCCACGGCACTGCTGGAGACCGAGCGCGGGCTGGCCGACCACCCCGGCCTGGCCGCCGAGGTCGCCCGGCTGGCCACCGACGAGCGCGCCGAGTGGCTGGAGAAGGCGTGAGAAAGGACCCCGTCCTCCTCATCCCTCGCAGGCTCGGGACGAGCCTCTGGACGGGGCCGTGACCAGACTCATCTCGGGGGTCGCGCGCGGCCGCCGGCTCAAGGTGCCCCGCACGGGCGTGCGACCCACCGGCGACAAGGCCCGCGAGGCACTGTTCAACTCGCTCGGCAGCCTCACCGAGCTGCGGGGCGCGGCGGTCCTCGACCTGTACGCCGGGTCCGGCGCACTCGGGCTGGAGGCGCTGTCGCGCGGCGCGGGGACCGTCGTCTTCGTGGAGTCCGCGCCCGCCGTGCTCCCCGTGCTCAAGGAGAACCTGGCGGCGGTGGGCCTGCCCGGGGGGCGGGTCGTCAGGGGCTCGGTCCCCACGGTGGTCGGCGGCGCCCCGCCGGCGCCGTTCGACGTCGTCCTCGCCGACCCGCCCTACGCGACGCCCGTCGAGGAGGTCCTCGGCGTGCTCGGCTCCCTGGTGAGCGGCGGGTGGCTGGCGCCCGGCGCGGTTGTCGTCGTCGAGCGGCCGAGCCGGGAGCCGGCGTGGGAGTGGCCGACACCCCTGACCGGCCTGCGCGACCGCCGCTACGGAGAGGCCCAGCTCCGGTACGGTCGCTTCCCGTGAGACGCGCCGTCTGCCCGGGATCCTTCGACCCGGTGACCAACGGGCACGTCGACGTCATCACCCGGGCCGCCGGGCTGTACGACGAGCTGGTCGTCGCGGTGCTCGTGAACCCGGGCAAGGCCGGGTTGTTCCCCGTCTCCGAGCGCATGGAGCTCCTGCGCGAGGCGGTCGCCGACCTGCCCAACGTCCGGGTCGACAGCTTCCAGGGCCTGCTGGTGGACTACTGCCGCGCCCACGGCATCCCGGTGATCGTCAAGGGCCTGCGCGCGGTGAGCGACTTCGAGTACGAGCTGCAGATGGCCCAGATGAACCGCGAGCTCGCCGCCGTCGAGACGCTGTTCGTGCCCACCGCCCCCCAGGTCGGCCACCTGTCCTCGAGCCTGGTCAAGCAGATCGCGACCTTCGGCGGGGACGTGTCCCGGCTGGTCCCGAAGGCGGTCGACGACCGGCTGCGCGAGCGCACCCGCCGGGCCGAGCCGTGACCCGCCCGCCGCGGACGCAGACGACGGAGGTCGTCTACCGGCTCTACGAGACCGTCGACGAGCTCACGACCGTCATCGAGAACGCCCGCAGCGTCCCGATGTCGGCCTCCTGCATGGTGCCCCGCGACCACCTGCTCGACCTGCTCGACGACCTCCGCGAGTCCCTCCCCGAGGACGTGCAGGCCGCCGGCGCGATCGTCGAGCAGCGGACCGAGATCCTGCAGCAGGCGCAGGCCGAGGCCGAGCGGCTCACCGGCCGCACCCGCGGCGAGAGCGAGCAGCTGCTGGCCGTCGCCCGCCGGCAGCGCGAGGAGCTCCTCGGCACCGCCCGGCGCCAGCGGGACGAGACGCTCGCCCAGGCCCAGGCCGACGCGGAGGACATCCTCGCCGAGGCCGAGGCCGAGGCGGAACGGCTGGTCGCCGAGGCGGTGGCCCACCGCGAGGCCGTGCTCGCCGACGCGCAGGCCCGGCACGCCGAGATCCTCGAGGCGGCGCAGGCCGAGCACGAGCGGCTGATCACCGAGACCGAGGTCTACCGCGGCGCCGTCGACCGGGCCGACCAGCTCGGCGCGCAGGCGCACGCCGAGGCCGCGCGTGCCCGCGCCGAGGCCGACCAGTACGTCGACAACCGGCTGGCCGACTTCGAGACCACGCTCGCCGACATGCTGAACGCGGTCGAGGCGGCCCGGACGGCTCTCCGGGAGTAGCCGGGCGGGGCCGCCCCGGGGCGGCCCCGCCGGTCCGTCACCGTCGGGTAGTCTTGTCGTCTGGTCCGACTGCCGGTGGTCCGTCCCCGGCCGGCCCCCTCCCACTGCCTACCGCGAGTACTGACATGTCTGCCGCCTCCCCGCCCCGCTCCGGCGCCGCGTCCTCGGACGCCCGGCGTCCCTCCGCCAACCCCTGGCGCGTGGACCTGCGGGAGCTCGGCCGCCGCGCGGGATCCATGCAGGAGCTCGAGCGCACCGCGCCCGCGCCGGACGACTGGCGCGTGGAGCTGATCGGCGTCCCCGCCGGCGCCGAGGTGCACCTGCGGCTGCGGCTGGAGTCGGTCATGGAGGGCGTCCTGGTCAGCGGCGAGATCGAGGCGCCGCTCAGCGGGTCGTGCGCCCGCTGCCTCGAGCCGATCGAGGACACGCTCTCCCTCGACGTGCAGGAGCTCTACGCCTACGAGGGCAGCACCACCGAGGCGACCAGCGAGGAGGACGAGGTCCGCCGGATCGAGGGCGACCACCTCGACCTCGAGCCGCTGGCCCGGGACACCGTCGTCCTGGCGCTGCCGCTCGCCCCCGTCTGCACCGAGGACTGCGCCGGCCTGTGCGTCGACTGCGGCCAGCGCCTCGACGACCTGCCCGCCGACCACGCCCACGAGGTGGTCGACGCCCGCTGGGCCGGGCTGGCCGCCAAGTTCGGCACCCCTTCTTCCTCGCCGGGCGCCCCCGGCGAGAGCCCCACCACTGAGGAGAACTGACCGTGGCTGTCCCGAAGCGGAAGATGTCCCGCTCCAACACCCGTTCGCGCCGCTCGATGTGGAAGGCCACGGCGCCGACCCTGTCGCCGTGCCCGAACCGCGCCTGCGGCGAGCTCAAGCCCCCGCACCAGGCGTGCCCGAACTGCGGCCAGTACGACGGCCGCCAGGTTCTCTCCGTCTGATCCCCGGAGCGACGGTGGGGACGCCGGGGGGTCCTGCGCACGCGGAGCGGTCGGCCGCCTGGCTGCGGGACGCCCTCGGTGTGGAGCTGCCCGACGGGCTGCTCGGCCTCGCGCTGACCCACCGGTCCTTCGCGTACGAGAACGGCGGCCTGCCGACCAACGAGCGCCTGGAGTTCCTGGGCGACTCGGTGCTCGGCCTGGTCGTCACCGACGAGCTGTACCGCAGCCAGCCGACCCTCCCCGAGGGCCAGCTGGCCAAGCTGCGTGCCTCGGTGGTGAACATGACCTCGCTGGCCGGGGTCGCCCGCCGGCTCGGCGACGGCGGCATCGGCCCGCACCTGCTGCTGGGCCGCGGTGAGGAGACCACGGGGGGCCGGGACAAGGACTCGATCCTCGCCGATGCCCTGGAGGCGCTGATCGGGGCGATCCACCTCGGCTGCGGCCTGGACACCGCGTCGGCGATCGTGCACCGGCTGTTCGACCCGATGCTGGTCGAGGCCGCCACGCGCGGCGCCGGCCTGGACTGGAAGACCAGCCTGCAGGAGCTGGGTGCCGCCCGCGGCCTGGGCGCCCCCACCTACCGGGTCGAGGACGAGGGTCCCGACCACGCCAAGACGTTCGCCGCCGCGGTGGTCCTCGCCGGGACCGTCTACGGGCGGGGCAGCGGCCGGACCAAGAAGGCCGCCGAGCAGGAGGCCGCCGCCGTGGCCTGGCGGGCGCTCTCCCAGGAGGCCTGAACCGTGCCCGAGCTCCCCGAGGTCGAGGTCGTCCGTCGCGGGCTGGAGCAGTGGGTCGCCGGGCGCACGGTCGCCGGGGTCGAGGTCCACCACCCCCGCGCCGTCCGCCGGCACCTCGAGGGCACCGAGCACTTCGTGCATGCCCTCACCGGGCGCACCCTGGCCGCCGCCCACCGGCGCGGCAAGTACCTGTGGCTGCCGCTGGCCGAGCCCGATGGCACCGCGTCGGGACGGGCGCTGGTCGCCCACCTCGGCATGAGCGGCCAGCTGCTGGTCGAGAAGCCGTCGGCGCCCGACGAGACGCACCTGCGCGCCCGGTTCACCTTCGCCGACGGCGGCCGCGAGCTGCGCTTCGTCGACCAGCGCACGTTCGGTGGCCTCGCCGTCGAGGAGAGTGCGGGGGACGACATCCCCGCCCGGCTCGCGCACATCGCCATCGACCCGCTGGACCCCTCCTTCGACGTCGACGGCTTCTCCGCGGCGCTGCGTCGGCGGCGCACCGAGGTCAAGCGGGCGCTGCTCGACCAGACCCTCATCGGCGGCGTCGGCAACATCTACGCCGACGAGGCGCTGTGGCGGGCGCGGCTGCACGGCGCCCGGCCCACCGACAAGCTCACCCGCGCCCAGGTCGCCGACCTGCTCGACGGCGTCCGGGACGTGCTGGGGGAGGCGCTCGCCCAGGGCGGCACCTCGTTCGACTCTCTCTACGTCGACGTGAACGGGCAGAGCGGCTACTTCTCCCGCTTCCTCGCCGTCTACGGCCAGGCCGACCGCCCCTGCCCGCGCTGCGGGACGCCGATCCGGCGCGAGTCGTTCATGAACCGCTCCAGCTACAGCTGCCCGCGGTGCCAGCCGCGGCCGCGCGCCCGCCGGTCGTGAGGCGGGCCGTCGCCCTGGTCTCCGGGCACGTGCAGGGCGTCGGCTACCGCTGGTTCGTACGCGGCCTGGCCGCGTCGGCCGGCCTGGCCGGGTCGGCCCGCAACCTCCCCGACGGCAGGGTGGAGGTCGTCCTGGAGGGGGAGGACGACGCCGTCGCCCGCGTCCTGGGGGAGCTGGACGGCCCGCGGGCACCGGGGGCGGTGACGGGCGTGGAGGCCCGGGAGGAGCCGGTGCAGGGCGGCTCGGGCTTCACCACGGAGTGACGAACGCGACATCCCCCCGACACGGGGAGACCGTGGTCCTCGCGTTGACCAGGGTGTCCGGGCCTGTCACCCTGGGCATACCACAGCTCGCGCCGACCGACATCCGGGGCGCCGGGCCCACCTCCTCGCTCGGAAAGGCCGTTGCAGTCATGGCCAAGGCCCTGTTCGGTCACGTCGTAGCACCCGCGGAGCTCCGCCTCGTGGAGGAGAACGCCGTCCTGCGGGCCAAGGTGCGTCGGCTGGAGCAGGAACTCGACGAGCTGCGCGCCCAGCGCGATGCCGCCCGGGATGCCGCCATCGCCCACGAGCTGCTCTCGCTGACGGGCGACAACGCCCAGCCCGCACTGGCCTGATCCGAACCCTTCCGTCACACCCTTCCCACCGGCCCTGATCTGCCGGGAAACGTGGGTTCCCTCGGCTAGGGTCCCCGTTCTGTGCACCTCTCCAGCCTGACGCTCAAGGGATTCAAGTCCTTCGCGTCCGCCACCACGCTGCGGCTGGAGCCCGGTATCACCGCCGTCGTCGGCCCCAACGGGTCCGGCAAGTCCAACGTCGTCGACGCGATCGCCTGGGTCCTCGGCGAGCAGGGCGCCAAGAGCCTGCGCGGCGGCAAGATGGAGGACGTCATCTTCGCCGGCACCGCCGGCCGCCCGGCCCTCGGCCGCGCCGAGGTGACGCTCACCATCGACAACTCCGACGGGGCGCTGCCGATCGCCTACACCGAGGTGTCGATCACCCGCCGCATGTACCGCTCCGGGGAGAGCGAGTACGAGATCAACGGCGACAAGGTGCGCCTGCTCGACGTCCAGGAGCTGCTCAGCGACTCCGGCATCGGCCGCGAGATGCACGTCATCGTCGGCCAGGGTCAGCTCGACGCCGTCCTCTCCGGCAGGCCCGAGGACCGCCGCGCCTTCATCGAGGAGGCCGCCGGCGTCCTCAAGCACCGCAAGCGCAAGGAGAAGGCCCTCCGCAAGCTCGAGGGGATGCAGCACAACCTCGACCGGCTGGCCGACCTCACCGTCGAGCTGCGCCGCCAGCTCAAGCCCCTGGGCCGGCAGGCCGAGGTGGCGCGGCGGGCCGCCGGCGTGCAGGCCGACCTGCGCGATGCCCGGCTGCGGCTGCTCGCCGACGACCTCGTCCAGCTGCGCGACTCCCTCGACAAGGACGTCGCCGACGAGACCGCCGCCCGCGAGCGCCGGGCCGTCGTCGAGCGCGAGCTGTCCGTCGTCTCCCGGCGCGAGGCCGAACTGGAGGCATCGCTCGCGGAGAGCGCCCCGCGGCTGCAGGCCGCCTCCGACATCTGGTACCGGCTGTCGGCGCTCGGCGAGCGCTTCCGCGGTATCGGCTCCCTCGCCGCGGAGCGGCACCGGCACCTGTCCGCCGCCGCCCCGGCCGCCGCGGCCGGTCGCGACCCCGACCAGCTCGAGGCCGAGGCCGACCGGGTGACGGCGACCGAGGCCGAGCTGGCCGCCGGCCTCGAGACCGAGCGCGCCCGCCTGGCCGCCGTGGTGGGCCGCCGTGCGGAGCTGGAGACGGCGCTGGCCGCCGAGGAGAAGGCGTGGGTCGCCGCCGCCCGCGCCCTGGCCGACCGCCGCGAGGGCCTGGCCCGCCTCTCCGGCCAGGTCGCAGATC
>SPQJ01000024.1 GCA_004570425.1 Bacillus sp. AZ43
TGGCGGGCGCGGGCTCCGTCACCGGTGCGGGTGCCGGGGCG
Source organism: Bacillus sp. AZ43 (assembly GCA_004570425.1). Lineage (GTDB taxonomy): Bacteria > Actinomycetota > Actinomycetes > Mycobacteriales > Geodermatophilaceae > Blastococcus_B. Next base: position 42 of record SPQJ01000024.1, read on the forward strand.
GGGGCCGGCGCCGTGGTGCCGGGCAGCGACCGGGGCCCCGGCCGCTCGACCGTCTCGCGGTCCCGGGTGGTCCTCGTGCCGGGTGCCGCGGAGGCCTCACCGGTGGCCGAGGAGAACGTCGCCGCCGTCGTCAGCCCGGCGAAGGCCCGGGAGGGGAGCACCTGCCCGTCCTGCCCGGGGGCGCCGGACGACGACGAGCCTCCGCCGACCACCGGGACGGCGAGCAGGAGCGCCGTGAGCCCCGCGCTCAGCGCGAGCCCGAGGGCCAGCCGGCGGGTTCCCGGAGTGCGCTCGACCCGGGTCCGGTGCGCACCGGACCGGCGCGCGACGAGCGGGGAGCCACTGGGGGCGTGGTGCACAGGAACAACCTCACGTAGCGCTTCGATCACGAATCGTTATCGGACCGAGGTTAGATGCTCCCCTGGGGTGACCGACAGTCCCCGGGCGATATTTCTGGGTGACGAACCCCCCATCCCAGCCCGGGTGCGGGGGCACCCGCAGGCGCCACTCCCGCGGCCCGACCAGGCACCATGGAGGCGTCCACCGCCCGATCCGCCCCACCCGAACACCCGAGGAGCACGCCGCCGGTGAGCGACGTATGGCTCAACATCGTCATGGTCATCGTCTTCGTCCTGATCGGCGGAGTGTTCGCCGGCGCGGAGATCGCCCTGGTCTCGCTGCGCGAGGGACAGGTGCGCGCCATGGCCGACCGGGGACGGCGCGGCCAGGCGGTGCAGCGGCTGCTCAAGGACCCCAACCAGTTCCTCGCCGCGGTCCAGGTCGGCGTCACCCTCGCCGGGTTCTTCTCCGCGGCCTTCGGCGCCAGCACGCTGTCCCGGCCGCTGGCCGACTGGATGGAGACCCGCGGGCTGAGCGAGGGGTTGTCCGGCACCGTGGCGCTGGTCCTGGTCACCATCGCGATCAGCTACCTGTCGCTCGTCGTCGGTGAGCTGACCCCGAAGCGGCTGGCCCTGCAGCGCGCCGAGGGCTTCTCCCTGCTGGTGGCGGCGCCGCTGAACGCGATCGCCAAGCTGTCGCGGCCGGTGATCTGGCTGCTCTCCAAGTCGACCAACGGCCTCGTCCGGCTGCTCGGTGGCGACCCCGGGCAGAGCGGCGAGTCGATCAGCCAGGAGGAGCTGCGCGACCTCGTGGCCGCGCACGAGTCGCTCAGCAGCGACGAGCGCCGGCTCATCGACGAGGTGTTCCGCGCCGGCGAGCGCGAGGTCCGCGAGGTCATGACGCCGCGCACCGAGGTCGGCTTCCTCGATGCGTCGACCACGGCCAGCCGGGCGGCCAAGCAGGTCGCCGACTCCAACTGGTCGCGCTTCCCCGTCGCCGGCCGCGACCAGGACGACGTCGTCGGCTTCGTGCACGTCCGCGACCTGTTCCTGCCCAGCCACCCCGCCGGCCGGGCCGCCACCGTCGGCGACCTCGCCCGCGAGGTCAAGCGGCTGCCGGGGACCGCCGGCGTGCTCACCGCGCTCAGCGAGATGCGGCGGGAGAACCACCACCTCGCGATCGTCGTGGACGAGTACGGCGGCACCGACGGCATCGTCACGCTCGAGGACCTCATCGAGGAGGTCATCGGGGAGATCTACGACGAGTACGACGAGGAGGTCGCCCCGGAGGCCCGTCAGGCGCCCGGCGGCCCCCGGGAGGTGGACGGGCTGCTCAACCTCGACGACTTCACCGAGGCCACGGGGCTGGAGCTGCCCGAGGGGCCCTACGAGACGGTCGCCGGGTTCGTCCTGGCCGAGCTCGGCCGGCTGCCGGAGGTCGGCGACACCGTCGAGGTGGAGGGCCGCACGCTGACGGTCGTGGAGCTCGACGGCCGCCGGATCGCCCGGATCGAGGTCAGCGGGGCCCCCGAGCCGGCGGAGGACGACGCCGCGGAGGCCCCCGCGGGGAGCTAGCTGCCCCGCACCTCCCAGGCGTCGCGGACGATCCCGACCAGGTCGGTGTGCCGCGGCGCCCAGCCCAGGTCGGCGCGGATCCGGTCGCTGGAGGCCACCAGCTGGGCCGGGTCGCCGGCCCGCCGCGCGCCCACCACCACCGGCACGGGGTGCCCGGTGACCTCCCGGACGGCGTCGACGACCTCCTGCACGGAGAAACCGCGGCCGTTGCCGAGGTTGTAGATCCGGTGCTCGCCCTCCGCCGGCGCCGGCAGGGCGAGCAGGTGCGCGTCGGAGAGGTCGCCCACGTGCACGTAGTCGCGGATGCAGGTGCCGTCGGGCGTGGGGTAGTCGTCGCCGTAGACCGTCAGCGACTCCCGCTCCCCGGCGGCCACCTGCAGCGCCAGCGGGATGAGGTGGGTCTCGGTGGCGTGCCGCTCGCCGAGGCCGTGAGCGGCGCCGGCCACGTTGAAGTACCGCAGACTCACCGCGGCGAAGCCGTGCGCGACCGCGTACGAGGTGAGCATGTGGTCGACGGCGAGCTTGGAGGCGCCGTAGGTGTTGGTCGGCCGGGTCGGCGCGTCCTCGCGGATCGGCACCGATTCGGGTTCGCCGTAGGTGGCCGCGGTGGAGGAGAAGACGATCCGCCGGCAGCCAGCCGCCCGCATCGCCTCCAGCAGCGCCAGCGAGCCGCCCACGTTGGTGTCCCAGTACTCGTGCGGCCGCTCCTGCGAGACGCCGACGAGCGACTTGGCGGCGAAGTGCAGGACGGCCTCGGGCCGGACGTCGGCCAGCACCGGCGCCGAGTCGTGCAGCGCCACCTCGGCGAGGGTCGCGCCCGGCGGGACCGCGTCGGCGTGCCCGGTCGAGAGGTCGTCGAGCACCGTCACCTCGTGGCCGTCGGCCAGCAGTGCCGCCGTCACTACGCTGCCGATGTAGCCGGCTCCACCGGCGACGAGTACGCGCATGCGGTCACCCTAGGAGGTTCTCCGTGGTCAGCCCTCGCCCCGTGGTGGGCGCACTGCCCGCCTACCGGCCGGGGCGCAACCCGGCCGACCTCGCCCGCGAGATCGGGGTGGACCGCGCGGTCAAGCTGGCCAGCAACGAGGTCGCCTTCCCGCCGCTGCCCGCCGTCGTCCAGGCCGTGACGGCGGTCCTGACCGAGACGAACCGGTACCCGGACAACGGCGCCGCCGTGCTCACGGGGGCGCTCGCCGAGCGCTACGCCATCGCGCCCGAGCAGGTCGCCACCGGCTGCGGCGCGGTGACCCTGTGCCAGGAGCTGGCCCAGGCCTACACCGAGCCGGGCACCTCCCTCGCCTACGCCTGGCGCTCCTTCGAGATGTACCCGCTGCTCGCGCAGGTCGCCGGGGCGCGCGCCGTCGAGGTGCCGCTCGTGCCCGGCCGGGCGGGCGGGCCGGCCGACACCCACGACCTCGACGGGCTGCTGGCCGCCCTCGACGAGACGACCCGCATGGTCTTCGTCTGCAACCCGAACAACCCGACCGGGACGGCGGTGCGGCGGGCCGAGCTCGAGCGGTTCCTCGACGCGGTGCCGGAGCACACGCTCGTCGTCCTCGACGAGGCCTACCGCGAGTTCGTCACCGACCCCGACGTCCCGGACGGCGTCGAGCTGATGCGCGGGCGGCCGAACGTCGCCGTCCTGCGCACCTTCTCCAAGGCCTGGGGGCTGGCGGGCCTCCGGGTCGGCTACCTGATCGCCGAGGACCCGGCGGTCACCGAGGCGGTGCGCAAGACGCACGTCCCGTTCAGCGTCTCGATGCCCGCGCAGGCCGCGGCCGTCGCCGCGCTGGCCAGCGAGGACGAGGTGCGTGCCCGCTGTGCCGCCGTCACCGCCGAGCGGGACCGGCTCACCACCGCTCTGCGCGAGCGCGGCTTCGACGTCGCCGACAGCCAGGCCAACTTCGTCTGGCTGCCGGTGGGGGAGCAGGCCGCCGGGCTGGCCGCCGCGCTGGAGTCGCGCGCGGTCATCACCCGTCCGTTCGCCGGGGAGGGCGTCCGCATCACGGTCGGCAGCCCCGAGGAGGACGACGTCCTCCTGGCCGCGCTCGACGACGTCGCTGCCGGCAGCACGCCCCTCTGAGACCGGCGGAACGGGGGAGGCGAACGCGTGGCCCGCGCGGCTGGTTTGATGGCCGACGTGCCTCTTCCCCGTGTGCTCTCCGGCATCCAGCCGACGGCGGGTTCGTTCCACCTCGGGAACTACCTGGGTGCGCTGCGCCAGTGGGTCGCGTTGCAGGACTCGACCGAGGCCTTCTACTGCGTCGTCGACCTGCACGCGATCACCGTTCCGCAGGACCCGGCCGAGCTCCGTCGCAACACCCTGGTGTCGGCCGCCCAGCTGCTGGCCCTGGGCGTCGACCCCGACCGCAGCACGCTGTTCGTGCAGAGCCAGGTGCCCGAGCACCTGCAGCTGTCGTGGGTGCTGGAGTGCCTCACCGGCTTCGGCGAGGCCGGCCGCATGACGCAGTTCAAGGACAAGAGCCAGCGCGAGGGGACGGCGGGGACGACCGTCGGCCTGTTCACCTACCCGGTGCTCATGGCGGCCGACATCCTCATCTACCAGGCCACCCAGGTGCCGGTGGGCGACGACCAGCGCCAGCACCTCGAGCTGACCCGCGACCTGGCGCAGCGCTTCAACGGCCGGTACGGCGACACCTTCCCGGTGCCGGAGGGCCTCATCCCGGCCGGCGGCGCGCGGGTGATGGACCTGCAGTCGCCGGAGAAGAAGATGAGCAAGAGCCTGCCGCCGGCCGGCTGCGTGTTCCTGCTCGACGAGCCGAAGGTGACGGCGAAGAAGATCCGCTCGGCGGTCACCGACACCGGCCGGGAGGTCGTCGCCGACGCCCGGAACAAGCCGGGCGTCACGAACCTGCTCACCATCCACAGCGCGCTGTCCGGGCGGACCGTGCCCGAGCTGGAGGAGCACTTCGCCGGCCGCGGGTACGGGGACCTCAAGAAGGAGCTGGCCGAGGTCGTCACCGACTTCGTCGCCCCGGTCCGCGACCGCACCAACGAGCTGCTCGACGACCCGGCCGAGCTGGAGCGCATCCTCGCCGCCGGCGCGGCCCGCGCGCGCGAGGTCGCCGGGGCCACGGTCGCGCGGGTCTACGACCGGACGGGCTTCCTCCCGCCGGCGGGGGCCCGGCGATGACCGACCCCGCCGCGCCGGCGGAGAGCACCGTGCTGGGCATCGTCGTGCCGATCCCGGAGCCGTGGGCCCAGCTGCTGGTCGACTGGCGGTCGAAGGCCGGGGACCCGCAGGCCAGCCTCGTGCCGCCGCACGTGACGCTCCTGCCGCCCACCGAGGTGCCGGTCGCCGACCGGCCGGCGATCAGCGCGCACCTCGCGGAGGTGGCGCGGTGCCACCCGCCGTTCGACATGCACCTGTCGGGCACCGGCACCTTCAAGCCGGTCTCCGACGTGGTCTTCGTGGCCGTCGCGCGGGGGATCGGCAACTGCGAGCTGCTCTCGGACGACGTCCGGCGCGGTCCCCTCGAGCGGTCGCTGGCGTTCCCGTACCACCCGCACGTCACCGTCGCCCACGACGTCCCGGAGGACATGCTCGAGCTGGCCTACAACGGCCTGGCCGACCTGTCCGCCGAGTTCCGGGTGACCGCGTTCACCGAGTTCGAGCAGACGCCGTCCGGCGCGTGGACGGTCGCCCGGGAGTACCCGCTCACCGGTCCGCCGCGCTGACGAGGGGGCGGCTCGCAGAGCAGAGCCCTGGTCCAGGCCCCAGACTCGGCCGGTGAGCTCCACCGCGCCCGAGCAGCCGGCGCCGCCCCGGGAGCCCGTCTGGACCCGGGCGTGGACCCGCGTCGAGGCGACGATCGACGCGCTGCGGCTGCGCCACCGCTGGTTCGACCACCTCGCCCGGGCCGGCGGCAGGTACCGGCGCACCCAGGGCGACCTCATGGCCGCCGGGGTCACCTACTTCGTCTTCCTCGGCCTGTTCCCGGTGCTGCTGCTGGTGGCCTCGGTCATCGGGCTCTTCCTCGCCGGCAACGAGCTGCTCCGGGCCGAGCTGTTCGCCGCCATCCGCGACGCCTTCCCGGGCACGGTCGGGCGGCAGCTGGTCCGCCAGCTGCGGGGCGCCATCGACGGCGCCGGCTTCATCGGGCTGATCGCCCTGGCCGGTTCGCTGTACGCGGGGCTGCGCGCCATGGACAAGCTGCGGATCGGCATGGAGCGGATCTGGAAGGGCCGCGTCGACGAGCCCGAGTTCCTCCGCGACAACCTGCAGGACCTGGTCTCGCTGCTCGCCCTCGGTGTGGTCGGGCTGACCAGCCTGGGCCTCACCGGCGGGGTCACCCAGGCGACGTCGTGGGTGCTCGAGCTCCTCGGGCTGGCCGACGAACCCGGCGTCGGGGTGCTGACCTGGGTCGTGGGCATCGCGCTCGCCGTCGCCGTCGACACCGCCGTCTTCCTCTGGCTGCTGCGCGTCGTGCCGTCGGTGAACCACCCGCTGCGCCTCCTGCTCCCCGGTGCGCTGTTCGGCGCGGCCGGCGTGGAGGCGCTCAAGCTCGTCGGCAGCTTCTACCTGTCGCTGATCTCCGACAGCGTGACCGCCTCGGCCTTCGGCGGCGCCGTGGGACTGCTGATCTGGATCAACCTCGTCGCCCGGTTCGCGTTCTTCACCGCCGCGTGGACGGCGACCCTCCGGCGGATCGAGAACCTCCCGGCGCAGTGACCGCCCGGGTGACGCGGCGGCGCACGACGGCCGTCCCGCCCGCGGCCACCAGCGCCAGGCCGCCGAGGCCCAGGGGGAGCCACGGCCAGGGGTCCGCGGCCGAGGTGGCGTCGTCGTCGTCCCGCACCTCCGTCGGCCACGGACGCTCGGGTTCCGCGGGAGGGGGAGCGGGCCTCAAGTGCACGGCGGCCTCGGCCGGGTCGACCAGACGGCCCACGCCGGCGACCCCGGCCGGGACGGCGAAGCCCCAGTCGAGCAGCAGCGCCGCCTGGTCGGCCGCGCGCAGCGGGACGTTCTCGGTGTCCATGACGCTGACCACCAGGCGGCGGCCGTCCCGCTCGGCCGCGGTGACGAAGGTGTGCCGGGCGGCGTCGGTGAAGCCGGTCTTCCCACCGAGGTTGCCCGGCGTCCCGGCCAGCGGGTTCTGGTTCTGGATCTGGAACCCGGGGGAGCGCCCCTCCACCGCAGGGATCGTCGCGGTCGGCACGGTGAGCACCGCGGCCGCCTCCGGGTCGGCGAGGACCGCCCGGAAGATCAGCGCCAGGTCGTACGGCGACGACGACTGCCCGGCGACGTCGAGCCCCGACGGCGTCCCCGCGACGGTGTCGAAGGCGCCCAGGTCCTCGGCCGTCTCGTTCATCGCCGCGACCGTGACCTCCACGCCGCCGGCCGTGCGGGCCAGCGCGTTCGCCGCGTCGTTGCCCGACTGCAGGATCAGCGCCTCGAACAGCAGCGACACCGGGTAGCGGCCGCCCTGCACCAGGCCCACCCGGCTGCCCTCGACGTTCTCGTCCTCCGCCGTCCCCTCGACGACGGTCGCCGGGTCGAGCAGGGGGTGCAGGGTCAGCAGCGTCAGGGTCTTCAGCGTGCTGGCCGGGTAGTAGCGGCCGTGCGGGTCGCGTGCCGCCAGGACGTCGCCGGTGACGGCGTCGGCGACCAGCCACCCGTTGGCGGCCAGCCCCTGGGGCAGGGCCGGGGCGCCGCGCGCGACGACGGTGGCCCGCGTGTCGAGCGCCTCGCCACCGACCGTGCGGCCGTCGGGCGCCGAGCCCTGCGGCGGGAGGCCGAGATGGGGAGCCGTCGGCGTCGGGGCGCCCGGGTCGGCGGTCGGGCGGGCGTCCTCGGCGACCGCGGGCCCGGGCAGGGCGACGGCGGCCGCGACCAGCGCGGCGAGAGCCCAGCGCCGGCGTCGGTCCATGGCCCGAGACCGTAGGTGTTCCGGGACCGTCGCGTGCCGTCGGGTGACGCAGGACACCGGTGTGACCGGTGTTCGCAACGATCGCATCTCAGTCCGGCACCGGCCTGGGGACCTGGGCGGCCTCGCGGTTAGCGTGCCCAGGTCTTGTGTTCCCGCGCCCTGCCCACGTCGGGCGGGGCGCCGCAGGATCGAACCAACCGATCGGGACAGCGCCCGGCACCACCGGCCCGTCCCCCCAGAGAGGAGATCGTCTTGCGCCGAGCGCGGATGACGAAGGCCGCGGCACTGCTGCTGGCCGGCAGCCTGGCCCTCGCGGCCTGTGCCAGCGACGAGGAGAACGGCGGTTCCGCCACCGAGAACGGCGGCGGCAGCAGCGAGGACCTCAAGGTCGGCGTCGCGTACGACACCGGCGGCCGGGGCGACCGCTCGTTCAACGACTCCGCCATCGCCGGCGTCGAGGCCGCGATCGAGGAGCACGGTGGCGAGGTCCGCGACCTCAGCCCCAACGCCGACGCCTCCAACCGCGTCGAGCTGCTCACCCAGCTCGCCGACGAGGGCTACAACCCCGTCATCGCCGTCGGCTTCGCCTACGGCGACGTGATCGGCGACGTCGTGGAGCAGTACCCCGACACGACCTTCGCGATCATCGACTCCTCGGTCGAGGAGATCGGCGCCGACAACCTCGTCGGTCTGCTGTTCGCCGAGGAGCAGGGCTCCTTCCTCGCCGGCGTCGCGGCCGCGCTGAAGACCGAGACCAACAGCGTCGGCTTCGTCGGTGGCGTCGAGACCCCGCTCATCCAGAAGTTCCAGGCGGGCTTCGAGGCCGGCGTCGAGGCCGTCAGCCCCGACGTCACCGTCACCTCGCAGTACATCTCGCCGGCCGGTGACTTCTCCGGCTTCAACGACCCGGCCAAGGGCCAGATCGTGGCGCAGGGCATGTTCGACGCCGGTGCCGACATCGTCTACCACGCCGCCGGCGGCTCCGGCCTCGGTGTGTTCCAGGCGGCCGCCGCCTCGAACGGCCGCGCGATCGGTGTCGACTCCGACCAGTACAACACCGTCGACGACGCGGCCCTCAAGGCCGTGATCATGACCTCGATGCTCAAGCGGGTCGACAACGCCGTCCAGGCGTTCATCGACAGCTTCGTCGAGGGCGACGTCGAGGGTGGCTCGGACGTCGTCTACGACCTCGAGTCCGAGGGCGTGGGCCTGTCCACCTCCGGTGGGTTCATCGACGACATCCAGAGCGACATCGACGAGTACCGCCAGCAGATCGTCGACGGCGAGATCGAGGTCCCCACGACCCCGTGATCCCGGACGCGGACCCGCTCCGGCGGGTCCGCGGCGCACGTCGATCCCCGACGGCGGGCCCGGGCACTGCATCTCGAGTGCGGAGCCCGGGCCCGTCGTCGTCCCGCCCCACCCTCACGGGGCACCCACGACCGCCCCGCCCTCCCGGGCCGATCCCGGGATGCGGGATCATGCGGCGAGCACGTTCCCCCGTTGCCGGTCCGCGAGCGCCCGGTACCGGACTGCCGGCGGCGGCCGATCCCGCCCGCCCGGCGCAGACGGATGGACGTGCGCCACGACGCCGTGGCGCACCGACGAGGAAGAGGCCCACCATGGCCGAGACAGGAGCCCCCGGCGGACCGCCGGCGGCGAGCGGCACCGCGCCTTACGCGGTCGAGCTGCGGGGCATCACCAAGCGCTTCCCCGGCGTCGTGGCCAACCGCGACATCGAGCTGCGGGTCCGCCGCGGCGAGGTGCACGCGATCGTCGGCGAGAACGGTGCCGGCAAGTCGACGCTGATGAAGACGCTGTACGGGATGCACCGCCCCGACGAGGGCCAGATCCTGCTCGACGGGCGCGAGGTGCACTTCAAGAGCCCGGCGGACGCCATCGCCGCCGGCATCGGCATGGTCCACCAGCACTTCATGCTGGCCGACAACTTCACCGTCCTCGAGAACATCGTCCTGGGCAGCGAGCCGACCCGCGGCGGGCGGCTGGACCGCGCCGAGGCGCGGCGCCGCATCCTCGAGATCTCCGAGCGCTACGCGCTGGACCTGCACCCCGACGAGCTGGTCGAGAACCTCGGCGTCGGCGCCCGGCAGCGCGTCGAGATCGCCAAGGTGCTGTACCGCGGCGCGACCACGCTGATCCTCGACGAGCCGACCGCCGTCCTAGTGCCCCACGAGGTCGACGAGCTCTTCGGCAACCTGGCCGAACTCACCCGCGAGGGCCTGACGGTCATCTTCATCTCCCACAAGCTCGACGAGGTCCGTCGCGTCGCCAACGGCATCACCGTCATCCGGCGGGGCACGACCGTCGGGACCGCCGACCCGCGGACGACGACGGTCAAGCAGCTCGCCGAGATGATGGTCGGCTCCGAGCTGCCCTCGCCGGAGACCCGCACCTCGACCGTGCGCGAGGAGCCGGTCCTGGTCCTGCGCGACCTCACCGTGCAGTCGATCGAGGGCCGGGCGCTCATCGACGCCGTCAGCCTGACCGTCCGCGCGGGCGAGGTCGTGGGCATCGCCGGGGTCGAGGGCAACGGCCAGGCCGAGCTCGTCGACGCCATCATGGGCCTGCGCCCCCTGGCCTCCGGCGAGGTGCACCTCGCTGGCAGCGGCGGCCTGCAGGACATCACCGGGTGGACCACCCGCGCCCGCCGGGAGGCCGGACTGGGCTTCATCCCCGAGGACCGGCACCGCCAGGGCATGCTGCTCGAGGCGCCGCTCTGGGAGAACCGGATCCTCGGCCACCAGACGCAGCCGCCCGCGTCCAAGGGCATCTTCATCGACCGCAAGGCCGCCCGGTCCGACACCGAGCGGATCATGGCGGAGTACGACGTCCGGGCCCCCGGGCCCGACACGCTGGCCGTCGCCCTGTCGGGTGGCAACCAGCAGAAGCTGATCGTCGGGCGCGAGATGAGCGCGAAGCCGCGGCTGCTGATCGCCGCCCACCCGACCCGTGGCGTCGACGTCGGCGCCCAGGCGGTCATCTGGGAACTGCTCAAGGACGCACGGGCCGAAGGGATGGCGATCCTGCTGATCTCCGCCGACCTCGACGAGCTGATCGGGCTCTCCGACACGCTCCAGGTCATGCTGCGCGGCCGGCTGGTCGCCACCGTCGACCCGGCCAGCGTCACCCCGGAGGAGCTGGGTGGCTACATGACCGGCGCGCGGACGACGGCGGGTGCGGCATGACCGTCCTCCGCCGGATCGGCACGGCGGCCTTCGCGCCCGTCCTCGCCGTCGTCGTCGCGCTGGTGATCTCCTCGCTGGTGATGGCCGCCCTGCAGGTCAACCCCCTGCAGGTGTTCGAGGTGATGCTCGACTTCGGGGACTCGCCGGCGCAGCAGGTCACCGCGCTCGTCGTCATCGTCAACCGCGCGATCCCGCTGTTCCTCGCCGGGCTCGCCGTCGCCGTCGCCTTCCGCATGGGCCTGTTCAACATCGGTGTCGAGGGCCAGTACCGGCTGGCGACGATCGTCGCGGCGGCCGTCGGTGCGGCCGTGGCCCTGCCGGGACCACTGCACATCCTGCTGATCGTCGCGGTGGCCGTCGTCGTGGGCGCCCTCTGGGCGGCGATCGTGGCCGTCCTGAAGGTGACCCGCGGTGTCAGCGAGGTCATCAGCTCGATCATGCTGAACTTCATCGCCCTGGGTCTGGCGTCCTACCTGCTCACCGGGCCGTTCCGGGGGAGCGAGGAGGGCGCCTCGATCATCAGCACCGCCGAGATCCCGGAGTCGGGCCAGCTCGGCGGGCTGAACGCGATCTTCGGGGCGATCGGCCTGGCCAACCCGCCGCGTCAGCTCTACGGCTTCCTGCCGATCGCCATCGTCGTCGGGGTCCTGATCGCGGTGCTGCTCAACCGCACGCGGTTCGGCTACGACCTCAAGGTCAGCGGTCTGTCGCCGTCGGCGGCCAGCGCCAGCGGCGTCGACGCCCGCGGCATGGTCATCAAGACCATGCTGCTGTCCGGTGCCGTGGCGGGCCTGATCGGCCTGCCCGACCTGCTCGGCAGCACGCACAGCTACACGACCGACTTCACCGCGGGGCTCGGCTTCCTCGGCATCGCCGTCGCCCTGCTGGGCCGCAACCGACCGCTCGGCATCGCCTTCGCGGCGCTGTTGTTCGGCTTCCTCGACCGCTCGCTGGTGCCGCTGCAGATCGCGGACTTCCCGGCGTCGGTCGTCACGATCATCCAGGGCACGATCGTGCTCGCCGTCGTCGTCGCCAACGAGATCGCCCGGCGGATCGCCCGTCGGTCGGCCGAGCGCGGCACGGCGCAGGCCGCCCCCGTGGCCGGGGACGGCGGCACGGGCGAGGCCCGGACGGCCACCGGCCCGGCGGGTCCGGCCGGCGGCGACACCGACGAGCGGCAGGGGGCCCGGGCATGAGCACCGTGGTGTCGTCACCGGAGGCCCGGCCCAGCCGGGGCCCCATCACCGACCTGCTCACCGGTGGAGGCCGCGCACGGCGGCTGATCTGGTGGACGCTCGGTGCGCTCGTCGTCGTGTCCCTGGTGCGGACGATCAGCGGCGAGGAGGCGCTGACGTCGTCGTCGACGATGTCGGCCGCGCTGCTCCTGGCCGTGCCGATCGGCCTGGCCGCCCTCGGCGGTCTGTTCGCCGAGCGCGCGGGCGTGGTCAACATCGGCCTCGACGGGATGATGATCCTGGGCACCTGGGGTGCCGGGTTCGCCGGCTACCAGTGGGGCTGGGCAGCGGCGCTGCTCGGCGGTGTGCTCTTCGGCGCGCTGGGCGGCCTGCTGCACGCGGTGGCGACGGTGACCTTCGGCGTCGACCACGTCGTCTCCGGTGTGGCGATCAACATCCTCGCGGCGGGTGTCGCGCGGTTCCTCTCCGAGCTGCTCTACACCGACAACGACGCCGGCGGCGGCGTCACGCAGTCGCCGGCGCTGTCCAGCGATCCGCCGGAGGTGTCGCTGCCGATCCTCTCGTCGGGCCCGGACCTGCTGGGCGACCTCGAGGGCCAGCACTGGTTCCTGGTGAGTGATCTCGCCGGCATCCTGCGCGGGTTCACCAGCGGCATCGGCGTCCTGACGATCCTCGCGGTGCTGCTCGTGCCGGCGTCCTACCTGCTGCTGTGGCGGACGGCGTTCGGGCTGCGGCTGCGGGCCTGCGGCGAGAACCCGGCCGCGGCCGACACGCTCGGCGTCGCGGTCTACAAGATGAAGTACATCGCGGTCGTCATCTCCGGCGCGCTCGCCGGCATGGGCGGCGTGTTCCTGGTCTTCATCGCCGGCATCTACCGCGAGAACCAGACCAACGGCCGCGGCTTCATCGGCCTGGCCGCGCTGATCTTCGGCAACTGGCGGCCGGGCGGCCTGGCCGCGGGCGCCGGCCTGTTCGGCTTCGCCGACGCGCTGCAGCTGCGCAGCCGCACCGCCGTCGTCGCGCTGCTGCTCCTGGTGGCGGTGCTGCTGGCCGGCGTCGCGGTGTGGCAGGCGGTGCACCGGCGGGCCGTGCGGGCGGTGCTGGCCTTCGCGTTCGCCGCCGCGTCGCTGACCGGCTTCCTCATGATCGAGGAGCTCCCGCCGGGGATCGTCTCCTTCACCCCGCACCTGACGACGCTGCTGGTGCTCTCGCTCGCCTCGCAGCGATTGCGCATGCCGCAGGCCGACGGGCTGGTCTACCGACGAGGAGAGCACTAGTGGACGACGGGGTGGTGGGGCGGGTGGACGACGCAGCCTGGGACGCCCTGCGCGCGGCCGCGCGCGAGGCGATGACCCACGCCTACGCCCCGTACTCGAAGTTCCCCGTCGGTGTCGCCGGGCTCGTGGACGACGGCCGCGTGGTCACCGGCTGCAACGTGGAGAACGCGTCCTACGGGCTGGGCCTGTGCGCCGAGTGCGGCATGGTCAGCGACCTGGCGCGCACCGGCGGTGGCCGGCTCGTCGCCGTGGCCTGCGTGGGCGGGGACGGGCAGCCGCTGATGCCCTGCGGGCGCTGCCGTCAGCTGCTGTGGGAGCACGGGGGTGCCGACATGCTCATCGAGACGGTGTCGCTGGGCATCGTGCCCATGCGCGAGGTGCTGCCGGACGCCTTCGGTCCCGAGGACCTGGTCGCGGCGGCCGAGCGGGGACAGGGCTGATGGACGCGATCGACGTCCTCCGGACCAAGCGGGACGGCGGGGAGCTCAGCGCCGACCAGATCCGCTGGATCATCGGGGCCTACACCGACGGCGCGGTGCCGGACGAGCAGATGAGCGCGCTGCTCATGGCGGTGTTCTTCCGCGGCATGTCGCCCGACGAGCTCGCCGTCTGGACGCAGGCGATGATCGACTCCGGCGAGCGCAAGGACCTCTCGCCGCTGGGCCGGCCGACCGCCGACAAGCACTCCACCGGCGGCGTGGGCGACAAGATCACGCTGCCGCTGGCGCCGCTCGTCGCCGCCTGCGGCGTGGCCGTGCCGCAGCTGTCCGGCCGCGGCCTCGGGCACACCGGCGGCACGCTGGACAAGCTCGAGGCGATCCCCGGCTGGCGGGCCGACGTGCACGAGGAGGCCTACCTCCGGCAGCTGCGGGAGGTGGGCGCGGTGATCTGCGCCGCGGGCAACGACCTCGCGCCGGCCGACAAGAAGCTCTACGCGCTGCGCGACGTCACCGGCACCGTGGAGTCGATCCCGCTGATCGCCAGCTCGATCATGAGCAAGAAGATCGCCGAGGGCGCCGACGCGCTCGTGCTCGACGTGAAGACCGGCTCCGGTGCGTTCATGAAGGAGCCGGCGCTCTCCCGGGAGCTCGCCCGGACCATGGTCGGCCTGGGCGAGGCGGCCGGCGTGAAGACGGTTGCCCTGGTGACCGCGATGGACCGCCCGCTGGGCCGCTCGGCCGGCAACGCGGTCGAGGTGGCCGAGTCGGTCGAGGTGCTCGCCGGCGGCGGACCGGCCGACGTCGTCGAGCTGACCCTGGCCCTCGCCCGCGAGATGCTCGCGGCCGCCGGGCGGGACGACGTCGACCCCGCCGACGCGCTCGCCGACGGCCGGGCGATGGACGTCTGGCGCCGCATGATCGCCGCCCAGGGCGGGGATCCCGACGCGCCCCTCCCGAAGCCGGCGGAGACGCACGTGGTGACCGCCCCGGCCACCGGCACGCTGACCCGGCTGGACGCGTACTCGCTCGGTGTCGCCGCCTGGCGGCTCGGCGCCGGGCGGGCACGCAAGGAGGACCCGGTGTCGGCCGCGGCCGGCGTCGTCTGGACCGCCGGGGTGGGGGAGCACGTGACCGAGGGCCAGCCGCTCCTGGAGCTGCAGACCGACGACCCCGACCGCATCCCGCGGGCGCTCGAGGCGCTCGAGGGCGCGATCGGCGTCGACACCGACGACCGCCCCCTGCCGCTGATCCTCGACCGCATCACCGGATGACGTCGGACCGGTCCGAGGCACGGCAGGGCATGGGGGAGACTGTTCCCTCGTGACGAGTTCCACCGCGGTGCGCGGGCGCCCGCAGCCCGGCGACCCGCTGGACCCGGACGCGGCCATCTCGATCCGCGGCCTGGTCAAGCGGTACGGCGACTTCACCGCGGTGGACGGCCTCGACCTGGACATCCAGCGCGGGGAGATCTTCGCCCTCCTGGGTCCCAACGGCGCGGGCAAGACCACGACGGTCGAGATCTGCGAGGGCTACCGCGGGCGCGACGCCGGCGAGGTCCGGGTACTGGGTGACGACCCGGCGGTCGGCGCCCGGCAGTGGAAGGCGCGGCTGGGCATCGTCCTGCAGTCCGGTGCCGGCGACAGCCAGCTCACCGTGCGCGAGATGCTCACCGCCCAGGCGGCGTACTACCCCGACCCGCGCGACCCCGACGAGGTGCTCCAGCTGGTCGGGCTGACCGAGAAGGCCGGCGTCCGAGGAAGGGTGCTCTCGGGCGGCCAGCGCCGTCGGCTGGACGTGGCGCTCGGCATCGTCGGCCGCCCGACGCTGCTGTTCCTCGACGAGCCGACCACCGGCTTCGACCCGGAGGCGCGACGCCAGTTCTGGTCCCTGATCCGCTCGCTGCGCGACCTGGGCACCACCATGCTGCTCACCACCCACTACCTCGACGAGGCCGAGGCGCTGGCCGACCGGGTCGGGGTCATCGCCCGCGGCCGGCTGGTCGAGGTCGCCGTCCCGTCGACGCTGGGCGGCCGCGAGTCGGCGCCCGCCGTCGTCACCTGGACCGAGGACGGCGTCCGGCGCACCGAGGCCACCGCCACGCCGACGGCGTTCGTCCGCGACCTCGCCGCGCGGTTCCCCGGCGAGGTGCCCGACCTCGCGGTGAGCCGCCCGACCCTCGAGGACGTGTACCTGCGCATGATCGGGGAGCCGTCATGAGCGCCACCACCGAGCGGCCCCTGCCGTCCCTGGCAGCGGTCTACCGCACCCGCGGCGTCGTCGAGCTCAAGGAGTTCTTCCGGCAGCGCGAGTCGGTGGTCTTCACCCTGCTGCTGCCGGTGCTGCTGTTGGTCGTCTTCGGCGCGGTGCTGGACTTCGACCTCGGCTCCGGCGTCACCTTCACCCAGTACTTCATGGCGGGGATCATCGCCGCGGGCATCCTCGGCGCGAGCCTGCAGAACATGGCGATCAGCATCGCCACGGAGCGGTCGGACGGGACGCTCAAGCACCTGGCCGGCACGCCCATGCCCAAGAGCGCCTACTTCGTCGGCAAGGTGGTGCAGGTCCTCGCGGTCACCGCCGCGAGCATCGTCGTCCTGCTGGCGATCGGCGTCGTCTTCTACGGCATCGACCTGCCGTCGGGTGGCGACTGGCTGACCTTCCTGTGGGTGGCGGTGCTCGGGGCGTCGGCGTGCACGCTGCTCGGGATCGCGATCTCCAGCCTGGCGAAGAACGGCCGCTCGGCGTCGGCCACGGTGACCCCGTTCGCGCTGCTGCTCCAGTTCATCTCGGGCGTCTTCTTCCAGTTCAGCGAGATCCCGACCTGGATGCAGACCGTGGCGGCGGTCTTCCCGCTCAAGTGGATGGCGCAGGGGTTCCGGTCGGTGTTCCTGCCCGACGCGCTCGCCGCCTCGGAGCCCGCCGGCACGTGGGAGCTGGGGCGCGTGGCGCTCGTCCTGGGGGCGTGGTGCATCGCCGGGCTCGTGCTCTGCGTGCTGACCTTCCGCTGGCAGGACCGCGCGAGCCGCTGAGCGAGATCTTCGGCTGGAACGCTCAAGCCGGAGCCTCGCCGTGACGAGTCCCGAGGTATGCCGGATTCGCTGACCGCACTCGCGATCGTCGCCCTCGTCGGGCTCCCCGGGTACGTGTACATCGGGCTCGTGCCGCGGAAGGCCTCGGAGCAGCGTCGCAACCCGGGCCTGAACGTGAACTTCGAGATCGTCCTGTTCGGCCTCACGTTCGGCGTCACCGGCACGATGCTGGCGGTGTTCTCGGCCACTTCGCTGTGGGCCCGTGTCCTGGCCGCGTACACGTGGCCGGGCGCTGCGCTGACGGTGGCGAACGTCCTCGACTCGGTCCTGGCCGTGATCCTGGCATTCGTGGGCGCGCTGGGCGTCGCGACCCTTGCCGGAGGCGCCATGAGGCGCTTCTCGCGCGGGAAGAAGGGCGGGAAGACCCTGACGCTCGTGGTCGTGTCCGGCCTCGTCGTGGGCGGCTTCCTCGTGTTCGGCGTTCTCGGACTGTGCGGCGTGATCGGCGGCTGACCGATCGTGTGTTCCGCGTTGGGTAGCGTCGGACGGGTGCCCGCACCGCTGAACGCCGAGAACGTCCGCCGCGCCCCGAAGGTCCTCCTGCACGACCACCTCGACGGCGGCCTCCGCCCGCAGACGGTGCTCGAGCTGGCCGACGAGCTCGGCTACCGCGGCCTGCCGGCGGACGACGCGGAGACCCTGGGCCGCTGGCTCCGCGACGCGGCCGACTCCGGGTCGCTGGTGCAGTACCTGGAGACCTTCGCGCACACCGTCGGTGTGATGCAGACGCCGGACGCGGTGCACCGGGTGGCCCGCGAGTGCGCGCTCGACCTGGCCCGCGACGGCGTCGTCCACGCCGAGGTCCGCATGGCCCCCGAGCTGCTCGTGCCCGGCATGCCGATCGAGGCTGCCGTGGAGGCCATCCTCGACGGCTTCGCGCAGGGCAGCCGCGAGGCCGCCGAGGCGGGGACGCCGATCCGCGTCGGGGCGCTGCTGTGCGCCATGCGGCAGAACGACCGTTGGGACGAGGTCGCCGGGCTCGTCGTCCGCTACCGCGACGCCGGCGTCGTGGGCTTCGACCTGGCCGGCCCCGAGGACGGCTTCCCGCCCGACCGCATCCCGTCGGCGATCGCGCTGCTGGACCGCGAGGGCGCGCACCGCACGGTGCACGCCGGGGAGGCGGCCGGCATCCCCTCGATCCGCGCCGCGCTCGACGGCGCCCGCGCCGAGCGGCTGGGCCACGGCGTCCGGACGGCGGACGAGGTGCCCGTCGACGGCCCGCTCGGCCCGGTGGCGCAGCGGGTGCTCGACCAGCAGGTGCCCCTGGAGGTCGCGCCGTCGTCCAACGTGCAGACCGGCGCCTACCCGTCGCTGGCGGAGCACCCGGTCGACCGGCTGCACCGGCTGGGCTTCGCGGTCACCCTCAACACCGACAACCGGCTCATGAGCGGCGTCTCGGTCACCAGCGAGGTCACCGACGTCGCCACCACGTTCGGCTGGACCTGGGACGACGTCCGGACGGTCACCGAGCGCGCGGTCGCGGCCGCGTTCCTGCCCGCGGAGGACAAGAAGCGCCTGCTCGAGGACGTCGTCCGGCCGGGGTTCGCCGCGCTCACCGCCTGAGCCGGGTGCCCACCGTCACCCCCGTTCGCGGGAATCACGATCACGTCCCCGCTGCTACGGTAGGTGCACCGGCACAAGGCCGGTCATCCTCCCGGACGGTTTGTCCGGGCATGAGCGCATCCGTGCAGATCCCGCGTTCCACACCTGGGCGCAAGTGATCGCCAAGTGAGGACGCCGGTACCTGCCGGTGCTCCTCCTCTTTCACGGGACGCGCTCCGAGCAGTATCGGAGCCCCACCCCGCATGACGTTGGTCAACCCTGTCTCGTTCGAGTCGAACACGACCGAGAACGCTGTTCAGAACACCACCATTGAGAACACCGTCGACGCCCCCGCGGGCCCGACGTTCGGCCAGCTGGGTCTGCCCCAGCTGCTCGTGACCGCCCTGGAGCGGCGCGGCATCCACCGCCCGTTCGCCATCCAGACCTCCGCCCTGCCCGACGCTCTCGCCGGCCGCGACGTGCTCGGCAAGGCCGCCACCGGCTCGGGCAAGACCCTGGCCTTCGGCCTGCCGCTGCTCGCTCGCATCGGCGCCGAGGTCAAGCAGGGCCGCCGTGCCCCGCGCGGCCTCGTGCTGGTGCCGACCCGCGAGCTGGCCCAGCAGGTGCACGACAACCTCGCGCCGCTCGGCCAGGCCACCGGCGTGCAGCTCGCGACCGTGTACGGCGGCGCGCCCATGTACCGCCAGATCCAGCAGCTGCGCCGCGGCGTCGACGTCGTCATCGCCACCCCCGGCCGCCTGCAGGACCTGATCAGCCAGGGCGAGGCCACCCTCGCCGAGGTCGTCGTGACCGTGCTGGACGAGGCGGACTTCATGGCCGACCTGGGCTTCCTCCCGGTCGTCAAGGAGCTGCTCGACCAGACCGCCCGCGACGCCCAGCGGCTGCTCTTCTCGGCCACCCTCGACGGCGAGGTCGACGCCCTGGTGCGCCGCTACCTCAAGGACCCGGCCCGGCACGAGGTCAAGCGCGCCGGCGACGACGCCCCGCCCGCCGAGCACCTCGCCTTCAGCCTCGCCTTCCGTGACAAGCTGCAGGTGGCCACGGAGCTCGCCGGCCGTCCCGGCCGGACCATCGTGTTCGCCCGCACGCAGCTCGGTGTCGACCGGCTGACCGAGAACCTCAAGGCCGCCGGCATCAAGGCCGAGGCGATCCACGGCGGGCTCCCGCAGTCCGCGCGCCGCCGGGCCCTGGAGGAGTTCACCGACGCCCGCTCGCCGGTCCTGGTGGCCACCGACGTCGCCGCCCGCGGCATCCACGTGGACGACGTCTCGCTGGTCCTGCACTACGACCCGCCGACGGACGCCAAGACCTACCTGCACCGCTCGGGCCGCACCGCCCGCGCCGGTGCCGCCGGCGTCGTCGTCTCGCTGCTCCTGCCCGACCAGGTCGGCCAGGCCAAGCGCCGGTTCCGCACCGCCAAGGTCGACCCCCGCGTCGACCGGATCCGCCCGGGCGACCAGGCGATCCTCGACCTCGTCGCCTCCGGTGTCGCGGTCGAGCCGAAGGAGCGCACCCAGCGCGACATGCGCCGCGGCGGCGGTGGCCCCGGTGGCCGCCCGCGTCGTGACGGCGACCGCCCCGGCGGTCACCGCGGTGGTCCGCGCCGGTCCTACGGCGACCGCCCGCGCGGCGAGCGCCCCTCCGGGGAGCGGTCCTCGGGCGGCTCCTACGGCGAGCGCGGCCAGCGCTCCGGCGGGCGGCCCGGCCGCCCGTCGCGCTACGGCAGCTGAAAAAGGACCCCGTCCTCCTCACCGCTCGCACGCTCGCGGTGAGCCTCTGGACGGGGCCGAGCGGCCGGTCCCGGGATCTCCCGGGGCCGGCCGCTCCGTCTTTCCGGCCCCCTTCCAGGGGCCCGCCCCGCGCCTGCGAGGGGTGGGGAGGAAGGGGGTCCTCTTTCAGTCGCGGAAGACCAGCGCCGTGCCGATCTGGGTGACGACCTCGTCCCACTGGCGGCGCAGCTCGGCGGCGTCCTCCTGGCGGAGCGGCGCCTGCGGGTCGGTCTCGCCGCGGGCGACGGCCCGGCCCAGCGCCGACGACGGCGCGAGCAGCTCGTCGACCCGCGTGAGCCCCGCGTACTCGGCGAGGTCGCGCACACCCTCGACGGGCTGGGCGAACGCGCTGTGGCCCACCAGCCCGGCCGCGCCGTCGGCCACCTCGCCGAGGACCTCCGACAGCTCGGTCAGGTCGTAGCGGTCCTGGTCGGCCGGCAGCGGCGGGACGTCGGTGTCGGCGACCTCGGCCCAGGACGCGATCTCGGTGAGGTCGTGGCCCTCGGTGCCCCGGACGAAGCGGGTGAGCGCCGCGGGGGTGTCGAAGAGGAACACCTCGCCGTCGCGGCCCAGGAAGCGGGCGACGTCCTCGACGTAGCAGCGCAGGGTCAGCCCCGCGCCCTCCGGGACGACGACCTCGACCGGCAGGATGCCGACGGCCTCCCAGAACTTCGCGGCCTCGGCGACCTCGGCGGCCGACGCGGTCAGCCGGCCGCCGCGGGCGATGCTGCTCACCGGCGCCGCGGCGCCGGGCTCGTCGTCGTCCACGAGGACGACGTCCTCGGCCGCGTCGTCGATCTCGGAGGCCGCCGGGTAGTCGTCGAGGGCCGCCGATCCGGCACCGGTCCAGTCGAAGTGCTCCTGGAGCTCCTCGACGACGTCCTCCCAGAGGTCGTCGAGGATGCCACCGACGCCGATCCACGCGTCCTCGCCGGAGCGGCCGACGAACGCCTCGACGCCGAGACCCAGCGAGCCGATCTCCGGCTTGGCGACCAGTTCGGCGACGGCCTCGAACTGGGTCTCGTCGTCGTCCTCGTCCGCGGTGGTGTCCAGGCACTCGGCGAGCCGGCTGACCATGTCGACCGTGGCCGCCAGCTCCTCCACGGCCCAGCGGTCGGGGTTGTCGGCGGCGACGTCGTAGACGCCGTCGAGGTCGAACCGGTGGTCGTCGTCCGGCGTCAGGTCGTCGGGGCCGAGGCCGACGACGACCGGCCACACCGGGTGGTCGGCGAGGTCGTGGTCGGTGCTGGTGCGGCAGAACGCCGCCAGCGCCGCGGGGGAGGGGAAGAGGTGGACCTTCGCGACGTCCCCGTCGGTGGTGCCGAGGAACGCCTGCCACTCCTCCCCGTCCTCCTCCCACGGCGGCGCCCACAGGGTGTACCCGGTGCGGTCGTCGAGGGTCAGTGCGATGGGAACGATGCTGGGCCTGGCCACGGGGACACCCTGCCAGATGAGGCCGGACCGGGGACCGGCGCTGGTCAGAAGTTGATCATGTGGCCGGTCAGGCCGTGGATCGCCTCCTGCAACGCCTCGCTCAACGTCGGGTGCGCGTGCACGTTGCGCGCCAGCTCGGTGGCGGTGAGGTCCCACTTCTGCGCCAGCGTGAGCTCGGGCAGGAGCTCGGTGACCTCGGGGCCGACCAGGTGGCCGCCGAGCAGCTCGCCGTAGGTCTCGTCGGCGATCAGCTTCACGAACCCGCCGGGCTCGGCGAGGCCCTGTGCCTTGCCGTTCGCCGTGAACGGGAACTGGGCGACGGTGACCGTCCAGCCCTTCTCGTCGGCCAGCTCGCGGGCCTGCTTCTCGGTGTAGCCGAAGCTGGCGACCTGCGGGGAGCAGAAGGTGGCCCGCGGCATCATCACGTAGTCGAGCTCCATGGTCTCCGCGCCGGTGATCGTCTCCGCGGCGACGACGCCCTGGGCCTCGGCGACGTGCGCGAGCATGAGCTTGGCGGTGACGTCGCCGATCGCGTAGACGTGCGGGACGTTGGTGCGCATGCGCTCGTCGATCGCGACGGCGCCGCGCTCGGTGAGCTGCACGCCCAGCTTGTCGAGGCCGTAGCCCTCCACGCGGGGGGTGAAGCCGATGGCCTGCATGACCTTGTCGGCCTTCAGCTCGCGGCTGCCGTTCTTGTCGGAGACGGTGACGGTCACCTGGTCGCCGGAGTCGTCGATCTTCTCCACCTTGGTGGAGGTCAGCACCTCGATGCCGAGTTTGCGGTAGGCCTTGGCCAGCTCCTTGGAGACCGCCTCGTCCTCCAGCGGCAGGACGCGGTCGAGGAACTCGACGATGGTCACCTGCACGCCGTAGTTGCGCAGGACGAAGGCGAACTCGACGCCGATCGCGCCCGCGCCGGCGATGATGATGCTGCCGGGCAGCTCGCGCGTGGTGATCTGCTCCTCGTAGGTGACCACGCGCTCCGACAGCGAGGTCCCCGGCAGCAGACGGGTGGTGGCGCCGGTCGCGAGGATCACCGAGTCGAAGGTGACGGTCTCCTCGCCGCCCGCGGAGAGCGCGACCCGCAGCGTGTGGGCGTCGGTGAACTCGCCCCAGCCGTCGAACTCGGTGATCTTGTTCTTCTTCATCAGGAAGTGGACGCCCTTGACCCGGCCGTCCGCGACCGTGCGGCTGCGGTCGAACGCGGCCCCGAAGTCGAAGCTGACGTCGCCGGAGATGCCGAACGTCTTCGCCTCGTCCTTCACCAGGTGGGCGAGCTCGGCGTTGCGGAGCAGCGCCTTCGACGGGATGCACCCGACGTTGAGGCACACCCCGCCCCAGTACTTGGTCTCCACCACGGCAACGCTCTTGCCGAGCTGGGCGGCGCGGATGGCGGCGACGTACCCACCGGGGCCGGCACCGAGGACGACGACGTCGAAATGAGGCACGGATCGAGGGTAGTGCCGTCGCGGACGGCCCGGCTCAGGCCCTTCCGCGCTCGGTCCTCCTCGGGTGCGGCGCGGGCCGCACCACGAGGACCGGGCACGGCGCGTAGTGCTGGACGCGCTCGGCGGTGCTGCCGACGAGGAAGGAGTCGCTGAGCCCGCGGCCACCCGCCGCCACCACGACGAGGCCGGCTCCGGACTCCTTCGCCGCCTCGATGATCTCGCCGGCGGGCGACCCGCTGCGGATCTGCCGGTCGACCACCGGGCCCCAGCCGTCGAAGACGGCCGCCACCGCGTCGACGGCGCCCTGGGCCGCCTCGCGGAAGCTGCCCGTCCACTCGCCGGCACGGCCCTGCTGGGCCTCGGAGATCTCGTCGGCGAACGCGACGGAGGCCAACGGCCGGATCACCGCCACCACCGAGATCCCGGTGATCTTCTGCGGGTCGGCGAAGGACCGCAGGTGCCGGGCGGCGGCCAGCGACTGGGGTGACCCGTCGGTGGCCACGACGACGTGCATCTCAGGCTCCCCTCCGGGACGCGGCATCCGGGTCGCCGCGCTCCACGCCCTCGGGGCGGTTGCGCGAGCCGACGGTGTACTCGATCAGGAACAGCACGACGCCGATGGCGACCAGGCCGGCGCACCAGAGCAGGGACGAGGGGTCGTCGTAGATGGAGAACCCGAGGATCGCGAGGTTGCCGACGAGGCCCACGACCAGCAGGGGCGTGTTGGCGCGGTAGGTGCGCCCGTCCTCGTCCTGCCCGCGGAGCTTGAGGCACGCGACGATGACCAGGGCGTAGATGGCCAGGAGCAGGACGACGGTCACGAGGGCGAGGGTGTTGACCAGGTCGATGCCACCGGCACTGACCACGATGCTGCCGGCGATCAGCAGGCCCGCGACCACCGCCGCGCTGAACAGCAGGCCGACCCACGGGCTGCGGCGGGTGGCGTGGATCCGGGCGAAGACGCCGGGGACGACGTCCTCCTTGGCCATGCCGTAGAGGATCCGCGGCTGGGTGACGATCGTGACCAGCGTCGTGTTGGTGATCGCGATCAGGGCGATGATCGAGAACAGCGTCGTCATGAAGTCCGTGGAGAACGGCAGGATGCCCTGCCTGACGACCTCGAGCAGGGCCGCGTCGGAGTCCGCCAGCTGGTCCGTGGGCACCGTGAGCGCCGCCGCCATGGAGACCAGGACGTAGACGAGGCCCGCGACGACCATGCCGCCGACCAGCGACCGGGGGAAGGCGCGGTGCGGCTCGATGGTCTCCTCCGCGACGTTGGCGGTGTTCTCGAAGCCGGTCATCGCGAAGAACGAGAACGCGATGCCGGCGAGGAC
This sequence comes from Bacillus sp. AZ43, assembly GCA_004570425.1. Taxonomy (GTDB): domain Bacteria; phylum Actinomycetota; class Actinomycetes; order Mycobacteriales; family Geodermatophilaceae; genus Blastococcus_B. The sequence goes on from SPQJ01000024.1 coordinate 24,602, forward strand.
CGCGAGCGCCGGGTTGCCCGAGACGCTGATGTCGACGAGGACGCCGAAGTCGGCGTCGCCCTGGGCGATGAACCAGACGCCGATCACCATGATGATGAGCAGGCCGGCGACCTCGACGAAGGTCATCAGCATGTTCATCACCACCGACTCGGTGATGCCGATGAAGTTGACGACCACCAGGGCCAGCAGGAAGACCAGGGACACCAGCAGCGCGGGCGGGCCCTCCCACAGCGTGGCGAAGTAGGAGGCGAACCCGGTGGCCAGCGAGCCGGTGGCCGCGAAGCTGGCCGACAGGAACGACACGGTGACCAGGAAGGTCAGCGCCGTGCTGCCGAAGGCCTTCTTGACGTAGAGCGCGGCGCCGGCGGCCTGGGGGTACTTCGTCACCAGCTCCGCGTACGCGGACCCGGTGATGGCCGCGACCGTGACGCCGAGGCCGAAGGCGATCCAGAACGCACCGCCGACGGCCGCCGCGACCAGGCCGATCAGGACGTAGATCCCCGACCCCAGGACGTCGCCGAGCGTGTAGAAGAACAGCTGCTTGCCGGTGATGGACCGGCGGAGACCGGCCTCCTCCCGGTCGGCCGTGGTGGGGCGGCTGTCGGCCACGGGTCCCTCGCTTCGGCGACGGCGGAGGTGCTGGGGGGTCGATCCTGCCGCCGCCGCCGAGCCGGCGCTCGGTGAACGCTGGGGAGGGGCCGCTCAGACGCCCATCGGATGCCAGACCGTTTTCGTCTCGAGGAACGGGGTCATGCGGGACAGGCCGGGGTCGGCGGTCCAGTCCGGCTCGGGATACTCGGGGCGCAGCACCCGCTTCACCGTGCCGGCGGCCTCGCGCTCGAACTCCATTGCCCGGCCCGTGGGGGCGCCGGTGAGGTCGATGGCGTCGACGTCGGCGTGCTCGGCCAGCCAGGTGCCCAGCTCCGCGGCGTCCCCGGTCAGCAGGTTCACCGTGCCGGCGGGGACGTCGCTGGTCGCGAGCACCTCGGCCAGCGTGACGGCCGGGATCGGCCGCTCCTTCGACGTCACGACGACGGCGGTGCTGCCGGTCGCCAGCACCGGGGCCAGCACGCTCACCAGGCCCAGCAGCGAGGACTGCTGCGGCGCGAGGACGGCGACCACACCGGTCGGCTCGGGCATCGAGAAGTCGAAGTACGGGCCGGCGACCGGGTTGGCCCCGCCGAGCACGGCGGCCAGCTTGTCGGTCCAGCCGGCGTACCAGACCCAGCGGTCGATGGCGGCGTCGACGGCGGCGCGGGCCTTGGACGACGAGAGCCCCTCGCCGGCCGCGACCTCCTCGCAGAACTGGACGTGCCGGCCCTCCATCACCTCGGCCACCCGGTAGAGCACCTGGCCGCGGTTGTAGGCGGTGGCGCCCGACCACTTCGGGAAGGCCGCGCGGGCGGCGACGACGGCGTCACGCGCGTCCTTGCGCGAGGCCCACGCGGCGTTGGCCAGGAAGTGGCCCTTGGTGTCGGTGACCTCGTAGGTGCGCCCCGACTCCGAGCGCGGGAAGGCGCCGTTGACGTAGAGCTTGTAGGTCTTGCGGACGGCGAGGCGGTCGGAGCTCACTGGTCGTTGCCCTTCAGGTACGCGGCCAGGCCGTGGCGGCCGCCCTCGCGGCCGTAGCCGGACTGCTTGTAGCCGCCGAACGGCGAGGTCGGGTCGAACTTGTTGAACGTGTTGGCCCACACCACACCGGCGCGGAGCTGGTTGGCGATCTTGAGGATGCGCGAGCCCTTCTCCGTCCAGATGCCGGCCGACAGGCCGTAGGTCGTGTTGTTCGCCTTCGCGACCGCCTCGTCGGGCGTGCGGAAGGTGAGGACCGAAAGCACCGGCCCGAACACCTCGTCACGGGCGATCCGGTGGGCGGGGGAGACGTTGGTGAAGACCGTCGGCGGGAACCAGAAGCCACGTTCGGGGAGCTCGCAGTCAGGCTGCCAGCGCTCCGCGCCCTCGGCCACGCCGTAGTCGGACAGTTCGCGGATGCGCGCGAGCTGCTCGGCCGAGTTGATCGCGCCGATGTCGGTGTTCTTGTCCAGCGGGTCGCCGACGCGCAGGGTGCCGATCCGCCGCTGGAGGCTCGCGATCACCTCGTCGTGGATGTTCTCCTGCACCAGCAGGCGCGAGCCGGCGCAGCAGACGTGGCCCTGGTTGAAGAAGATGCCCTGCACGATGCCCTCGACGGCCTGGTCGATCGGGGCGTCGTCGAACACGATGTTCGCGGCCTTGCCGCCGAGCTCCAGGGTGAGCTTCTTGCGGGTCCCGGCGACCGCGCGGGCGATCTGCTTGCCGACCTCGGTCGAGCCGGTGAACGCGACCTTGTCGACGTCCCCGTGCTCCACGACGGCGCGGCCGGTGTCGCCGGCGCCGGTGACGATGTTGACCACGCCCGGCGGCAGGTCCGCCTGGCGGCAGACCTCGGCGAACAGCAGCGCGCTCAGCGGGGTCGTCTCGGCCGGCTTGAGGACGACGGTGTTGCCGGTGGCCAGCGCCGGGGCGACCTTCCACGCGAGCATCAGCAGCGGGAAGTTCCACGGGATGACCTGCCCGGCCACGCCCAGCGGGCGCGGGGCCGGTCCCAGGCCCGCGTGGTCGAGCTTGTCGGCCCAGCCCGCGTGGTAGAAGAAGTGCGCCGCGGCCAGGGGGACGTCGACGTCGCGGGACTCCCGGATCGGCTTGCCGTTGTCGAGCGACTCGAGGACGGCGAACTCGCGGGCCCGCTCCTGCAGGATCCGCGCGATGCGGAACAGGTACTTGCCGCGGTCGGCGGGACGCATCGGGCCCCAGACGCGGGTGAACGCCCGGCGGGCGGCGGCGACCGCGCGGTCGACGTCGGCGGTGCCGGCCGACGAGACCTCGGTGAGGACCTCCTCGGTGGCCGGGTTGACGGTCTTGAACGTCTCGCCGGTGCCGTCGACGAACTCGCCGTCGATGAACAGGCCGTAGGACGGCGCGATGTCGACGATGGACCGCGACTCGGGCGCGGGGGCGTACTCGAAAACGCTGGTCATCTGGTCAGTCCACCGTGACGTAGTCGGGGCCGGAGTAGTGGCCGGTGCGCAGCTTCTGCCGCTGCAGCAGGAGGTCGTTGAGCAGGCTGGAGGCGCCGAAGCGGAACCAGTCGGGGTCGAGCCAGTCGGCGCCGGCTGTCTCGTTGATCAGCACGAGGTGCTTGATCGCGTCCTTCGTCGTCCGGATGCCGCCCGCGGGCTTGAACCCGATCTGGCGGCCGGTGGCGGCCCGGAAGTCCCGGACCGCCTCGAGCATGACGAGGCTGACCGGCAGGGTCGCGGCAGGGCTGACCTTGCCGGTGGAGGTCTTGATGAAGTCGCCGCCGGCCAGCATCGCGATCCAGCTCGCGCGGCGGACGTTGTCCAGCGTCATCAGCTCGCCGGTCTCGAGGATCACCTTGAGGTGGGCGGACCCGCAGGCCTCCTTGACGGCGACGATCTCCTCGTAGACGTCGAGGTAGCGGCCGGCCAGGAAGGCGCCGCGGTCGATGACCATGTCGATCTCGTCGGCACCGTTCTCGACCGCGTCCCGGACGTCGGCGATCTTCACCGCCCGGCTGGCGCGGCCGCTGGGGAACGCGGTGGCGACGGCGGCGACGTGGATGCCGGTGCCTTCCAGCGCCTCGCGGGCGACGCCGGCGAGGTCGCCGTAGACGCAGACCGCGGCCACCTGCGGGCAGCCGGGGTCGCTCGGGTCGGGACGGCGGGCCTTGGCGGCGAGGCTGCGGACCTTGCCCGGGGTGTCGGCCCCTTCGAGGGTGGTGAGGTCGACCATCGAGATGGCGGTGTCGATGGCCCAGGCCTTCGCGGTGGTCTTGATCGACCGGGTGCCCAGCATGGCGACGCGCGACTCCGCGCCCACCTGGTCGACGCCGGGCAGGCCATGGAGGAACGCGCGGAACGCCGCGTCGGAGCGCGTGACGTCGTCGTACGGCGGGAGCGGCGCCATCAACGCGCGCGCGTCGTCGGGCAGCGCGTCGGGGTCGAGCACGTGGGTCATGCCGATCATCATCCCCTGTCCGGAGTCCGGATCCGAATGCCGCTCACCCCACGGAGCGTGCCCCGGTGTGGCGGCTGCGGACTGCCCTCGTCTGGATCTGTGGACAAGCTGCTGACCTGGGGATTCGTGCTGCGCCGCACCTCGATCGGAGGTAGAATTCGAACACGTGATCGAACAGGTGGGGAGGCGTCGTGCTGGAGCTGCTGCAGTCCCTCCTGGACTCCCTGCAGGCCGAGCCGCTCGACGACCTGGTGACCGCCGACCAGGTCCTGGACCGGACGTCTCTGCTGGTGGCCGTGCGCAACGCGGTCGACGCCGAACTCACCGCCAGCGTGCGGCGGGCCGAGAACGTGCAGGCGCCCGAGCGCGACGGGATGAGGTCGATGCGTTCCTGGCTGCGGGGGCACTCGCGGCTGTCGGCTCGGGATGCGGCGCGGATCGTCGGCAACGGGCGCGCGCTGGAGCAGTTGCCCGCGGTGGGGGCCGCGTTCGCCGCCGGTGCGGTGACCGCGGAGCAGGTGAGCGTGATGGCACCCGTCGCGGCGGTGGATGTGCAGGCGGAGGCGGTCGGCCAGGGCGTCGACCTGTCCGAGGTGGACCGAACCCTCGCCGAGGTCGCGTCCACGCAGGTGCACGCCGCCCTCGGCGCGGTCGTGCAGCACTTCCTCGCGCGGCTGGACCCCGACGGCACCGAGCCGGACCCGACGGAGCGGCGTGCTCTCGCCATCGCCCGGCACCACGACGGCAGCGTCACCGGCCGGTTCGAGCTCGACGCGGTCGGTGGGGAGAAGTTCTGCACCGTGCTGGAGTCGATGGTCCAGGTTTCGCGCCCGGCCGGTGATCTCCGAACCCGCTCGGAGCAGCTGGGCGACGCGCTGGTGCAGTGGGCCGACAACACCTTGGCGTCCGGGACGCTGCCGATCCTGCGCACGGTCAGGCCGCACGTGATCGTCACGATCCCGCTGGCCGACCTCGTCGACGCCACCACCGTGCCGGGCGCGGCCGGCACCGCCTTCGGCGCGCGGATCTCGGCAGCGCGGGCCCGGATGCTGGCCTGCGACGGCAACGTCACCCGGATCGTGCTCGGCCCCGAAGGCCAGCCCCTCGAAGCGGGGCGCACCAGGCGGGTGTTCCCGCCGCACCTCCGCCGGGCCGTCGAGGTCCGGGACCACCACTGCGTGTTCGCCGGATGCGACGCCCCGAGCTTCTGGTGCGACGTCCACCACCTGATCCACTGGGCCCACGACGGGGACACCGACGTCGGCAACGGTGCCCTGCTCTGCGAGCGGCACCACACGAAGGTCCACCACGGCTTCCGCATCGAGCGGCAACCCGACGGCCGATGGCGCACCTGGCGTCCCGACGGCAGCGAGATCCTCATCGGCGAACCGCTGCGGATCTGAGCGGACAGGGCTGCCGATACGGTGTCGCGCGTGCAGCTCACCGTCGTCGACCACCCGTTGGCCCGTGCCCGCCTGACCCGCATGCGGGACGAGCGGACGGACAACGCCATGTTCCGGGCCGCCCTGCGCGAGCTCACCCAGATGCTCGTGTACGAGGCCACCCGCGACCTCGCCGTCGCCGAGGAGCCGATCACCACCCCGGTCGTCGAGACGACGGGCTACCGCCTGGCGGCCCCGCCGCTGATCGTGCCGGTGCTGCGCGCCGGGCTGGGCATGGCCGACACCGCGCACGGGATGCTGCCCGAGTCGCAGATGGGCTTCGTCGGCCTGGCGCGCAACGAGGAGACCTTCCAGCCCGAGGCGTACATGGCCTCGCTGCCGGAGTCGCTGGTCGGCCGGCACGTCTTCGTCCTCGACCCGATGCTGGCCACCGGTGGCTCGCTGGTCCACTGCTGCGGCCTGCTCACCGCGCGCGGCGCCACGGAGATCACCGTGCTGTGCGCCCTGGCCGCCCCCGAGGGCATCCGCCGGTTGGAGGAGAGCGGCCTGCCGCTGCGGGTCTTCACCGCCAGCGTCGACGAGGGCCTCAACGACAAGGCCTACATCGTCCCCGGCCTCGGCGACGCCGGCGACCGCCAGTTCGGCGCGGTCTGACCGTGCGCTTCGGGGTGCTCGGCACCGGTCACTGGGCCCGGACGGTCCACGCGGCCGCGCTCGCCGAGCACCCGACCGCCGAGCTCGTCGGCGTCTGGGGCCGCGACGTCGCCAAGGCGCAAGCGGTCGGCGCGGAGTTCGACGTCCCCGGGTTCGCCGACGTCGACGAGCTGCTGGCCCGGGTCGACGCCGTCGCCCTGGCGCTGCCCCCGGACGTCCAGGCGCCGCTGGCCGAGCGGGCCGCGGCAGCGGGCAAGCACCTGCTGCTCGAGAAGCCGATCGCGCTGGACCTCGCCGCGGCCGACCGGGTGGTGGCGGCGGTGGCCGACGCGGGCGTCGCCTCGGTCGTGTTCTTCACCTTCCGCTTCCAGCCGCAGACCTCGACCTGGCTGAGCCAGGCCGCGCGCACCCAGCTCGCCGGCGGCTCGGGCTCGTGGCTGTCCTCCCTCGCGGGCACGCCGTTCGCCGCCTCGCCGTGGCGCCAGCAGCACGGCGCCCTCTGGGACATCGGCCCGCACGCCCTCTCGGTGCTCGTGCCGGCCCTCGGCCCCGTGGTCGAGGTGCAGGCCGGACGCGGCGTCCGCGACACCGTCCACCTCGTGCTCACCCACGCCTCCGGGACGGCGTCCACGGTGACGCTCTCGCACACCGTCGCCCCGATGTCGGCGGGCATCGAGTTCTTCGTGCACGGCGACGCCGGACGGCTGGTGCTCCTGCCCGACACGGAGGCACCGGTCGAGGCGTTCACCACCGCCGTCGACGAGCTCTCCGCGGCCGCGCTCACCGGAGGGACGCACCCGTGCGACGTCGCGTTCGGCCGCGACGTCGTCGCGGTGCTCGCGACCGCCGCGCGCGCCCTCGACTCAGGCTGCCGGGAGCCCGTCGGCACCTGACCCGTCGGGGGAGGCCGGGGGGACGTTCGGCCGGCGCACCATCACCGACAGCAGCATCGTCGTGTCGGTCTGCTGCACGTACGGCAGCGCGCGCAGCCGGCTGATCACCCGTTCCAGGTGCGGCACGTCCCCGGCCACCACCCGCACCATCGCGTCGGCGGCGCCGGCCACGGTGAACGCCTCGACGATCTCCGTCACGTCCTCCAGGTCGGCCCGCATCGTGCGGAAGGGCACCGTGCCGTTGGTGTACAGCTGGACGACCGCCTCGATGTCCCAGCCCATGGCATGCGGCTCCACCACGGCGGTGAAGCCGCGGATCGCGCCGTCGCGGAGGAGCCGGTCCACGCGGCGCTTGGCCGCCGACGCGGACAACCCCACGTGGTCGCCGATCTCGGCGTAGGAGCTCCGCCCCTCCTTCAGCAGCACGCGCAGGATCCGGTGGTCGAGGTCGTCGGTCGGAGGCACGCCGGATCGTTGCGCCGCAGGCCCAGGAACGCAAGGAATCCGCGCACGGACGCCGCGATCCGCAATGCCGCCGCGCCGGCGGCGAGCCCTACGGTGTGCCGCGTGCCCGACCTGACCCGCGCCGAGGAGCGTGCCCTCGCCGCCATCGACCGCTCCGCCGTCGTGGCGTCCCTCGTCGAACTGCTCGCCGTCCCCAGCATCAGCGGCAGCGACGCCGAGTGCGACGTGCAGCACCGGCTCGCCAAGGACCTGCACGCGCTCGGCCTCGACGTCGACCTCTGGTCGATGGACCTCGACGACCTGACCGCCGCCGACGGTTTCCCCGGCACGGAGGCGCCGCGCACCGAGGCGTGGGGTCTCGTCGGCACCCGGGCGGGGGAGTCCGGCGTCCCGGCGCTGATCCTGCAGGGGCACGTCGACGTCGTCCCGCCGGGCGACCCGGCGCACTGGCGGACGGCGCCCTTCGAGCCGACCCTGCGGCAGGGGAGGATCCACGCCCGCGGTGCCTGCGACATGAAGGCCGGCGTCGTCGCCAACCTCGCCGCCGTGCGCGCGATCCGCGACTCCGGGGTCCGCCTAAGCGAGGGCCTCGCCGTGCACCTGGTGATCGGCGAGGAGGACGGCGGCCTGGGTGCGTTCGGCACGCTGCGCCGGGGGCACACGGGGAGCGCCTGCGTCATCACCGAACCCACCAGCGGGACGTTGGTCACCGGCGCGGCCGGCGCCCTCACCTTCACCCTCGAGGTCCCGGGCTCGGCCACCCACGCCGCCACGCCGTACGCCGGGTCGAGCGCGATCGACTCCTACGTCCGCCTGCACATGGGGTTGCAGTCGCTCCAGGCCGAGCGCAACCGGATCGTCGAGCCGCTGATGCGCGAGTACCCGACGCCGTACCCGCTGGTCGTCGGCCGGGTCCAGGCGGGCGACTGGTCCAGCAGCGTCCCCGACCGGCTGGTGGCCGAGGGCCGGCTCGGCCTGCGGATCGAGGAGGACCCGGCGGCCGCCCGCGCCGAGCTCGAGTACTGGGTCGGCGTGGTGGCCGAGGCCGACCCGTACCTGCGGGACCACCCGCCCGTCGTCACCTGGTCCGGTGGGCAGTTCGCCGGCGGGCACCTCCCGCCCGGCCACCCGCTGGCCGGCGTCGTGGCCGGCGCGCACGCCGACGTCACCGGAGGGCCGGCGCCCCGGGAGCGGGGCGCCCCCTACGGCAGCGACCTCCGCCTCTACGCGGGCGGCGGCATCCCGACCCTGCACTACGGGCCGGGCGACGTCCGGCTGGCCCACGGGCCCGAGGAGGCCGTCGACGTCGACGAGGTGGTGCAGGTGGTCGAGGCGCTCGTGCTCACCGCGCTGCGCACCTGCGGCACGCACGAGAGCTGACTACGGCCGCCGGACCGCGTGGCGCAGCATGACGACACCGGTGCCGAAGGTCCGGCTCTCCACCAGCTCCAGGTCCGTGGGCGCGTCCGCGGGATCGAACAGCCGGCGCCCGCGGCCGAGCAGCACGGGGTTGACGAACAGCCGGTACTCGTCGATCAGGTCGTGCCGCCGGAACGTCCGGATCAGCTCTGCTCCTCCCACCGTCATGTCACCGCCCGGCTGCTGCTGCAGCGCCCGGATCTCCTCCGGGTCGACCTCGCGGTGCACGGAGGTGGCCCACTCGTCCTGCTCGAGCGTGCGCGAGAAGACGATCCGCGGGATCCGGCGGTAGATGTCGGGGAACTCCCGGTCGTCGTCGGCGGTGGACCAGGCCTCGGCCATGAGCTCGTGGGTGACCCGCCCGAAGAGGAACGCGCTCGTGGTCGCGAGGTACTCGTCGATGGACGCGAGCATCTCGTCGTCCATGCGGTGCCAGCTGATGTCCCGGTCGGGCCCCTCGAAGAACCCGTCGAGCGACACCGCGAGATGGACGACGATCTTCCGCACAGCATTCCTCCAGGCGTGGCGACGGGTCGTCAGCGAGGACCGGGCGGGCTCCCGGAACTCATCGCCGGCGCCCCCTCCCAGCCGGTCACGGCCAGCAGATCCGCCTCGAGCAGCGGCGTCACCGTCCGCAGGTAGGTCGTCGTGAGGTGCGTGTCGTCCAGGTAGACTCGCAGGTTGCCCACGAGCGCCGGGCAGACGTCATCGGCGCAGAAGTAGCGGCTGGTGTCGAGCAGGGTCACCCCCGCCGGCAGGCGGGTGTCGAGGACGGCGTCGTCGTAGGCGACGTCCCGGTCGAGGGCGCAGTCGGTGAACTCGTCCTCGGCCTCGGCGAGGCAGTCGGGGACGTCGTAGGTCCGTCGTGGGGTGTCCCGCATGGCGATGACCCGCACCCCCCGGTCGGCCAGCTGCCGCCACGCCTCGACGAACCCGGGCGGCACCACCTCGTCCGCCGCCGCGCCGGCCGTGGTCCGGGTCCCGAGCGCGACGACCGCGTCGGGCCGCAGTGCCGTGATCCGGTCGACCAGCTGGGACCGCCAGGCCGCGCAGCCGGCGTACTCGGGCTCGTCCTCGTCGAGGAACTCCGATCGCGTCGACAGGTTGCAGCCGGGCCGCACCAGGCCGACGAGCTGCCAGCCCCGCTCGCGGGCGAGGTCGGACAGGGGCGGGAGCCAGTGGGCCGAGTGCGAGTCGCCGACCACCACGATCCGGCGCTCGGCGTCGTCGGGGCCCAGCACGCAGACCTCGTGGGTGTAGGCGACCGGCACGGTCACCTCCTCGACGCGGCAGTCGGACTCGCCCACCATGCGCGCTCCGTCCAGGCGGATGGACGCCAGTCCGGGCGCGGGCTCCACGTCGTCGATGCCGCCGGTGGCCACGTCGGGACCGAGGAGCGCGGCCGCCCCCGGGTACCGCGGGTCCCCGGGCTCGGGCACGAACCGGGCCGCCTCGCCGTCCAGTCGCTGCTGGGTGGTCACGCCGGCGACCAGCAGCGGCCCGACGAGCACCGCCACCAGGACGAGCGTCCCGACCGGCCGCTGGGACCGCAGCAGGGTGCCGGCCGGCCGCTCGACCAGGCGGTAGGTGACCGCGGTCAGGAGCAGCGAGCCGAGGATGATCGCGGACCCGGCCACGAGGGACGGCGTCTCCCGGTCCGCCGCGGCCAGGTAGAGCACCAGCACGGGCCAGTGCCACAGGTACAGCGAGTACGACCGCAGCCCCAGCCACTTCAGCGGCCGCAGCGCCAGCACCCGGTGCACCCCGGCACGCCCCCCGGCGTCGGCGGCGACGAGGACCCCCAGGGCGCACAGCACCGGCCAGGCGGCCTGCCATCCGGGGAAGAGGCGGGCGCCGTCGACGAGGGCGCCGCAGGCGACCAGGGCGAGGACGCTGACCCAGCCGATGACGACGGCGGTCCGCGGCCCCGGGCGCACGCGGGAGAGCAGCAGCGCGGCCAGGGCGCCGGCGCCGATCTCCCAGAGCCGCGGCAGGGTCGAGAAGTAGGCGGCCCGCTGGTCGGCCTCCGTGGTGACCACGGACCAGGCGAACGACGCCGCGGTCGCCGCCAGCACCACCCCGACGGCGAGGGGGCGGCCGTACCGGCCCCACGACCCGCGCCAGGCGACGGCGGCGACCAGCAGCGGGACGACGACGAGCACCTGCACCTGGATCGACAGCGACCAGAACTGCTGCATCGGGCTCGTGGCCGCGTCCCGGGCGCCGTAGGTCACCGCCTCGTCGACCAGCCGGAGGTTCTCCGTGAACGTGAGCGAGGAGATCAGGTGCGCGGCGATGTCGCGCCAGCGCGTCTCCGGCAGGATCACCGCCGCCGCGGCAGCGGTCACCGCCAGGACGACGGCCGCGGCCGGGACCAGCCGGGACAGCGACCGCACGATCGGGGTCACCGGGTCGATCCGTCCGGTGCGGCGGTGCTGGCCCACCAGGCCCTGCACCAGGAAGAAGCCGGTGAGCACGAGGAAGACGTCGACGCCGCCGGAGACGCGGCCGGTGAAGACGTGGTAGCCGACGACGAGGGCCACCGCGAGCGCGCGCAGCCCGTCGATCTCCGGCCGGCGGACGGTCGGCGTCGGCGCGGGACGGGCGGGAACCTCGGCGTCGGGAAGGGCGACCGCCGTCATCCCGCGAACCTCAGCGTCACGCCGTCACCCTCCGTGTCCGTGCAGAACTGCTGGGAGACTACGGAGGCTCAGAACCGGAGCGGCGCAACGGCCGGGCGAGTCACCCGACCGGAGCACCTCGTCCGGGGCGGGACGTCACAGCCCCAGCGCCGCGGACATCTCCGCGCGGAGCTGGTCGAGCTCGTCCTCGCCGCGGCCGCGGGCGGCGATCAGGCCGGCGTCCTCGTGCACCGGGACCACCGTCTCCAAGTAGGCCTTGAGCTTGGGCTCGGTGCCGCTGGGCCGGACGATCACCCGGACGCCGTCGCCGAGCAGGCGGACGGCGTCGACCGGCTGCTCCTCCAGGGCCAGGTCGGCGTAGGCGACCGGCCGCCCGAGCAGGGTCGACGGCGGCTGCGCCCGCAGCCGCTCCATCGCCGAGGAGATCACCGACAGGTCCTCGACCCGCACCGACAGCTGGCCGGTGACGAACAGCCCGTGCTCGCCCGCCAGCTCGTCGAGCCGGTCGAGCAGCGTCCGCCCCTCGGCCTTCAGCTCGGCGGCGAGCAGGGAGACCGCCAGCGCGGCCGAGATGCCGTCCTTGTCCCGCACCACGGAGGGCGCGACCGAGTAGCCCAGCGCCTCCTCGTAGCCGTAGACCAGCGGCGCCTCCGGCGACCCGGCGCGCACGATCCACTTGAACCCGGTCGGCGTCTCCGCCGAGGGCTGCCCGGCGGCCTGCGCGACCACGTGCATCAGCGAGCCGCTGACCAGCGACGACGCGTACGTGCCGCGCACCCCGCGGCGGAGCAGCCAGTCGGCCAGCAGCGCGCCGGTCTCGTCGCCGGTCAGCTGGCGTCCGCCGCAGACGACGGCGCAGCGGTCGGCGTCCGGGTCCTCGGCGATCGCGACGTCGGCGGCCACGCGGGAGGCCAGCGCCTTCAGCAGGTCCGTCGCGCCCGGCTCCTCGGGGTTCGGGAAGGCCACGGTGCGGAAGGTCGGATCGGGCTCGTCCTGCTCGGGCACGCTGACCGGCTCGGCCAGGCCGGCGGCGGCGAACACCGCGCGCGTGGTCTCCGCGCCCACGCCGTGCATGGCCGTGTATGCGACGACGAGGTCGCCGCGCGCCGGCACCCGTGCGGGTTCGAGCGCCGCGACGACGGCGGCCACGTAGTCGGCCTGCACGTCGTCGCCGAGGGTGACCCACTCGTCGGACAGCGGCACCTCGTCCGCCGGGCCGGTGGCGGCGATCGCGGCCTCGATCAGCCGGTCGGCCGGTGGCACCAGCTGGGCACCGTCGCCGAGGTAGACCTTGTAGCCGTTGTCGTCGGGCGGGTTGTGGCTTGCGGTGACCATCACGCCGGCCACGCACCCGAGGTGCCGGACGGCGAAGGCCAGCACCGGGGTCGGCAGCGCCTTCGGCAGCACCTGCACCGCGAACCCGGCGGCGGCCAGCACCGCCGCGGAGACGTGCGCGAACTCGTCGGACCGGCGGCGCGCGTCGTAGCCGATGACCACGCCGCCACCGGCGTGCCCCGAGTCGGTCAGGTACCGCGCCAGGCCGGCGGCGGCCCGGGTGACGACGGCGGCGTTCATCCCCGCGGGCCCGGCGCGCAGCGGTCCGCGCAGCCCGGCCGTCCCGAAGGTGAGCGGCCCGGCGAACCGGCGGCCCAGCTCGGCGGTGTCGCCGGCGGCGATCAGCGCCTCGATCTCGGCGCGGTCGCCGGGGTGCGGGTCGGCCGCGGCCCAGGCGCGGGCGGTGGCCAGGACGTCCCCGGTCATGTCGAGGCTCATGCGGAGAAGTGCTCGCTGTCGAACTCGGCGGTCGTGTACTCGCCGCCCACCGTGCGGTGCACCTGGTCGGCGAGGTCGGGCTCGCCCAGCTGCTCGATCAGCGCCTCGGCGTACACCTCGGCGTCGTCCTGCGGGTCGTAGCCCAGGGCGCGGGCGGCGGTGAGGTCCCACCAGTTGCGGGTGTTGTCCGAGACGCCCCAGACCACGGCGAAGCCGGGCGCGGGGGCCGACAGCGCCGCGTGAACCAGGGACACGGTGTCGGCGGGGGAGAGCCACGTCGACAGCTGGCGGGTGGTGGTCGGCTCGGCGAACGCGCTGCCGATCCGCAGGCAGACGACGTCGAGGCCGTAGCGGTCGGCGTAGAGCGACCCGAGCCCCTCCATCGCCACCTTCGAGACGCCGTAGTAGGTGTCCGGCCGGTGGGGCGCATCGGCCTCGCGCAGCAGCCCGCCGTCGGGACGCGGCGTGTACCCGGTGGCGTGGTTGCTGCTGGCCAGCACCACCCGCGGGACGCCGGCCAGCCGGGCGGCCTCGAGCGCGCAGTAGGTGCCGTCGATGTTGGCGTGCCGGATCGCCGGCCACGTCGACTCGCCGGAGATGCCGGCCAGGTGCACGACCGCCGAGGCGCCCTGCGCCGCGTCGACCATCGCCACGAGGTCGGTGGCGTCGGCGACGAACTGCTCCTCGCCGGGGCGCTCGTCGGCCACCGGGACGATGTCGAGGCAGCGCACCGCCCAGCCGCGCTCGGGCAGCCCGCCGCGCAGCACGGTGCCGATCCGGCCCGCCGCGCCGGTGACGAGAACGGGCCCGGTCACGGGAGCCGCCCGATGAGCTGCACGAGGAACTCCCCGAGCCGGCCGGCGGCGGCCTTGCCCGCCGCGAGCACCTCCGTGTGGTCGAGCTTCTCCCCGGTGATGCCGGCGGCGGCGTTGGTGACCATCGAGAGGCCGAAGACCTCCAGTCCGGCCGCGCGGGCCGCGATGGCCTCGAGCGCCGTCGACATGCCGACCAGGTCGGCGCCCAGGGTGCGCAGCATGCGGATCTCGGCGGGGGTCTCGTAGTGCGGGCCGGGCAGCGCCGCGTAGACGCCCTCGGTCAGCGTCGGGTCCAGCTCCAGGGCCAACGCCCGCAACCGGGCGGAGTAGAGGTCGGTGAGGTCCACGAAGTTCGCGCCGACCAGCGGCGAGCGCGCCGTCAGGTTCAGGTGGTCGCTGATGACGACCGCCTGCCCGACGCGGTGCTCGGGTGCCAGTCCACCGGCGGCGTTGGTCAGGATCACCGTCTTCACCCCGGCGGCGGCCGCGGTGCGCACGCCGTGCACCACCGGGTCGACGCCGCGGCCCTCGTAGAAGTGGGTGCGGCCGAGGAAGAGCAGCACGCCCTTCTCGCCGACCCGCACCGACCGGACCTCGCCGCCGTGCCCGACGGCCGTGGGGGCGGCGAAACCGGGCAGGTCGCCGATCGCCACCGAACCGCCGGCGGGACCGAACGCGTCGGCCGCCGGGGCCCAGCCCGAGCCCATGACGACGGCCACGTCGTGCGGGCCGCCGACGGTGCGGGCCAGCTCCTCGGCGGCGAGGGTGGCGAGGGTCTGGGGATCGGTTCCGGGAGGCTGGCTCACGCACGGACGCTAACGCAGCGGCACTGCTGACGGACGCAGAAGGCCCCGTCCACCGGCCGGGTGATCATGGTCGCGCGCCTGCATCTCGGCGAGTGGGGAGGGGGGATCGTCCCTAGACTTCCGGAGGTGGAGATCCCCTTCCGTAGCTCGGAGCGCGCCAGCCTCGGCGTCGAGTGGGAGCTGCAGCTCGTCGACCGCGAGACCCGCGAGCTCGCGTCCGGCGCCGTGGAGATCCTCGAGGAGATCCGGCCCGAGGGTGCCGACGAGCACCCCAAGGCCAAGCACGAGCTGCTGCAGTCGACCGTCGAGATCATCACCGGGGTCTGCACGACGGTCAGCGAGGCCAAGGCCGACCTCGCCGGCACGCTCGCCGAGGTCGTGGCCGCCGCCGACCGGCACGGCCGCGGCGTGATGTGCGCCGGCAGCCACCCCTTCACGCGCTGGGACTCGCAGGAGATCTCGCCCAGGGAGCGCTACCAGGAGCTCGTCGAGCGGATGCAGTGGCTGGCCCGCCGGCTGCAGATCTTCGGCGTCCACGTGCACGTCGGCGTCCGCTCGCCCGACAAGGCGATCCCGATCGTCAACGCGCTCACCCAGTACCTGCCGCACTTCCTCGCGCTCTCGGCGTCGTCGCCGTTCTGGGCCGGCTGCGACACCGGCCTGGCGTCGTCCCGCACCAAGGTGTTCGAGGGCATGCCCACCGGCGGCCTCCCGCACCAGCTCGCCGACTGGGCGGAGTTCGAGGAGTACATGGAGACCCTCATCCGCGCCGGCGCGATCGAGAGCGTCCGCGAGGTCTGGTGGGACGTCCGCCCGCACCCCGACTTCGGCACCGTCGAGCTGCGGGTCTGCGACGGCCTGCCCACCCTCGACGAGATCGGCGCCGTCGCCGCCCTGACCCAGTGCCTGGTCGACCAGTTCGACACCCAGCTCGACCGCGGCTACACCCTGCCCACCCCGGCGGAGTGGGTGGTGCGGGAGAACAAGTGGCGGGCGGTCCGCTACGGCCTCGACGCCGAGATCGTCGTCGACGAGAAGGGCACCGTCCGGCCCGTCCGCGAGGCGATCGCCGACCTGGTCGAGGAGCTCATGCCCACGGCCAAGCGGCTGGAGTGCGAGGCCGAGCTGTCCGACGTCACCCGGATCCTCGCGGCCGGCGCCTCCTACCAGCGGCAGCGCGAGGTGGCGGCCGCGTCCGGCGGGAAGCTGGAGGCGGTCGTCGACAGCCTGCTGGCCGAGCTGCGCGACGGGCTGCCCGCCGACGTTCCCGGGGGGCACGCGGCATGACGCCGGTCGTCGAGAAGCTCGGCGCCGCCGTCGACGACTGGGTCGCCGCCCACCACCAGCAGCTGGTCGCCACCCGGCGGCACCTGCACGCCCACCCCGAGCTGGCCTTCGCCGAGTTCGAGACGACCTCCTTCCTCGAGCAGCGGCTGCGCGCGCACGGCCTGATGCCCCGCCGGCTGCCCACCGGCACCGGCCTGGTGTGCGAGGTGGGCTCCGGCGACCCGGTCGTGGTGCTGCGCGCCGACATCGACGCGCTCCCGCTGGCCGACCTCAAGGACGTGCCCTACGCCTCCACCCGCGAGGGCCTCTGCCACGCCTGCGGCCACGACGTCCACACCACCGTCGTCCTCGGCGTGCTCGTCGCGCTGGCCGCGATGGACGGGCTGCCCGGCACCGTGCGCGCGGTCTTCCAGCCGGCGGAGGAGACCGTTCCCGGCGGAGCCACCGAGGTCGTCGCCTCGGGCGTGCTGGACGGCGCCTCGCGGGCCTTCGCGCTGCACTGCGACCCGTCGGTGCCGGCCGGGAAGATCGGCCTGCGCACCGGCGCGATCACCGCGGCCTGCGATCGCATGGACGTCACCCTCACCGGGCCCGGCGGGCACACCGCCCGCCCGCAGCTCACCGTCGACCTCGTCGACGCCCTCGGCCGGCTGATCACCGACCTGCCGGGACTGCTGTCCCGCCAGGTCGACCCCCGGGCCGGGATGTCGCTCGTGTGGGGCGCGGTCAACGCCGGCGTCGCGGCGAACGCCATCCCGCAGCGCGGCCAGCTGCGCGGCACGGTGCGCGTCCTCGACCGCGAGGCGTGGAAGGACGCCGAGGACCTGATGCGCGCGCTGGTCGAGCGGGTCGCCGCCACGACCGGCGCGGAGGTGGACGTGGACTACATCCGCGGTGTGCCGCCGGTGGTGAACGACCCGCGCTCCGTGGCCCTGCTGCGCAACGCCGCCCTGGAGACCGTGGGCACCGACAATCTGGTGCTCTCGCCGCAGTCGATGGGCGGCGAGGACTTCGGCTGGTTCGCCGACGTCATGCCGATCGCCCTCGCCCGGCTGGGCACCCACGGCGGTGGCGCGCCCCTCGACCTGCACCGCGGCACCTTCGACGTCGACGAGCGGGCGCTCGGGGTCGGCGTCCGGCTGCTGGCCCGCACCGCGCTGCACGCCCTGGAGGCCGATTCGGCACCCCCTCGCACCGGGCGGAGGGCTCCTGGGGACACTTCTGCCCGACGACCGGTCGACGAGAGGCGGGAACCCGACGATGAGTTCCACCGACCAGCAGGCTGACGCACCCGCGCCGGCCGACGCCGAGGTCCCGGCCGAGCACGAGGTCCCCAGCGACCTGGCGCTCGCCGCCGAGTTCGAGGCGGCCACCCGCGACCAGTGGCGGGACCTGGTGGCCGGGGTGCTGCGCAAGGCCGGCCGGGACGAGCTGCCCGACCCCGTCGAGGAGGCGCTGACCCGCACCGTCGCGACCGGCGTACGGGTGGCGCCGCTCTACACCGCCGACGACGCCGCCGACCTGCCCGCGGCGGTCGGGGTCCCCGGCCTCGCGCCGTTCGTGCGCGGCGCCCGGGCAGGCGCCGCTCCCGACTCGGGCGTGCCCGGCGGATGGGACGTCCGCCAGCGGCACGCCCACCCGGACGTCGCCGTCACCAAGGAGGCCATCGCGGCCGACCTCGAGAACGGCGTCACCTCCCTCTGGCTCGTCGTCGGCGACGGCGCGGTGCCGGCCGACGCCCTCGGGGACGTGCTCTCCGACGTCTACCTCGACCTCGCCCCGGTCGCGGTCTCCGGCGGGCTGCCCGCCGCCGAGGCGTTCCTCGCCCTGGTGGAGGGCCGCGACGACCTCGCCCCCGGCGGCTCGCTGGGCCTCGACCCGCTCGCGGTGCACGCCGCCACGGGGGAGGCGCAGGACCTCTCCGGCCTGGCCGACGTCGCCCGCCGCGCCGCGGCCCACCCGGGTCTGCGCACGCTCGTCGTCGACGCGACCGTCTACCACGACGCCGGCGCCAGCGTCGTCGAGGAGATCGGCTGCTCGCTCGCCGCGGGCGTCGCCTACCTGCGGGCGCTGACCGACGGCGGCCTCTCCGTCGACGAGGCGTTCGACCAGCTCGAGTTCCGCTACGCCGCGAGCGCCGACCAGTTCACGACCATCGCCGGGCTGCGCGCCGCCCGCCGGCTGTGGGACCGCGTCGGCGAGGTCAGCGGCGCCTCGCCCGAGGCGCGCGCCCAGCGCCAGCACGCGCTCACCTCGTCGGTGATGACGACGAAGCGCGACCCGTGGGTCAACATGCTGCGCACCACGGTGGCCTGCTTCGCGGCCGGCGTGGGCGGCGCCGACGTCGTCACGGTGCAGCCGTTCGACGCCGCGCTCGGCCTGCCCGACTCGTTCTCCCGCCGCATCGCCCGCAACACCCAGAACCTGCTGGTCGAGGAGGGCCACCTGGCCCGCGTCCTCGACCCGGCCGGCGGCTCCTGGTACGTGGAGTCGCTGACCGATCAGATCGCGCGGGCCGCCTGGGACTGGTTCACCGAGATCGAGCGCGCCGGCGGGCTGACCGCGGCGCTGGACTCGGGCCTGGTCCGCGACCGGATCGGCGAGGCCTGGGACGCCCGCGCGAAGCGGCTGGCCACCCGCGCCGACGCGATCACCGGCGTCAGCGAGTTCCCCAACCTGACCGAGAAGCTGCCCGCCCGCGAGCCGTACGCCTGGTCCGCGCCCGGAGGCGGGCTGCCGCGCGTGCGGGCGGCGCAGGAGTTCGAGGCGCTGCGCGACGCCGCGGACGCCGCCGCGCAGCGGCCGGCCGTGTACCTCGCCACGATCGGCCCGGTCGCGAAGCACACCGCCCGGGCCACGTTCGCCGGCAACCTGTTCCAGGCCGGCGGCATCGCGACCCCCGCGGGCGACGGCGCCTCCGGTCTGGCGGAGGCCGGCACGACGGTGGCCTGCATCTGCGGCACAGACAAGGACTACGCCGAGTCCGCCGCGGGTCTGGCCGAGGAGCTGCGCGCGGCCGGGGCGACGTCGGTGTGGCTGGCCGGGAAGCCCGATCTCGCCGTCGACGGCGTCGACGGCTACGTGTTCGCCGGGTGCGACGCCCTGTCCGTACTGCGTACCGCGCACGAGCAGCTGGGAGTGCAGGCATGACCGCGATCCCCGACTTCGGTTCCGTCGAGCTGGGCCGCCCGGCGTCGGCCGCCTCGGCCGACGACTGGGCCAAGGCGTTCAAGGAGACGACCGGCCGCGGCGTCGAGGAGGCGACCTGGGAGACCCCCGAGGGCATCGCCGTCCCGCCGCTGTTCACCCCGGCCGACCTCTCCGGCCTGGACTTCCTGGACACCTATCCCGGCATCGCGCCGTACCTGCGCGGGCCCTACCCGACGATGTACACGACCCAGCCGTGGACGGTCCGGCAGTACGCCGGGTTCTCCACCGCCGCGGAGTCGAACGCCTTCTACCGGCGGAACCTCGCCGCCGGCCAGAAGGGTCTGTCGGTCGCGTTCGACCTGCCCACCCACCGCGGGTACGACTCCGACCACCCGCGCGTGGTGGGCGACGTCGGCATGGCGGGGGTCGCGATCGACTCGATCCTAGACATGCGGCAGCTGTTCGACGGCATCCCGCTGGACCGGATGAGCGTGTCGATGACGATGAACGGCGCCGTCCTGCCGGTGCTGGCGCTCTACATCGTCGCGGCCGAGGAGCAGGGGGTGAAGCCCGAGCAGCTGACCGGCACCATCCAGAACGACATCCTCAAAGAGTTCATGGTGCGGAACACCTACATCTATCCGCCCAAGCCCTCGATGCAGATCATCAGCGACATCTTCAGCTACACCTCGCAGGAGATGCCGCGGTTCAACTCCATCTCGATCTCCGGCTACCACATCCAGGAGGCCGGGGCGACGGCCGACCTGGAGCTGGCCTACACGCTCGCCGACGGCGTCGAGTACCTGAAGGCCGGCCAGGCCGCCGGGCTCGACATCGACCGGTTCGCGCCGCGCCTGTCGTTCTTCTGGGCCATCGGCATGAACTTCTTCATGGAGGTCGCCAAGCTGCGGGCCGGGCGCCTGCTGTGGGCGAAGCTGGTGAAGGAGGCCGGCGCGCAGAACCCGAAGTCGATGTCGCTGCGCACCCACTCGCAGACCTCGGGCTGGTCGCTCACCGCGCAGGACGTCTACAACAACGTCGTCCGCACCTGCCTGGAGGCCATGGCCGCCACCCAGGGGCACACCCAGTCGCTGCACACCAACGCGCTCGACGAAGCGCTGGCGCTCCCCACCGACTTCTCCGCCCGGATCGCCCGCAACACCCAGCTGCTGCTCCAGCAGGAGTCGGGGACGACGCGGGTGATCGACCCGTGGGGCGGGTCGGCCTACGTCGAGAAGCTCACCTACGACCTGGCCCGGCGTGCCTGGGCGCACATCCAGGAGGTCGACGAGCACGGCGGCATGGCCCAGGCCATCGACGACGGCATCCCCAAGCTCCGCATCGAGGAGGCCGCGGCTCGCACGCAGGCGCGCATCGACTCCGGCCGGCAGCCGGTCATCGGCGTCAACAAGTACCGGGTCGAGGCCGACGAGGCCATCGAGGTGCTGCGGGTCGACAACGCCGACGTGCTGGCCCAGCAGAAGGCCAAGCTCGAGGAGCTGCGCGCCTCCCGGGACACCGGTGCGGTGCAGGAGTGCCTGCGGCGGCTCACCGACGCCGCCCGCGCGGCCGCCGAGGGACGGCGCGGGAACGACCTCGGCGACAACCTGCTCAAGCTCGCCGTCGACGCCGCCCGCGCCAAGGCCACCGTCGGGGAGATCTCCGACGCGCTGGAGGAGGTCTACGGGCGGCACGCCGGCCAGGTGCGGACCATCTCCGGTGTCTACCGCGACGAGGCAGGGAGCAACGGGGCGTTGGACGAGACCCGCCGCATGGCCGAGGCGTTCGAGGAGGCCGAGGGGCGCCGCCCGCGCATCCTGGTCGCGAAGATGGGCCAGGACGGTCACGACCGCGGGCAGAAGGTGATCGCCACGGCGTTCGCCGACCTGGGCTTCGACGTCGACGTGGGCCCGCTGTTCCAGACGCCGGAGGAGGTCGCCCGGCAGGCCGTGGAGGCCGACGTGCACGTCGTCGGCGTCTCGTCGCTGGCCGCCGGTCACCTCACGCTGGTCCCCGCGCTGAAGAAGGCGCTCGCCGACCTCGGCGCCGACGACGTGATGATCGTGGTCGGGGGCGTCATCCCGCCCGACGACGTCCCGACCCTGCAGGAGATGGGGGCCGCCGCGGTGTTCCTGCCGGGCACGGTGATCGCCGAGGCCGCGCAGGACCTGCTGCGCGAGCTCGGCCGGCGTCTCGGCCACTGATGGCCCCTCTGGAGGTTCCCGAGCTGGTCGAGGGGGTGCTGGCCGGCGACCGGCGGGTGATGGCGCGCGCCATCACGCTCGTCGAGTCCCGGCGGGGCGACCACCGGGAGAAGGCGCAGGAGCTGCTGGTCGAGCTGCTGCCGCACGCCGGCGGAGCCCGTCGGGTCGGCATCAGCGGCGTTCCCGGGGTCGGGAAGTCGACCTTCATCGACCAGCTCGGCGTGGACCTGACGGGGGAGGGGCACCGGGTGGCGGTGCTCGCCGTCGACCCGTCGTCGGCGCGGTCGGGCGGGTCGATCCTCGGGGACAAGACGCGGATGGCGCGGCTGGCGGTCGACGAGCGCGCGTTCATCCGGCCCTCGCCCACCTCGGGCACGCTCGGCGGGGTCGCGCAGGCGACGCGGGAGTCGATGGTGGTCGTGGAGGCCGCCGGCTACGACGTCGTCCTGGTGGAGACCGTGGGGGTCGGGCAGTCGGAGATCGCCGTCGCCGAGATGGTCGACTCCTTCCTGTTCCTGACCCTGGCCCGCACCGGCGACCAGCTGCAGGGCATCAAGCGCGGCATCCTCGAGATCGCCGACGTCATCGCCGTCAACAAGGCCGACGGCGAGGGCGCCCCGGGCGCGCGGAAGGCCGCCCGCGAGCTGGCCGGCGCCATCCGGATGCTGCGCGGGCACGACGAGAGCTGGGACGTCCCGGTGCTCACCTGCGCCGGGCTGACCGGCGACGGCCTCGACGAGGTGTGGGCCAAGCTGGTCGAGCACCAGGACCGGATGACGGCGTCCGGCGCGTTCGACGAGCGGCGCCGCGCCCAGCAGGTGCGGTGGACCTGGCAACTGGTCCGCGACTCCCTGGAGCACCGGTTGAGGGCCCACCCGGGGGTGCGGTCCGCCGTCCCGGACCTGGAGAAGAGCGTGCTGTCGGGGGAGCTCACGCCGGCCCTGGCCGCGCGGCGGATCGTTGACACCTTCCTGGCCGCACCCTGACCCCCTCCGGCTCGGAGGGGGTCAGCTCAGAAAGCGGAGCGGCACTCGCGCGAGCGCAGGGCCACCACGTAATCGGTGGGCGCGCCCGCGGCTTCGGCGGCGTCGGCGATCCCGCCCAGGTGCCGGGCCGAGGGCAGACCGCCCTCGAACGCGTCCAGCACGTAGACGTAGGCCACCACGTCGCCAGCCAGCGTGTGCACGCGCAGGTGCAGCTTGCGGTAGAGACCGTGGTCGGCGCCCTCCCAGGCGTCCAGCTCCCGTTCGTCGGCCTCCGTGAGGTCGTAGAGCGCGACGAAGACGCCCGGGTCCTCGAACTCGTCGGGCACGAGCGTGGCGAGGGCACCCTCCCAGCCGAACTCCTCGGCGCCGAAGGTGAGCCGCCAGCCTCGGATCCAGCCGGTACCCGTGTGCGGGGACGAGGGACAGCGGCGCAGCATCTGCGCCGGATCCATGTTCGACCCGTACGCGGCGTAGAGGCCCATCACCGCTGAGGTTAACCATCGGCCCGCAGGAGCCGATGCACCAGTGACGGCCAGTGCCCCCCGGATGGGGACAATGGCCACGACCCACCTGCACCGCGACGGAGAAGGACCTCATGACCCGCATCGTCATCATCGGCGGCGGCCCGGCCGGCTACGAGGCCGCACTGGTCGCCGCGCAGCTCGGCGCCGAGGTCACCGTCATCGAGCGGGACGGCATCGGCGGGGCGAGCGTCCTCACCGACTGCGTGCCCTCCAAGACCCTGATCGCCTCCGCGGGGGCCATGACGTCGGTCCGCGATTCCGCCGCGCTCGGCGTGCACGGCGCGGAGCTGGCCACCGTGGGTCTCGATCTGCCCGCGGCGAATCAGCGGGTCAAGCACCTGGCCATGGCGCAGTCGGCCGACATCCACGCCCGGCTCGAGGGCGAGGGCGTGCGGATCGTGGCCGGCCGGGCGCGGCTCAAGGACGAGATCCGCGGACTGGCCGCGCACCGCGTGGAGGTCCTGGACGCGACCGGCGCGGTCACGGGGGAGTTGGAGAGCGACGTCGTCCTGATCGCGACCGGCGCCGACCCGCGCGTGCTGCCCGGAGCCGAGCCCGACCACGAGCGGATCCTGGACTGGCGCGACGTCTACGACCTCACCGAGCTGCCCCAGCACCTCGTCGTCGTCGGGTCTGGCGTCACCGGTGCCGAGTTCGCCTCCGGCTACCTGGAGGCCGGCATCCCGGTCACCCTCGTCTCCTCCCGCGACCGCGTGCTGCCCGGCGAGGACTCCGACGCCGCCGAGGTGCTCGAGCAGGTCTTCCAGTCCCGCGGCGGCCGCCTCGAGCGCGGCCGGGCGGCGGCCGTGCGGCGGGCCGAGAAGGGCGTGGTCGTCGAGCTCACCGACGGTCGCACCGTCGACGGCTCGCACGCGCTGATGACCGTCGGCACGGTGCCCAACACCGCCGGCCTCAACCTCGAGCAGTGCGGGGTGCAGCTCAGCGAGTCCGGTCACGTCGTCGTCGACCGGGTCTCCCGGACGTCGGTGCCCGGCATCTACGCCGCCGGTGACGTCACCGGCGTCTTCCAGCTCGCCTCGGTCGCGGCCATGCAGGGCCGGATCGCGATGTGGCATGCGCTCGGGGAGGCTGTGGCGCCGATCCGGCTCAAGACGGTGGCGGCCAACGTCTTCACTCATCCCGAGATCGCCACGGTGGGCGTGCAGGAGAAGAGCCTGCCCGACGAGGCCGACGTCGAGGTCGTCCGGCTGCCGCTGGCCACGAACGCCCGGGCGAAGATGGGCGACCTGCAGGACGGCTTCGTCAAGCTGTTCGCCCGGCGGTCCACCGACGTGGTGGTCGGTGGGGTGGTGGTGGCCCCAGGGGCGTCGG
The DNA here is from genome assembly GCA_004570425.1 of Bacillus sp. AZ43. Taxonomy (GTDB): domain Bacteria; phylum Actinomycetota; class Actinomycetes; order Mycobacteriales; family Geodermatophilaceae; genus Blastococcus_B. Next base: position 48,969 of record SPQJ01000024.1, read on the forward strand.
AACTCATCCTGCCGATCGCTCTCGCCGTCACCAAGGGCCTGACTGCGGCCGATCTCGCGCAGACCTTTGCCATCTACCCGTCGCTCTCCGGGTCGATCACCGAGGCCGGTCGCCGGCTCATGGGCGGCGACCACCTCGCCTGACCCGGGACTCCCGGGGCCGACGTGGCCTCGGTGGTCGATGGGCCGGATGTGACGGCAGTTCCGCTCAATATTCGGGCGACGGTGCCGATGGGGTCCGGCCCCGCCGATGTCGAAGGGGATGCGTGCTGACCAGCTCCTCCCCAGCCCCCGCAGGCGCGGCCTGCTGCGTGCCGTCGTCGCCGGTTCGGCGGTGGCCGCCTCGGTGCTGCTGCCCACGACTGTCGCCGCAGCCGACGAGCCGACCGGCGGCACCGTCGTCGGCGAGCTCGTGCAGGCATGGGCGGAGGCCGCGCCCGGCGACCACGAGGAGCGCGGCGAGCACGGCGACGACGGGCTGACCAGCTGGGTCCGCACCGCGGAGGGCGACACCATCGCCGTCCCCAGCAGCGACGTCGAGGGCGTGCCTTCGGGCGCCACGGTCCAGGTCACCACGGACGGCGACGGCAGCGCCGGAGCCGCCCCGGAGGGCAGCGACGTCGAGGTGCTGGAGCTGCCGGCGGCGCCGGTCCTCACCCGCACCGCCGGCGTGAGCAACCGGGTCACCGTCGCGCTCGTCGCCCCCGGCGGTGTCGCCGGCGACGCCACCCCGGTCCAGCGCCTGGTCGACGTCGTCGACGGACCGGTCGCGCAGTTCTGGGCGGAGCAGAGCGACGGCGCGATCCAAGTCGGCGTCACCGCTGCGGCCCCCGGCTGGGTCACTACCGCGGCCAGCTGTGCCAGCCCCTCGGTTCTGTGGGACGAGGTGGCCGCCAAGGTCGGGTTCGTGCCCGGTCCGGGCAACCACCTGCTCCTCTACGTGAGCCCGGCCGCGCCTGGCTGCGCCTACGCGCTGGCCGAGGTCGGCGCCGGTCCCGGCAGCGGCGGGCGGATGTACGTCCGGGACGTCGGGACGTCGGTCATCGCCCACGAGCTCGGCCACAACTTCGGCCTGGGTCACTCCTCCGGCCGGCAGTGCGACGCGGCGGTCGAGTCGGACTCCTGCCGCACGGTCTCCTACCGCGACTACTACGACGTCATGGGCGTCTCCTGGGCGCAGCTCGGCTCGCTGACCGCTCCGCAGGCCGCCCGGCTGGGTGTGCTGCCCCCCGCCGCCCGGCAGCTGGTCTCCACCGCAGACGCGCCGGTCACCGTGACTCTCGCCCCCGTCTCCGGCCGCAGCGGGACGCGCGCCGTCCGGCTCACCGACGCCGAGGGCGCGGAGTACTGGCTGGAGTACCGCCCGGCGGCCGGCCGAGACGCCTGGCTGGGCACCTCGACCAACTTGTACGGCCTGGATGCCGGTGTGCTTCTGCGCCGCAGCGGGGGGCTGCCCGACACGTCGGTCCTGCTCGACGGCACCCCCACCGGCTCGGCGGGCTGGGACGCGGATCGTCAGGCGGCCCTCCCCACGGGAACGGCCGTGCCGGTCTCCGGCGGGGACTTCACCGTCGTCGTCGACAGCGCCGGGCCGGACTGGGCCGTCGTCACGGTGACCCCGGTCGGGGGTCCCGCGGCGGCGACCGCGCCGGTCCCGTCCCCGGTCGACGCGGCGTCGCCGCCGGCCGTCCTGCCCGGTAGCGACGCCCCGGCGGTGGCGCAGGAGTCCACGCCCCGGCTGCCCGTCCTGTCGGCCCAGGCGGCGTTGGCCGCCCCCCTCCTCGATCCCGCATCGGACGCCGGTGTCCCCACCGGCGTGGTGGTGGTGCTGGCCGCGGCACTGCTCGGAGGGGCGACGGTGCTGGTCGTCCGGGTGCTGCGCAGGGGCGCCTTCTCCCGCTGAGCGGATCCGGCCTACCGATCCGGCGGCAGCGACGACAGCCGATCGGGCCGCCGCGGTGCTCCCGCGGGGCGCGGCTGCCGATGACGAAGGAGGTCGTCCACACCCCAGGAGTTCCGTCGTGCGCCCTGCTCACCGTGCGTTATACCTGCGTGCGCTCCTCGTGGGGCTGTGCGTGGTCATGACCGTTCCCGTCCTCAGCCCGCACCACCCGGCGACCGCGGACGAGCCCGCGGCAACCGGGCACACGCTCGTCGGCGAGCTCGTGCAGGCCTGGGCGGAGCCGGAGAACCACGACCACGTGCACGACGGCGCGCACGCGGAGCCCCTGTCGTGGATCGAGTCGCCGACGGGTGACTCGGTGCGGGTACCCACAGAGCAGGTCGAGCACGTTCCCCTCGGCGCCACCGTCGAGGTCGCCGTCGGGGAGGAGGTGACCGATGCCGCGACCACGGAGACCGGTGTGGAGCCGGCGCGGGAGGTCCTGAGCGCGGACGTCATCGAGCTCGCGCCCGCCGAGGAGACCGTCACCGCCCCGGCCGCCGGCAGCGTGACCCACCAGGTCACCGTGGTCATGGTCGTGCCGGCAGGTGGGGTCCAGGACGGGCGGACCCTGAGCGAGGTCGTCGACGCGGTCAACGGCCCGGTCGCCGACTTCTGGTGGAGGGAGAGCCACGGTACCGTGGGCATCGGCGTGGTCGCTGGCCACGACTGGATGTCCACGACGGCCGCCTGCTCGCAGCCGACGGATTTGTGGAACGAGGTCGCCGCCGCCGTCGGGTTCACCTCCGGCCCGGGCGAGCACCTGATGCTGTACGTGACGAGCTCGCCGTCGGACCTGACGGGGTGCTCCTACGGCCTGGCCGAGGTGCGGTCCGGTCCCGGCGCCGGCGGCCGGTCCTACGTCCGCGACACAGCGACCTCGGTGATCGCGCACGAGCTGGGGCACAACTTCGGGCTCGGTCACTCCTCTGCCCGGCAGTGCGACCGGACGATGGAGACCGGCAGCTGCCGCACCGCCGGCTACCGAGATCTCTACGACGTCATGGGCCTTTCCTGGGAGCAGGTCGGCTCCCTCAACGCGCCGCAGGCCCACCGGATGGGCGTGCTGCCGTGGTCCCAGCAGAGGACGCTGTCCGCCACTGACGCCTCCACCGACGTCTCTCTGGCTCCCGTCTCCGGGCGGTCCGGCCTGCGGGCGCTGCGCCTGGTCGACGCCGAGGGCGCTCCGTACTGGCTCGAGTACCGGACACCGTCCGGCCAGGACGGCTGGCTGAGCACGGACAACACCCACGGCCTGGAGTCCGGTGTGCTGCTCCGCCAGGCACGTTCGGGGGACGACTCCTCGCTGCTGCTGGACGGCACCCCGTCGGACGACTCCCAGTGGGACAGCGACCTGCAGACGGCGCTGCCGTTGGGAACCGGCGTGCGGGTGTCCGGCGGCGACTTCACCGTGACCGTCGTGGGCACCTCCAGCTCGGCGGCCACGGTGAGGATCGTGACGGAACAGGCGCCGGTCGGGTCCCTGGACGACGTCACCCTGTCCGGCGCCACCTTGTCGGTCCGCGGCTGGACGTTCGACCCCAACACCCCGACTACGGCCGCGCCGGTGCACGTCTACGTGGGCGACCAGGGCGTCGCCCTCACGGCTGACCGGTCACGACCGGACGTGGGCCGGGCCTATCCTGTCGCCGGCGACCTGCACGGCTTCTCCTTCTCCACACAGCTGTCCCCGGGCAGCCACAAGGTCTGCGTGTACGGGCTGGACACCAGCGGATCGGGGTACACCCGCCTCGGGTGCACGACCGTGACGTTCACCTCGCGGCAGCCGGTCGGCTCCCTCGACTCCGTCGGGCTGTCCGCCGACGGCAAGCTTTCCCTGCGTGGCTGGGCGCTGGACTCCGACACCCCCACGACCAGCGGAGCTGTGCACGTCTACGTCGACGTGGCCGGCGTTCCGCTGACCGCGAAGGACAACCGTCCCGACGTGGGGGCTGCGTTCCCCTCCGCCGGTAGCGCGCACGGCTACTCCTTCTCGACGGCGGTCCGGCCCGGACCGCGTCGCGCCTGCGCCTACGCCATGGACACGTCGGGGGCGGTGCCCACGCTGCTGGGCTGCCGGAGCGTCACCTACGTGCCGCGCCTGCCCACCGGGTCCCTGGACGGTGTCGCCGTCTCCGGCGGCACCCTGACGGTGCGCGGGTGGACGTACGACCCTGACGGGCCGACGGCGCCGGTCCAGGTGCATCTGTACATCGGCACCCGGGGCGTCGCGCTGACGGCGGACGGCTACCGGTCCGACGTCGGTGCGGCCCACCCGTCCGCGGGTACGCACCACGGCTACACCTTCTCGACGCAGCTGCCCCCCGGTGACCACCGGGTGTGCGCCTACGGCATCGACACCGCGGGGCACGGCAGCACGCTGCTCGGCTGCCGGACGGTCACGGGCTGACGGAGCCGGCGAGGGCCTCAGTCCTGGGCGTCGGCGATGGTGCAGATGACCGCGCCGCTGGTGACAGCGGCGCCCACCTCGGCCGACAAGCCGGAGATGGTGCCGGCCTTGTGGGCGGTGATGGGCTGCTCCATCTTCATCGCCTCGAGGACGACGACCAGGTCGCCGGCCTCGACGGTCGCGCCCTCCTCGACGGCGACCTTGACGATCGTGCCCTGCATCGGCGAGGTGAGGGAGTCGCCCGACGCCGCCGAGCCGCCGCCTCCGCCGCCGCGCTTGCGCGGCTTGGCGGCCGCACCCGGCGCGGCACCGCCGCTGGCGGCGGCGAGACCGACCGGCAGCGACACCTCGAGCCGGCGGCCGCCGACCTCGACGACCACGGTCTGCCGCGGCGTCTCCTCGTCCTGCTCGGCCGGGGCGGCGTCGTAGGGCGGGACCTGGTTGTCCCACTCGGTCTCGATCCACCGGGTGTGCACGGTGAACGGCTCGGTGGTGAACGCCTCGTCGCGGACCACGGCGCGGTGGAACGGGATGACCGTCGGCATGCCCTCGACGACCAGCTCGTCCAGCGCGCGGCGGGCGCGCTCCAGCGCCTGCCCGCGGGTGGCGCCGGTGACGATGAGCTTGGCCAGCATCGAGTCGAACGCGCCGGCGACCTCGCCGCCGGTCTCGACGCCGGAGTCCCAGCGCACGCCGGGCCCCTGCGGGATCTCCAGGCGGGTCACCGGGCCGGGGGCCGGCATGAAGTTGCGGCCGGCGTCCTCGGCGTTGATCCGGAACTCGATGCTGTGCCCGCGGGGCTCCGGATCCTCGGTGATCTCGAGCTTCTCGCCGCGGGCGATGCGGAACTGCTGGCGGACCAGGTCGATGCCGCTGGTCTCCTCGCTGACCGGGTGCTCCACCTGCAGGCGGGTGTTGACCTCGAGGAAGGAGATCGAGCCGTCGGCGCCCACGAGGTACTCGACGGTGCCGGCGCCGTGGTAGCCGGCCTCGGCGCAGATGGCCTTGGCCGACTCGTGGATCCGGGCCCGCTGCTCGTCGGTCAGGAACGGCGCGGGGGCCTCCTCGACCAGCTTCTGGTTGCGGCGCTGCAGCGAGCAGTCGCGCGTGCCCACGACGACGACGGTGCCGTGCGTGTCGGCGAGCACCTGCGCCTCGACGTGGCGGGGCTTGTCCAGGAACCGCTCGACGAAGCACTCGCCGCGACCGAAGGCGCTGACGGCCTCCCGGACGGCTGAGTCGAAGAGCTCGGGGATCTCCTGCTCGGTGCGGGCGACCTTGAGGCCGCGCCCGCCGCCGCCGAACGCGGCCTTGATCGCGACCGGGAGGCCGTGCTCCTTGGCGAACGCGAGAACCTCGTCGGCGTCCTTCACCGGGTCCTTGGTTCCCGGCACCAGGGGGGCGCCGGCCTTGGTGGCGATGTGGCGGGCCTGGACCTTGTCGCCGAGGGCGATGATCGCCTCGGGCGAGGGGCCGATCCAGGTCAGCCCGGCGTCGATGACCGCCTGGGCGAAGTCCGCGTTCTCGGAGAGGAACCCGTAGCCGGGGTGGATCGCGTCGGCGCCGGACTTCTTCGCGGCGTCGATGATCTTGTCGATCACCAGGTAGGAGTCGCCCGGCGTCGTCCCGCCGAGGGCGAAGGCCTCGTCGGCGACCCGTACGTGCAGGGCGTCCCGGTCGGGGTCGGCGTAGACGGCGACGCTGGTCAAACCCTCGTCCTTGCAGGCGCGCGCCACGCGCACCGCGATCTCCCCGCGGTTGGCGATCAGGACCTTCTGCACCGGCGTGCTCCTTCGTGACGTCGATCGGTCGGACAGTGGTTCGCTGGACGGCGCTCAGCGGCGCCAGAGGTCGGTGATGGCCAGGCCGCGCTTGGCGAGCTGCGTGCGCAGCACGGTCAGCGAGAGGCCGACCACCGCGGCTGGGTCGCCCTCGACGCGGCGGACGAACGGGGCGCCCAGGCCGTCGAGGGTGAAGGCGCCGGCGACCGCCAGCGGCTCACCGGTGGCCAGGTAGGCCTCGATCTCGGGCCCGGTCGGGGTGGCGAAGTAGACGACGGTCGAGGCGACGGCGATGTCCCGGCTGACGACGGCGCCGTCCCGGACGTCGAAGAGCGCCTGGCCGGTGTGCAGGATCCCCGAGCGGCCGGCCATGCGCTGCCAGCGGTCGCGGGCCTCGGCGGCGTCGGCCGGCTTGCCCAGGGGGCGGCCGTGGAACTCCAGCAGCGAGTCGGCACCGATGACCAGGGCGTCGGTCTCCTGCTTGGCCACCGCGGCGGCCTTGGCCGACGCCAGCAGCGCGACGTGCTCGGCGACGCGGGGCGCGGAGTAGGTGCTCTCGTCGACGTTGCTGACGACGACCTCCGGGGCCAGGCCCGCCTGGCGCAGCAGGGACAGCCGCGCGGGGGAGGCCGAGGCCAGGACGAGACGTCGGTCGCTGCTCACCCGGCGAACCTCCCCGACGCACCCCAGCCGCCGTGGCCGACGGTCACCGGGCGGCGGTGCCCGTCGGCGTAGGACGCCCACGCCCCCACCGGCGTGGGGCGCTTCCGGGACCGCCGCTGCGACATGGCCGCGACGACCACGGTGAGCGCGGCGAGCTCCTCGGCCGAGGGCTCGCCGCGCACGACCCGCAGGAGCGGCGGAGCCTGCTGCTCGCTGGTCTCGGCCATCACAGCGGGATGTTGCCGTGCTTCTTCGGCGGCAGGGTCTGGCGCTTGTTGGCCAGCACCCGCAGCGCCTTGGTCACCTGGACGCGGGTGTGCGACGGCGGGATGACCGCGTCGACGTAGCCGCGGTCGGCCGCGATGTAGGGGTTGGCGAGGGTGTCCTCGTACTCCGAGATCAGCTCCGCGCGGCGGGCGTCGGGGTCCTCGGCCGCGGCCAGCTCCTTGCGGTAGAGGATGCCGACGGCGCCCTGGGCGCCGACGACGGCGATCTGCGCGGTCGGCCAGGCGAGGTTCACGTCGGCGCCGAGGTGCTTGGACCCCATGACGTCGTAGGCGCCGCCGTAGGCCTTGCGGGTGATGACGGTGACCTTGGGGACGGTGGCCTCGGCGTAGGCGTAGATGAGCTTCGCGCCGCGGCGGATGATGCCCTCCCACTCCTGCGACGTCCCGGGGAGGAAGCCGGGGACGTCGACGAAGGTGAGCACCGGGATGTTGAAGGCGTCGCAGGTGCGCACGAAGCGCGCGGCCTTCTCGCTGGCGTCGATGTCGAGCGTGCCGGCGAACTGCGTGGGCTGGTTGGCCACGACGCCGACCGGCCGGCCCTCCACCCGGCCGAAGCCGATGAGGATGTTCGGCGCGAACAGCGGCTGCACCTCGAGGAACTCGCCGTCGTCGAGCACGTGCTCGATGACGGTGTGCATGTCGTAGGGCGTGTTCGCCGAGTCGGGGATGAACGAGTCGAGCTCGAGGTCCTCGTCGGTGAGGGCGTCGGGCAGGACCGTCTCGGCCGGGGCGACGTCGAGCGCCGGCAGCGGGTCGAGGTTGTTGCTCGGCAGGTAGGAGAGCAGCGCCTTGACGTAGTCGAGGGCGTCCTCCTCGTTCTCGGCGAGGTAGTGGGCGACGCCGGACTTGGTGTTGTGCGTCCGGGCGCCGCCGAGCTCCTCGAGCGAGACGTCCTCGCCGGTCACGGTCTTCACGACGTCGGGCCCGGTGATGAACATCTGGCTGGTCTTGTCGACCATGACGATGAAGTCGGTGAGCGCGGGGGAGTACACGTGCCCGCCGGCCGCCGGGCCCATGACCAGCGAGATCTGCGGGATGACGCCCGAGGCGTGCACGTTGCGCTGGAAGATCTCGCCGTAGAGGCCGAGCGAGACCACGCCCTCCTGGATGCGGGCGCCACCACCCTCGTTGATGCCGATGATCGGGCAGCCGTTCTTCATGGCGAAGTCGAGGATCTTGACGATCTTCTCGCCGTACACCTCGCCGAGGCTGCCGCCGAAGACGGTGACGTCCTGGGAGAAGATCGCGACCGGCCGGCCGTCGACGGTGCCGTAGCCGGTGACCACGCCGTCGCCGAAGGGCCGCTTCTCGGCCATCCCGAAGTTGGTGGACCGGTGCCGGGCGAACTCGTCGAACTCGGTGAACGAGCCCGGGTCCAGCAGGGCCTCGATCCGCTCGCGGGCGGTCATCTTCCCCGCGGCGTGCTGCTTCTCGACGGCGCGCTCGGAGCCCGCGTGCTGCGCCTCCTGCACCCGCCGCTCGAAGTCGGCGAGCTTGCCGGCGGTCGTGTGGATGTCGATGTCGTCGGGGACGTGCTCCCCGGCGTTCTCGAGTTCGGCGGCACTCACGCGGTCTTCTTCTCCTCGCTGGCGCTCGTCGGCCGCGGTCGCGGCAGCCCGTGGACGATCGGGGCCGAGCCCGATCACGGGCCGTAGCGTAGGCGAGCCCGCACCGGCCCTCATGTCGTGGTCCCGGCGGCCGGACGGGTTCACCCCTGGGCGTGAGGCGCGCACGCGCGCGGGCGATGGGCGCTCGCCCGCGCGACTAGCATTCCGGCGATGGCCGCACCCCGCTCCGCCGCGCCGTCCTCCGCCGCCGGGGTGCGAGCCGACCGCCCCTCGCTGGCCGGGGGGCTGGTCCGCGCCGTACGCCCGCAGCAGTGGGTGAAGAACGTCCTCGTCTTCGCCGCCCCGCTGGCCGCCGGGCGGGTCCTCGAGGCCGACGTCCTCGGGCCGACGATCGTCGCCTTCGTCCTGTTCTGCCTGGCGTCCTCGGGCGTGTACCTGGTCAACGACAGCCTCGACGTCGAGGAGGACCGCCGGCACCCGACCAAGCGGAACCGGCCGATCGCCTCGGGGGTCGTGCCGCGCTGGCTGGCCGTCTCGCTCGCCGGGGTGCTCATCGCCGTCGCCCTCGTCGCCGCGGTCCTGCTGACCCGGCCGCAGCTGGCCGGCGTGCTGGGCACCTACGTCGTCCTCCAGCTGGCCTACTGCCTGGGGCTGAAGAACCAGGCGGTGCTCGACCTCGCCGTCGTCGCGTCGGGCTTCCTGCTGCGCGGCGTGGCCGGCGGTGTCGCCGCCGGCCTGGTGCTCTCGCAGTGGTTCCTGCTGGTGGCGGCGTTCGGCTCGCTGTTCATGGTCGCCGGCAAGCGGTACTCGGAGCTGGTGGTCGTCGGCGACGTCGCGCAGACCCGCCGGACCCTGCAGGAGTACTCCGCCAGCTACCTGCGCTTCGTGTGGAGCCTGTCGGCCGGCGTCGCCTGCACGACCTACAGCCTGTGGGCGTTCGAGCTGGGCACCGCCGAGACGGGCGGCGTCCCGTGGTCGGCGGTGTCGGTCGCGCCGTTCGTCCTGGGGATCCTGCGGTACGCCGTGGACGTCGACAAGGGCACCGCCGGCGCGCCCGAGGAGCTCGCGCTGCGCGACCCGGTCCTCATCGCGCTCGGCGCCGCCTGGGCCGTGACCGTCGGGCTGGGCGTCCTCGGTGGCTGACCGTCCGGCGGTGGCGCTGACCGGGTGGGGCCGGACCGCTCCCACCCGCGCCGACCTGGTGCCCGTGCGCGGGGAGGACGACGTCCGGGCGGTCCTGGCGCAGGGCGGCCCGCGCGGCGTCGTGGCCCGCGGTCTGGCCCGCAGCTACGGCGACGCCGCCCAGAACGCCGGTGGCTCGGTGCTCGACATGACCGGCGCCGACCGGGTGCTCGACGCCGACCCGGTCACCGGGGAGGTCGAGGTCGAGGCGGGCGTCTCGCTGGACCGGCTGATGACCCTCTTCGTGCCGCAGGGCTGGTTCGTGCCGGTCACCCCGGGAACCCGCTACGTCACCGTCGGCGGGGCGATCGCCGCCGACATCCACGGCAAGAACCACCACCGCGCCGGCAGCTTCGCCCAGCACGTGGCGTGGGTGGACCTGCTGCTGGCCGACGGCACGGTGCGGCGGGTGGGGCCGGACCGGGACGCCGACCTGTTCTGGGCGACGGCGGGCGGCATGGGGCTGACCGGGGTGATCCTGCGCGCCCGCGTGCGGATGAAGCCGATCGAGAGCTCGCGGCTCGTCGTCGACACCGACCGCACGCCCGACCTCGACTCCCTGATGAACCTGCTCGCGGGGACCGACCACCTCTACGACTACTCGGTCGCCTGGATCGACTGCGTGGCGAAGGGCCGGCGGATGGGCCGCTCGGTGCTCACCCGGGGCCGGTTCGCCCGGCGCGAAGAGCTCCCGGCGCGGCAGCAGGCCGACCCGCTGCGCTACTCCGGCGCGGTGCGGCTCTCCGTGCCCGACGTCTTCCCGCCCGGGCTGCTCAACGTCGCGACGGTCTCCGCCTTCAACGAGCTCTGGTACCGCAAGGCGCCGCGGCGCCGGCGCGACCAGCTGCAGAGCATCCCGGCCTTCTTCCACCCGCTGGACGGCGTCGGGGCGTGGAACCGGATCTACGGGCCGCGGGGCTTCGTGCAGTACCAGTTCACCGTCCCCTTCGGCCAGGAGGCGGCGATGCGGGAGGCGCTGGAGCGGATCAGCGGCTCCGGGCACGCCTCGTTCCTCGCCGTCCTCAAGCGGTTCGGCCCCGGCAACCCGGGGCTGCTGTCCTACCCGTCGCCAGGCTGGACCCTGGCGCTGGACATCCCCGTCGTGACCGGCCTGGCCGCGCTGCTGGACCGGCTCGACGAGCTGGTCGTCGCGGCGGGCGGCCGCATCTACCTGGCGAAGGACTCCCGCGTGCGGCCGGAGCTGTTCGCGCGGATGTACCCCGAGCTCGACCGGTTCCGCGCCGTGCGCGAGCGGGTCGATCCCCACGGCGTGTTCACCTCCGACCTGGCCCGGCGGCTGGCGCTGTGATCGACGCCCTGGGCTCGGTGGGCTCCCTGCTGCTCGTCGGCGGGACGTCGGACATCGCCGTCGCCACCGCCCGCCGCTACCTCGCCGAGCGGCCGCTGCGCGTCCTCCTCGCGGCCCGGGACACCCCGCGCCGCACCGCCGTCGCCGGCGAGCTGCGCGCGGCCGGCGCAACGGTCGACGTCGTGGACTTCGACGCCGACGACCCCGCCGCCCCCGCACGGATGGCGGACGCCGCGTTCGCCGCGGGCGACGTCGACGTCGCGGTGGTGGCCTTCGGCCGGCTCGGGGACGCCGACCGGCTGCGCGCCGACAGCGCCGCCGTCGCGGACCTCGCGCGGGTCAACTACGTCGCCCCGGTCGCGGTGGGCACCGAGCTGGCGGTCCGGATGCGGGCCCAGGGCCACGGCGTCATCGTGGCGCTGTCCTCGGTCGCGGGAGAGCGCGCCCGGGCCTCGAACTTCGTCTACGGCTCCACCAAGGCCGGCGTCGACGCGTTCTACAGCGGCCTGGGCGACTCGCTGCGGGGGAGCGGCGTCTCGGTCCTGGTCGTCCGGCCGGGGTTCGTGCGCTCGAAGATGACCGCCGGCCTGGCCGACGCCCCGCTAGCCACCACGCCCGAGGCGGTGGCCGAGGCGATCGTCATCGGCGTGCGCACCGGCCGGCACACCGTGTGGGTCCCCGGTGCGATGCGCTGGGTGATGACCGTGCTCCGGCACCTGCCGCGGCCGCTGTTCCGTCGGCTGCCGATCTGAGATCGGCCGGGTCGTAGCGTGACCGGGTGACCGACGCCCGTTCCTCCCGCTGGTCCGACCTCGAGCGCCCGGCGCTCGACGGCCCCGCCCTCACCGCAGCCCTCACCCGCGACAGCGACCTGTGGCGGTCGCTCGAGGTGGTCGAGGAGATCGGGTCGACCAACGCCGCGCTCGCCGCCGCGGCCGCCGCCGACGCCCCCGAGGGAGCCGTCCTCGTCGCCGAGCACCAGGTGGCCGGGCGCGGTCGGCTGGACCGGGTGTGGACCTCGCCGCCCCGCGCCGGGCTGACCGTGTCCTTCCTGCTGCGCCCGGACGTGCCGGCGGCCCGCCGCGGCTGGCTGCCGCTGCTGACCGGCGTGGCGCTGGCCGAGGCCGTCGGCGAGGTGGCCGGGGTGCGCGCCTCGCTGAAGTGGCCCAACGACCTGCTGGCGCTCGACGGGCGCAAGCTGGCCGGGATCCTGGCCGAGTCGAGCGGGACCGCCGTGGTCGTCGGCGTCGGCCTCAACGTGTCGACGACGGCCGACGAGCTGCCCGACACCGGCACCTCGCTGTCCCGCGTCGCCGGTGGGACGGTCGACCGGGCGCCCGTGCTGCTCGCCTTCCTGCGCGCGGTCGAGCGCCGCTATCGCCGCTGGACGACGGCCCTCGGCGACCCGGTGGCCTCGGGGCTGGCGGCCGACTACCTCGCCTGGTCCTCCACGGTCGGCACCGAGGTGCAGGTGAGCCTGCCCGACGGATCGACCCTCACCGGGACCGCCACGGCGGTCGACTGGGACGGACGCCTCGTGGTGGCGACGGCCGAGGGACAGGTGGAGCTCGCCTCGGGGGACGTCCGGCACGTGCGCCGGGCCTGACGGGGCGCGCCGCACCCGCCCGGCGGGGCCAGGCTGCGTCATCCTGGGCCCATGGCCTATCCCGACAAGGTCCTCGCCGAGGACGAAGAGGTCATCCGCCACCTGCATCCGCACTGGCTGACCGTCTTCTGGCCGGTGGTCCGCCTGCTGCTGATCGTCGGGGCCGCGTCGTTCGGCATGGCCGCGATCCCCGCCGGGCGGCAGCAGGGTGTTTTCCGCATGCTCGTGCTCGCCGTGGCGCTCGTCCTGCTGGTGACCGTGGTCCTCGTGCCGCTGCTGCGCTGGCGCACCACGCACTACGTGGTCACCACGCACCGGCTGCTCTTCCGGGAGGGCATCCTGGCCCGCCGCGGCCGCGACATCGGGCTGGCGCGGATCACCGACGTCTCCTACCGGCAGTCGCTGTGGGAGCGGATCATCAACTCCGGGACGCTGACCATCGAGTCCGCGGGCGACAGCGGGCCGACGGTGCTGCGGCAGATCCCCGACAGCGACGGCGTCCAGCAGCTGCTCAACCACATGATCGAGGAGGACGCCGACCGCCGGGCCCAGGAGAGCGCCGGCTACCTCGGCGAGTACTACGCCGGTCCGCACGGCACGGCGCCCCAGCGGTACGTGTGAGGACGGCGACGCAGCGGGACCGGTCCGTCACGGCGCGTCCGCACGGGTTCTGTCGGTAGGGCGACCTACCGTCGCTCCCATGCGCCTGCTGCACACCTCCGACTGGCACATCGGCCGGTCGCTGCACGGCACCGACCTGCTCGCCGAGCAGGAGCAGGTGCTGGGTGGCCTGGCCGACGTCGTCGCCGCCGAGGGCGTGGACGCGGTGCTGGTGGCCGGCGACGTGTACGACCGGGCCATCCCGCCGGCGGAGGCGACCGCGGTGCTCAGCCGGGTCGTGGCGCGCATCCGCCGCGCCGGCGCGACCGTCGTCATGACCCCGGGGAACCACGACTCCGCCCGCCGCCTGGGCGCGTTCTCCGAGCTCCTCGCCGCGGGCGGGCTGCACGTCCGCGCCGAGACGCCGCGCCTCGACGAGCCGGTGCTGCTGACCGACGAGCACGGGGAGGTCGCGGTCTACGGGCTGCCGTTCCTGGAGCCCGAGGTCGCCCGGTTCGAGCTGGGCCTGCCGGGGGCCCGCAGCCACGAGGCGGTGCTCACCGAGGCCATGGACCGCGTCCGCGCCGACCTGTTCCTGCGGCCGGGCACCCGGTCGGTCGTGCTCGCCCACGCCTTCGTCGGCGGCGGGCTGCCGAGCGACAGCGAGCGCGACATCACCGTGGGCGGTGTGGACCTGGTGCCGGCGCCGGTCTTCGACGGCGTCGACTACGTGGCCCTCGGGCACCTGCACCGGCCGCAGACGCTCTCGCCGAGGCTGCGCTACAGCGGCTCGCCGCTGGCCTACTCCTTCGGCGAGGCCGGCCAGCAGAAGCAGGCGTGGCTGGTCGACCTGGACGCCGGGGGGCTGGCCGACGTCCGCCCGGTCCTGCTGCCGACGCCCCGGCCGCTCACCCTGCTCGCCGGGACGCTCGAGGAGCTGCTCGCCGACCCCGCGCACGCCGTCGCCGAAGGGCACTTCGTCTCCGCCCGGCTCACCGACGCGGTCCGGCCGGCGGACCCCATGCGCCGCCTGCAGGCCCGGTTCCCGCACTGCGTGCACCTGGAGTGGGCCGGGTCCGCCGCCGCGCCCGACACCCGCAGCTACCAGGAGCGGCTGCGCGGCCGGAGCGACCTCGACGTCGTCGGTGAGTTCGTCACGCACGTGCGCACGGTGCCGGCGACCGGCGCCGAGAAGGAGCTGCTGGGGCGGGCGCTGGCCGCCGCGGGGCGCGAGGCCGACGCATGAGGCTGCACACCCTGTCCCTCACCGCGTTCGGGCCCTTCCCCGAGACCGTCGAGGTCGACCTCGACGACGCCGGCCGCGACGGGCTCTTCCTGCTCTGGGGGCCCACCGGCGCGGGCAAGACGACGCTGCTCGACGCGGTGGTGTTCGCCTTCTACGGCACCGTCCCCGGCGCCCGCGGCGAGGAGAAGCGGCTCCGCAGCGACCACGCCGCCGCCGGCGTCCGCACCGAGGTCGCCGTCGAGGTGACCCTCGGGACGGAGCGCCTCCGCGTGATCCGCCGGCCCGAGCAGCAACGCCCCAAGAAGCGCGGCGACGGCTGGACCAAGGAGCAGGCGGCCCTGACGGTGCAGCGCTGGACCGGGTCGGACTGGGCACCGGTCAGCACGCGGATCGACGAGGGATCGGAGTACCTGCGCACCCGGCTCGGGCTCTCGGCCGAGCAGTTCTGCCAGGTCGTGCTGCTGCCGCAGGGCGACTTCGCGCGATTCCTGCGCGCCGAGCCCGAGGACCGGGGGCGGCTGCTGCGCACCCTGTTCGACGTCGGCCGCTTCGCCCGCGTCGAGGACTGGCTGGCCGCCGAGCGGACCGTCGCCCGGGAGCGGCTGGAGACCGTCCGGCAGGAGATGGGCACGCTGCTGGCCCGCCTCGCCCAGATCGCCGACGCCGACGTGCCGGAGGAGCTGGCACCGGAGCTCTCCGGCGCCGGGCCGGGGACCGGGATCGGCCGCTGGGTCGCCGGCGTCCGGTCGGCCGCCGCGACACGGCTCGAGCGCGCCGCGGTGGCCGCGGAGCAGGCGGCGGCCGAGGCGGCCGAGGTGGATGCGGAGCTCACCGCCGCCCGGGCGCTCGCCGATCGGCACGCCCGCCGGGACCGCGCGCAGGCGCAGCTCGACCGGCTCGTCGGCGAGGAGGCGGAGCTGGCCCCGCTGCGGGCCGAGCGCGACGCCGGCCGACGGGCCGAGCCGGTGCGCGACGTGCTCGAGGCCGCCGGTCGCGCCGCGGCCGACGCCGAGCGGGCCGAGGAGGAGCTGGCCGCTCGCCGGGCCGGCTGGGCCGCCGTGGCGGAGGGGCGGGCGGCCGACGACCTGACGGCCCGCGCCCTGCGGGACGAGGTCGCCGCGGCGCGGGCGCTGCTCCCCGAGGTGGAGCGTGCGGCCGCCATGTCGGCGGCGGTGCGGCGGCTGGACCAGGCCATCGCCGAGCTGTCCGGGCGCTGCGAGCGGGAGGACCCGGCGCTCGCCCAGCTCCTGCACTGGCGGCCGGTCCCCGGCTTCGAGCCCTCCCCCGCCGTCTTCGCCTCCGCCGTCGAGGAGCTGGACGTCGTCCGCGAGCAGTTCACCGAGGCCGTGC
>SPQJ01000025.1 GCA_004570425.1 Bacillus sp. AZ43
CCCCGCCGCTGCCGGCCGCGCCGCCGGCCGGGACCTGGCTGCCGGCCGGGTCGACGGGGGGCAGCCCCGGCGCGGGCGACTGGGCGGACTCGGTGGCCACCCCGGTGTCCGACGGCCCCGGCCCGCCGCCGACGCCGGTGTTCGGGTCGCCCGTGAAGACGCCGTCGGGGTTCCGGGACGTGCCGGCGCTGTCCGAACCCTCGCCGGAGAGGAAGAGCGCCAGGGGCGCGGCGATGAGGAGGCCGGCGCAGGCCATCCCCAGGAACAGGACGATGCGAGCCCGGCTCTGCTGGAAGGTGGAACTGACGGCCGCGAGCCCGGGGGCGCGGTGCCGGTGGTGGCGGGACAGGTCCGGCTCCTTCGAGGTGGTGCGGGAAGTGAGCGACCGCTTACCCACGCACCGCGATCCCATACGCGACACGGGGCACTACCGGCGGGCCTGCTCCAGCAGCGGTCGCAGCCGCGTCAGCGACGCCGCGAGTCCCGGGTGCAGGTCCACCTGGTCCAGCCCCCGCAACGGCAGCCAGGCCGCGCCGGTGCTCTCGCCGTCCAGCCGCAGGTCGGCCACCTCGATCGGCCGGGCGGGCGTGGCCAGCACCGTCGTGTAGGCCCAGCCGCCGTGGTCGTCGACCGACCGCGCCCCGAGGACGACGTCGCCGGCGGTCAGCCCGAGCTCCTCGCACACCTCGCGCAGCGCGCCGTCGGCCGGCTCCTCGCCCTCGTGCAGAGCACCGCCCGGCGTCCCCCAGGTGCCGCCGTGGTGCGACCACTCCGCGCGGTGCTGCAGCAGGAGCTCCGGCCCCTCGGGGCCGTCCCTGTGCAGCAGCAGCCCGGCCGCCCCGGCACGGCCCCAGTGGCGGTGGCCCTGGGCGCAGAAGGTCCAGCCGTCGGTGGAGGCGAGCACCCGACCAGTGAACCCGGCGCGCGCAAGGGGGGCGCGGCATCCACCCCTGCGCACGCTCCGTCCCTGCTCCCCCTGGTAAGCAGGGACCGAGCATGCACGCGGGCATGCCGGGCCCCAGGAGGACACGACCGATGACCACGACGACGACCATGGCCGAGGTCCCCGGACTCGTCGGCCAGGAGCTCGGCACCAGCGACTGGCACGAGGTCACCCAGGAGCACGTGAACCAGTTCGCCGACGCCACCGGCGACCACCAGTGGATCCACGTGGACGTCGAGCGCGCGAAGGCCGAGAGCCCCTTCGGCGGCCCGATCGCCCACGGCTACCTGACGCTGTCGCTGCTGGCGCCGCTGTCCTCGCAGGTCCTGGTCGTCACCGACACGGTCATGGGCGTCAACTACGGCCTGAACAAGGTCCGCTTCCCCTCCCCCGTCCCGGTGGGCTCGAAGGTCCGGCTCACCGCGAGCCTGAAGTCGGTCGAGGAGGTCGCCGGCGGGCTGCAGCTCACGCTGTCGGCGGTCATCGAGCGCGAGGGCGGCGACAAGCCGGTGTGCATCGCCGAGCCGGTCTACCGCTACTACGGCGGCTGAAGGAACCCGTCCCCCTCAGCCCTCGCGAGCTCGGGCCGAGCCTCCGGACGGAGCCGACCGCCAGCGGAATAACGTGCCCTCCATGCGGGTCGCCGTCTTCACCGGGTCACACGCCGGGCCGCCGTCGCACGCGGCCGCCGCGGCGGCGTTCGCCCGCGACCTGGCCGCCGCCGGGATCGGCATCGTCTACGGCGGCGGGCACGTCGGGATGATGGGCACCGTCGCCGACGCCGCGCTGGCCGCCGGCGGCGAGGTGATCGGGGTGATCCCGCAGCACCTGGTCGACGACGAGGTCGCACACCCCGGGCTGCCCCGCCTCGAGGTGGTCGGCTCCATGCACGAGCGCAAGGCGGTGATGGCCGAGCTCGCCGACGCGTTCGTCGCGCTGCCGGGCGCCGCGGGCACCCTCGAGGAGCTGTTCGAGGCCTGGACCTGGGGGATGCTCGGCCTGCACGCCAAGCCCGCGGCGCTGTTCGACGTCGACGGCTTCTGGCAGCCGCTGCTCGGCCAGCTGCGCCGCATGGTCGACGACGGCTACCTGGACGCCGCCCGGCTCGACGCGCTCGGCGTGGTGTCCGACGCCGCCGGGCTGCTCGCGTTCACCGCCGGCTACGTGCACCCGCCCCGGAAGTGGACCGCGCCCCCGCCCGGCTGAGGTCTACCTGTAACCCGCGGGCAACAGGTTCGTGGTCCACTGGGGCGATGCCCGTCCGACAGATGGCCGAGAGCCGCGTCGTCCACGGGCACAGGCGTGCCTTCATCCGGGCCGGCGAGGGCCCCGCCCTGCTCCTGCTGCACGGCATCGGGAACAACTGCCAGACCTGGTCGGGCGTCATCAACCGGCTCGCCGAGCACCACACGGTGATCGCGCCCGACCTGCTCGGCCACGGCAACTCCGCCAAGCCGCGCGGCGACTACTCGATCGCCGCCTACGCCAACGGCATGCGCGACCTGCTCTCCGTCCTCGACATCGAGCAGGCCACCGTCGTCGGCCACTCCCTCGGCGGCGGGATCGCGCTGCAGTTCGCCTACCAGTTCCCGGAGCGCTGCCAGCGGCTCGCGGTGGTGGGCAGCGGCGGCCTCGGGGCCGAGGTCTCCGCGGGTCTGCGGGCGGCGACCCTGCCCGGCGCCGAGCTGGTCCTCACCGCCCTGGCCGGCATCTCGACGCCCCTGCGCGCGTCGATGCAGGTGCTCGAGGGCGTGGGCCGGGTGGCCGGCTGGAAGCAGGTGCGCGATCTGGCGGAGGCCGGTGAGTCACTCCTCGCGCTCAAGGACGTCGAGGCGCGCCGCGCGTTCCTGCGCACGCTGCGCGGCGTCGTCGACGCCCGGGGCCAGGCGGTCACCGCCCTCGACCGGCTCTACCTGGCCGACGCGATGCCGATGCTGGTCGTCTGGGGCAGCCGCGACCCGATCGTGCCGGCGACGCACGCCGAGACGGTCCGGACGCTCGTGCCCAGCGCCCGGATCGAGGTGTTCCCCGGCGCCGGGCACTGGCCGCACCTGGACGACCCCGAGCGGTTCTGCGACGTGCTGCTGGAGTTCATCGACACCACCGAGCCCGCCGCCCACGACCGCGACAGCTGGCGGCTGCTGCTGGCCCAGAACTGGGACGGGGTCCCGCGGCCGGTCGGCTGAGCGCCTAGCGTCGTCCCGGTGGAGCACTGGGACGTCGTCGTCGTGGGGGGCGGTCCGGCCGGGGCCGCCTGCGCGCTCGCGGCGCGGCGCGCCGACCCCGCCGCCCGGGTGCTCGTCCTCGACCGCGCCGACTTCCCGCGCGACAAGGTCTGCGGCGACGGGATCGCCCCCGAGGCGCTGGACGTGCTCGCCGGTCTCGGCGTCGACACCCGCGCCTTGACCGACGGGTACGCCGTCGTCCCCCGGCTGCGGCTGCGCTCCCCCGGCGGGACGACGGTGGAGCGCCCGATGCAGCGGCCCGCCCGGGTGGTGCCCCGGGCCGTCCTCGACGCCCGACTGCTCGCCGCGGCGCTGGCGGCCGGCGCGGAGTTCCGCCGGCACGCGGTCCGGCGGTTCGAGGTCCGCGGCGACCGCGTCGAGGTCGACGGCGTCCTGACCGCAGGCGTGGTGGTCGGTGCCGACGGCGCGGAATCCGTCGTCCGGCGGGGCCTCGGCGTCGCGCCGAACCGGCCGCGCGCGCTCGCGATCGCGATCCGCGGCTACGCGCCGGTGCCCGCCGGGCTCGAGGAGGTGCAGCTGATCGCGACCACCGAGCAGCGGTGGCCGGCGTACGCGTGGTCGTTCCCGCTGGGCGACGGGCGGGCCAACGTCGGCTACGGCGAACTGGTCTCCGGCGGCGTGAACCGCGCCGGGCTGCTGGCCGGGCTGGCCCGGCTGCTGCCCGGGGCCGAGGCGGTCGAGCTCAAGGCACACCGGCTGCCGCTGTCGACCGGCCGCCCGCGCCAGCCCGGCGGCCGGGTGCTGCTCGCCGGCGATGCCGCCTCGCTGATCAACCCCCTGACCGGCGAGGGGATCTTCTACGCCGTGCTGTCCGGCGCGCTCGCCGGTGCGGCGGCCGTGGGCGGCGGGGATCCGGGTCTCGCCCATCGCCGGGCGCTGGCCGACCGGCTCGGCCGGCACCTGCGCCACTCGTCGACGGCGTCCTGGGCGAGCCGCTGGCCCTGGGTGATGGACGCCGTCTTCCGCGCCGCCCGCGACGACCGGCGCGTCTTCGACGACGTCGTCCACCTGGGGCTGGCCGACGGCCGGCTCACCGCGCGCACGCTGACGGCCGCCGCCGGCGCGCTCGTCCGCTAGGGCAGCCGCCGCCCCGCGGGCCGCACGCGGCTCGATCCGGCGCGCACCCGGCGCGACGTCGACCAGACGGCGGCGGAGTACGGGTCGGTGCGGTCGGCCAGCACGTACCAGTCCATCTGGAGCCCGTCCTCGGTCACCTCCAGGACCGAGTACCCGTGCGAGTCGAGGTCGACGTACTTCACGTGCGGGTTGGTCGCCTGCACCGCCCGCTCCACCACCAGGGACGTCGTCCGAGGCGCGGTGCGCATGCCGTCGTCGATGTTGTCGCTGGTGACCGACGTGCACACCAGCTCCACGGCCACGCTGTCCCCGGTCGTCGGGTACGTCGCCGGGTCGGCGGGGATCTCGTTGGCCCAGCCGGAGTGGATGTCCCCGGTCAGGAAGACGACGTCGCGGATCCGCCGCTCCGCGAGGTGGCCGACCACGCGAGCGCGGTCGGCGGGGTAGCCGTCCCACTGGTCGAGGCTGTAGGGCGCCTGCTCGTCGGCCGGGATCGGCTGGCCCACGAGGGAGGACAGCTCCTCGATCACGTGGGGCTCGAGCGTGCGCGTGAAGCGGAGCGGCGAGATGAGCACCGGGTTGCCGATCAGCTTCCACTGCACCTGCCGGTCGTCCAGCGAGCCCAGCAGGAAGTTCATCTGCGGCACGCCCGTGATGGTGCGGTCGGCCTCGCCCAGCGCCGGGTCGTCGGGTGCGGTCGGCTGACGGTCGCGGTAGCTGCGCAGGTCCAGCATCGACAGGCTGGCCAGGCGGCCGAACGTCAGCCGCCGGTACAGCCGGCCGCCGGCGGTGTAGCGCACCGGCATCCACTCGGCGTACGCCTGCTCGGCGATCGCGCGGCGGCTGGGCCACGCGCCCTCCGCGCCGTCGGTGTGCCCCTGCGCGCCGTGCAGCCACGCGTCGTTCGCCGACTCGTGGTCGTCCCAGGTGACCACCCACGGCGCGGCGGCGTGCAGCGCCTGGAGGTCGGGGTCGAGCTTGTACTGCGCGTGCCGGCGCCGGTAGTCGGAGAGGCTGAGCACCTCGTGCGGCGGGTCGTGCGGCCGGATGACGACGTCGCGCGCCTGGTAGGTGCCGGGGCCGTACTCGTAGAAGTAGTCGCCCAGGTGCACCACGACGTCGATGTCGTCGCGCGCGGCCAGGTGCCGGTAGGCGGTGAACCACCCGGCCTGCAGGTTGGCGCAGGAGACCACGGCCATCCGCAGCCGGTCGACCCGCGCGTCGGGCGCCGGAGCGGTCCGGGTGCGGCCGACCGCGGAGATCCCCTGGCCGCAGCGGAACCGGTACCAGTAGTCGGTGGCCGGCTCCAGCCGCGAGACCTCGACCTTGATCGTGTGGTCCCGGTCCGGGCCGGTCTGCGTGGTCCCCCGGCGCACGACGTCCCGGAACCGGGGGTCGGTGGCCACCTCCCACGCGACGGGGACGACCGGGCCGAGGCCCGTCCCCGGGTCGTCGCCCGGCCGCGGGGTCACCCGTGTCCAGAGCAGCACGCCGTCCGGGAGCGGATCCCCCGACGCGACGCCGTGGTGGAAGGCCGGACGGCCGGGGACCGCGGCCGCCAGGTCGGGCGCGCCGGGATCGGCGTAGGCCAGGTCGGCGTTGCCCGGATCGACGGCGACGACGGCGAGGCCGGTCCCCGCGACGACACCCAGCTGGAGGGCGCGTCGGCGCGAGAACGAACGCGGACGCGTCGACACGGTTCCCCCCTTCACCGAAGGCCCGGAAGTATGCGTGCGGAGAGTGAGCACGGACCACCGCGTTCAGCCGTTGGTGGAACGCAAACGTCCTGGTGATGCGCATGTGGTCACTCCCCGTATCCGCTCACTCTCCGTGAGCGGCTGGCCCTCCCTCGTCGGGGGAAGTCGTCGAGAGCTGTTCCCGGAGGTGCCGGCTGGGGGTCACGCGCCGGTCACCCGCGCCCCGGACGCTGGCGCCCGCCAGGGCCGGCTCCCGGCCCTCCGCCCGCGAGGAGAGCCGTGACCGCCGCCCCGCCCCGCCCGCTCGTCGTCCCCGGCCGTGCCACGCCCGCCGTGCAGCAGCAGCGACGGCTGCGGTGGTCGGCCGTCATGGCCGGGGTCCGCGCCCGCGCCGCCCTGGCGCCGGCCGCCTCGGAGCGCCGCCGCCGGTCGCTGCAGCTGTGCGCCGCGGCCCGGCTGCTCACCGCGCTCGGCATCCGGGTCGACGTCGTCCAGCCGCCGGCCCCCTGGCCGCGGCACCTGCCGCACCGGCTGGTGGCCCGCAACGAGGCCGGGCTGCTCGGCGACCTCGCGCTGCTCACCGCCGTCCCGCGGACGACGCCGGGCTGGGCGGAGGTCGCCGACCGGGTGCTGCCGATCCGGACCTCCCCGCGCGCGGTGGCTCCGGCCGACGGCGTGGCGTGCCCGGTGACGGTGGCCTACCGGACCGCGCGGGGACCACTGCCCGTGCCGCCGCGCACGCTCGACGACGTGGTCGCGATCGAGGGCCTGGTCATCGAGGTGCGGCTGTTCCCGGCGCGGTCCGGGCATGTTCCGCGCGACCGGGCTGTTGCCCTCCGTAGGGTCCGCGGCAGCTGGCGCCGCCCTGCGGGCGGACCCGCCCCGATCCCCGCCGACCGAAGGCCAGTTCCTCTCTGTGAGCGTTCCCCCGCAGTCCCCGTCCCGTCGCCGCTCGGGCGCGGCGCGTGACGCCCGTCGCCGCGACGACGACCGCGCCGCCGCGCGCGTCGAGCAGCTCGCCCAGCAGAGCTGGGTGGAGGGCGCCGAGCCCGAGCTGCCGGTCCGCACGACCCGCCCCGAGGAGGTCGTCTTCCACCTCGGGCCGACGAACTCCGGCAAGACCTACGAGTCCCTCGTCGCCCTCGCCGAGAACCGCTCCGGCGTCTACGCCGCACCGCTCCGACAGCTGGCCCACGAGGCCTACGCGCGTCTCTCCGCGCAGCTGCCGCCGGGCACCGTGGGGCTGTCCACCGGCGAGGAGGAGATCGACCCCGACGCGCCGATCGTCTGCTGCACCGTGGAGAAGGCCCCGATGCGCGGGGACCTGCTGGTCCTCGACGAGTCGCACTGGGTCGCCGACCCCGACCGCGGGCACCACTGGGCGCGCCTGGTCCTGACCGGCGAGTACCGCGAGATGCACCTGATCTCGGCGGCCGAGGCCTACCTCCTGCTCAAGCCGCTGGTGGCGGACGCGAAGCAGATCACCGTCGTCAACCACAAGCGGCTCTCCCGTCTCGACGTGCTGCGCGCTCCGGTGCGGGCCGACGGCGTGCGGCCGCAGACCCTCGTCGTCGCGTTCTCCCGCAAGGCCGTCTACGCCGTCGCCGCCGCGCTCGACCCGCACCGCCCCGGCAAGGTCGGCGTCCTCTACGGCGCCCTGCCCCCGGCCACCCGCCGGGAGGTCATCGACCGCTTCACCCGCGGCGAGACCGAGGTGCTGGTGACCACCGACGTGATCGGCCACGGGATCAACGTCCCGGCCACCACCGTCCTGTTCGCCGAGACGACGAAGTTCGACGGGTTCGAGCGCCGCGCGCTGCGCACCTGGGAGACGGCGCAGATCGCCGGACGGGCCGGACGCTACGGCCTCACCGGGCACGGCACCGTCGGCGTGCTCGCTGGGGTCGCCGGCATGCGCGCCGACGCGGGGCTGCTGAAGGCCGGCGCGGAGGTGGCCCGGGGCGACGCGATGAGCGACCTGCCCAAGCGACGCCCCCGGCTGCGGCCCGAGCTCGACGACCTCGGTGCCTTCGAGCCGGTCGACCTGCCGGAGGCGCTCACCCGCTGGGCGGCGTGGGCGCGGGCGGCCACCAAGGACCAGGGCGCGACCATGACCGCCGACGACGTCACCGGCCTGGTCGTGCGGGTGCACGCCCTCCTCCCGCTGCTGCGCGGACCGCTGGGCCGGGCGGGAGACCTGTGGACGGTCTGGCGGCTGATCAACCTGCCGATCGACTACAACCCGCCGCGGCGCACCCGCTGGCTGGCGCTCGCCAAGGCGGCGCTGCAGGCGGCCGCCGGGCAGCGCGTCGACCCGGAGACCGTGCTCGAGCCGATGCCGGAGAAGGGCACCGTCGAGGACTACGAGCAGGCGGCCGCCGCGGCCCGCGACGCCCAGACGCTGCTCCGCTCGTTCCCCGGTGTGGCCGGGCTGACCAGCGAGGACGCCGCCGAGGTCGAGGACGCCTGCGCCGAGCGGATCACCGAGCTGCTGCCCGACGCCATCCGGGTGACGTCGTCCGGTCGGTGCACCGACTGCGGCACCGGCATCGCCCCGTGGTTCACCACCTGCCGCGACTGCTCCGTCGGCACCGCCGGGCGCGGGCCGGGCCGCGGCCGGAACGAGCACCACAAGGGCGACCGGCACCACGACGGGCACGGCCGCCAGCCGCGGCAGGCGCGCGCGGGCCGGCCCGCCGGCCGCCGCAGCCGCCCCGCCCGGCCCCGCTAGGCCCCGCGAGATCTGCACACTCGTGCGTTAGGGGCCCCCGTATCCGCCGCCCGACTGGCATCCTCCTGCCCTTGCCGAGACCAGGAGGAGAACGACATGGCGGACGCGAACTGGCTGCCCGACCCGGCGGGCGTGCACGAACTGCGCTACTGGAACGGCAGCGCGTGGACCGAGCACGTCTCCGATCAGGGCAGGACCGGCCAGGACCCACCGGCCGCCCAGTTCCCGCCGCCGGTCGCCGCCGTCCCTCCGCCACCCGCCGCGCCCACCGCCGGCGGCAAGCTGGGCTGGAAGGACCGCCTCAAGCAGGTCGCCGACCAGGGCAAGGCGCTGGCCGACCAGGGCAAGCAGAAGCTGGCCGAGCAGAACGCCAAGCGCACCGAGCAGTGGGCGAACGACCCGAGCACGCTGTGGTTCGGCGAGAGCAAGAACGCGGCCACCAGCGCCGCCGGCGTCTCCAAGGCCCGGTACCGCATCACCAAGGACCGGGTCTGGATCGAGAGCGGGCTGCTCGGCACCCGCACCGAGAGCGTGCCGCTGTGGGCGATCAAGGACATGGACGTGCGGCAGGCGGTCTGGCAGCGCGGCAACGACGTCGGCGACGTCGTCCTGAACCTGGAGGACCCGTCCTACGGGGCCTCGGCCGACATGTTCACCCTCACCGGCACCGTCGAGGGGACGACGACCGGGCAGGTCGTGCTCGACAACGTCGAGGGGCCCTACGCGGTCATGGACCTGCTCGCGCCGCTGATCAGCGAGGCGCGGCAGAAGAAGACGATCGAGCGGCAGTCGCAGTACCTGCACGTGAACCCGGGCATGGCCGGCGCCGCGTTCGGGGCGCCGGCCGCGCCGCCGCCGGCCGAGCCGCAGCCCGACCTGGCCGACCGGCTGCGCAAGCTGGCCGAGCTCCGCGACGCCGGGATCCTCACCGACGAGGAGTTCGCCGCCCAGAAGGCGAAGCTGCTCGGTTGAGTCAGGACGGCTCCGCGGGCACCGCGGCCGGCGGCTCGGGGGCGGTGAGGAGCACGGCGTAGTCCTGCGCGGTCAGCGGCGCGGACGTCAGCTGCCCCGACGGCAGCGGCGCCTCCACCGGCTCCCCGTCCAGGGTGAGCCGCACCTGCTCGACGCCGGGCAGGCTGGTCGCCGTCAGCACCACCTGGGCGACCGCCCGCCGGCCCGTCCCGGCCGAGGGGGCACCCGACGGCAGGTCCAGGTCGATCGTGGCCGTGCGTCGGGCGAGGTCGCTGACCGTCAGCTCCGCCTCCGGCGGCAGCAGGGTGGACAGCTGCCGGTCCCGCTCCTCGGTGGTCGGGCCCTCCTGCAGCGCGGACAGCAGATCGGCCAGCCGTTCGCGGGTCGTGGAGCCCGCCACCTCCCGCGGCCGGGCCACCAGCGCCTCGTCCGCACCGACCAGGTAGATCTCCGACGGCGCCGCGACCGGCTCGGCCGTGGCCGTCGGCGGCGCCGAGGCGCGCGGCGCGGCCAGCCCGTACGGCACCTCGGACGACGGGATCGCCTCCGCCGGGCCACCCGCGGGCACGCCGCACCCGGCCAGCGACAGGACGGCGGCCAGCAGCAGCGGCCACCCGCGCCGGGTCACCGCGGCACCGCCGGCAGGGACATCGCGAAGCGGGCGCCGCCGCCCGGGGCGTCGGTGCACCACGCCGCGCCCCCGTGGCGCGCGGCGGTCTCCGCGACGATCGCCAGTCCCAGGCCGGCGCCGGGCAGGGAGCGGCGCGCGGCCCGCGGGCCGCGCGCGAACCGCTCGAACACCCGCCCCCGGTCCTCCGCCGGGACGCCCGGCCCGGCGTCGTCGACGGTGAGCAGGACGGCGTCCTGCCGGCGCTCGACCCGGACCGCCCGCGGGCCCCCGGCGTGCCGGTCGGCGTTGTCCAGGAGGTTGCGGACGGCGCGCTGGAGGCTCGTCTTGTCGCCCCGCACGACGGCCTCCCCGTCGGCGTCGAGCAGCTCCTGGGGCCAGCCGCCGTCGTCGAGCACCTCGCGGACCAGCGCGGTGAGCGACAGCGGGGTCCCCCCCTCGGCGACGGCGGCACCGTCGAGCCGGGCCAGCTGCAGCAGGTCGTCGAGGGTGCGCCGGAAGCGGGCGAGCTCCTGCTCCACCAGCCCCAGCGCCTCGCGGCCACGCGGCGAGAGCTCCTCCCGGCGCGCGCCGAGCACCTCGACGCTGGTGACCAGCGTGGTCAGCGGGCTGCGCAGCTCGTGGCTGACGTCGCCGACGAACCGGGCGTCGCGCTCGATCCGGGCCGCCAGGGCGTCGACCATGCTGTTGAACCCGGCCACGATGCCGACCAGGTCGGGGTCGTCGGTCGGCTCGAGCCGGGTGGTCAGCTCGCCGCCGGCGATCCGGGTGGCCGCCCCCGCGACCTGCTCCAGCGGCTGCACCGCGCGTCGGCTGGCCCACACGCCGAACGCCGCGCCGGCCAGCGTGGCGGCCAGCGCGCCCGCGCCCAGCACCGCGGCCAGCGTGGTGAGCACCTGGTCCAGCTCGGTCAGCGGCGCGACCTCGTAGAACTCCACGTCGGCGTTGGGCAGCGCGACGCCGACGACCAGCCGGGGGCCGTCCGCGGTCTCGTCGACCACGCTGGCCGCGGGCCCGTCCGCGATCAGCCGCTGCAGGTCGCGCGGGACGTCGCGGGCGCCGACGTCCAGGCTCGAGGAGTACCAGGCGCCGTCGCTGCGCACGACGACGTCCGCCCCGCCCGACGGGACCAGCTCGCCGAGCAGCTCCCCGACGTCGGTGCCGGCGGTGGACAGCCGGCTGTCGAGCACGTTCGCGTCGGCGAACGCCTGCCGCGTGAGCGAGGCCTCCCGCTGGTCGAGCAGGTAGCTGCGGGCGAGCAGGAACGTCACGGTCACCAGCACCACCGACACGAGCAGCGTGCCGACGGCGTACCCGAGCACGATGCGGGCGCGCAGCCCCCGCGCCCGCAGGTGCGGCCCGCCGAGGGCCGGCCTCACTGCCGGTCCAGCCGGTACCCCAGCCCGCGGACCGTGACCACCACCCGGGGCGCGCTCGGGTCGCGCTCGACCTTGGTGCGCAGCCGGCGGACGTGCACGTCGACCAGGCGCTCGTCGCCGAAGAAGCCGTGCTGCCAGACCCGCTCGAGCAGCGCCTGCCGGCTCATCACCCGGCCGGGGACGGCGGCCAGCTCGCAGAGCAGCCGGAACTCGGTGAGCGTGAGCGGCAGCAGCTCGTCACCGCGGTGCACCGTGCCGCTCGCCTCCCGCAGCACCAGCGGCGCCTCCGGGTCGCTGTCGAGGACGACGGCCTCGGGCTCGGCCTCCTGGCCGGTCGGTGCCACCCGGCGGCGGAGCGCCCGCAGCCGCGCGGTGATCTCCTTGACCGCGAACGGCTTGGTCACGTAGTCGTCGGCGCCGGCCTCCAGGGCCGCGACGATGTCGCTGGTGTCGGCGCGGGCGCTGACCACGATGATCGGCAGGTCCAGCGAGCGGCGGACCTGGCGGATCACCTCGTAGCCGTCCATCGTGCCCAGCATCAGGTCCACGACCATGAGGTCCGGGGCGCTCACCGCGACGGCCCGGCACGCTTCCTCGCCCGAGGCGGCCTCGGCGACGTCGTACCCCTCGTCCTCCAGCGCCCAGCGCAGCGAGGTCCGGATGTGGTCGTCGTCCTCCACCACCAGCAGTCGCAGCGCCATCGCCGTCCATGCTGCCACCGCGGTCGGGGCGCCCGGCCGTGGGCGGCGAGGCGTCATGCAATCGCAAAGCCAGTCCCCAGCCGATCGCAATGTCGCCGGGACACAGTCGGCAGGGACGACTTCCGAGGAGGAACCGCCGATGACCGCCGTCACCGCCGTCCGCGCCGCCGCGCACAGCCGGCTCGATGCCGACGCCGACCGGGTGACCATCCGGCTGACCGACGAGCTGCTGGCCGACGGGCTGGCCGACGTCCGCTGGCTGCTGCACGACGCCCTGCTGGCCGGGGCCCGCGAGCTCGTCGTCGACCTGCGCGGCGTGCACGCGCTGTCCAGCTCGGCGGTGGCGAGCTTCCTCTCGGCGCACCGCACGTGCCGGGCCCGCGGCGGCTCGGTGGTCCTGCGCGGGGCCGACCGGCGCGCGCTCGACGTGCTGCACCGCACCGGCCTGTGGCACGTCCTGACGATCGAGTCCTGATGCTCACCGAGACCGTCGACTCCGCCACCGGCTCCATCCGGGCCAGCGGGAGCCTCACCCGGCTCGGCGCGGACCTGCTGCGCGGCACGGCGCAGTCGCTCCACGGCAAGGGGCACGCCCGCGTCGTCCTCGACCTCCGCGACGTGCGCGACGCCGACGACGCCGGGCTCGACGTCCTCCGCGGGCTCGGAGAGGAGCTCGCCGCCACGGGGGGCGAGCTCGTCGTCCGCGGGCTCGGTCAGCGCAACGCGGTGACCAGCGAGCTCCCGGCGTCGCCGTAGGGCTCGACCACGAAGCCGAGGTTGGCCAGCAGGTCGGCCATCGCCAGGTTCATCGACTGCCGGACGGTGGACTCGACGGCCGGCCCGCGCAGGTGCCGGAGGCTCATGCGGTCGTGGGCGCGCCAGCTCACCACGACGCCGCCGACCGCGGGCTCCGGCAGCAGGCTCACGCCGCCGGCCGGGTGGTCCTCCGCCTCGTCGTGCAGGGGCAGCCCGGCCTCGACCAGGGCGGCGGCGACCTCGACGACCAGCGTGGCCAGCGGGTCGGTGTCGGTGAGCAGCTCGTCCCACTCGGCGGGCAGCCGGTCGAGCTGGTCGCCGAGCTCGGAGAGCCAGGCCCGCTCCTCGGGCGAGGGCCGCGGGGCGACGACGCCGTCGCCGCGGCGGGCGCCGTACACCGAGACGGCGGCCAGCTCGGCGGAGAGGGCGGCCCAGTCGGCGTCGATGCGGTCGTCGAAGGGGCCGGCCACCACGTGCGCGGTGTCGTCGACCAGCCACCAGGCGGGACCGCCGGTGGCCGGGGCGGGCGCCGGGCGGACGGCGACCTCCACCGCGCCGCCGCGAGCACGGCCGGGGGTGGCCCGGCTCTCGAGGCGCCGTCCGGCGGGGTGGGCGGCGGCGGGCGCGGCCTGGCGCTCGCGCGTGCCGTTGCGCTCGAACTCGTAGCGCGCGGTCGAGCTCGCCCCCAGGGCCACCACGACCCCGGTGAGCAGCAGGAAACCCAGGACGGCCGCAGCCGGCCACCCCAACGTCGCGCCCATGGTCACGCGTCGACTCCTCGCACCCGCGCCGCGACGGGAAGTGCCGCGGACAGGAGCAATGGTCACGGTCCGGACCTGCTGTGCCGATGACTTCCGACGGTCCCTCCCGGGCCCGTCACCTGATCGTTGCGACGACCCCCCGCGGCGGCCGGTGACCCGCTCCCCCGCTCGCCGCTTTGTCGACATGCGGCGCGCCCACCTGCGGAAACGCCCGGAATTCCGGTTCGGTCATCCGGGACGGCACGGTCCGGCGCGGCGTGTCGCAGCGGAGGGCGTGGGATTCGAACCCACGAAGAGGGGTTACCTCTTAGCGGTTTTCAAGACCGCCGCCATCGGCCACTAGGCGAGCCCTCCTGGCGCCGTCGAGGCTAGTGCGTGGGGGCGGGTGGTCGCCGACCGCGTGCCGGGCTCGGGGCCTCGTGCGGGGATCGAGGGCCCCGCGGCGCCGTCCGGCCCCCTCGATCGCCGCACGAGGTGCCACCGACACGCGAAGAGCCCTGGCCTGCCGGCCTCCGACGGACACGCGGGCGCCATTGACACCCGGACACCCACAAGAGACGCTCGCCACACCTTGCACGTCGCGAACATTCGTTCGCACGGCGAACACGAAAGGGTCGATGAGTATGTGGGAGTCGACGGCGCCCGATGGAGCGCGCCACGCAACGACGAGACGCCGAGCGACGATCCTCGCCGTCGGAGCGACGATGGTCTCCGCCGGCCTGACCTTGCCGGCCCAGGCCGCGCCGCCCTCGTCCGAGCCGACCCAGTTCGAGGACCTCGCCTACGGCCCGGCGACCCCGGGCAACCTGCTGGACCTGCACATCCCGGACGTCCCGGGCGACGCCGCGCTGCCGCTGGTCATCTGGCACTCCGGCTCCGCCTGGTTCGGCAACGACGTGAAGGGCGGCGTCCCCGACATCGTCGAGGAGTTCACCAGCCGCGGGTACGCCGTCGCCGACATCAACGTGCGCTCCAGCTCCGACGTCCGCTTCCCGGGGCAGGGCTACGACGTCCGCGCCGCCGTCCGCTACCTGCGGGAGAACGCCGCCCAGTACGGCATCGACCCGAACCGCTTCGCGTTCATGGGGAACTCGTCGGGCGGCTGGTCGGCGGCGTTCGCCGCCACCACGAGCGACGTCCTGGAGCTGCCCGGCGAGACGGGCGTGGACGGCACGTCCAGCGCCGTGCAGGTTGCCGTGCCGTTCTTCCCGCCGACCGATTTCCTGTCCATGGACGAGTTCGCGGCGGAGAACGGGCTGAACCAGGCGCCGGGCATCTACCCGCACGACGCGCCCGGATCACCGGAGAGCCGGCTCATCCAGTGTCCCGGGGAGGTCGGCTTCACCATGAGCATCCAGGACTGCCCGGCCGAGACGGAGGCGGCCGACCCGAGCAGCTACATCGAGGGGTCGGAGATTCCGGTCTGGGTGCTGCACGGCCTGGCCGACCCGCTGCTGCCCTACAACCAGAGCCAGCTCGTCTACGAGACGACGACGGCCGCAGGGAACGAGGCGCGGTTCACGCTCGTGCCGACCGGCGTCCATGACGTCGACTCGATCATCGGCGCGGCGGACTCGACCACGTGGACGACGAACCGTGGCGGGCACGAGAAGGTGGCCGAGGGTGCGGCACCGACCTGGGACGACATCGAGAAGTTCCTGCACACCAACCTGAGCCGAGCCCGGGGGAACGGCCGCTGAGGTGAGCCAGGGATGACCCGCAGACGTGTGCCCGGGCGAGCACGTGGCCCGGGCACACGCCTGCGCCGGACTCGGGGCCTCGTGCGGCGATCGAGGTCCCCGCGGCGCCGTCCGGACCCCTGGATCACCGCACCGGGTGCCACCGACCCGCGAAGGGCCCCCTCCCGCACCCGGGAGGGGGCCCTTCGCGTGTGTTCGGCGCGGTCAGGCGCCGGCCGGCTCCGCGGCGGGGGTCTTGGCGCGGTGGATCTGCTCGTAGACGCGCGCCCGCAGCTCGGCGAACCGCGGCGAGGAGCGCGTGGTCAGCTGGTCGCGCTGGTCGGGCAGGTCGATGGCGAGGTCGTCGCGGATCACCGTGGGCGAGTTGGACAGGATCAGCACCCGCTGGCCCAGGTAGACCGCCTCGTCGATGTCGTGCGTGACGAACAGCGTGGTCACCTTGAAGCGGTGCCACAGGTCGCGGATGAGGTCCTCGAGGTCGGCGCGGGTCTGCGCGTCGACGGCGGCGAACGGCTCGTCCATCAGCAGCACGTGGGGCTCGTAGGCGACGGCGCGGGCGATCGCCACGCGCTGCTGCATGCCGCCCGAGAGCTGCCACGGGTAGGCGGCGTGCGCCTCGGCCAGCCCGACGGCGGCCAGCGACTCCTCGACGAGCTGCGTGCGCCGTCCGGCGTCCAGCTTCTTCTGCTTGAGCGGCAGCTCGACGTTCTCCCGCACCGTCATCCAGGGGAAGAGGCTGCGGCCGTACTCCTGGAAGACGACGGCCATGCCCGGCGGCGGGCCGGCGACCCGCTTGCCCTCCAGGAGGACCTCGCCGTCGGTGGGCTCCAGCAGGCCGGACATGATCTTGAGCAGCGTCGTCTTGCCGCAGCCGGACGGGCCGACCAGGCAGGCGAGCTCGCCGGCCTCGAGGGTGAAGGTCAGGTCGCGGACCGCCTCGACCGTGCGGTCCTTGCTCTCGTAGACCTTCTTGATGCCACGGACGTCGAGCATGAGCAGAGCCTTCCGGTGGTCGGAACGTTCAGGAGGAGCGCTGGGCGCGGCGGAGGCCGTGGTACCAGGCGAGCTGGCGGTTCTCCACGACGCGGAACAGCAGGGCCAGCAGGAAGCCGAGCAGGCCGAGCATCAACATGCCGGCCCACGTCTCGGCGATGGCGAAGCTGCGCTGCGCCTGGACGACGGCGAAGCCCAGGCCGTTCTCCGCAGCGAACAGCTCGCTGATGACCATGAGGATGATCGCGACCGACAGGCCCTGCCGGAGGCCGGCGAAGATCTGCGGGCTGGCCGACGGCAGCACCAGCCTCCGCAGGCGGGCGGCGCCGGTGATGCCGTAGGTGCGAGCGGTGTCGCTCAGCACGCTGTCGACGGCGCGGACGCCCTCGACGGTGTTGAGCAGGATCGGCCACATGCAGCCAAAGGCGATCACGATGATCTTCATGCCGTCGCCGATGCCGAAGATGAGCATGAAGATCGGCACGAGGACCGGCGGCGGGATGGCCCGGAAGAACTCGAGGACCGGCTCCAGCACACCCCGGACGGTGCGGGAGGTGCCGATCAGCACGCCCAGCGCGACGGAGACGACGACGGCGAGGGCGTAGCCGGCCGCCAGGCGCCAGAGGCTCGGCCAGACGTCGGCGGCCAGCCGGGGCCCGAACCACTCGTCGACCAGGCTCTCGAGGATGTTCTTCAGCGGCGGGAAGAAGAAGTCGGTGCTGTTGGCGCTGAGGAACCACCAGGCGGCCAGCAGGATCACCGGCAGGCCGAGCACCATCAGGACGCGGCGGACGACGGTCATGCCGGCAGCTCCCCTCGCTGCGACGGGTGCCAGGACAGCGCCCGGCGCTCGATGGCCCGGAAGACCACGTTGACCAGCACGCCGAGGATGCCGGTGACGACGACGATCGCGTACGTCGTGTCGATGGCCCCGCTGCTCTGGGCGTTGGCCAGGAGCTTGCCCAGGCCGGGGTTGCCGATGACCAGCTCCGCGGTGACGGCGAGGATCAGCGCGACCGCGGCGGCCAGCCGCAGGCCGGTCATGACGTAGGGCAGCGCCGTCGGCCAGGTGAGGTACCGGATCCGCGCACCCCAGCCCAGGCCGTACGCCCGGGCGGTGTCCTGCGCGACCGGGTCGATGTCCTGCACGCCGTACAGGGTCTGGATGAGCACCTGCCAGAACGACGCGTAGACGACCAGCAGCAGCTTGCTCTCGATCTCGGTGCCGAACAGCAGGACGGCGATCGGGATCAGCGCCACCGACGGGATGGGCCGCAGGAACTCGATGGTCGAGGCGGTGAACTCGCGGGTGAACCGGAAGCTGCCGATCAGGATGCCGAGCACCACGCCGGCCGCCGCGGCGATCGCCAGGCCCAGGGCCCAGCCCTGGATGGTGTCGAGCACCGCCGTCCAGAAGTCCGACCGACCGGCCTGCTCGGCCAGCGCCGAGCCGATCTCCGAGGACGTCGGGAAGTACTCGCGGGGCAGGACGCCGATCCGCGGCAGGACCTCCACCAGCGCGACCAGCGCCACCAGCCCGATGAGGCCGAGGACGGCCTGGGGCACCGACCGGCGGCGGGGGGCGCGCGGCAGCGCCGCCGCGGTGTCGCTGACCGGGGCGTCGGGGCCGCCGGAGACCACCGCGCTCACGTCCGCACCATCCGGGCCCATCCCATCGCCGCGACCACCGTCCGTCCGCTCGGGTCCGCATCCTCCTCCGCGGGCCTCCGGCCGGGAAGTCCCGGCGCGCAGGGCTTGTGCCGCGGCGTTCGCTTTGCGAACGTGTGTTTGCAATGTGAACGGTGTCAGGTGAGCGTGGTCACGTCAACCAGGCGAGCGGATCGAGGTGCGCATGGAGCCGTCAGCCGGCGACGCGACGGCCGGGGCCCCGGCCCGCGACGGCACCTTCGTGCAGTCGCTCGATCGCGGGCTGGCCGTCATCCGCGCCTTCGACGCCGAGCACCCGCGGCTGCAGCTCAGCGAGGTGGCCCGCCTGACCGGGCTCACCCGCGCGGCCGCGCGCCGCTTCCTGCTCACGCTCGTCGAGCTCGGCTACGTGCGGGTGGACGGCCGCGAGTTCTCGCTCCGGCCGCGGGTGCTGGAGCTGGGCTACTCGTACCTGTCCGGGCTCACGCTGCCCGACGTGGCCCAGCCCCACCTCGAGGCGCTGGTCGGCCGGGTGGACGAGTCGTCGTCGGTCTCGGTGCTCGACGGGAACGACGTCGTCTACGTCGCCCGTGTGCACACCAAGCGGATCATGACGGTGCTGATCACGGTGGGCACGCGATTCCCGGCCTACGCGACGTCGATGGGCCGGGTGCTGCTGGCCGGCCTCCCCGACGCCGAGCTGGACGCCTACCTGGACCGGGCCGAGCTCACCCCGCTCACGTCGCGCACGGTGACCGACCCGGGCAGGCTCCGCAAGGTGCTGGAACGGGTGCGTTCGCAGGGCTTCGCGGTCGTCGACCAGGAGCTGGAGGAGGGGCTCCGCTCCGCCGCGGCGCCGGTGCACGACCGGCAGGGCGCGGTGGTCGCGGCGGTGAACCTGTCGGTGAGCGCCAGCCGCACCACGCTGCGCCAGCTCGAGGAGGACTTCCTGCCCCCGCTCCTGGAGACCGCCGGCCAGATCTCGCGCGACCTCGGCCGCCCCGCGTGACGACCGCCCGCCGCATCGGCTGGGTGGTGCTCGCGCCGGCCGCCGTCCTGGTGGTCACCGCGCTGTGCCTGCGCGGGCCGTTCGCCGCCGTCGGCCCGGTGCTGGGCGACGTCGGCGACGAGCTGTCCCTGTCCACCGGCGCGCTGGCGGTGGTCACCGCCCTGCCGCTGGTGTGCTTCGGCCTGCTCTCCCCGTTCGCCCCCGTGCTCGCCGCCCGCCTCGGGCTGCACCGCGCCGTCCTGGCCGGGACGGCGGTGCTCGCCGTCGGCATCGCGGTGCGCTCGGCCGGCGCCGTCGGGCTGTTCGCCGGCACCGTGCTGCTCACCGGCGGGATCGCGGTGGCCAACGTGCTGCTGCCCGCCCTGGCCCGTGCCGAGTACGGCGAGCGCAGCGCCGCGGTGGTCGGCGCCGTCACCGGTTCGATGGCGCTGTCGGCCAGCCTCGGGGCCGGGCTCGCGCAGCCCCTCACCGGCCTGACCGGCGGCGCCATGAGCGGCCTGGCCCTGTGGCTGCTGCCCGTGGCGGCCGCGCTGGTCGGGCTGGTCCTCCTGGCCCGTGCCCGGCCCGAGACGCCCGCGCCCCCACCGCCGCCGGGCCGCCGGACCGCGATCCTGCGCGACCGCGTGGGGCTGGCCGTGATGGCGTTCTTCGGCCTCCAGTCGCTGTCGTTCTACGCGATGCTCACCTGGCTGGCCGGGATGCTGCAGGACGAGGCCGGGGCGAGCCCGGTCGCCGCGGGCGGCCTGGTCGCCGCGGCCGCCCTGCTGGGTGCGCCGCTCTCCCTGCTCGTGCCGCCCCTGGCCGCCCGCCGCCCGGGCCAGGGCGTGTGGGTGGTGGCCGCCTTCGTCCCGGCGGCGATCGGGATCGTCGGTCTGCTCACCGCTCCCGAGGCGGCGCCGGTGTTGTGGGCCGTCCTCTACGGCACGGGCACGGGCGCGGCGTTCCCCCTGGCCATGACGCTGATCCTGATGCGCAGCCGCGACGTCGCCCAGACCGGCCGGCTGTCCGCGGCGTCGCAGAGCCTGGGCTACCTGCTGGCCGCCACCGGCCCGCTCGCCGTCGGGCTGCTGCACGAGGCGACCGACGGCTGGCGGACCGGACTGTTCCTGCTGCTGGCGATCCTGGTCGCGCAGCTGGTGGTGGGGCTGGCCGCCGCGCGCCCCCGCCTGGTCCGCGCCGACGCCTGATCAGCGGGGCGCGACCCCCTCCGGGGTCCCGGTCACCGGCGTGCCGACGACGCCGTGCAGGTGGCAGGCCGCCAGCTGGCCGGGGGCGCCGACGGGCTGCAGCGCCGGGTCGACGGTCGGGCAGGGCTCGAAGGCGTAGGGGCAGCGGGTCCGGAACCGGCAGCCGCTGGGGACGGCGGACGGCGAGGGGACGTCGCCGCGCAGCACCACCCGCTGCCGGGCCCGCTCGAGCGCCGGGTGGGGCACCGGCACCGCCGACAGCAGCGCCTGCGTGTACGGCATCTGGGGCTCCGAGCCCACCGCCGCGGCCGGGCCGATCTCGACGATCCGGCCGAGGTACATGACCGCGATCCGGTCCGACAGGTGCCGGACGGCGGACAGGTCGTGCGAGATGAACAGCAGGGTGAGCCCGAGCTGCCGCTGCAGCCGGCGCAGCAGGTTGAGCACCTGCGCCTGCACGCTGACGTCGAGCGAGGCGATCGCCTCGTCGCACACCAGGAAGTCCGGCTCCCCCGCCAGCGCCCGCGCGATGCCGACGCGCTGCCGCTGCCCACCGGAGAACTCGTGCGGGTAGCGGCCGGCGACCGCGGGGTCCAGGCCGACCAGCTCCAGCAGCTGCCCGACGCGCGCCGCACGCTCGCGGCGCCCGCCGTGCAGGCCGTGCACCTCCAGCGGCTCGGCGATCGTCTGGGCCACCGTCCGCCGCGGGTCGAGCGAGGCGAACGGGTCCTGGAAGACCATCCCCGCCCGCCGGCGCATCTCCTTGAGGCCGGCCCGGTCCAGCGCGGTGACGTCGGTGCCGTCGAAGGTGACCGTCCCGCCCGTCGGCGGCACCAGCCGGAGCAGCGCGTTGCCCAGCGTCGACTTCCCGCAGCCGGACTCCCCCACCAGCCCGAGCGTCTCGCCGCGGTGGATGTCGAGGTCCACGCCGTCCACGGCGCGCAGCAGGCCGGCGGGCTTCCGGCGGAGCCCGCCGCCCCCGATCGGGAAGTGCACCTCGAGCCCCCGCGCGGAGACCAGCACGTCACTCATGGCGGCACCACGTCGCGGCCCGGTGCGGCAGCCCCGACGGGCCATCATCGCCACTTCGGCCGGAGATCTGGACGAGCGGCGGCTGCTCGGTCTCGCACCGGGCGTCGCCGCGCACCGGGCAGCGCGGCCAGAAGACGCACCCTGCCGGGAGGTCGGTGGGCGGCGGCGGCAGACCGGGCACGGTGGCCAGGTCCGGCACCAGGCCGTCCGGACCCGGGGGCGCGGCCAGGTCGGGCAGCGAGCCCAGCAGCCCGCGCGTGTACGGGTGCGCGGGGTGCTCCAGGACGTCGTCCACCGTGCCGTCCTCCACGCAGCGGCCGCCGTACATGACCAGCACCCGGTCGGCGATGCCCGCGACGACGCCGAGGTCGTGGGTGATCCAGATGACGCCGGTGCCGTGGTCGGCCTGCAGCTTCTCGACCAGCTCGATGATCTGCGCCTGCACCGTGACGTCGAGCGCGGTGGTGGCCTCGTCGGCGATCAGCAGCGCCGGCGAGTTCGACAGCGCGATGGCGATGACCACCCGCTGCCGCATGCCGCCCGACAGCTCGTGCGGGAACCGGTCCAGCGCCCGCTCGGGATCGGGCAGCCCCACCTCGGCCAGCAGCTCGGCGGCCCGGCGGCGGGCGGCCTGCTTGGACAGCTCCCCGTGCGCCCGCAGCCCCTCGACGAGCTGGCGGCCGATGCTGAGCACCGGGTTGAGCGAGGTCATCGGGTCCTGGAAGACCATGCCGGCGCCCGGCCCGCGCACCTGGCGCAACCGCTCCGGGCTCATGGTGAGCAGGTCCTCGCCCTGCAGCAGCGCCCGCCCGCTCACCGTGGCCACCCGGGCCGGCAGCAGCCCGAGCAGCGCCAGCACCGAGACGCTCTTGCCGCTGCCGGACTCCCCCACGACGGCCACCGTCTCGCCCGGCCCCACGCGGTACGACAGCCCGTTCACGACGTGCGCGGTCCCGCGGGGCGTGCGCAGCTGCACCCGCAGGTCCTCGACCTCCAGCACCGGGGCGGTCACCGGCCACCCCCGGCCATGAGCGTCCGCTGCCGCGGGTCGAGCACGTCGCGCAGCCCGTCGCCGAGCAGGTTGAAGCAGAGCACGGTCACCACGATCGCCATGCCCGGGAAGAAGCTCAGCCACCAGCCGCCCTCGATGAACTCCCGGCCCTCGGCGAGCATCAGGCCCCAGGACGGCGCCGGCGGCTGGGTGCCCAGCCCGAGGAAGGACAGCGCCGCCTCGGCCAGGACGGCGAACGCGAGGCTCACCGAGGTCTGCACGATGACCGGCGGCGCCGCGTTCGGGAGCACGTGCCGGGTGAGCAGCCGGAAGTCCGAGGCGCCCACCGACCGGGAGGCCCGCACGTAGACCTCCTCCCGCACGCCGAGCACGCTGGCGCGGGTCACCCGGGCGAAGATCGGCACGTAGACGACGGCGATCGCGATGATCGTGTTCGACGTCCCGGGCCCGCGGACGGCCAGGATCGCGATGGCCAGCAGCACCGCGGGGAAGGCGAACAGCATGTCCATCAGCCGCATCAGGACGTCGTCGACCCACCTGCCGTAGTAGCCGGCGAGCAGGCCGATCAGGGTTCCCACGACCAGGGCCAGCCCGACCGACAGGAACCCGACGGTCAGCGAGACCGAGGCCCCGATGACGACCCGGCTGAGGATGTCGCGGCCCAGGTTGTCCGTGCCGAACGGGTGGCTCCAGCTCGGCGGCTGCAGCCGGTTCGCGATGTCCTGCGCGTTCGCCGCCTGGGGCGCGAACGTGTCGTCGAAGACCGCGACCACGACGATCGCGACGAGCACGAGCGCGGCGACCAGCGCCGTGGGGTTGCGGGCCAGCAGGCCGAGCGTCTCCCGCCAGCGCGGGCGGGCCGGCCGGAGGCTCACGGACGGGGCGGTCATCGGCGGATCCTCGGGTCGATCCGGGTGTAGAGCAGGTCGACGAGCAGGTTGATGACGAGGAAGACCAGGGCGAACAGCAGGACGGCGCCCTGCAGCACCGGGTAGTCGCGGGCCTCGACCGCCTGCAGCGCCAGCTGCCCGAGGCCCGGCCAGGAGAAGACGATCTCCACGACGACGACGCCGGACAGCAGGTAGGCCAGCTGGACGCCGGTGACCGTGACCAGCGGCAGCAGCGCGTTGCGCAGGACGTGCCAGGTGAACACCTGCGTGGTGGGCAGCCCCTTCGCCTGCGCCGTCCGGACGTGGTCGGACCCCAGCGCCTCCAGGACGCTGGACCGGACGAAGCGGGTGAGCACCGAGCCCGACACCACCCCGGTCGCCACGGCCGGGAGGACCAGCCGCTCCGCCCACTCGACCGGGTCCTCGGACAGCGGCACGTAGCCCCCGGAGGGCAGCCAGCCCAGCGACCCGGCGAACACCAGGATCAGCATGATCGCCAGCCAGAAGTCCGGGACCGAGATGCCGAACTGGCTGATCACCGTCGCGACCCGGTCGACCACCGACCGGGGCCGCAGGGCGGAGATCGTGCCCAGCGGGACGGCGATGAGCAGCGCCAGCACGATCGCGGCGAACGCCAGGGTCAGCGTCGCGGGCAGCCGCTCGGCGATCAGCGCGGTCACCGGCTCGCCGCTGCGGAAGCTGACCCCCAGGTCGCCGGTCAGCGCATGCCCGGCCCACCGGAAGTACTGCTCGACCAGCGGCAGGTCCAGGCCGTTGCGGGCCCGCAGCGCGTCGTAGGTCTCCTGCGAGTACCGGGTGCCCAGCGCCCGGCGCACCGGGTCCCCCTTCACCAGGTGGATCAGGGAGAAGACCAGCACGCTGACGCCGGCCAGCACCACCAGGGACTGGCCGGCCCGCCGGAGCAGGAAGCCGGTCAGGGCAGCTCGACTTCCTCGAAGTTGATCGCCCGGTCGGCCCGGATCTGGTAGCCGGAGAGGCCGGGGGCCCAGGCCTGCACGACGTCGGGGTTGTACAGGTACAGGTAGCTGACGTCGTCCACGATCAGCTTCGCGGCCTGGTCGTAGAGCTGCTTGCGGGCCTCCTCGTCGGTCTCCGTCGCCGCCTGGGTGAGCAGCTGGTCGACCTGCGGGTTGCTGTAGCCCTGGTAGTTGCTCGACCCGTCGGTGATGTGCTGGGCCTCGTAGAAGTCGGCCGGGTCGATGTTGCCCAGCCAGCTGAGCATGAAGGCGTCGAAGTCGCCCTGGTCCTGGCGGTCCAGCCAGGTGGCGAAGTCCAGCACCTCCACCTCGACGGTGATCCCGATCGGCTCGAGCTGGCTGGCGATGACCTGCGCCGCGGTGACCGACTCCGGGAACTCGTCGGTGACCATCAGCCCCATGGTGATCGGGGTGGTGACCCCGGCTTCCTCCAGGAGCCGGCGGGCGGCGTCCTCGTCGGGCTCGAACGGCGCGTAGTCGTAGTAGTAGAAGGAGTCCTCGGGGATCGCCGTCTGGTTGGCCTGCGCGGCCTCGAAGCGGGCGGCCTCGGTGACCTCCTCGCGGTCGACCGCGGTCGCGATCGCCCGCCGCACGGCGGGGTTGCCGAACGGCTCCCGGGCGTAGTTCATCGACATGTACCAGTAGTCGACGCTGGAGGTGCTGGCGAGCTCGACCTCGTCGCTCTCGCTCAGGTCGGAGACCTGCTGCGGCGGCACGTTGTCGGTCCAGTCGACCTCCCCGTTGCGCAGCGCGGTGAGCGCGGCGGCCGGCTCGGTGATGTACCGGAACTCGACGCCGTCGATGCTGGGCGCCCCGCCCCAGTAGTCCTCGTAGGCGGTGAGCACGGTGCTGCTCGCATCGGAGCTGTCCAGCCGGAAGGGGCCGGTGCCGTTCGCCTCGGTGGTGAGGTCGAGGTCCTCGGCCGCGCCCTCGGGGAGGATCGCCATCCCCTTGAACGCGCCGATCAGCGCCAGCAGGTTCGGGGTGGGCTGGCTGACGGTGATGACGACGGTCTGCGGGTCCGGCGCCTCGACCCCGGTGACGTTGGCGAACCGGTAGGAGTTGGCCAGCTCCTCGTCGATGATCCGGCGGTAGGAGTAGACGACGTCGGCGGAGTCGAACTCGCTGCCGTCGTGGAACGTGACGCCGTCGCGGAGCGTGAACGTCCAGGTCAGCCCGTCGTCACTGGTCTCCCAGGACTCGGCCAGGCTGGCCTCCATCGTCAGGTCCTCGGGGTTGGGGACGACGAGGGTGTCGTAGACGTTCTCCAGCACCTGGAAGCTCGGGTAGGCGCTGGTCACGTGCGGGTCGAACTGGTCGGGCTGCGCGCTGACCGCCGCGACGAGGACGTTCTCGCCACCGCCTCCGCCCCCACCGGTGTCGACGCTCTCCCCACCACCACCGCACGCGCTGAGCGCGAGGGCACCTGCTGCGGCGAGGGCGAGTGGTCGGGTGGCGCGCACGGGGACCTCCGGAGCGTCGGGAGCAGTCGTCCGCCCTCGACCTTGGACCCGAAGGCGCAGGGACGCGAGCCGAATCCCGCGCCTCGGGCGATCGTCACCGCATCGCAACCTCCGCGGGATCCTGCGGCGAGGAGTGGCCTGGATCACACTGGAACCGCGATCAGCCACCGCCGCCCGGGGAGCTCCCATGACCGACGTCCAGCCCTCGCACCGCGTCCGCATCCCCCGCGACAAGGAGCACGACTACACCGACGAGATGGCCCACGAGCGGCAGGCCTTCGTCGCCGAGCAGACCGGCGCCGGCCTGGACCACGTGGCGAAGTACTCGTTCGACCCCGCCGTCCTGCCCGGCAACATCGAGAACTTCACCGGCGTCGCGCAGGTGCCGATCGGCGTCGCCGGGCCGCTGACCGTGCGCGGCGAGCACGCCCGCGGCGACTTCCTCATCCCCATGGCCACGACCGAGGGCACGCTCGTGGCCAGCTACAACCGCGGCATGCGGGTGATCGGCGAGAGCGGTGGCGTACGGACGACCGTCGTCGACGACCACATGCAGCGCGCGCCCGCCTTTCTCTTCGACGACGCGCTGCAGGCCCGGGAGTTCGGCCGCTGGGTGGACGAGCACCTTCCCGAGATCCGCGCGGCCGCGGAGTCGACCACCCGCTCGGGCCGGCTCACCTACATCGGCCAGCACCAGATCGGGCCGCTGCGCTACCTGCGGGTCAACTACACGACCGGCGACGCCGCCGGGCAGAACATGACCGGCAAGGCGACGCTGGTCGCCTGCGAGTGGATCCGCGAGAACCACCCCGACCACCCGCGGTACGTGCTCTCCGGGGCGATCGACACCGACAAGAAGCACTCGCAGATCAACATGCTCATGACCCGCGGCAAGCGGGTGGTGGCCGAGGTGACGATCCCCGACGAGGTGCTGCGGCGGATGACCGGCGTGGGCACCCGGCAGCTGTTCGAGTACCGCCAGATCGGCATGGCCGGTGCCTTCATGTCGGGCGCGGCCTACAACGGCGCGCACGCCGCCAACGGGCTGACCGCGATGTTCATCGCCACCGGGCAGGACGTCGCCAACGTGGCCGAGTCGCACTCCGGCGTCACCTACGCCCAGCTGCGCGAGAACGGCGACTACTACTGGTCGATCACGCTGACGTCGCTGATCGTCGCCACCTACGGCGGGGGCACCGGCCTGCCCACCCAGCGCGAGTGCCTGGAGATGTTGGGCTGCTACGGCAGGGACAAGGTGCAGAAGTTCGCCGAGATCTGCGCCGGCGTCGTGCTGGCCGGCGACATCTCGCTGACCTCGGCGATCCTGGCCGGCGACTGGGTGACCAGCCACGACGCCCTCGGCCGCAACCGCTAGGGGAAGTCAGCGGATCTGCACGCCCGAGATGGTGCGCGCGATGACCAGCCGCTGAATCTCCGACGTCCCCTCGAAGATCGTGTAGATCTTCGCGTCGCGGGCCATCCGCTCGACCGGGTACTCGCGGGTGTAGCCGTTGCCGCCGAGGATCTGCATCGCCTTCTCGGTGACCCGGACGGCGGTCTCGCCCGCGACGAGCTTGGACATCGAGCCCTCGGCCGCCGTGAACTGCTGGCCGACCCGCGCCATCCACGCGGCCCGCCACACCAGCAGGCGGGCGGCGTCGATCGAGGTCTTCATGTCGGCGAGCATGAAGGCGATGGCCTGGTTCTCGATGATCGGCCGGCCGAACTGCACCCGGGTCTTCGCGTACTCGAGCGCGTAGTCGTAGGCGGCGCGGGCCACCCCCACCGCCTGGGCGCCGACGGCCGGGCGGGTCCGCTCGAAGGTGGCCATCGAGGGCTGGGTGCGCCCGCTCTTCAGCCCCTCCCGGGCGCGGGCCAGCCGCTCGTCGAGCCTCTCCCGCCCGCCCAGCAGGCAGTCGCCGGGGATCCGGCAGTCCTCGAGGACGACCTCGGCGGTGTGCGAGGCGCGGATGCCGTGCTTGAGGAACTTCTGGCCCTGCGAGATGCCCGGTGTACCGGGCGGGACGACGAAGCTGGCGTGCCCGCGGGCCCTGAGCTCCGGGTCGACGACGGCGGTGACGACGTGGATGTCGGCGATCCCGCCGTTGGTGGCCCACGTCTTGGTGCCATTGAGCACCCACTCGCCGGTCTTCTCGTCGTACACCGCGCGGGTGCGCATGGCACCGACGTCGGACCCGGCGTCGGGCTCGCTGGAGCAGAACGCCGCCACCTTCGGCTCGGCCTCCGTGCCGAACATCGCCGGGATCCACTGCCCGACCTGCTCGTCGGTGCCGTTGGCCCGCACGGAGGC
The DNA here is from genome assembly GCA_004570425.1 of Bacillus sp. AZ43. Classification (GTDB taxonomy): domain Bacteria; phylum Actinomycetota; class Actinomycetes; order Mycobacteriales; family Geodermatophilaceae; genus Blastococcus_B. The sequence continues at coordinate 28,134 of SPQJ01000025.1, forward strand.
GGCCGCCAGGGTGGTGCCGACGATCGCCAGCCCGATGCCGGCGTCACCCCAGAAGAGCTCCTCCATGGTGATCGGGATGCCGAGCCCCGACTCGTCGAACCACTGGGTGGCGAAGAAGTCGAGCGAGTACAGCCCGATCTTCGCGGCCTCCCGCAGGACGTCCCACGGGAAGTCCTCCCGCTCGTCGTACTCGTGCGCGGCGGGGCGGACGACGTCCGCGGCGAACTCGTGCACCCACTTCTGCAGCTCGAGCTGGTCCTCGGTCAGGTCGAACGAGACGGGCATGCGGGTCTCCTGTCGGGCCGTCCGGGTTGATCATCGTCGAATGGCTGCCGCCACCGGCGCGGCGGTCAGCCATTCGCCGATGATCAACGAGGGGAGGTGCCGGAGGTCACTGGGGGCGGATGGTCCCGACGACGTGCTCGGTGCCGGCCTTCAGGTTGCGGACGGCGACGTCCCAGCCTCCGCCGGCCTGCGCCGTCGACAGGGTGACCGTGGACGGCAGGAACAGCGGCTTCTTGAACGCGACGTCGAAGGCGAACGCCCCCGGCAGCCGGTTGGCCAGCGCCCCCAGCACGCGGGCCTTCACCCACATGCCGTGCGCGATCGCCCGCTTGAAGCCGAACGCCTTGGCGGTCAGCCCCGAGAGGTGGATCGGGTTCACGTCGCCGGACACCTTGGCGTAGCGCCGGCCGGCGTCGTCCGGGATCCGCCAGGTGGCCACCGCGCGCTCCAGCGCGCCGACCGGCACGTCGATGTCGGCCTCGGGCGCGCCCTGGGGCGCCTTCGCCCCGCGGGACAGGTAGGTCGATCGGGAGCGCCAGACCTCCTGGCCCCCGGCCGACACCGTCGCGCACAGGTCGACCGCCGCGCCGCTGCGGTGGGTGGCGAAGCGCTCGGCCCAGACCTCCAGGTCCAGCAGCGCGCCGGCACCGATCGGGCGGAGCTGCTCGATCCGGTTGCGCACGTGCACCAGCCCGGGCAGCGCGAGCGGGAACGAGCGGTCGCTCATCAGCGCCATCTGCAGCGGGAAGGTGAGCATGTGCGGGTAGGTCGCCGGCAGGACGTCGCCCAGCGCCAGCCGGCAGACCCGCGTGTACTCCGCCAGGTGGGCGGGGTCCACCGTCACGCCGCGCCGCGCCAGGTGCGTGTCGGGCAGGTCGCCGCCCCGGCCGCGCGCGGTGACGGCGGCCTTGGCGTACAGCCTGCCGAGGCTCGGCGCCTCGTCGAGGACGGTGACCGCCATCAGGCGCCCAGCAGCGACTGGCCGCACACCCGCACGACCTGGCCGTTCACGCCCGCGGCGCCGGGCTGCGACAGCCAGGCGATCGTCTCGGCGACGTCGACCGGCAGCCCGCCCTGCTGCAGCGAGTTCAGCCGCGCCCCGACCTCGCGGGTGCCGAAGGGCATCTTCGCCGTCATCTCGGTGACGATGAAGCCCGGCGCGACGGCGTTGATCGTGGCGCCGCGCTCGGCGAAGGTGGGCGCCCAGGCGCGCACCATGCCGATGACGCCGGCCTTCGACGCCGCGTAGTTGGTCTGCCCGCGGTTGCCGGCGATACCGGACTGCGAGCTGACGCAGACGACGCGGGCGCCGGGCTTCAGCACGCCCTCGGCGTCCAGCAGCGCCTGGGTGATGTCGAGCTGCGCCTGCAGGTTCACCGCCATGACGGAGTTCCAGCGGGCGGCGTCCATGTTCACCAGCAGCTTGTCGCGGGTGATGCCGGCGTTGTGGACGACGACGTCGACCCCGCCGTGCCGCTCCCGCAGGTGGTCGACCAGCCGCTGCGGGGCGTCGTCGGCGGTGATGTCGAGCTGCAGCGCCGTGCCGCCGATGCGGTTGGCCACCTCGGCCAGCTTGTCGCCGGCCGCCGGGATGTCGACGGCGACGACGTGGGCGCCGTCCCGGGCCATGACCTCGGCGATCGCGGCGCCGATGCCCCGCGCCGCCCCGGTGACGACGGCGACCTTGCCGGCCAGCGGCCTGGCGTCGTCCTGACCCGACGGGACGTCGGCCGCCGAGAGCGTGACGCCCTGGCCGTCGACGTACGCCGACCGGCCGGAGAGGAAGAAGGCGAGCGGGCTCGCGACCGACGCCTCGGCGCCCTCGGGCACGTAGACGGCGTTGGCCGTGGAGCCGTCGCGCAGCTCCTTGCCGATGGAGCGGGTCAGCCCGTCCACGGCCTGCCGGGCCGCGGCCTGCGCCGGGGAGCCGGCCTCACCGGGCGGATCGGCCAGGATGACCACGCGCCCGCTGGGCCGCAGCCGCTTGATCGCCGGGCTCAGGAAGTCGTGGGCGGCGGCCAGGTCGGCCGGCGAGGAGACGCCGGTCGCGTCGAGGACCACCGCGGCGACCTTCTCGCCGTCGGTGCTGCCGTCGGCCGCGACCGGGGAGAGCACGGTGACCCCGGCGTCCTGGAGCAGTCCCGTGACGGTGTCGCGGAGCCGGCCCTGTCCGGCCGAGCCGACGACGGCCGGTCCGGGCAGCAGCGGCTGCCCCGGCTCGTAGCGGCGCAGGACCGCCGGCCGCGGCAGCCCCAGCTGCTTGGTGACCGTCGTCCCGATGCCCGAGTTGACGAAGTTCGTGTACCAGTCAGCCACGAGGAGTGGTTCCTTCCGAGCGGGGATCAGGACTCGAGGATGGCGACGACGCCCTGGCCGCCGGCGGCGCAGATGGAGATCAGGCCGCGCTTGCCCGGGCCCGCCTCGTGCAGCATCTTCGCCAGCTGGGCGACGATCCGGCCGCCGGTCGCGGCGAACGGGTGACCGGCCGCCAGCGACGAGCCGTTGACGTTGAGCTTCGACCGGTCGATCGAGCCGAGCGGGGCGTCCAGGCCGAGCTTGCCCTTGCAGAAGGCCGGGTCCTCCCACGCCTTCATGGTGGCCAGCACCGTGGAGGCGAACGCCTCGTGGATCTCGTAGAAGTCGAAGTCCTGCAGGGTCAGGCCGTTGCGGGCCAGCATCACCGGCACCGCGTAGACGGGCGCCATGAGCAGCCCCTCCCCGCCGTGCACGTAGTCGACGGCGGCGGTCTGCGCGTCGACGAGGTGGGCGAGCACCGGCAGGCCCTTGGCGGCGGCCCACTCGTCGGAGGCCAGCAGCACCGCGGAGGCGCCGTCGGTGAGCGGGGTCGAGTTGCCTGCCGTCATCGTGGCGTCGGGGTCGCCCTTGCCGAAGACCGGCTTCAGCTTGGCCAGCTTCTCGACGCTCGAGTCGGGCCGCAGGTTGTTGTCGCGGGTCAGGCCCAGGAACGGCGTCACCAGGTCGTCGAAGAAGCCGCGGTCGTAGGCGGCCGCCATGTTCTGGTGCGAGCGGACGGCGAGCTCGTCCTGCTCCTCGCGGCCGATCTCCCACTCCTTGGCAGTGATCGCGGCGTGGTCGCCCATCGCCAGGCCGGTGCGCGGCTCGGCGTTGCGCGGGATCTCCGGCGCGATCATGCCGGGCCGGATCTTCGCCAGGACCTTCAGCCGGTCCTGCAGCGTCTTGGCGTTGTTCAGCGAGATGAGCACGCGGCGCAGGTCGTCACCGACGGCCAGCGGGGCGTCGGACGTCGTGTCGACGCCGCCGGCGATGCCGGACTCGATCTGGCCGAGCGCGATCTTGTTGGCGACCAGGATCGCCGCCTCGAGACCGGTGCCGCACGCCTGCTGGATGTCGTAGGCCGGCGTCGACGCCGAGAGGGTCGAGCCGAGCACAGACTCGCGGGTCAGGTTGAAGTCGCGCGCGTGCTTGAGGACGGCGCCCGCCACGACCTCGCCCACCTGCTGGCCCTGCAGCCCGAAGCGGGCCACCAGCCCGTCGAGGGTGGCGGTGAGCATGTCCTGGTTGGACGCCCGGGCGTACGCCGAGTTGGAGCGCGCGAACGGGATGCGGTTCCCGCCGACGATCGCCGCCTTGCGGGTCGCGGGCTTCGAGTCGCTCGCCATGGTGACCTCCGAGGTCGGTGGATTGGCCGGTACTCAGAGTACGCGGTACTGTCCGTTACATGAAAGCCGAGGCACTGAGACCTGCGTCGCAGGGCAATGTGACCCACTCGCGCGATCGCCGCGACTCGAGATGGGACGAGCACCGGCGCGCGCGCCGTGAACAACTCGTCCAGGCGACGGTGACGGCCGTCGGCAAGCACGGGGCCGGCGTGGGCATGGACGAGATCGCGGCCGAGGCCGGGACGAGCAAGACCGTGGTCTACCGGCACTTCGCCGACCGCGCCGAGCTCTACGTCGCCGTGTGCAACCGGGTTGCGTCACAGCTCCTGCCGAAGCTGCGGGAGGCGATCGACAGCAGCAGCCATCCGCGCGAGATGGTGGCCGCCGCCATCGACACCTACCTGGCGTTCCTGGAGGCCGACCCGGAGCTGTACCGCTTCGTCGTCCACCAGCACGTCCTCGGCCGTCCCGCCAGCGACCCGCTGGACAGCCTCTCCGACCTCGTGGGCCAGCAGGCGGCCGCTGTGATCAGCGTCGCGCTGCAGCAGTCGGGCCACGACCCCGCGGCCGCCGCACCCTGGGGGCACGGCGTCGTCGGGCTGGTCCGCTCGGCCGCCGACTGGTGGCTCAAGGCGGAGCGCCCCATGCTGCGCTCCGAGCTCACCGCACACCTGACCGATCTCGCCTGGGCCGGACTGTCCGGCGTCGTGACGACCTCCAAGGAGGACAAGTGACCAGCACGGTTCCCACCCCCGTGGACCCGAAGCAGCTCCAGGAGGTGCTCGACGGTCGCTGGGCCCACGTGCGCCACGACGCCCGGGAGAACCTCCGCGACCCGGACTTCCTCCCCGTGTACGGCGAGACGATGCAGGAGGCCCGCGAGCGGGTCACCCGCGCCGCCAAGAAGCTGGCCGACTCCGGCCGGGTCGGCCTGGGCTTCCCCAAGGAGTTCGGCGGCGAGGCCGACTCCGGCGCCTCGGTCACCTCGATCGAGATGCTGGCGTTCGGCGACCTGTCGCTGATGGTCAAGGCGGGCGTCCAGTGGGGCCTGTTCGGCGGCGCGCTGGAGCTGCTGGGCACCCGCCGGCACCACGAGAAGTACCTGCGCGACGTCATGAGCTTCGACCTGCCCGGCTGCTTCGCCATGACCGAGACCGGGCACGGCTCCGACGTCCAGCAGCTGCGGACGACCTGCACCTACGACCCGGAGACGCAGACGTTCGACCTGCACACCCCGCACCAGGCCGCGCGCAAGGACTACATCGGCAACGCGGCCAAGGACGGGCGCATGGCCGTCGTCTTCGCCCAGCTGATCACCCAGGGCAAGAACCACGGCGTGCACGCCTGGCTGGTGCCGATCCGTGACGAGGACGGCACCCCCTGCCCCGGCGTGACCATCGGCGACGACGGCCCGAAGGCGGGCCTGCCCGGCGTCGACAACGGCCGGCTGACCTTCGACCACGTGACGGTCCCCCGCGAGATGCTGCTCGACCGCTACGGGCAGGTCGCCGCGGACGGCACCTACACGAGCTCCATCGAGAACGAGACCCGCCGCTTCTTCACCATGCTGGGCACCCTCGTGCGCGGCCGGGTGAGCGTCGGGGGCTCCGCGGCCTCGGCCACGAAGCTCGCGCTCGACATCGCCGTCCGCTACGGCAACGTGCGCCGCCAGTTCGCCGCCCCCGGCGAGGACCGCGAGATCGTCATCAACGACTACCTCGTGCACCAGCGCAAGCTGCTCCCGGCGCTGGCCAAGACCTACGCGCTGCACTTCGCCCAGGGCGCCCTCGTCGAGACGATGCACGACGTCCAGACCGCGGTGCACGTGCACGGCCAGGAGGTCGACGAGCAGGCGCAGCGGGAGCTGGAGTCGCGGGCGGCCGGGCTCAAGGTCGCCCAGACCGCGCACGCCACCGCGACGATCCAGATGTGCCGCGAGGCCTGCGGTGGCGCGGGGTACCTGCAGGAGAACCGGCTCCCGCACCTCAAGGCCGACACCGACGTCTTCACGACGTTCGAGGGCGACAACACCGTGCTGCTGCAGCTGGTCGCCAAGGGCCTGCTCACCGGCTACCGCGACACGTTCGGCTCGCTGGAGGGCTGGGGCAAGGTCGGCTTCGTCGCCGACATGGTCCGGGAGACGGTCCTGGAGCGGACGGCGGCCCGCGCGCTGATCGCCCGCCTGATCGACGCCGTCCCCGGGCGGGACGACGAGGTGCCGATGCTCGAGCGCGGCTGGCAGCTGAAGATGTTCGAGTTCCGCGAGAAGCACAGCCTCGAGGGCGCGATCAAGCGGCTGCGGAAGAACTCGACGACCGAGGGCATGGCGCCGTTCGACATGTTCAACGACGTCCAGGACCACGTGCTCAAGACGGCGGCGACGCACATCGACCGGATCGTGCTCGAGGCGTTCGTCGCCGGGGTGGACCGCACCGAGGACCCGGCCGCCAAGGCGCTGCTGGACAAGGTGTGCGACCTCTACGCGCTGTCGACGATCGAGGCGGACAAGGCCTGGTTCCTCGAGCACGGCCAGCTCACCGCCGCCCGCGCCAAGCTGCTCACCGGCATGGTGAACCAGCTGCTCAGGGAGCTGCGGCCGCACATCACCACGCTGGTCGACGCGTTCGCCATCCCGGCCGAGTGGAAGGCCGCGCAGATCCTCGCCGAGGAGGCCGGCCGCCAGGAGGCGATGGCCGCCCGCGACGCCGAGCTGCGGGCCCTGAACGGCGAGGACACCCCGGACGGGACGGCTACCGCCGTCGAGGTCGCCCCCGCGCAGTAGAAGGCCCCAGCACGTCACCAGAATGGGCGCCCGTGGAGATCCTCGCGGCGGCCGAGGCGGGGCTGCGGGTTCCCGCGGCGGTCGACCTCGCCGCCATCGTCATCGGCGCGCTGACCGGCGGGCTGCTCGCCGCCCGGGAGGGCTTCGCCGTCTCCGGCGTCCTGCTCCTGGCGGTGAGCGGCGGTCTCGGCGGCGGGCTGATCCGCGACGTGCTGCTCGCCGAGGGTCCCCCGGTCGCCATGACCAACCCCGCCTACCTGCCGACGGTGTCCATCGCCGCCGCGGTCACGTTCTTCTTCTCCGGTTGGCTGTCCCGCCTGACCGGCCTGCTGGTCGTGCTGGACGCCGTCACGCTCGGCTTCTTCACCGTGATCGGGGCCCAGAAGGCGCAGATGGCCGGCCTGCCGATCGCGTCGGTCATCTTCATCGGGACGGCGACCGCGGTCGGCGGGGCGGTGATCCGGGACATGCTGCTCGCCCAGCGGGCCGACATCATCCAGCCCGGCCCCTACAACGCCGTGGCGGCGATGATCGGCGCCTCGCTGCTGGCCGTCCTGGCCGGTCCGGCCGACCTGGACCCGCTGCCGGTCGCGGCCGTCGTCATCGTGCTGGTCGCCGCGCTGCGGGTCCTGTCCGTGTGGCGGGGCTGGGAGGCGCCGGTCGCCGTCGACCTGCCGCTGCGGGCCCGGGACCGGCTGCGTCGCCGGCGCCGCTGAGGGACCAGCCGCCGCGGATCAGCCGCTGAGGCGGACGGCGAGGACGGCGACGTCGTCCTGGGCGTCGGAGAGGAACAGCCGCTCCAGCAGCCGGTCGCACAGCTCCTCCAGCGGCAGGTGCGCGATCTCGCGGAGCACCGCCAGCAGGGCCGCCGTGCCCTCGTCGATGTCGCGGTCGCGGCGCTCCACCAGGCCGTCGGTGTAGAGCAGCAGCGTCGCGCCCGGCTCGAGGTCGGTCACGTGGTCGGCGCGCTCGCACTCCGGCGCGACGCCGAGCAGCAGTTCGGCGGGCTTCTCGTCGAGCAGCCGCACCTCGCCGTCGACCCCGATGAGGACCGCCGGCGGGTGGCCGGCGTTCGCCCACCGCAGCCGGGCGCCGTCCTCGCGCTCCAGCCGCGCCACGAGCGCGGTCGCCATCGTGTCGAGCTCCAGCCCCTCGACGGCGCGGTCGACCCGGCGCAGCACCTCGGCCGGGGTGCCGCCGCTGGAGAAGCTGATCCCGCGCAGCAGCCCGCGCACCTGCCCCATCGACGCGGCCGCGCGGGTGTCGTGGCCCACGACGTCGCCGATGGCGAGCACCGGCTGGCCACCGCGGTCGAAGAACGCGTCGTACCAGTCGCCTCCCACCTCCGCGCCGGCGGCGGCCGGCACGTAGCGGACCACGACCTCGCAGCCCTCGATCCGCGGCGGCGCGGTGAGCATGCTGCGCTGCAGCGCGTCGGCCAGGGCACGCTGCTGCCCGTAGAGCCGGGCGTGGTGCAGCGCCAGGCCGGCGCGACGGCCCACCTCGATGGCGGTGTCGACCTGGTCCTGGGTGAGCGCCCCGCGGTCCTCGCGGTTGAACAGGCCGAGCGCGCCGAGGGTGTGCCCGCGCGCCACGAGCGGGACGACCGTCCCCGAGGCCGCGCCCAGGCGGGCCAGCGCCTCCCGGGCCGCCGGGTCGGGCAGCGCGCGCTCGACCCGCTCCCACTCGATCACCGGCATCACCAGCGGGCGGCCGGTCGCGGTGACCACCCGCGCGCCGGCCTCCTCGGTCATGACGGCGACCATCGAGCGGACGTAGGTCTCCAGCTCCGCCCGCCGCGCGGGGTCGCGGTGCGCGCAGGCCAGTTCGTGCAGGTGCCCCTGGTCGTCGGTGACGACCAGCCAGCACCAGTCGGCCAGTTGGGGGACGACGAGCTCGACGAGCTGCTCCACCTGCTGGTCGATCTCCAGCGTGCCCGAGAGCACCCGGCCCGCTTCGGCCAGCAGCTGCAGCCGCTTGTTCGCCTCGGCCATGGCGGCGACGGCGCGTTCCCGCTGGGCGTCGGACTGCAGCCGGGAGACGCTGAGCGCGATCTGGGCGGCCAGCGCCTCCAGCACCTCGACGTCGTCGGCCACGAAGTCGTGCTGCTCGCGCCAGATGGCCACGAACGACCCGCGGACCCGCCCCTCGATGCGCAGCGGCAGCGCCGCCAGGGCCTCGACCCCGAGCAGGCCGACGGCCTCCCGGGTCTCCGGGAAGCGTCCGACCATCTCCTCGGCCGAGGCGAGCAGCACGCGGCGCCCGTGCAGTGCGGCGTACTGGGTCGGGTGCCTGTCGTCGCGGTCGATCTCCACACCCTCGACGGGGTGGTCGACGTGCTGCTGCACCTCGCGGGCGAGGGCGCTGGTCATGTGCAGCCGCAGGGCGTCGCCGTCCGCGTCGAACACGGCCAGCGCGCTGGACTGCGCGCCCAGCACCTGTGCGCCGCGCTGCACGATCTCGGGGAGGTCCTCCAGGCGCGTGGCGTTGGCCAGCTCGGCCGCGACCTCCGCGATCGCCGTCGCCCGGTGGAACGCCGCCATGCGCTGCTCGGCCTGGTGGCGGGCCTCGGTGACGTCGATGATCGTGCCGAGCACCCGGACCGGCTCGCCGCGGGCGTTGCCGAGGACCCGGCCGCGCGCGACGATCCAGCGGACGCCGCCGTCGTTCCGGAGTATGCGCGACTCGATGGTGAACTGGCCCCGCTCGGCGATGGCCTGCTGCATGGCCGACCGGACCGTCTCGTGGTCGTCGGGGTGGAAGCGCTCGAGGAGCAGCTGGTCGAACGCCACGACCTCGGTGGCGTCGTCCGCGCCGAACAACTGGGCGCAGCGCTTGTCCCAGAACCCGATGTCGGTGCGCAGGTCGCGCTCCCAGATGCCGATCGAGCTGGCCTCCAGCGCGACCTCGAGCCGCACCCGGGAGGCGCCGGCGGCGGACTGGGCGGCGGACAGCTCGAGCTCGGCGACGACGGAGACCGCCAGCTGCTGCAGCAGCTCGGTGGCGTCCGCGGGCCAGGACCTGGGCACCGGGTCGTAGACCGCCAGCGCGCCCACGACGTGCCCGGACGCCGAGACCAGCGGCGCGCCGAGGTAGGACCGGACCTGACCCGACGTGACCGCCGGCAGGTCGGCGACCCGGTCGTCGTCCCGGGCCTCCGGGATGTCGAGCGGCGCACCGGTCGTGACGACGATCGCCGACAGCGCCCCGGTGAGCAGGGCGGGACCGCCGATGACACCCGCGGGCAGCCCGTGCCCGCCGACGACGACGTCGTGGTCGGTGAAGAGCGTGACCTTCGCGTGCGCGGCGTCCAGCAGCCGGGTGGCCAGTGCTGACAGCCGGTCGAAGGCGGCGGGGCCGGGCACCTCCAGCAGCAGGCGGCGGGCCGCGGCGATGCGCTCGGGGTCGTGCAAGGGATCGTGGTCGGCCGGGATCGCTGCAGCCGTCGTCGACATCGATCCCCCCTCCGAGCCCTGCGGCACCCCTCGCGTCGGGGCATTCGTCAGGGGCCATGCTGTCACGGCGCCGTCACACTGCCGCGCGCCGCGGCACGTTCCCAGGTCCTCGGCGTGCCCTCACCCCCCGGGGTGAGGGCACCGGCTCCGGGTCAAGGAGGGGGCCGCCGGAGCCGATGGGGGGCCATGCTCGGCACGCGCACGGCACGGCTGCCCGACTGCCGCCCGCTGCTCGCCGACCCCGACGACCTCACGCTGGTCTTCCAGCCGATCGTCGACCTCGCCGGTGCCACGATCGCCGGGTACGAGGCGCTCGCCCGCTTCCCCGGCTCCGCCGGCCCCGACGTCTGGTTCGCCGCGGCGGCCGAGGCCGGCGTGGCCGCCGAACTCGAGGCGCTGGCCATCCACAAGGCGCTCGCCGCGGTCGACCAGCTGCCGCCCGACACCTTCCTCACCGTCAACGTCAGTCCGCACCTGCTGGGGTCCGCCCCGGTCCAGGACGCCCTCGCCGTCCGACCCGACCTGCGCCGCGTCGTCGTCGAGCTGACCGAGCACACACCCGTGCACGACCTCGCCGCGCTGCGCCGGCAGACCGACGAGCTGCGGGCGCGCGGAGCCCTGATCGCCCTGGACGACGCCGGCAGCGGCTACTCCGGTCTGCAGCAGCTCGCCGTCCTCCGGCCGCAGGTGGTCAAGCTCGACCGCGCCCTCGTGAGCGACGCGGACACCGACCCGGTGCGGGTGGCCCTGGCCGAGATGCTGGGCGAGTTCGCCGGCCGGATCGACGCCTGGCTGCTCGCCGAGGGCATCGAGACCGCGGCCGAGCTCGCGGCGTTCGCGCGGCTCGGCGTCCCGCTGGCCCAGGGGTGGCTGCTCGGCCGCCCCTCCCCCGGCTTCGCGCCGCTGTCCGCCGAGGCGACCGAGCTGGTGCGGGCGCAGGTCGCCCGGGCGCGGCTCACCGACAGCGTGGCCGCCCTTGTCCGTCCCGTCCGCCAGCACGGGCCGGACGAGGAGCTGCCCGCCGTCCCCCCGGTCGTGCTGCTCGGCGCGCAGGGCGAGCCGGCGGCGCTCCTGCTGCACGACCCGCGGACCGGCGAGGTCTACCGCGCCCCGGTGTCGATGCGGGTGCACCCGACGACCGACGTCACCGAGGCGCTGCGGCGGGCGCTGACGCGCGAGCCGGCCACCCGGTTCGACCCCGTGCTGTGCACCGACCCCTCCGGCCACGTGCTGGGCCTGCTGCGGATCGAGGACCTCGCCGCCGCCCGCCCGGCACGCTGACCGACCCGGCCCCCGGTCGCGCCGCGACCGGTCGCACGACCCGACGACGACAGGAGTCCCCGATGAAGACCTTCGCCTGCGGCGACGTCATCCCCGGTTGCGGCGCGCGCTTCACCGCGGCCGACGAGGACGGCATCTTCAGCCAGGTCGCCGGCCACGCGGCCGCCGACCACGGCGTCACCGACGTCACGCCCGAGCTCGTCCAGGCCGTCCGCGAGCGGATCACCTCGGTCTGAGACCCCGTGGGGCGCGTGTGGCCTGCGGGTCGTCTGCGCGCCCCGCGGGACCCCCTGGGTAGCAGGACCCCGGGGCGACATGGCACGGTGCGCGGGGTCCGCCTTCCCAGAAGGCCGGATGCGCCCGAGTTCTCCGCATCCCGGAGGATCGGAGGTCCCACCGGCGCCAGGAGCGTCGGGGGATGGAGCCGGCCGCGTGCCGAGCCCTGGCACCCGCCACCGCTACACACACGAGAGGAACCTCATGAACAAGGCCGAACTGGTCTCCGCCATCGCCAAGCGCGCCGACGTCCCCGCCTCGACCGTGGACTCGGTCCTCGCCGGGCTGCAGGAGGAGCTCGTCGACGCGATCACGCGTGGCGAGAAGGTCGCCGTCTCCGGCCTGCTGACCGTCGAGCGCACGCAGCGCTCGGCGCGCACCGGCCGCAACCCGCAGACCGGTGAGTCGATCGACATCCCCGCGGCCAACACCGTCAAGGTGACCGCCGGCTCGAACCTCAAGAAGGCCGCCAGCTCCGTCCCGGTGTGATCCGGAGAGCCGGGCGTGATCGCTGATCGCGCCCGCTGCTGCCTCGTCGACCGCCGTCGGGCGGCTGCCGCGCCCCTGTGGTCCGGCCCACAACGTCGTGGGTGAGGATGCGGGGGGCAGGCGCCGCCCGACGGCGGACGTCGTTTCCGGGACCGGAGGTAGTCGTGGCCAGTGACCTGACCGTCAGCACCGACCCGGCCGAGGTCGGCATGGACGCCGCCCGGCTGGAGCGTCTGGACCGCCGGCTGGCCCGCTGGGTGGACGACGGCCAGCTGCCCGGCTTCCTGGTCACGGTCGCCCGGCACGGGACGCTCGTGCACGTCGGCCGCCAGGGCCTCCGGGACGTCGAGGGCGGGCTGCCGGTGGAGGAGGACACCCGCTGGCGCATCTTCTCGATGACCAAGCCGGTCACCTCGGTCGCGGCGATGATGCTCTACGAGGAGGGCGCGTTCGAGCTCAACGACCCGATCGCGAAGTGGCTGCCCGAGTTCGCCGAGACCCGCGTGTACGTCGCCGGGTCGGCGATGAAGCCGGTCACCGCTCCGCAGGTCGAGCCGATCCGGGTGTGGCACCTGCTCACCCACATGTCCGGGCTCACCTACGGCTTCCACCACGCCCACCCGGTCGACGCCATGTACCGGGCGATGGGCCACGAGTGGGGCACCCCGCCCGGCGCGGACTCCGCCGAGGTCTGCCGGCAGTGGGCCTCGGTGCCGCTGGTCTTCCAGCCGGGCACCGAGTGGAACTACGGCGTCAGCACCGACGTCCTGGGCCGGCTGGTCGAGGTGATCTCCGGGCTCGGCCTCGACGAGTTCTTCGAGCAGCGGATCTTCGCCCCGCTCGGCATGCGGGACACCTCCTTCGGCCTGCGCCCGGACGACGACCCCGACAGCCTCGCCAAGCTCTACCTCGCTGCGCCGGGGCAGCCGGGTGGCGCGCCCACCGGCATGGTCTTCAACGCGCCGTTCGACGCCGCCGCGCGCGCCAAGCCCGCGTTCCTGTCCGGCGGCGGCGGGCTGGTGTCCACCGCCGGCGACTACCTGAAGTTCGTGGAGCTGCTGCGCCGCGGCGGGGCCTACGACGGCGGCCGGCTCCTCGGCCCGCGGACGATCGCGCACATGGTCCGCAACCACCTCCCCGGCAACCAGGACCTGGAGAGCTTCGGCCGCCCGCTGTTCGCCGAGACGCCGCTGCGCGGGGTCGGCTTCGGGCTCGGGTTCTCGATGGTCATCGACCCGGTCCGCTACGGCGTCGTCGCCAGCGCCGGCGACTACAGCTGGGGCGGAGCGGCGTCCACGGCGTTCTACGTCGACCCGGTCGAGGACGTGACGGTCAGCTTCTACACGCAGCTGCTGCCCTCGAGCACCCTGCCGATCCGCAACTACCTGCGCGCCCTGGTCAACCAGTCGATCGTCGATTAGGCCCCGCCCCGAGCGTGCGAGGGGTGGGGAGGACGGGGTCCTTCCTCAGAGGTAGCGGCGGTAGACGACGGTGGCGACCATCGCGGGCTTGCTCCCGCCCTCGATTTCCATCGTCACACCCAGGTTCATCGCGATGCCGCCCTCGAACGGGGTCGCCGACTCGAGCGTCGCGCCGGCCCGGACGCGGGCGCCCACGGGCACCGGCGAGGGGAAGCGCACCTTCTCGGTGCCGTAGTTGACGCCCATGCGGAAGCCGGTGATCTCGATGATCTGCGGGATCAGCGAGGGGATCAGCGACAAGGTCAGGTAGCCGTGCGCGATCGGGCCGCCGAACGGGCTCTCCTTCGCCGCCCGCTCGGGGTCGACGTGGATCCACTGGTGGTCGCCGGTCGCGTCGGCGAACCGGTTCACCTGCTCCTGGGTGACCTCCACCCAGTCGCTGTGCCCCAGGTGCTGCCCGACCAGGCCCTGCACGCCCTCGATGCCCTCGACGGTGGTCTGCGCCATGGAAGTCCCCTTCGACTCGGTCTGGTTGGCTGAGTCGACCACACGGTCGTCGGCGGGGAGGGAACGGGTTGCTGCGGATCGGTGCGCGGGACGTCCCGGACGGTGACTTCGTGCTGATGGCGATCGTGAACCGGACACCCGACTCGTTCTACGACCGCGGCGCCACGTTCGGAATGGCCGCGGCGCTGGAACGGGTGGACCGGGTCGTCGCCGAGGGCGCGGACATGGTCGACGTCGGTGGCGTGAAGGCCGCCCCCGGCGAGGAGGTCGACGCCGCCGAGGAGATCCGCCGCACCGTCGACCTGGTCGCCGCGATCCGCGCCGCGCACCCCACGCTGCCGATCTCGATCGACACGTGGCGCGCCGAGGTCGCCCGCGAGGTGCTGGCCGCCGGCGCCGACGTCGTCAACGACGCCTGGGGCGGGGTCGACCCGGAGCTGGCCGCCGTCGCCGCGGAGGCCGGCGCTGGGATCGTCTGCACGCACGCGGGCGGCCTGCCGCCGCGCACCCGGCCGCACCGGGTGACCTACGACGACGTCGTCGCCGACGTCGTCACCCGGACGACCGCCCTGGCCGAGGCCGCCGTGGCGGCGGGCGTCGACCGCGACCGGGTGATGGTCGACCCCGGCCACGATTTCGGGAAGAACACCCGGCACTCCCTGGAGGCGACCCGGCGGCTGGACGAGCTGGTGGCGACCGGCTGGCCGGTGCTCGTGGCGCTCTCCAACAAGGACTTCGTCGGCGAGACCCTCGACGTCCCGCTGGAGGAGCGGCTGACCGGCACGCTCGCGGCCACCGCGGTGTCCGCCTGGCTGGGGGCCCGCGTGTTCCGCGCCCACGACGTCGCCCCGACCCGCCAGACGCTGGACATGGTGGCCGCCATCCGCGGAGACCGGCCGCCGTCCCGCACCGTCCGCGGCCTCGCCTAGGGACCTCGAGTTCGCGCCATGGCAGCGAGGTGCGCGGTCGACGACGAACCCGACCACTGCACCGTGTCTCTGGAGTGGCTCGGCCACACCGCGCACGGGCGTTCAAGCGGGCCGGACCGCGTGTCGATGCACATCGAAACGCCGGGTCGTCGTCGGACAGGGGAGCAGCCGAGCCATGGATCAGAGCGTCGAACGTGTCCTGAGTGCCCTCCAGAACGGGACCTCCGTCTCGCCTGACGACCTGATCGCCGTGTCGGAACGCCTGAACCACCTGATGGGGGCGACGATCCGTCCGGAAGACGCCGCGACTGTGCGAGGCCGGGCCCGCGCGGCCGACGGCAGCCACCTCCGGCTGTCCGTGAACGCGTCCTACCTGGGCGGGTACAGCGAAGCGTTGGCGGCGACGCTGTTCACGCCGTCCCGCCGGGACACCTACGACACCTGGTACGACGCCGTGTCGATGAAGACGGCCGGGTACTTCCTCGGCGACAAGGCCGGTCGCCTTCGCGACGCAGGGTGGCCCCCGAACAGCCCGGCCGTGGACCTGCTGGTGTCCCGGGAGAGTTTCCTGAGCGGCCGATGGCGTCCCTCCGACACGGGAGCACTCACGCCGGGCCTGCGAGCGCTGATGACGGAGTCCCGTCCCGAGCTCACCGTGCAGGTCAAGGCACGAGTGACGCGGAACCTCGATTCCGCCGACGACGCACTGCCCTACGAATACCTGCTCGACCGCCACCACGACAATCGCCTCACGCGCGCCGAACTCGTCGACATGGACTTCGATGGCTGGAAGGAACCCTCGTTGGACCTCGTCGTCTGGGTGCAATGGATGGTCGATGATCGAGGTGCGCACCCGTACGTGCGTGTCGCCGGCCGATGGGACCTGCGCCAGGCGGTGCGCGATCGAGAGAACGCCATCGCGGCGCGCGCGGAGACGGCCGTCTGGTCGAGCCGCAAGATCGACTATCTGCACGTCTTCGGACGCAGCCCGCGATTCCCGGACAGACCCGGGATCGGGGTCGGCCTGGATGTGACGCCGGCAATCCGCCGACTACGCCGCCTGCCCGTTCCGGTCACCTGACGGCGGCCTAGCACCGCGCCCGAGGCCCTGGTGGTGCCTCGACGCCGGGTCTAGCGTGCGCGGCCTCAGGTCCCCCAGCGTGCCCGGAGGTGGTCGGGATGAGCGGTCGGGTCGTGCACTTCGAGGTCCCGTTCGACGACGGTGACCGAGCCCGCGGCTTCTACGAGGAGGCCTTCGGCTGGCAGGTCGTGGAGATGCCGGAGATGGGCTACACGATCGTCATGTCGGGCCCGAGCGACGACGACGGCCCGACCGAGAAGGGCTACATCAACGGCGGCATGCTGTCCCGCTCCGACGCGGCCACCGGTGGGCCGGTCATCGTGCTGGACGTCGACAGCATCGACGAGACGCTGTCCCGGATCGGCGAGCTGGGCGGGTCGACGGTCGTCGGGAAGACGCCGGTCGGCGAGATGGGCTTCGCCGCCTACTTCACCGACCCCGAGGGCAACGTGATGGGCCTCTGGGAGACCGCCGGCGCCGGCTGAGCCTCGGCCCGCGGTGCCCGGCCTCGCCCTGCACGGTGAGGGCGGGCACCGCACCGCGAGGACGGCAGCGGGCGCTCGCTAGCGTCGCGGCCATGGCCGCCACCGGGTTCCTCACCGCCGACGAGCTCAACGCCCTCCTCCCGGGCACCTTCCCCGGGCTGCTGGGCATCGTCATCGACACCCACGAGCGCGGGCGGCTGACCAGCCACCTCGACGTCCGCCCCGAGCTGCTCGCACCGAACGGCTACCTGCACGCCGGCACGGTGGTGACCCTCGCCGACACGAGCTGCGGCCTGCCCACGCGGGCGCTCCTGCCGGAGGGCGCCAGCGGCTTCACCACGATCGAGCTGAAGAGCAACCACCTGGGGACGGCGCGGGAGGGGCGGATCACCTGCACGGCGACGAACGCCCACGCCGGGCGGACGACGCAGGTGTGGGACGCCGTCGTCGCGAACGCGGAGACCGGGAGGACGATCGCGCTGTTCCGCTGCACCCAGTCGGTGCTGTGGCCCCGGTGAGCCGCTGATCGGGCGAACCCGCGAGCAACCCTCTTGTGAGCGCCGACACGCCGGGTGTGAGACTGGGGACACACCAGCTCAGAGGAGGACACCCGTGGCCCTGGCCAGCCCGTATCCCGATGTCGAGATCCCGAACCTGTCGGTGCCCGAGTTCGTCCTGGCAGCGGGCAAGGACCGTTCGGACGCTCCCGCGCTGATCGACGGCCTCAAGGGTGACGTGATCACCCACGGCCAGCTCGCCCAGTACGTCGACCGCGTCGCCGCCAACCTGCACGCGCGCGGCCTGCGCAAGGGCGACGTCGTCGCCGTCTTCTGCCCCAACACGCCGTGGTTCCCGGTGGTCTTCCACGGGATCGCCGCGGCCGGCTGCGTGATGAGCCCGATCAACTCGCTCTACACGCCCGACGAGATCGCCTTCCAGCTCAAGGACTCGGGCGCGAAGATCCTCATCACCATCAACCTGTTCATGGACCGCGCGCTGGCCGCCGTCGAGAAGTCGCCGGTCGACGAGATCATCGTGCTGAACGGCTTCGAGGGCTACGAGAGCTACCCGAACATCTTCGACCTGCTGGGCGAGGACGCCCCGAGCGTGCAGGTGGACATCGACCCGGCGAACGACCTGGTCACGCTGCCCTACTCCAGCGGCACGACCGGCCTGCCCAAGGGCGTCATGCTCACCCACCGCAACCTGGTGGCCAACGTGGCGCAGTGCCGGCCGCTGATCAGCCTGGGCGAGGACGAGCGGATCATCGCCGTCCTGCCGTTCTTCCACATCTACGGCCTGACCGTCCTGATGAACCAGGGCCTGGCGTGGGGGGGCGCCGTCGTCACCCTGCCGCGGTTCGACCTCGAGGACTTCCTGCGCACCATCCAGGACCACAAGATCACCCGCGCGTTCGTGGCGCCGCCGATCCTGCTGGCGCTGGCCAAGCACCCGATGGTCGACCAGTACGACCTCTCGTCCCTGACCTCGATCCTCTCCGGTGCCGCGCCGCTGGACGAGCAGCTCGCCCTGGCCGCCCAGGAGCGCCTGCGCAAGGGCAACCCGGACGGCGTGAGCGTCGCCCAGGGCTACGGCATGACCGAGCTGTCCCCCGTCTCCCACACGACGCCCGACATCGGCCGCGAGCCGGCCGGCGCCGGTCAGCCGCCCAAGGGCTCGGTCGGCTACGCGGTGCCCAACACCGAGTGCCGCCTGATCGACCCGGGCACCGGCGAGGACGCCGCCCCGGGCGAGCGCGGCGAGCTCTGGGTCCGCGGCCCGCAGGTGATGAAGGGCTACCTCAACAACGAGGAGGCCACCCGATCCACCCTCGACAGCGAGGGGTGGTTGCACACCGGCGACGTCGCGATCGTCGACGAGCACGGCGCCTACACCGTGGTCGACCGCGTCAAGGAGCTGATCAAGTACAAGGGCTACCAGGTGGCGCCGGCCGAGCTGGAGGCCGTGCTGATCAACCACCCGGAGATCGCCGACGCCGCCGTCATCGGCGTCCCGGACAAGGAGAGCGGCGAGGAGCTGCCGAAGGCGTTCGTCGTCCGCTCCCCCGGCTCGGAGATCACCGAGGAGGCCGTCATGGCCTACATGGCCGAGAAGGTGGCCCCGCACAAGAAGATCCGCTTCGTGGAGTTCATCGAGGCGGTGCCGAAGTCGGCGGCCGGCAAGATCCTGCGCAAGGACCTCAAGGCCCGCGTCTGAGCGCAGCGCACCACAGGGGCCCCCGGACTTCCCCAGCCCGGGGGCCCCTGTCGCTGTGGGGTGACGGAGGACGGCTGGGTCAGGGCCGTCGTCGTCGGGCACGAGCCTGCCCGCGGCCACTGGCAGCGCACTTGCGGCCGACTTGAGGGACGACGCCGCCCGCATAGGGTCGGGGCATGCGTGCGGTGGTGATCAGCGAGCCCGGCGGTCCGGAGGTGCTGGACTGGCGGGAGGTCCCCGATCCGGTCTGCGGGCCCGGCGAGGTGATCGTCGACGTCGCGGCCACCG
Source organism: Bacillus sp. AZ43 (assembly GCA_004570425.1). Taxonomy (GTDB): domain Bacteria; phylum Actinomycetota; class Actinomycetes; order Mycobacteriales; family Geodermatophilaceae; genus Blastococcus_B. The sequence goes on from SPQJ01000025.1 coordinate 47,271, forward strand.
CGGTGAACCGGGCCGACCTGCTCCAGCGGCAGGGGTTCTACCCGCCGCCGAAGGGTGCCAGCGACATCCTCGGTCTGGAGTGCAGCGGCACGATCAGCGAGGTCGGCGAGGGCGTGACCGGCTGGTCGGACGGCGACGAGGTGTGCGCGCTGCTGGCCGGTGGCGGCTACGCCGAGCGGGTCGCCGTCCCGGCCGCCCAGCTGCTGCCGCGCCCCGCGGGCGTGGAGCTGGCCACCGCGGCCGCGCTCCCGGAGGTCACCTGCACCGTCTGGTCCAACGTGTTCATGCTGGCCGGCCTCCGGCACGGCGAGAACTTCCTCGTCCACGGCGGGTCCAGCGGCATCGGCACGATGGCGATCCAGCTCGCCGCGCGCGCCGGCGCGCGGGTGTTCACCACGGCCGGCACGCAGGCCAAGCTCGACGTCTGCCGCGAGCTCGGCGCCGACGTCGGCATCAACTACCGCGACGAGGACTTCGTCGAGCGCGTCCGGGAGGAGACCGGCGGCCGCGGGGTCGACGTCGTCCTGGACAACATGGGCGCGAAGTACCTGGCCCGCAACGTCGACGCCCTGGCCGTGGGCGGTCGGCTCGTCGTCATCGGCATGCAGGGCGGCACGAAGGCAGAACTCGACCTCGGCAAGCTGCTGGCCAAGCGCGGCTCCGTGCACGCGACCGCGCTGCGCTCGCGGCCACCCACGGGACGCGGCGGCAAGGGCGAGATCGTGGCGGCCGTCCGCCACGACGTGTGGCCCGACGTCGAGCGGGGCGTCGTCCGGCCGATCGTGGACCGCCGGCTGCCGATGGCGCGCGCCGCCGAGGCGCACCGCGTGGTGGAGGCCAGCGAGCACATCGGCAAGGTGCTGCTGCTCCCCGAGGACTGACCCGGCCCCGCGTACGGACGTCGGACCCAGGAGGCAGGATGGAGCCATGACCGCACCCGGGAACGGCAGCGAGCGCCAGCAGCAGGTCGTCGTCGTGGGCCCCGACGGGCAGCCGGTGGGCGCCCTCGCGATGCCCCAGGACGGGGACGGCGACGGCCCCATGGACGTCGGCGACATGGTCGAGCAGCCCGCGAAGGTCATGCGGATCGGCACGATGATCAAGCAGCTCCTGGAGGAGGTGCGGGCCGCGCCCCTGGACGACGCCAGCCGCAACCGGCTGCGCGACATCCACGCCTCGTCGATCCGCGAGCTCGAGCAGGGCCTGGCCCCCGAGCTCCGCGAGGAGCTGGAGCGGATCACGCTGCCCTTCAGCGAGGACCAGACGCCCTCGGACGCCGAGCTGCGGGTGGCCCAGGCCCAGCTCGTCGGCTGGCTGGAAGGGGTCTTCCACGGCATCCAGACGGCGCTGTTCGCCCAACAGATGGCCGCCCGGGCCCAGCTGGAGGAGATCCGCCGCAAGGCGCTGCCCGGCGCCCAGCCGCACGGCGGCCACCAGCCCGACGTGCGTCCGGGCGGCGGTCAGTACCTCTGACCGGCGCTCCGTAGGAACGACGACGGCGCCGGACCCCTCGGGGTCCGGCGCCGTCGTGCTGTCCGGCCTCAGACGGTGAAGCGGGCGACCGCCTCCTGGAGCTCACCGCTCATCCGGGCCAGCTCCGACGCGGCCCGCTGGGCCTCCTCGACCCGCTGGTTGGTCTCGGCGGTGCCGGCGGCCAGGCCGGTGATCGCCGCGGCGATGCCCTGCGAGCCGCTGGCCGCCTCGGCCACGTTGCGGTTCATCTCGTTGGTGGTCGCCGTCTGCTCCTCGACCGCCGCGGCGATGGTCGCCTGGAAGTCGTTGATCTCGCCGATGACCGTCGAGATCTGGCTGATCGCGTCCACGGCGCCGGCCGTGTCGGCCTGGATGGCCTCGACCCGCTTGGAGATGTCCTCGGTCGCCCGGGCCGTCTCCTGCGCCAGCTCCTTGACCTCGCTGGCGACGACGGCGAAGCCCTTGCCGGCCTCGCCGGCGCGCGCCGCCTCGATCGTGGCGTTGAGCGCCAGCAGGTTGGTCTGCTCGGCGATGCCGTTGATCAGCTTGATGACGGTGGCGATCTCCTGGGAGGAGTCGCCCAGCTTGCCGACGGTGCGGGTGGTGTTCTCGGCGACGTCGACGGCCTGGCTGGCCACCCGGCTGGCCTCGCTGGCGTTCTGCGAGATCTCCCGGATCGCGGACTCCATCTGTGAGGAACCGGTGGCGACGGTGTCGACGCTGGAGGCGACGGCACCGGCGGAGGCGACGACCTCGTCGGCCTGGCCGGCGGCGGTCTGCGCGTTCTGCCGCATGCCCTCGGCCGCGCCGCTGAGCTGCTGGGAGGCGGCCGCCAGGCGGGTCGAGGAGTCGCTGACCAGGGTGAGCACGTTGCCGAGCGCGTCGAGGGTGTGGTCCAGGGACGCCGCCATCTCGCCGAGCTCGGCGCCGCCGGTGTCGCCGGCCCGCACGGTGAGGTCGCCCTCGGCGACCTGGCCGAGCACCTCGCGGATGCGCTGCACCGGGCGGGTGACGCTGCGGGAGACCAGGATCGCGAGGACGACCGAGATCAGCAGCCCGGCCACGATGATGACCAGCGTGAGCGTGCGAGCGGTCTCGTAGGCGTCCCGCGCCTCGGTCGTCGCGGACTGCGCGGTGACGACGGCGGAGTCCGTCGCGGCGACGAGGGACTCCTCGATCGTCGCCTCGAACTCGTTCATCGGCCCGATGATCGCCATCTGCTGGGCGGGGGTCAGCTTGCCCGTGCCGGTGACCAGCTGCTGGAGCAGCCCCAGGTACCCGTCGGCGGCCTGCGAGAACTCGGTGAACGCCGCGCGGGTCTCGTCCGACATGGGGAGCTCGGCTGCCGCGGCCGTGTTCTCGGCGAGCGCCTGGGCCCCCAGGTTGGCCTTCTCCCGGCTCGACGCGATGCTCTCGGCCGGCAGGGTCTGGATGTTGGCCCGAGCCGTGTAGGCGGAGAACTCCCACCAGTTCACCTGGAGCTCGCGCAGCGCGTTCACCGGGACGGTGCCCTCGGCGTACACGGCGTCGGCCTTCTCGCTCAGCATGGACATCCGGTTGATGCCGAAGGCGCCCACCCCGACGGTGGTCAGGGCGACGACCAGGATCGCCCCCAGCATGCGGCCGCGGAGCCCGACCCGGGACAGCCCGCGCCGCGCGTTCGCGTCAGCGCTCGGCTCACCGCTCACGGGAGCGCCGGGTTCCTGCACGTTGTCCATCGATCGCCTGCCTTCTCGCCCTGTTCCACCGCGGAACGACTGCACGCGATTTCGGCACCGGCCGGTCGATGTTGAGCCGGATCCGGTCAGAGCGAGGCGAGGAACGCGGCGACCCCGTCGTCCTCGTTGGTCCCGGTGACGTCGGTGGCGACGGCAAGCAGGTCGGGGTGCGCGTGCGCCATGGCCACCGCGCGGCCACCGCCGGCCCGCACCCACTCGAAGGCGGCGATGTCGTTGGGCATGTCCCCGAAGACGACGACGTCCTCCGGGCCGACGCCGTGCCCGGCGGCGACCCGCGCCAGCCCCGACGCCTTGGTCACCCCGGCCGCGGAGATCTCGGCCAGGGCGTCGGTGGAGGAGTTCGTGACGGTCGCGCGGTCGCCGACGACCTCCTCCACGAGCGCGACGAACTCGTCGCGCGGCAGCTGCTCGTGGCGGGCCAGCAGCTTGGCGACCGGCTGGGCCACCATCTCCTCCAGCGTCGCCTCGGCGACCCCGGGCGCGTCGACGTCCCAGCGCGGCTTGTAGATGGGTTCGTGACGGAACTCCAGGCCGTACTCGACCGCGAACCAGGTGTCCGGCTGCCGGCGCCGGAGCTCGGCGGTGACCGCCTGGAGGATCTCCGGCTCGAGCGGCTCCTCGTGCAGGATCTCGAAGCGCTCCAGGTCCATCAGCACCGCCCCGTTGCAGCAGACCGCCGTCCCGGAGCCCAGGACCTCGCGGATGCGGACCATCCAGCGCGGGGGCCGGCCGGTGGCCAGGACGACGGGGACACCGTCGGCCCGCCAGCGCTCGAGCTCGGCGACGGTGGCGTCGCTGACGGTGTCGTCCCAGCGCAGCAGCGTGCCGTCCATGTCGCTCGCGATGAGCCGGGGACGCCAGTCAGACATCGGCGAGCACGACCTCCAGGTAGCGGGCGACGCCGTCGACGTCGTGGCCGCTGGTGACGCCCGTCGTCACCGCCCGGACGGCGGGGTGCGCGTTGGCGACGGCGATGGCGCGCCCGCCCGCGTCGGCCACCGCGGTGAGCATGGGCAGGTCGTTCGGCATGTCGCCGAAGACGAGGACGTCCCCCAGGTCGACGCCGTAGCGCTCCAGGGCCAGGGCCAGTCCGGTCGCCTTCGTGACGCCGGGCGGGAGCACCTCGATGAAGCCGAGCCCGGCGTGGGTCACCTCGGCCACGGCCGGGTCGACGACGCTCCGGGCGCGGGCGAGCAGCTCGTCCTGCCCGATCGACGGCGACCGCAGGAACACCTTGAGGACCGGGCCCGGGGGGAGCACCTCGTCGCGCGGGAGCAGGTGGGCCGGCTCGGGGTAGGGCCACTCGAAGCCGTGCTGCACCCGCAGCCGGGCGTCGTGCACCTCGGCCTGCTCGGCGGCGTCCTCGACGGCGAGGACCAGGTCGCCGGCGACCTCCTCGATCCGGGAGACCACCCGCTCGGCCTGCTCGCGGGGCAGCGCCACGGTGCGCAGCACCTCGTCCCGTTCGAGGTCGACGACGAAGCCGCCCTGCGAGAGGACGGCGATGCCGCGCCCGTCGAGCGCCACGCGGACGCTGTCGAGCAACCGCGGGCCGCGGCCGGTGACGCCGACCACCGGGATCCCGGCCGCCCAGCAGGACTCGAGGGCGGCGCGGGTCCGGGGGCTGACCTCGCCGGCGGAGTCGAGGAGCGTGCCGTCGAGGTCGGTGGCGACCAGCTTGGGCCGCCACGGCCCCAGATCCCCCAGGTCGATCACCCTGTCCGCATCGGGCAGGACGCCGTAGGCCTTGAGCGCCCGCGGCCGCTCCTGGCTCATGCGGGGGGCACCGGGGCCGCGAGCGTCATGCCCGGGGTGAGCGCCTCGACCCCGCCCAGCCACGGGCGCAGGGCCACCGGCACGTGCACCGAGCCGTCGGCCCGCTGGTGCACCTCGAGCAGGCAGGCGATCGTGCGTGCGATGGCGCACAGCGTGCCGTTGAGCGTGGCCGCGGTCTGCGGCTTGCCGTCCTCGTCGCGGTACCGGATGTTCAGCCGGCGGGCCTGGAACGTGGTGCAGTCCGACGTGCTCGTGAGCTCCCGGTAGGTGCCCTGGGTGGGGAACCACGCCTCGATGTCGTACTTGCGGGTGGCGCTGGTGCCCAGGTCGCCCGCGGCGATGTCGACCACCCGGTAGGGCAGCTCGAGGGCCTGGAGGAACTCCTCCTCCCAGGCGAGCAGCCGCAGGTGCTCGGCCTCGGTCTCCTCCGGCCGGCAGAAGCTGAACATCTCGACCTTGTCGAACCAGTGCACGCGGATGATGCCCCGGGTGTCCTTGCCGTAGGAGCCGGCCTCGCGGCGGAAGCAGGACGACCACCCGGCGTAGCGCCGGGGCCCGGCGGAGAGGTCGAGGACCTCCTTGGCGTGCATGCCGGCGAGCGCCACCTCGGAGGTGCCGACGAGGTACAGGTCGTCGCGCTCGACCCGGTAGACCTCCTCGTCGTGCTCGCCGAGGAAGCCGGTGCCCTCCATCGCCTCGGGCTTGACCAGCGCGGGGGCGATGACCGGCGTGAACCCGGCCGCGACCGCCCGGCTGATGGCGAGCTGGGCCAGCGCGAACTCCAGCAGCGCGCCGGGGCCGGTGAGGAAGTAGAAGCGGGAGCCGGACACCTTCGCGCCGCGCTCCATGTCGATGGCGCCCAGCGCCTCGCCGATCTCGATGTGGTCGCGCACCGGGAAGTCGTAGGCGGGCACCTCGCCCACGGTCCGCAGCGTCACGGCGTCGTCCTCGCCGCCGGGCGGGACGTCGTCGGCGACGACGTTGGCGATCGCCAGGTGCGCCTCGCGCAGGGCGGCGTCGGCCGCCCGCTGGGCCTCCTCGGCCTCCTTCACCTCGGCGGCCAGCGCCTTGGCCCGCTCGAGGACGGCCGGGCGCTCCTCCGGAGTGGCCTTCTTGACCGCCTGCGAGGCGGCCTTCTGCTCGGCGCGGAGGTCGTCGGCCCGCTTGACGGCCTCGCGGCGGGTGGTGTCGGCCTTCAGCAGTTCGTCCACCAGGGACTCGTCGGCCCCCCGGGCCCGCTGGCTGGCACGGACGGCGTCGGGGTTCTCGCGGACGAGGCGGAGGTCGATCACGCGTCGATCGTAGGTGGGCCGCGCTCTCCGCCCCTCGGCCAGCCACACCCCCGCCGAGATCCCGCGATCTCGGCACGTCAGGCCCTCGGGAATGCCGAGATCGCGCGATCTCGTCGGAATCGGGCGGGCGTCAGGGACACTGGTGCCATGCGGTTCCTGCAGCGGCCCTCGCACGACCTGACCTACGCCGACGTCTTCATGGTGCCCAACCACTCCACGGTGGGCTCCCGGCTCGAGGTCGACCTGACCACGCCGGACCGGGTCGGGACGACGATCCCGGTGGTCGTCGCCAACATGACGGCGATCTCGGGACGGCGGATGGCCGAGACGGTCGCCCGCCGCGGCGGCCTCGCCGTCATCCCGCAGGACATCCCGGTCGACGTCGTCAGCGAGGTCCTGTCCTGGGTCAAGCAGCGGCACCCGGTCTACGACACCCCGATCACCCTGGGCCCGACGTCGACGGTCGGTGAGGCGCTCGCGCTGCTGACCAAGCGCGCGCACGGCATCGTCGTGGTCGTCGAGGGCGGCTCCCCGGTCGGCGTCGTCACCGACGGGCAGTGCCAGGGCGTCGACCGGTTCACCCAGCTGTCCGAGGTCATGACCCGCGATCCGCTGACCGTGCCCGCCGGGACCGACCTGCCCAAGATCTTCGACGTCCTCTCCGGGGAGCGGGTCAGCGCGGCGCCGGTGGTCGAGGGCGACCGGCTGGTCGGCGTGATCACCCGCAAGGGGGCGCTGCGCTCGGCGCTGTACACGCCGGCCGTCAACGCCGACGGGCACCTGCTCACCTCGGCGGCCGTCGGCATCAACGGCGACGTCGCCGGCAAGGCCGGCGCCCTGCTGGCCGCCGGGGTCGACGTGCTCGTCGTCGACACCGCGCACGGCCACCAGGAGAAGGCGATCGAGGCGGTCCGCGCGGTGCGCTCGGTGGCCGGGTCCACGCCGGTCGTCGCCGGCAACGTGGTGACCGCGGAGGGCACCCGCGACCTGATCGAGGCCGGTGCCGACGTCGTCAAGGTCGGCGTCGGCCCCGGCGCCATGTGCACCACCCGGATGATGACCGGGGTCGGCCGGCCGCAGTTCTCCGCGGTCGAGGAGTGCGCGGCCGAGGCCCGCTCCCTGGGCAAGCACGTGTGGGCCGACGGCGGCGTCCGCCACCCGCGCGACGTCGCGCTGGCGCTGGCGGCGGGTGCGGCCAACGTGATGGTCGGTTCCTGGTTCGCCGGCACCTACGAGTCGGCCGGTGACGTCCACGACGAGGGCGGCCGGCTGTACAAGGAGTCGTTCGGCATGGCGTCGGCGCGGGCGGTCAAGGCGCGCACGTCGGCGCAGTCGGGGTTCGAGCGGGCCCGCGCCGGGCTGTTCGAGGAGGGCATCTCGTCGTCCCGGATGTACCTCGACCCGGCCCGCCCCGGCGTCGAGGACCTGGTCGACCAGATCGTGGCCGGCGTCCGCTCGTCGTGCACCTACGCCGGCGCCCGCACCATCGACCAGCTGCACGAGCGGGCCGTGCTGGGGGTGCAGAGCTCGGCCGGCTACGAGGAGGGCCGGCCGCTGCCGACCAGCTGGTGAAGCCCCTCCCCCTGCCGGTCTTCGAGAGCCTGGTCGCCGACGCGCTCGACCAGGTCCCGCCGGAGCTCATGGCGCTCATGGACAACGTCGTCGTCCTGGTGGAGGACCGCAACGAGGAGGAGCCGACCCTGCTCGGCCTCTACGACGGGGTGGCGTTGACCGAGCGCGGGTGGGAGTACGGCGGCACGCTGCCGGACCGGATCATGATCTACCGCGAGGCGATCTGCGAGATGTGCGAGACCGAGGACGAGATCGTCGAGGAGGTCACCATCACGGTCGTCCACGAGATCGCGCACCACTTCGGCATCGACGACGACCGCCTGCACGCCCTCGGCTGGGGCTGACGGAGGACCCCCTCGCCCCCACGCCTCGCACGCTCGGCGCTGGCCCCTGCGAAGGGGCCAAGTAGCGTTCCGGGACGTGTCCGAGAACCCCACCGCCGGCAAGCTGCCGATCAAGATGCTGCACGACCGCATCCTCGTGGCGCTGCGCAAGGAGGACGGCGACCGTCGCTCGAGCGGCGGCATCCTGATCCCCGCGACCGCCCAGGTGGCCAAGCGGCTGGTGTGGGGCGAGGCCAAGGGCACCGGGCCGAGCGTGCGGCAGGTCAAGGTCGGCGACCAGGTGCTCTTCTCGCCCGAGGACCAGCACGAGGTCGAGGTGCACGGCGAGGACCTGATCATCCTGCGCGAGCGCGACGTGCACGCCGTGGCCGCCGAGCGCATCGAGGAATCGACCGGCCTCTACCTGTGAGGACCGACCCCCTCGCCCCCACCCTTCGCACGCTCAGGGCGGGGCCCTGCGAGGGGCCGCACGATCAGGGCTCGCCGCGGGAGTGGCGCATCGTCGCGGCGGTCATGTCCAGCAGGAACCGGCGGACGACGGCGAGCTCCTCCGCGGTGTAGTCCTCCATCGCTGCCGAGAGGTCGCGGGCCAGCCCCCCGAAGTGCTCGGCGCCGGCAGCCATCGCCGAGTCCGACATCTGCAGCGTGACCCGGCGCCGGTCCACCTCGTCACGGACCCGGCGGAGGTGACCGACCTTCTCCAGCCGGTCGACCAGCGCCGTCACCGACGCCGAGCGCAGCTCGACCGCCTCGCCGAGCCGCCCGGCGGTGAGCGCCTCCCCGCGGCGCGCGGCGTCCATGATCGCCACCAGCGCCCGCACGTCGGTGCGGTTCAGGTTGTGCTGCTGGGCGAACCGCTGCCCCACTGCATCCAGTTCGACGGTCAGCCGGCGAAGGAGCAGTGCCAGCTCCCGCCGGGCGGCCTCGTCGTCCTCGGACACCTGCACCTCCGTTCGCGTCCGGCCCGGATCCCACCTAATCTCTCGATGATCGAGATTATCGACCACCGAAGGACATCATGCCCGGCCGTACCCGTCTCCTCCGCTGGCTCGTCCCCGCGCTCGTCGCCGTCGCCTGGCTGGTGATCGCCGGCCCCCTGGGCTCCTTCAGCGGCAAGCTGGGCGAGGTCTCGGAGAACGACTCCGCGGCCTTCCTCCCGGACAGCGCCGAGTCCACCCAGGTGACCGAGCTGCAGCGGCAGTTCCAGACCGAGCGCAGGCTCCCGGTCATCCTGCTGTGGGAGAGCGAGGACGGCGCGCTGGGCCCCGCCACGCTGGAGGAGGCGCAGCAGCGGGTCGACGACGCCGTCGGCATCGCCGAGGACGCCGACGCACTGGTGGGCGCCCCCTCGCCGGCGATCCCGTCGGAGGACGGCGAGGCCGTGCAGGCCGTGCTGCCGTTCGACCCGGACCTGGGCGACACCCTCGGCCAGGTCATCGGCGAGCTCCGCGACCTCCCCGCGCTCGGGGGCACGACGGCCTACGTCACCGGCCCGGGCGCGATCTTCTCCGACTTCGCGGAGGGCTTCTCCGGCATCGACGGGCTGCTGCTGCTCGCGGCGTTCGGCGTCGTCCTGGTGATCCTGCTCGTCGTCTACCGCAGCCCGCTGCTGCCGCTGCTGGTCATCGGCACGGCCGGCATGGCGCTGGTCGTCTCGCTCGCGGTGGCCTACTTCCTGGCGAAGCAGGGCTGGATCGACGTCAACGGCCAGAGCCAGGGCATCGCCTCCATCCTCGTCGTCGGCGCGGCCACCGACTACGGCCTGCTGCTCGTCGCCCGCTACCGCGAGGAGCTGCGGCGGGAGCGGTCCAGGTACGCGGCGATGCGGGTGGCCCTCAGGCAGTCGTGGGAGCCCATCCTGGCGTCGGGTGGCACGGTGATCCTCGGCGTCCTGTGCCTGCTCTTCTCCGATCTGGGCTCCAACCGCGGGCTGGGCCCCGTCTCCGCGGTCTGCATCGCCTTCGCGATGCTCGCGGCGCTCACCTTCCTGCCGGCCGTGCTGGTGCTGTTCGGCCGTGCCGCGTTCTGGCCCTTCCGCCCCGAGTACGGCGAGGAGCACGCCCACGGCCGCGGCTGGGAGCGGATCTCGACGTCGGTCGGGCGCCGCCCGGGCCGTTACCTGCTGGGCAGCGCCGGCGCGCTGGTCGTCCTCGCCCTCTTCCTGCCCACCTTCGACTCCGACGGCATCCCGCTGTCCGAGGCGGTGCGCGGCGGCTCCGAGTCCGGTGCCGGGCAGGAGGCCATCGCCCGCCATTACGAGGCCGGTGCCGCCAGCCCGGCGGTCGTTATCACGCCGGCCGACGCCTGGCAGGACGTCGCCGCGGCCGCCGCCGACGTCGAGGGGGTCGCCGAGGTGGCGCCGTTCGGCGGCCCGCAGGGAGGCCCACCCGGTGCCGGAGGCGGTGCGCCGGTCGAGGTCGACGGCCTGGTGCGGCTGGACGCCACCCTCGACGTCGCCCCCGACAGCGAGGCCGCGCAGAGCACCGTCGAGGAGCTGCGGACGGCGGTCCGGGACGTGGACGCCGGCGCCCTCGTCGGCGGCTCGTCGGCGCAGGACCTCGACACCCAGGAGACGGCGGCGCGCGACCTCGCGGTGATCGTGCCGCTGGTGCTGCTCGTGATCACCGTCGTCCTGGCGCTGCTGCTCCGCTCGATCGTGGCGCCGCTGCTGCTCGTGGCGACCGTCGCGCTCAGCACCGCCGCGACCGTCGGCGTGAGCGCGCTGGTGTTCGAGCACCTGTTCCGGTTCCCGGGCAGCGACCCGCAGGTGCTGCTGATCGGCTTCGTGTTCCTGGTGGCGCTGGGGATCGACTACAACATCTTCCTCATGACCCGCGCCCGCGAGGAGTCGCTGCGGCACGGGGCCCGCGACGGCGTCCTGCGCGCCCTGGCCGTCACCGGCGGGGTCATCACCAGCGCCGGGCTGGTGCTCGCGGCCACCTTCGGCGCGCTCACGGTGCTGCCGCTGGTGATCCTCACCCAGCTCGGTTTCCTGGTGGGCTTCGGCGTCCTGCTCGACACCTTCGTCGTCCGCACGCTGCTCGTCCCGGCGGCCGTGCACCTGATCGGCGACCGGGTGTGGTGGCCGAGCCGGCTGGCCAAGGGGCCGACGGAACCGGAACCCGAGCGGGAGCTCGAGCGCGTCTGAGCGCGGTCAGGCGCCGCCGGAGCGGAGGCGGGACAGCCAGTCGCCGGCCTCGGCGAACGCGTCGTCGGTCGCGCGCTCGGGCACCGGCTTGTTCTGCCGCCCGTCGGCCCGCGCGTAGCTGCCCAGGAAGCGGACGTCGTCGGCGAGCCGGTGCAGCGCGGCCAGCGCCTCGCCGACCCGGCTGTCGGCGATGTGCCCCTCGCAGTCGAGCGAGAACGAGTAGACGCCGAGCCGCTCGCGGGTCGGCCGCGACTCGATGCGGGTCAGCGAGATGCCGCGGACGGCGAACTCCGACAGCAGGTCGAGCAGCGCACCCGTCCGGTCGCCGACGACGACGACCAGCGAGGTCTTGTCGTTGCCGGTCGGCGCGGGCAGCGCTCCCGCCGGCTCGACGACGACGAAGCGGGTGACCGCGCCGGGGTGGTCGGCGAGGTCGGTGACCAGCGGCGCCAGCCCGTAGCGCTCGGCGGCGATGGGCGCGCAGACGGCGGCGTCGTGCTCCCCCGCGGCGACCGCGGCGGCGGCCGCCGCGGTCGACGACAGGGGCAGCGGGACGACGCCCGGCAGCAGCTCGGCCAGCCGCCCGGCGGTCTGGGCCAGCGCGTGCGGGTGGCTCACGACCGAGCGCACGGCGGCGAGCTGCGTCCCCGGCCGGGCGGCGAGGACGAACGCGACCTCGAGGAACACCTCGCGGGTGATGACCAGCGGCGGGCCGTCGGCCAGCCCGTCCATGGTGGCGGGCACCGAGCCCTCGACGGAGTTCTCCATCGGGACCAGGGCGGCGTCGGCATCGCCCGATCGGACGGCGGCGAGCGCCGCGGCGACACTCGGCTGGGGGTACCGGGCTCCCTCCGTGGAGGCAACAGCGGTGCTGAGGGCGGCCTCGGCGAAGGTACCCTCGGGTCCCAGATAGGCGAACCGCATCGGAGACGAACTGGGTGGCATCCCGGGCATCCGATGAGGGTAGTGCGGTCGGGTCGGGGCGTGTCCCCACCCGGGGGAACCGAGTCGTCACCGACAGATCGGGCCGCGCTTAGGCTGGTCCTACCCCGTCCATGGAGGCAGGCGTTGACCCCCAGCCCGGCCCGAGTCGCCCCCGGCGACCTCGCGTCGGTCCTGTGGCGCCTCCTGGACGCCAGCTCCCGCGAGGACTCCACCGCCTTCGTCACCCTGCTCGACGACGCCGAGCCGGCGCTGAGCGGGTCGACCGAGCCCCGGTGGATCGCGTGGCGGCACGCCCTGGCCGCCCGCCGCGGTCTGATCGAGAGCGACCCGGAGGCGGTGACCGAGGCGGTCGCGGCCGCCCGCGAGGCCCTCGACCGGTGCCCGCCGTCGGCCGAGACCGCGCTGACCCTGGCCTACCTCGCGCACGTCGAGGTGACCGCCGACCACTTCGACGCCGCGATGCTGCTCGCGGTGGACGCCAGCCTGCTCACCGAGGGGCCGACGGCGGCCGAGCCCACCCGCGCGCTGCACCAGGCGCACCGCTGGGTCTCGCTGGCCCTGTCCGGCCTGGACCTGGAGGAGCTGGCCGTCTCGCACGCCGGCCGCGGCCACCGGATCGCCGCCGTCCTGCCCGACCTGGCCGACCAGTGGCAGCTGCTGCAGCTCTCCGCCCAGCAGCACGCGGAGCTCGCCCAGACGCTGCGCCGCCGCGGCGACGGCGAGCGTGCGCGGGCGCTGGCCACCGTCGCCATCGCCCAGGCGACCGAGGCCCGCGAGATGGCGTGGGACCCCGACCCGGCCGACGCCGACCTGCTCGACGTCGTCCAGGCCTGGGCCATGACCTGCACCGACGACCTGGACACCGCGCTCGGCCCGCTGCGCCGGGTGCGCCGCCGGGTGCAGGAGCACGGCGGCCTGTGGCTGCGGGGCTACACCGACCTGGCGCTGGCCCGTCTCCTGGTCCGGATCGCCGACCGCGACGAGGACGCCGAGTACGGCGAGGAGGCGATCGGCCTCCTGGTCGACGCCGCCGGCGCGTTCGTCGCGTCCGGTGACCGGCGCCGGTACCGCCAGTGCCTCCTGGAGCTGGGCCAGAACTCCGCCGACCTGGGCCGCCCCGCCGAGGCGCTGCACTGGCTGGAGGCCTACCGCGCCGACACCGGCCGGGCGCACTCCCGGGGCCGAGAGATGTGGGCGGAGATGTTCGTCCGGCGCAGCCGGCTGCGCGAGGCCGAGCGGCAGGCCGCCCTGCTGCGCCGGCACGCGCTGGAGGACCCGCTCACCGGCCTCGGCAACCGGCGCAGCGCCGAGCGCCGCCTCGGGGCGCTGCAGCTCGGCGGGGAGCCGCTCTCGCTGGCCGTCGTCGACGTCGACCGGTTCAAGGAGGTCAACGACGAGGCCTCGCACACCCACGGGGACGCCGTCCTGCGCCGGGTGGCCGACCTGCTGCGCGAGCACAGCCGCACCGGCGACGAGGTCTACCGGTGGGCGGGTGACGAGTTCCTCGTCGTCCTGCCGACGGCGACCGAGGCGCAGGCCGTCGTCGTGATGGAGCGCCTGCGGGCCGCCGTCGCGGCCGCCGACTGGAGCGACCTGATCCCGGGCCCGGTGACCGTCAGCATCGGCGTCGCGACCGCGCCGGCCGTCGACGAGGACCAGCCGGCCACCGTCGTGGGCTGGCGGGCGCTGTTCGACTCCGCGGACCTCAACCTGTTCTCGGCCAAGCGCAGCGGGCGCAACCGGGTGCGCGCGCCCGGTGTCATGCCGTCGGAGGACCCGGCGTGACCCGCCCCGCGTGGGGCGCGTGGGACACGACGGACAGCGGACGGCGCGTTCCCGAACACGTGCTCGACAGCGACCCGGACGCCGTGCACAGTGCGCTGGTGCCGCCCGGGACCCTGCATCACCGGGTGACGGCTGCCCTCGCCAACTGGCAGCTCGACGACGCGGAGGAACTCCTCGCCGACGTCGAGGGGGAGCCGTCGCCCTACGTCGTCGCGGATCCCGCCGACGACGGCGGCGCCGACGCGCCCCTGTCCCTGGGGAAGGCGTGGGCCGACACGCTGCGGGCCGAGCTGCTGGTGCGCCGGCTGCGCGTCGCCGGGTTCACGCTCGTCGGCGACCCGGTGACCAACCACTCCTCCGACGAGGAGGCCCTGGACCTGCACGCGGGCGTCGCCGACCTCATCGAGGGCGCCGCCACCGGTGAGGACCCCGACCCGCGGCAGGAGTCGGCCGCGCGGGCCGCCCTGGCCATCGCGCTGGTCCGGTCGGCGAAGGCCGCCTTCGACGCCACGGACGACGACCTGCAGCGTGCCGCCGGCCTGGCCCGCCACGCCCGCATCGAGCTGCTGTCCCGGCGCATCGACGCCGCGATGGACGAGGCGGTCGAGGCCGCGAGCCTGCTCGACCCGGTGCTGCCGCCCAGCGCCCTGCTGGTCGACACGCTCGGCACCCTGGCCGGTGTCCTCGCCGACCTCGAGCTCATGCCGCTGGCCCTCGACTACCAGCGCCGCGCGTACGAGACCGCCTCGAGCGCCGCCGCCGACCCCGAGCAGGACGGCTGGGCCGGGGAGCTCGACCCCGACGTCCTCGTCGCCACGACCGCCACCTTCCTGGGCGAGCTGTGCGCCGAGCTCGGCGAGGGACTGCTCGACGACGGGGTGCCCGCGTCGGCCGCGCCCCACTTCGCCGAGGCGCGCGCCCTCGCCGAGAAGGCGCTGGAGCTGCTGCCGCCGGAGAGCACCGGCGTCGTGACCGCGCAGGTCGTGCACGGCTGGGCGCTGGTGGGCCTCGGCGAGCACGAGGCCGCCGTCGGGCCGCTGCGCGCCGCCGTCCGGATCACCTCGGCGACCGCCGACCGAGCCCAGCTCGCCTCGGCACAGCTGGCGCTGGGCCGGGCCCTGCGCCGGCAGGGCGAGGTGACCGAGGCCGACCAGCACCTGGTCTCGGCGCTGAACCTGGCCACCGAGCACGGGCTGCCGCGGCTGCGCCGGGCGGCGCTGCGCGAGCTCTGCACGCTGCACGCCGAGCTGGACGACGCCGGGCGGGCGCTGCCCTACCTGCAGGCCTACCTCGCCGACGAGCTGGACCGGGTGGACGAGCGGCGCACCCGCTGGGTGGAGCTGTTCGGACGCCGCAAGAGCCTGCTGGAGACCGAGCGGGCCGCCGGCCAGCTGCGCCGCCAGGCCTACGAGGACCCGCTCACCCACCTGCCGAACCGGCGCTACGCGGAGGCCCGGCTGGACGGGCTGCTCTCGACCGGTGGCGCGCCGGCGCTGGCGGTGGTCGACGTCGACCGGTTCAAGGGCATCAACGACGCGTTCGGCCACCCCGCCGGCGACGCCGCCCTGCGCACCGTCGCCGAGCTGCTCGTGGCCGGGGTGCGCGACACCGACGAGGTGTGCCGCTGGGCCGGCGACGAGTTCGTCATCCTGCTCCCGGACACCACCGCGGAGCAGGGCGAGCGCGCGCTGGAGCGGATCCGCCGCTCGGTGGCCACCTACGACTGGGCCTCGCTGGGCATCGACATCCCGGTGACGATCAGCGTCGGCATCGCGTCGGCCGCCCGCGGCGACGACCGGCGGACGCTGTTCGCCGCCGCCGACGGCGTGCTCTACGACGCCAAGCGCAGCGGCCGCGACCGCGTGGTCCGGCTGTCGGCCGTGACCCAGACCCGCGCCCCGGGCGGCAGCCCGCTCGACGCGCTGTTCGGCGCCCCCGCGCCGGCCGCCGACGACCCGACCGCCGCAGACACCCCTGCCGAGGAGGCCGCGGCCGTGACGGTCCCGGACGTGCCCGTCCCGCCGGCCCCGCGGACCGCACGGTGCTCGACGGGCAGCTCCAGGACGCGATCCGGCAGATCGATGGCACCGGCAAGATCGTGGCCACGATCAGCCCCGAAGATGTCCGCAAGGCGGGCGCGAAGTCGAAGTCCAGCCTG
>SPQJ01000078.1 GCA_004570425.1 Bacillus sp. AZ43
GTCCCGGTGCTCGTCGGTGCCGCCGGCCTGCGCACCGTCGCCTCCCGGCCGGCCCCGGCCCGGACGGTCCAGGCCGGGTGCGGCGGCTGCGCCTGCGGCGCGGGCGGCTGCGGCGCCTGACCGCCCTTCCGGCCGGTTGACGGCCGGAATGCGGGTACTGCCGGAGGCATGAGCGGGCACGTCTTCGTCGTCGGCGCGGACCTCACGCGGCTCTCGTGCGACGACGTGCTCGTCCCCACGGACCGGACGCTGCGCGTCGCGCCCGGCTGGTGCGCCCTGCTGCCGAGCGAGCTGGTCGCCGGTCGCGTCGGCGACGACGCGTGCGTCGACCTGCGCTGGACCGGTGGCGAGCGGGTGCTCGAGGTCCCCGGCGGCGGCGAGCGCCGGGCGTGGCTCGTCGACACCGTCGACGACGAGGGGCGCGGGCTGCCGTGGCTGCTCGACGGCGCCCGGGAGGCGCTGGCCGCCGTCGCCCGCCGGGAGGTGGACCGCCCGGCGCACGGCCGGGCGCGCCGGCTGGTCG
>SPQJ01000026.1 GCA_004570425.1 Bacillus sp. AZ43
CGGCCGGGAACGCCGCCGTCCGTCTGGTGGCAGCGCTACACGGCGGCCTCGAGGAGCACGTCGGCAGGCGGGGAGGACTCGGGGGTGCGGACGGCCGTGGGCACCGGGCGGGCCGCGGGGCGACCGGCACCGGAGGACCGCTCCCGGCCGGGAGCGGTCGGATGATCGCTCAGCTGGGCGGCCGCGCCGTTCCACAGCCCGTCGGGAACGTCCGTACGCCGACGACCAGGGGCCACGGGGGCGCTTCCCCGGTCCCGTCCGTCACTGCCTGCTTCGGCGTGCCTGCCCACGGTGAGTAAATCTAACGGGTGTAACTCTCATTGGACAGGACCCTGAGACGAACGTGTCCGTTGCCGCGCGCGTCGCAGCCGCCGGAGCCGCCGGACGAGCAGCGGGTCGGCGGCCAGCGCGTCGGGACGGTCGACCAGAGCGTTCAGCACCTGGTAGTAACGGGTCGGCGTCACCCCGAAACGGTCGCGGATCGCCGTCTCCTTCGCCCCCGGCCGGCGCCACCACTGCCGCTCGAAGGCGAGCATCTCGTGCTCCCGGCGGGACAGCCCCACGCCCTGGACCAGCACGGACGGCTCCACGGGGCCCTCGGGCCGGGGCAGGGAGACCACCGGGGTCGGGTCGTCGGTCATCGCTCGTCCATTTCCTGCTCGTGCCCGCCGCACCGGTACTCGGTGCGGCTACGACGCGACGGTAGCCCCGGGGTCGGACACTTCCGAGCTCCCCGGCGCGGGTGGCGCCGGGACACCTCCGGGAGAGGCTCAGAGGCCCGCGGGGACCGTTGCGGGCGTCACTCGGCGGCTTCCCGCCCGGGCGTGTCGCACCATGTCGACCGTGAACACCGCCAGTGCCACCCACACGATGGCGAACCCCACCAGCCGCGCCGGAGGCATCGGCTCGCCGTAGACGAAGACGCCGATCGCCAGCTGCATCGACGGGGTGAGGTACTGCAGCAGCCCGACCGTGGACAGCGGAACGCGGCTGGCGGCCGCCGCGAACAGCAGCAGCGGGACGGCGGTGGCCACGCCGGAGAGCACGAGCAGGGACGCGTGGCCGGCGCCGGCGTTGCCGAACGTGCCGTCGCCCCCTGCGTGGGCCACGGCCAGCACCCCGACCGCGGGGAGCGCGACCAGCGCCGTCTCGACGAACAGGCCCGGCGCGGCGTCCGTGCGCACGATCTTCTTCATCAGCCCGTACAACCCGAAGGTGCCCGCCAGCGTCAGGGCGATCCACGGCGGGCGGCCGTAGTCGACCGTGAGGACGACGACGGCGACCGCGGCGATCCCCACGGCCGCCCACTGCAGGGGGCGCAGCCGCTCGCTGAAGACGACGACCCCGAGCAGCACGCTGACGAGCGGGTTGATGAAGTAGCCGAGCGAGGTCTCGACCACGTGGCCGGAGTTCACGCCGTAGACGAAGACCAGCCAGTTGGCGGCGATCAGGACCGCGGCACCGAGCAGGACGAGCAGCCGGCGACGGTCGGTGACCAGCGCGCGGACCTGGCCCCACTTCCGCAGCACGGTGAGCAGGAGCCCGACGAAGAGCAGCGACCAGAGCACGCGGTGGGCGACGATCTCCAGCCCGCCCGCCGGCTCGAGCAGCGGGAAGTAGAGAGGGAACAGTCCCCACAGGGAGTAGGCGGCCAGCCCGGACAGGATCCCCAGGCGCCGCTCGTCCACGGCCGCACGGTACGCGGCCGCCGACCGCTCACGGCGTCTGGATGTAGTCCACCAGCTGCCGGCGCTCCTCCTCCAGCTCGTCGAGCCGGGCCTTGACGACGTCGCCGATCGAGACGATCCCCACCAGCGCGCCGTCGACCACGACCGGGACGTGCCGCACGCGCTTGTCGGTCATCGTGCGGGCGAGATCGTGGACGCTCGCGTCGGGCGGGCACGTGTGCACCTGCGCCGTCATCACGCTGGACACCGGGTCGGCGAGCAGCCCGGCGCCGCGGTCGTGGAGACCCCGGGCGACGTCCCGCTCGGAGACGATGCCCTCGACCCGGCGGCCGTCGGGGGACACGACGAGCGCCCCGATGCCCTTCTCCGCCAGGAGCGCGAGCGCGGTCCGGACGCTCTCCCCGCCGTCGATGGTGGCGACCTCTCCGCCCTTGTGCCGGAGCAGTTGGCTGATCTGCACGGCAGTTCCTCCTCGTGACCGGTGCGGGGAGTGTGCACCCGACGCAGGTGGAGGGCAACGGCACGCCGAACCGGGCCTACCGTCGGGGGCATGGCCCGCACGCGCCCCTCACCCCTCCAGTGGGTCTGGTACGCACTGGGCGGCGGGCTGCCCCGAGAGCTCTCCGCGTGGGTGCTGCACGACACGACCACCCGCACGTGGGTCTGGCGCCACCTCGCCCGGGCGACCGTGCAGCTCCTGCCGCTGATGGTGCTGTGCCTGGTCGCCGTCCCGGTGCCGCTCGCCTACCGGCTGTCGGCCGCGGTGGGCGGGCTGTTCCTGGGCCTGTTCTTCTCCCTCGCGTTCATGACCGAGACCATCGAGCACCGCGTCGCCAAGGCCGGCTACCCGTCGGGGACGGCGGGCCGGCTGCGGGCCGAGCGGGCCGAACGCGAGCGCGTCGAGCGCCACTCCCCCTACCGCCGGGACGGCGCGGGCAGCTTCGACTGACCGCGCTGTACCTCCCGGGGCCCGTTCGGCCTCCTCCCTACGTCGCCGGTGCCCTCCGGCGCCCGCGGTGCGTACGTACGCGTACGTAGTTCCGGGGGCGCGAGATACGTCGTTCGACAGATTTGCCGAGGCGGCGTCCGCAGAAGTCTTCGAGTCGTTCCGAACGACCTCGAAGGAGCCCCCGATGACCGTCCTCGCCGACGCCCCCGCCGCCCCCGCCATCCCGACCCCCCGCCGGGCCGACCGGGCCGACGTCCCGGTCGTCGACCGGCAGCACCTCCAGGCCCTGGCCGCGGGCGACGACGCCGCCTGGCAGACGACGGTCCGGCGCTACGAGGGGCTGCTGCGGTCGGCCGCCCGCGTGGTCCTGCGCAGCGACAGCGACGTCGACGAGGCGGTCCAGCGCACCTGGGTGCTGCTGTTCCGAAACGCGGCGCGGATCAACGACCCGCAGTGCCTGCCGGGCTGGCTGTCCACGACCGCGCGCCGCGAGGCGCTGGCCATCCTGCGAGCGCAGCAGCGTGCCGTGCCGAGCGAGGACGTCGCCGACCAAGTCGCCCCGCACGACCCGGACATGGCGGCGGCTCTCATCGACGACGAACTGCGCCGCGCCCTGGACCGGGCGGTGGAGACGCTGCCGGACACCCAGCGCCGGATCGTGCGGGCGCTGCTGCGCGAGCCCGACTCCTACGACGCCCTCAGCCAGGAGCTGGGCATCCCCCGGGGCAGCCTCGGCCCGCTGCGGGGCCGGGCCGTGAAGGCCCTGCGGGCCCGGCTGGAGCCGAGCCTGCGCTGAGGGCTACTGCTGGCCGCCGCCCGGACGGCGCTTCTGGACGACGTGCTGCAGGCCCTCGCGGAGCGCACCCTCGAGCGTGAGGTCCGGGGTGTCCGCGACCACCTGCCGCAGGTCGTCGGCGAGCTGGTCGTCGATCTCCACGGTCTCCTCTGCATCGTCGTCGCGGTTGTACAGCGAGAACTTGACGGGCGACATCACGGTCCTTCCACCAGGGCCTCTCGGGGTCGTGGAGCCACCTTGGCGGCCAGTGCGGCCGCTTGTCCACGGTTGCTGACCTGGAGTTTGTGCAGGACACGGGACACATGGACGCCGACCGTGCGCTCGCTGATGAACAGGCGGCGGGCGATCTGCCGATTCGTCGCACCGGTTCCCAGCAGCTCCAGGACCTCCAGCTCCCGCTCGGTCAGGCCGTAGGGACGCTCCTCTGCGGGAGGCCGAGGCGCAGGCGCCGATGCCAGACGAGCGCGAGCAAGCAACGCATCGATCTCGCCGACGAGGGGGACGGCTCCCAGCCGTTCGGCCATGGCACGGGCGACCGACGCGGCAGCAGCCGCTCGATCCCGGCGCTTCTCCGCGACCCGGCACTCCGCCTCCCGGAACAGGCAGTACGCCTGCTCGAGCGGCCGGTCCACTGCCCTCCACAGGTCGGCTGCCGCAGCCCAGCCGCCGCCGGTGCCCACCCCGCGGGCGCGATCCAGCTCGTTGCGCGCGGTGCGGTGGTCGGCTTCCTGGACGGGGTCGTCGTCCCCGGTCGGCGTGAGCTCGTCGAGCTCCGCCGCCAGCTGTGCGATGCGCGCCTCGGCGCCCGGGGCGGGCACGGTCCCCCGTCGATCGGCTTCGTTGCGCAGCCCGATCGCCGTGAGCTCGGTCCGGAAGGCCCTGTCCTGCGTCTCCGCCAGCCGGCGCAACGCCTCCACGACGGTCCGGTGACATCCGTCGCGATCTCCCTCGCGCGCCTGCAACGCGGCGGTGGCGGTGGCGAGCGCAGCCACGACCGTCGGTTCGTCGGCATCGTGCAGCGGCGCCGCCGCGTCCAGACTGGCCCGCGCTCCGGCGGTGTCCCCGACGGCGAGCCGGCACTCGGCCCGCTCGATGTACAGATGCAGCCCCTGGCCCTGGACGACCCGCCCGTCGAGCAGCTGGGAGAACACCGCCTCGCACCGCCCGTACTGACCGCGACGCCGGAGCATGGTCACCGCATTCGAGGCCAACGCCGAACCGACGGCCAGCTCCAGCCCGTACTCCGGGAGGAGGCTGAGGCCTTCCAGCGCCGCTGCGCTGGCCTCGGCGGGCAAGCCCGCGTAATCGTAGGCGATCATCAGGTTCGCGTAGCTCCGGCAGAGCACCGCCCGGTCCTCGACGTCGCGCGCCAGGCGGACCCCTTCGCGCAGGAGGTCCAGGGCGGACGAGTCACCGTGGAACGTCCCGGCGACACCGCGGGTGGTGAGCGCGTCGGCCAGGACGGCGTCGGTGCCGTGCTCCCGCGCCGCCGTCACGGCCTGCTCGGACAACCGGATGGCCTCGTCGAACTCAGCCATGATGAAGGCCGCCCTCGCCATCGCGCCCCAGACCTGCGCGTGGCAGGAGTTGACCTCCGGCCCGAGCACCTCCGTCGCCTCCGCATACACCGCCTGGCTCCGGCCCGGCTGACCCGCCTCCCAGAGAAAGCAGCCCAGCCGCTCGAGCGCGGTCGCCCGCTCCGCCGCCGGGATGTCCGGGTCTTGCAGGGCATGCTCCAGGAGCGCGGCGGCAGCACCGGGGTCGCCCGCCAGGCGCGCCACCCCGGCCGCCTCCAGCGCGAACTCGAGACCCCCGGCGTCCCGGCTCACCGGCCGGAACTGCAGGGCCCGCCGGTAGTGGGCCCAGGACTCCGCGTACGCGTTCAGCCGGCGCGTGCTCCGAGCCGCGCGGAGGCTCCACTCGGCCGCCTGCTCGGACGATCCCGCCGCCTCCCAGTGGACGCTGACCGCCGCCGCGGTCACGACGTCGTCCGACCGCCCGGCGGCCAGGGCACGGGCGGCGCGCTCGTGCAGCTCGCGCCGTTCGAAGGGCAGCAGCTGCGCCAGGACCGCCTCGCACATGAGGCTGTGCCGGAACGCGTAGTCGGCGCCCTCCACGACGAGGACGCCGACGTCGACGGCCTCGCGCACCGCGGCGCCGTACCGCTCCGCGAGGAACCCCGACGCCCGGAAGAGGTGCTCGTCGGGCACCCAGAGACCGAAGACGGCCGCCACCCGCACGAGGGCGGCGGCGTCCTGACCGAGGCGCCGCACACGGGCGAGCAGCATGTCCGTGACCCGCCGGGAGCTGGGGTCCTTCACGAGCTCCCCGAGCAGGTAGGGGTGCCCCTGCGTCTGCTCGTACCAAGCACTCGCGTCTCCGGGATCGGTGCCGGTCAGTGCCGCGACCAGCTCGCGGGTCTCCGCCGGGTCGAGACGCTGCAGCTCCACGCAGGAGGCGCCCGGCAGCCGGGTGAGTTCGCCGATCGCCTCCTGCACCCGCGCCACGGGAGGGGTCTCGTCGTCGCGGATCGTGAGGACGATGCTCAGGGCGCGCCGGCGCGCGGTGGACCCCAGGTAGACGAGGAAGTCGCACGTGGTCTCGTCGGCCCACTGCAGGTCGTCGATGACCAGCGTCGTGGGGCTCGACGACCCGGCCGGCGCCAGGGCGTCGGCCCAGCGACGGATCGAGCGCAGGCGCTGCTCGGCCGACTGCTCGGCTCCGTCCGGGGCGTCCGGCCAGCCGCCGCGGGCGTCGAAGATCTGCTCGAGCGCGGCCAGCGGCAACGGTTGGCCGGCCAACTGGAGGCACGCGCCCTCGATGACGTCGGTGGCCGCTCCCCCGCGTTCGGCGGCCACGAGGGAGGTCTTGCCGACCCCGGCCTCGCCGAAGATCAGCACGACGTGACCGGGCTCGGCGAACGCGGCGGCGACCGTGGCCCGATGTTCAGCGCGCCCCACGTAGGGAACAGCCCCTGCCCCGATCACCGGGACATCCTGCCGCCCGCGGCGGCCGAAATCCAGACTTCCCGACCTCCCGCCCCGGTCGACGCATTCGCACGCGAGATGTCCGGTGGCACGGGAGAACATTTCTGCGAATTGCGACCATTCCACTGCAGGGCGGTCGGCCGGAGACCATTCACCATTTCAGGGAACGGTCCGGAGCGGCCCGGCGATGGCGACGCGGTCAGCGGCTCGCGCGACCGGGTACCCACCGACCGGCGGGCGGCCACCTCCGCGGTGGCCGCCCGAGCCGTGTCGCCTCAGGCGGAGGTGGGCGTCTCGGCCGTCCCGGCCAGCCGCGTCCGAGCAGCTCGCAGGCCGAGGAAGGCGACGAGCCCCGCAGCCGGGACCAGCGAGACGAGGGTGCCGTCGAACCCGGACCCCGTCTCCATCGTCGACTGCAGCGTGCCGGTCAGGCCGTCGGTGACCGAGGGGAGCTCGGAGAGCTTGATGGGCATGGCGGTACCTCCGAAGAAGTTGAGCGGAATGGAGACGACAGGGAGTGGAAGCCATTTTCGCCCCCCTGTCGGGGCGACGCGCAGAAAGCTAGTGCACCCCTCGACCCCACGTAAAGAGCGGGCGTGAACATTTTTCGGAGAACATGAATGGTATGGCAATCGATCGCGCGCGACGGGGCGTGCGGCCGGGACGAGACGCTGCCGGGAGAGGTGGACGCGCGTTCGAGGATCGCCGGGGAGCCGGACGAGGAGAGCCGACGAGGGGACTTGAACCCCTAACCGCCCGATTACAAGTCGGGTGCGCTACCAATTGCGCCACGTCGGCGGCGGTCGCGGTGACCGGGTCGATCGTAGGTGCAGACCCGCCGCGCGCTCAGGCGGCGTCGGTGCCGGCGGTCGGGTCCTCCTGGACCGGCCGGCCCTGGACGTAGGCGGCGGGGTCGCTGCCCGGGGTCGGGCCGTCGGCGAGCCACCGGGCGAAACCGGCGGGGTCGCGCCGTTCCAGCTCGTCGAGGAGCTCCGCCCGCCGCCGCGCCAGCGTGGCCCGCGCGATCGCCGCCGGGTGACCGGCCAGCGCGGCCGACGTGCGCTGCCACTCCCGTCCGAGCGCGGCGGTGTCGAGCAGCCGGGCCGGGGACACCGGCTCGGCCGCGTGCGCGGTCGGCAGCAGCCGCACCTCGGCGGGTGCGGCGGACACCGGTGGGGCGGCCGGTCGCGGCGTCGCACCCCGGGACCGCAGCGCCCGCAGCCCGAGCCAGGACCCGGCCACGACCACCGCCACCAGCAGCGCCACCGCCCCTCCGGCCAGCGCGGCGACGCCCGCCAGGGCGAGCAGCGCGGCCACCGTCCACGCCGCCGCCTGGACGGCGGCCTCCACCAGGGAGCGGCGATCGTGCCCGGGGGTGTCCCGGACGATGCCGACGGCCGTGCAGGCGGCCAGCGCCCCGGCCAGGCCGACGGCGACCAGGCCGGGGCCGCGGAGCCCGAGCCCACCGACGACGGCCAGGGCCCCGGCGCAGAGCACGCCGGTCGACCGGAGCAGCCGGGGCAGGGGTCCGCGGTCGGGCACGGGGGCCTCCAGGGAAGGGCCGGGACGGGCCGTCTGCTCCTACCCGGTCGCGCCCCGGATGCACACGGCGACCGGAACTCTTCCCTCCGCGCGCCAGGACGAGGACCCTCGACACCAGGAGAGGACCCGGCTCCCGGAGGTGCACCGTGACGACCTCGACCTCGACCCCGCTCGCCCGGCCCGACGCGGCCGGCGGCCCGGACGGCGCGCGTGAGGTGCTCGTCGGCGTCGACGGCTCCGAGTGCGGCCTGGAGGCCGTGCGATGGGCGGCGAGGGAGGCCGCCCGGCGCGAGGCCCCGCTGCGGATCCTGCACGCGGCGCCCTACCTCGGGCAGCCGAGCGCGGACGGCGCCCCACCGCCGGAGCTGCCCCGCGCGCGGCGCATCACCGCACAGGCCTACACCGTCGCGCGGCACACCTCCCCCGGCGTCCAGGCGGCGACCGAGGTGGTGCCGGGCGACCCGGTGCCCACCCTGCTGAGGGCCGCGGCGGGCGGCCGGCTCGTCGTCCTCGGGAGCACCGCCACGGGCGCGCCCGACGAGTACGTGCGCGCCTCGGTGACCCTGCGCGTGGCCGCCCGCTCCCCGCAGCCGGTCGTCGTCGTGCCGCGGCAGCGGGGCACCGACGCCGGGCGGCCCGTCGTCGCGGTGCTGGGCGTCGGCGACCGGGACGACGACGCCGCGGTGGCCACGTTCGCGGCGGACGCCGCGACACGCTCCGGCGTCGGGCTCCGGCTGCTGCGGACCCGTTCGGCGACCGGCAGCTGGGTCGACGACGCGGACGAGTGGCGGGAGCGCCACCCCACGCTCGAGGTGCAGACCACCGACATGCCCGGGCTCCGCGGGGACCAGCTGCTGCGCGCGACCTGCCCCACCCCGCTGCTGGTGATCAGCGCCGGCCACGGCACCCTGCTGCACCGCGACCTCGACGGCCCGCACCGGCGGCTGCTGCGGCACTGCACCTCGCCGATGGCGCTGGTGCCGCCGGTGCACCGGCCGGAGCTCGAGCCGCGCGAGGAGATCGTCGCCCTGGGCTGATCCACGCGGTCCCCGGTCCCGCCCGTCGTCCTCCCGCCGGGCCGCTGCCGCGTGTCCGGGTGAAACGTCCGGCGCCGTCCAGGAATCTCACAGGGCGTGCACAGCGCTGCACCAGAGCACACACGCAGAGTGGAACCAGTCGCGGCCGCCCGGCTGCGCGCAGGGAGGACACCGCAGTGACTGAGCACGGACACCCGACGGTCCCGGGAGGCACGCCCGGAGAGGGAGCGGCCCCGCAGCCGCCGGCCCAGGGGTACGGGGGTCACGGCGGCTGGTCCCCCGGCGGCCACTACCCGACCGCGCCGCAGCCGGCCTACTCGGCACCGGGTGGCCAGCCGGCCGCGCCGCAGGCGGAACCGGTGCCGGAGCCCCCGGCGGCGCCGCCGGAGAAGCGCGGATCCGGTCGGCTGCGCATCGGGCTGGCCGGTCTCGTGGCCGGCGCCCTGATCGGCGGCGGCGCCGGAGCCGGCGTGGCGGCGCTGGTCGACGACCCGGCGCCCGCGGCGAGCTCCGGGTCCTCCGCGCAGAGCGTCGTCATCGAGAACCCGGAGACCGCGACGACCGCCACCGCGGCCGCGGCGAAGGCGGCCCCCAGCGTGGTGACCGTCTACGTGAGCAGCGGGTCGGGGTCCGGGAGCGGCTCGGGCGTCGTCCTCACCGAGGACGGCTACGTGCTCACCAACAACCACGTCGTCGCCGGGAGCGGCGGCTCGCCCTCGGTGCAGGTGCGCACCGCCGACGGCGAGCTCTACGACGCGACCGTGGTCGGCACCGACGTCGCCTCCGATCTCGCCGTCCTCCGCCTCGAGGGTGCCGAGGACCTCGAGCCCGCGACCTTCGCCGACTCCGACGACGTCCAGGTCGGCGACGTGGCCGTGGCCATCGGGGCCCCGCTCGGCCTGTCCAACACCGTCACCGACGGCATCATCAGCGCCACGGGTCGGGCCGTGCAGACCGGCTCCAGCCAGGACGACGCGACCGTGCTCGACGCCCTGCAGACCGACGCCGCGATCAATCCGGGCAACTCCGGCGGCGCGCTGGTGAACGGCGCCGGCGAGGTCATCGGCATCAACACCGCCATCGCCACCGTCGCCTCGGGACTGCCCGGGTCGCAGTCGCAGAGCGGGAACATCGGGGTCGGTTTCGCCATCCCGAGCAACGCCGCCCAGCGCATCGCCCAGGAGATCATCGAGAACGGCTCGGCGACACGGGCCTACCTCGGGGTGCGCGCGCAGACCGCCGGGGACGACCAGAACCCCGAGGTCGGGACGGGCGCGGAGATCGTCTCCGTCGAGCCCGACAGCGCCGCCGCCGAGGCGGGCCTGCAGCCCGGCGACGTCATCACCGCCGTCGGCGACCGGCCGGTGACGACGTCGACCGAGCTGACCGCCGCGGTGCGCAGCCAGGATCCGGGCGAGACCGTCAGCCTCACCGTGCGGCGCGGGAACCAGGAGCGCACCGCCGAGGTCACCCTCGGTTCCACCAGCTGAGCCCTTCTAGGCTCCTGGAGGTGCCCGGCTCCCGACCGCTCGCCCCGCTCGCCGGATCCCTCGACGACCCGGCGCGGGCCCGCGACCTCGCCCGGATGAAGCGGCTGGCGACCGGGCTCTTCCTGGTCGCCGCCGCCGTCTTCCTCGCCTGCGTGCTGCTCGGCGAGGACGCCGGCGCCTGGGTGGGGTACGTCCGGGCGACCGCCGAGGCCTCGATGGTCGGCGCCCTGGCCGACTGGTTCGCCGTCACCGCCCTGTTCCGGCACCCGTTGCGGCTGCCCATCCCGCACACGGCGATCATCCCGCGCAAGAAGGACCAGATCGGCGAGAGCCTGGGCACCTTCGTCCAGGAGAACTTCCTGACCCGTGCCGTGGTCGAGGAGAAGCTGACCACCGTCGACGTCCCCGGGCGCCTGGGCGACTTCCTCGCCGCCCCGGGTCGCGCGGAACGCCTGGCCGGTGACGCGTCGGCGGTGCTGACCGCGGTCACCCAGTTGCTGCGCGACGAGGACCTGGAGCCGGCGGTCGCGGCGCTGGTCGACCGCAAGCTGCACGAGACGCCGGCGGCCCCCGTGCTGGCCCGCGTGCTCGAGCTGGTCGTGGAGGGCGACCGCCACCAGGAGGTGCTCTCGGCCGCGCTCCGGCTGCTGGCCCGGTTCCTGCACGAGAACCGCGTGGTCTTCCGCGCCCAGCTGGGCGACGCCTCCCCCGCCTGGGTCCCCGACTGGGTCGACGACAAGGTGTTCGACAAGGTCTTCGCGGGGCTGCAGGGCTTCCTCGAGGAGGTGGGCGCCGATGCCCGGCACGAGCTGCGCCGGTCCTACGACGCCCGGCTGCGCGCCTACGTCCACGCGCTGCGCACCGATCCGGGCACCGCCGCGCGGGTCGAGGACCTGAAGAAGGAGCTGCTCGAGCACCCGGCGGTGCGCACCTGGTCGGGCTCGCTGTGGACCAATGCGAAGAACGCCGTGCTCACCGCCGCCGCGGACCCGGGGTCGGAGCTGCGGGCCCGCGTCGCCGGGCTGATCACCGACGGCGCCCGGCTGCTCCGGACCGACCCGACCGTGCGGGAGCTCGTGCAGCGGCACACCCACCGCATCGCGGGCTCGGTGGTGGAGCGGTTCTCCGGCGACCTGGCCGACCTGGTCAGCAGCACGGTCGCCCGCTGGGACACCGAGGAGACCAGCCGGCGCATCGAGCTGCAGGTGGGCCGCGACCTGCAGTGGATCCGGGTCAACGGCACCGTCGTCGGCGGGCTGGCCGGCCTGGTCATCTACACCGTCGCCCAGCTCCTCGGCTGAAAGAGGACCCCCTTGCTCCCCACCGCTCGCAGGCTCGCGGCGGGCCCCTGCAAGGGGGCCATCAGCGGCGGGCGGCGCCCGCGGCGTAGAGGGCGATGCCGGCGGCGACGCTCACGTTGAGCGACTCGGTGTCGCGGTCGATCGGGATGCGGACGACGACGTCGCACCTCTCCCGCACCAGCCGGGACAGCCCCGTGCCCTCCGCGCCCACGACGAGCGCCACCGGGTCGGCGAAGCCGTCGTAGTCCTGCAGCTCGACGTCGCCGTCACCCGCCAGGCCGACGGTCTGCAGGCCGGCGTCCTGGTAGGACCCCAGCGCGCGGGCCAGGTTGACCGCACGCGCCACCGGGATGCGGGCGGCCGCGCCGGCACTGGTCCGCCAGGCCGACGCGGTCATGCCGACCGCCCGGCGCTGCGGCACGACGACGCCGTGGGCGTCGAACGCGGCCGCCGAGCGGACCACGGCACCGAGGTTGCGCGGGTCGGTGACGCCGTCCATCGCGACGATGAGCGGCGGGCGGCCGGAGTCGCGGGCGAGGTCGAGCAGCTCGTCCGGGTGCGCGTACTCGTAGGGCGGAACCTGCAGGCCGATGCCCTGGTGCAGGGCGCCGCCCGACATCCGGTCGAACTCGGCCTTGCCGACCTCGAGCAGCGGCAGTCCGCGGTCCGCGGCCAGGCCGAGGGCCTCGGCGATCCGCTCGTCGGTCGTCCGCTGGGTGTCCCCGGTGACGACGTACAGCGCCGTGGCCGGGATCTTCGCCCGCAGCGCCTCGACGACGGGGTTGCGGCCGAGCAGCAGCTCGGGCGCCTCCTCGGCGCGCTGGCGGGCGCGGGCACGGTCGGCGCGGGCGCGCTGCTCGGCGGCGGCGCGACGCTGGGCCGGGTGCCCGGGGCGGGCCTCCGCCGGCGGTGTGGCGCCGCGGCCGGCCAGCGACCGTCGGTTCTTGCCGCCGGTGCCGGCGGTGGCGCGCTTCTTGCCGGCGCCGTCGCTGCGGCCTCGGCGCTGACTGTTGCCGGCCATCAGCGGCTCAGCTCCCATCGGGGTCCTTGCGGGGTGTCCTCGACGGAGACGCCGAGGGCGGTGAGCTGGTCGCGGATCGCGTCGGCGGCGGCGAAGTCCTTGCGGGCGCGCGCGGCCTGTCGCTGCTCCAGGGCGAGGGCGACCAGGCCGTCGGTGGCCTGGGCCAGCCGGTCGTCGGAGCCGGTCGCCCAGCGCGGGTCGAGCGGGTCGAGGCCGAGCACGCCGAGCATCGCGCGCACCGATCCCAGGGCGCCGGCGACCGCGGCCTCGTCGCCGTCGGCCAGCGCGGTGTTGCCCTGGCGGACGGTCTCGTGGATCGCCGCGACGGCGGCCGGTGTGCCGAGGTCGTCGTCGAGGGCGGCGGTGAACTCGGCGCAGAGCACCGGCGCACCGGCGTCGGCACCGACGCGCTCGGCCGCCCGCTTCACGAACGACTCGATGCGCCGGTAGGCCGAGCCGGCCTCCTCGAGCGCGGCGTCGGTGAACTCGATCGTCGAGCGGTAGTGCGGGGCGACCAGGTAGTAGCGCAGCTCGACCGGCCGGACCCGCTGGACGACCTCGTCGACGAGGGCGGTGTTGCCCAGCGACTTGCTCATCTTCTCGCCGCCGAGGGTCACCCAGCCGTTGTGCAGCCAGTACTGCGCGAAGCCCCCGCCGGCGGCGCGCGACTGGGCCTGCTCGTTCTCGTGGTGCGGGAAGCGCAGATCCAGGCCGCCGCCGTGGATGTCGAACTCCGGCCCGAGGTAGCGCTCGGCCATGGCGGAGCACTCGATGTGCCAGCCCGGCCGGCCGGGCCCCCAGGGGGTCGGCCAGGACGCCGTCTCGGGCTCGCCGTCCTTGCGCCCCTTCCACAGGGCGAAGTCGCGGGGGTCCCGCTTGCGCTCGTCGGTGTCGGTGTCGGCCGCCGGCTCCAGGTTCTCCAGCTTCTGGCCGGTGAGCGCGCCGTACTCCGGGAAGGAGCGCACGTCGAAGTAGACGTCGCCGTCGACGGCGTAGGCGTGGCCGCGGTCGATCAGCCGCTGGATCAGCGTGACCATGTCGGGCACGTGGCCGGTCGCCCGCGGCTCGTACGTGGGCGGCAGCATGCCGAGGGCGTCGTAGGCGCGGGTGACCGCCAGCTCGTATCGGTACGCCCAGGCCCACCACGGGACGTCGTGCTCGGCGGCCTTGGCGAGGATCTTGTCCTCGATGTCGGTGACGTTGCGGATCAGCGTCACCGCCATGCCGTGCCCCTGCTCCAGCCAGCGGCGCAGCACGTCGAAGACGAGGGCGGCGCGGACGTGGCCGACGTGCGGAGGGCCCTGCGGGGTGAGGCCGCAGACGTACATGGAGGCCTCGCCCGGGCGCAGGGGCGTGAAGTCGCGGACCGCGCGGGCGGCCGTGTCGTACAGGCGGAGGCTCACTGCGCGGAGTCTACGGAGTCTCCGCGCTCTCCCCGGTCCCCGCCGGAGCGGTCTCCCCCGTCCGGACCACCAGCGCGGTGGCGATCGCGGCCCGGCCCTCGCCGCGCCCGGTCAGCCCGAGCCCGTCGGTGGTGGTGGCGGTCAGGCTCACCGGTGCGCCCAGCGCGGCGGTGAGCACCGCCTCCGCCTCGGCCCGGCGCGGGCCGATCCGCGGGGTGTTGCCGATCAGCTGGACCGACGCGTTGCCCACGACCCAGCCGGCGGCCGCGAGCACCTCCCGGACGTGGGCCAGGACGGCGGCGCCGCGGGCGCCGGCCCAGCGCGGGTCGTCGGTGCCGAGCAGGCCGCCGATGTCGCCGAGCCCGGCCGCCGAGAGGACGGCGTCGGTGAGGGCGTGCGCCACGACGTCGCCGTCCGAGTGGCCGGCGCAGCCGTCGGCGTCCGGCCATTCGAGACCGGCCAGCCAGCAGGCCCGGCCCGCCTCGACCGGGTGCACGTCGGTACCGGTGCCGACGCGCGGGAGCGCGGTCATCGCCGGTCCTCCGCGGCGCTCAGCGACAGCTCGGCGACGACCAGGTCGTGGGGCACGGTGATCTTGGCCGACCGCTCGTCGCCGGTCACGGTCGCGACCGGCACCCCGGCGGCACGGACGACCGCGGCGTCGTCGGTCAGGTCCGCGTCCTCGTCGAGGGCTGCGTAGGCGGCCACCAGCGCCGACCGGGCGAACCCCTGCGGGGTCTGCACGCGGCGCAGCGTGGCCCGGGGGACGGTCTCGGTGACCAGCCCCTCGCCGTCCACCACCACGGTGGTGTCGACGACCGGCAGCACCGGGACGACGGCCGGCGCGCCGGCGGCCAGCGCGCCGAGGACCCGGGCGACCACGTCGGGAGGGGTGAGCGGCCGCGCGGCGTCGTGCACGAGGACGACGTCGGCGGCCGGGCTCGCCACGGCCAGCCCGGCGCGGACCGAGGCGGTGCGGCTGGACCCGCCGTCGGCGATCCGGACGTCGGCCGGCAGGACGGCGGCGAACGCCTCGCGGGCGGACGACGGGACGGTCACGACGACCTCGTCGACGCCGCCGGCACGCAGGCCGTCGACCGCCCAGCAGACCAGTGGCCGGCCGGCGAGCGGCACCAGCGCCTTCGGGAGTTCTGCCCCCAGACGCGAACCACTCCCGGCCGCTGCGACGATCGCGACAGCGTGCACGGGAGTGGTCCGGGCGGTTCTGGGGTGGTGCGGAGCGCTCAGCGGAGTGCTCAGCTGGCGAGGACCTCGTCGAGGAGCACCTCGGCCTTGTCCTCGTTGGTGCCCTCGGCCAGGGCCAGCTCGCTGACCAGGATCTGGCGGGCCTTGGAGAGCATGCGCTTCTCGCCGGCGGAGAGGCCACGGTCCTTGTCGCGGCGCCAGAGGTCGCGCACGACCTCGGCCACCTTGTTCACGTCGCCGGAGGCCAGCTTCTCGAGGTTGGCCTTGTAGCGGCGCGACCAGTTGGTCGGCTCCTCGGTGTGCGGCGCGCGGAGCACCTCGAAGACCCGGTTGAGGCCCTCCTGGCCGACGACGTCGCGGACGCCGACGATCTCCGCGTTGTCGGCCGGGACCCGGACGGTGAGGTCGCCCTGGGCGACCTTCAGCACGAGGTAGGCCTTCTGCTCGCCCTTGATGGTGCGCTGCTCGATCGCCTCGATCAGTGCGGCACCGTGATGCGGATAGACGACGGTCTCGCCGACAGTGAAGCCCATGTGGATGTGACCCCTTTCGCTGTTCCCAGGTTACCACGGCAGACTGACCAACGGATCGGCATCGGGCAGTAAATATGCAGGTCAGAGCGCCGATGCACTGACGAAGGGGGCTTGACAGAGCGTGCGCGATGTGCCTCTGCCGAGCCGCGGGTGGGTCGCCAGGACGCGCGCCCTCGTCCTCGCCACCCATGCCGGGCCGGCCCTCGCCGTGACCACCGTCGCGACCCTCCTGGCCGTCGCCGCGGACCTCCCCGTGGCGGGGGTCACCCTGGTGTGCGCGGCCGTACTCGCAGGTCAGGCGTCCATCGGGTGGAGCAACGACTGGCTCGACGCGGACCGCGACCGCGCCGTCGCGCGCGCCGACAAGCCGGTCGTGCAGGGCGCCGTGAGCCCCCGCCTGCTCCGCTCGGCGGCCGTGCTGGCGGTGGCCCTCGCGGTGGTCCTGTCGCTGCTGCTCGGGCTGGTCCCGGGCGCGCTGCTGCTCGCCCTGGTGGCCAGCGGGTGGGCGTACAACGCCGGGCTCAAGCGGACCGCGGCGTCCGTGGTCCCCTACCTGACCGGCTTCGGCGCGCTCCCCGCCGGCGTGGTCGCCGCCGCCCCGGGCGGCCCGGCGGCCCCGTGGTGGCTGGTCACCGCCGGCGCGGCCCTGGGCGGCGCCGCGCACCTGGCCAACGTCGCCCCCGACCTCGAGGACGACCTCGCCACCGGTGTGCGGGGCCTCCCCCACCGGCTCGGCGCGCGTGGATCGGCGGTGGTCTGCGCCCTCGTGCTGGGCGCCGCCTCGGCCGTGCTCGTCCTCGGCCCGGACGGTCCGCCGACGGCCGCCGGCTGGGCCGGGCTCGCGCTCGCCGTGCCCGCCGTCGTCGTCGCCGCGCTGGCGGGCACGGCGCGGTACCGCCGGCTGGCGTTCCCGGCGGTCATGCTGCTGACCGTCCTGGACGTCGTCCTGCTGCTGGCCGGCGGGGCCGCGCTCGTCTGAGCCGCGTCAGTCGCGGCCGTTGCCCTGCCCGGCGCCCTTGCCGTGGGCACCGGCGCCCTTGCCGTCGCCGGTCTTCCCGCCGCTGGGCGTCGCCTTGCCGTTGCCCTTGCCGGCCGGTGCCGGGCTCACCTGCGGCTGCGGCTCCTCGACCGGCGGCGCCGCCTCCGGCGCGTCCGGGGCCAGCTCGGCGACGTCGATCCCCTCGGCCGCGAGCTGGGACTCCAGCTCGGCGTCGTCCATGCCCTTGCGGTGGGCGTGCGTGCGGACGACCTGGCCGAAGCTCAGGCCCTCGGCCTTCAGGGCCGCCTTGAACTCCTGGTTGCCGGCGGCCTGGCTCACCCAGCCGCCGAAGGACTCCGCCTCCTGCGGGCCGAGCAGCCACACCTCCGCGTCGAAGGTGGTGGGGGCGGCCGCGTCGACCGGCGTCTCCTCCACCTGCTCCTCCGGCTCCGACTCCTCCGGGGCCGGCTCGTCGACGGGAACCTCGTCGCCGCCCGGGAGCTCGAAGGGGGTGACGGTCTCGACCGCGGTCGCGACGGTGTCCTGGACCGGACCCGGCAGGGCACCGGCCGCGCCGGCGCCGGTGACGGCGACGAGCACGACGCCGGCACCCGTGGCGGCCTGCGCGACGGCGCCGGCGGACAGGAACTTGGCGAGCAGGGCGGGGAGGATCATGGCGAGTCTTCTCCGGTTCCGGGCGGGCCTGCGCGACGGCGGGCTCCCGGCGGATGGGGCCGTCCGGGTGGACGGGCTGGGCTGGTCGGTGAGGCGACCGGTGGCCAGCAGTTCGGCGAGAGCGGCGTCGGGCCGCCCGGGCCGGGTGGCGTCCGCACGGACCGCCTCGGCGAAGGCGGCCAGCGCGGCCCCCTGCTCCGGGACGGGCCGCCCGGCGAGGTAGGCCTCGAAGGCCTCCTCGACGGCGGGATCGTCGGCTGCTGTGGTCATCTCGATCCCGTCATCGCCGGAGCGCGGGAAAAGGGTGCGCGCCCGTTCCCACCCGTTCGGAGGAGTTCTCGAGCTCGGCGCGCAGCGCCCGCAGGCCGCGCCGCTGGAGCGCCTTCACCGAGGCGACGCTGCGGCCCATGACCCGGGCGACCTGCTCGACGGTCAGGTCGGCGAGGATCCGCAGCAGGACCACGGCCCGTTGGTCCTCCGGCAGCCGCGCGCACAGCTCGTGGACGCTCCCGGCGCCGATCCGCGCGAGCGCGTCGTCCTCGACGTCCCCACCGGGGAGCACCGCCAGCCCCTCCGGGTGGTCGGCCGCCTGCGGCCGCCGGCCCCGGCGGCGCCAGTCGTCGACGAGCCGCCGGTGGGCGATGGTGAACACCCAGGCGCGCAGCGCCTCCTCGTCCCCGCGGAATCCCGCCAGGCCCGTGAAGACCCCCAGGAAGGTCTCGCTGGCCAGGTCGTCGGGCTCGGCGGCCCCGTGCAGGCGCAGGTAGCCGGTCACCGCCGGGGAGAGGTCGCGGTAGAGCCTCTCGAACGCCCAGGCCGCCCCCGCCTGGGCCGCCGCGAGGACGTCGTCGAACGGCAGCCCCGTCGCCATCCCACCCCTCTCGTCGACCCCGGTCCCTTCCTTGATCGGCAGCCGGAGCACCCGGCCGGACCGGCGACGCGCGGGACCGCGGCCTTCCCTCCGGGCGGAGCGCGGGGGGAGCCCGTTAGGCTCCGGAGGACCCCGCGTCACCGATCCCCGGCGGCGCGGCCCAGAGCTGTGTGGAGGTCGACGGCTGTGAACCGCGCGCTGCGCGCCGCCACTGTGGGCGTGCTGCTTCTGTCCCCCCTCGCGCTCTCCGCGTGCAGTGCGGGGCAGGTCACCCAGACCGCCACGCAGGAGCGCGACAAGGTCGGTGCCATGGCGCAGGTCGGTGGCATCACCATCCGGGCGGCCGAGTTCGAGAGCCCCCGGGAAGGCACGTACGCCGCCGGCGACGACGCCGAGCTGCTCATGGCGATCGTCAACAGCGGCCAGGAGGCCGACACGCTGGTGGCCGTCGAGGGCGAGGGCTTCGGCGATGCCGAGATCCAGGGCGCCGCGGCCGGCACCACCGCCTCGCCGTCCGCCGCCGGCACGACGACCGGCGTCGGGCAGACGCAGCGCCGTGCCAGCGAGATCGAGATCCCGGCGGACAGCAGCGTCTTCGTCGACGGCGACGAGGTCTCCATCACCCTCACCGATCTCGACGAGCCTTTGACGCCGGGGCAGTTCCTGGAGATCACCCTCGTCTTCGAGAACGCCGGCGAGGTGACCCTGCCGGTGAGCGTGGACAACCCCGACGACGAGGGCGACCGCGGCGAGGCCTTCGACTTCCACCACGAGGAGGGCCACAGCGAGGAGGGCCCGGAGGACACCGCCCGCGAGCGCGAGTCCGCCGAGGACAACTAGTCCCGGCCCGGCCCGCCGCCTCCCGGGAACTGTCGTCCCCCGGGGTTAGCGTCGCGGCGTGCCGCCCGCTGGAGTGAAGTCCGCCCGTCCCGCCCACCGCTGCACCGAGTGCGGCTACGCCTCGGCCAAGTGGGTCGGACGCTGCCCCGAGTGCCAGGCGTGGGGGACGATCGAGGAGGCGGGCACGCCCGCTGCCGCGCTCCGCGCCGTCCCCGCCGGGCCGGTCACCGCACCCGCCCGCCCCATCGCGCAGGTCGAGCTCGCCGGCGCCCGCGCCGTGCCCACCGGCATCGCGGAGTTCGACCGCGTGCTGGGCGGCGGGCTCGTCCCGGGCGCGGTCCTCCTGGTCGCCGGCGAGCCCGGGGTCGGCAAGTCCACGCTGCTGCTCGAGGTCGCCCACCGGGTGGCGGAGCGCAACGGTCCGGCCCTCGTGGTGTCCGGCGAGGAGTCGGCCGGGCAGGTCCGGCTGCGCGCCGAGCGGATCGGCGCCCTGCACGAGCAGCTCTACCTGGCCGCCGAGACGGAGCTGTCCGCCGTCCTGGCCCACGTCGAGCAGGTGAACCCGAGCCTGCTGATCCTCGACAGCGTCCAGACCGTCCGGTCCCCGGCCGTCGACGGCACCGACGGCGGGGCCAGCCAGGTCCGCGCCGTGGCCGGCGCCCTGACCGCCGTCGCGAAGAGCCGCGGGATGACGACGATCCTCGTCGGGCACGTCACCAAGGACGGCGCGATCGCCGGCCCGCGCACGCTGGAGCACCTCGTCGACGTCGTCGTGTCCTTCGACGGGGAGCGGCACTCGACGCTGCGCCTGGTGCGCGCCACCAAGAACCGGTTCGGCCCGGCCGACGAGATCGGCTGCTTCGAGATCGGCGACACCGGCGTGGTCGGCGTCCC
Organism: Bacillus sp. AZ43; assembly: GCA_004570425.1. GTDB lineage: Bacteria > Actinomycetota > Actinomycetes > Mycobacteriales > Geodermatophilaceae > Blastococcus_B. The sequence goes on from SPQJ01000026.1 coordinate 20,213, forward strand.
CGACCCGTCGGCCTTGTTCGTCTCCCGGCGCACCGCGCCGGTGCCGGGCAGCTGCGTCACCGTGACCATGGAGGGCAGCCGGCCGCTGCTCGCCGAGGTCCAGGCCCTCGTGGCGAGCACCGGTGGCGGAGGATCACCACGGCGGGCCGTGAGCGGCCTGGACGCTCAGCGCGTCGCCATGGTGAACGCCGTGGTCGAACGCCGCGGCGGGGTCAAGCTCGCCGACGCCGACGTCTTCGCCGCCTCCGTGGGCGGCGTCCGCATCGCCGAGCCGGCCGCAGACCTGGCGCTCGCGCTCGCGATCGCCTCCGCCGCCCGCGACCGCGCGCTTCCCGAGGGCATGGTCGCGCTGGGCGAGGTCGGGCTGTCGGGCGAGATCCGCCGGGTCGGCGGGGCCGGGCGGCGGCTGGCGGAGGCCGCCCGCCAGGGCTACACGGCCGCGCTCGTGCCGCCGGACTCCGGAGCGGCGCCGTCCGGCATGCGGCTGATCGAGGTCCCCGACCTGGGTGCCGCCTTCCACCGCCTCTTCTAGATCTCTAGAGTCTCGTTCGACGACGCGGTGGCGCCGACCCGGCACCCCGCGCCACGACCAGGGCCGTCCGCGACACGTAGACTCAGCCCATCACTCGACCGTCAGGAGCGCTGGTGCCCACCGAGGTGGATCCCGAGGTCGCGTTGCGCGAACTCCTCGGCCGCATCGCCCCGGGGACGGCGCTCCGCGACGGGTTGGAGCGCATCCTGGCCGGCCGCACCGGCGCGCTCATCGTGCTCGGCTACGACCGGGTGGTCGAGTCGCTGTGCACCGGCGGCTTCGCCCTCGACGTCGCCCTGTCGGCGACCCGGCTGCGCGAGCTGGCGAAGATGGACGGCGCGGTGATCGTCTCCTACGACGGCACCCGGATCGTCCGCGCCGGCGTGCACCTGATGCCCGACCCGACGATCCCCACCGAGGAGTCGGGCACCCGGCACCGCACGGCCGAGCGGGTCGCCCTGCAGACCGGCTTCCCGGTGATCTCGGTGAGCCAGTCGATGCACATCATCAGCGTGTACGTCGCCGGGCGGCGCTACACGCTGGAGCACCCGACCACGATCCTGGCCCGCGCCAACCAGGCCCTGGCGGCGCTGGAGCGCTACAAGCTGCGCCTGGACGAGGTGGCCAGCACGCTGTCGGCGCTCGAGATCGAGGACCTCGTGACGGTCCGCGACGCGATGAGCGTGAGCCAGCGGCTGGAGATGGTCCGCCGCATCGCCGACGAGATCGAGGGATTCGTCGTCGAGCTGGGCACCGACGGCCGCCTGCTCGCCCTCCAGCTCGACGAGATGCTGGCCGGGGTCGAGGAGGACCGCGGCCTGCTGGTCCGCGACTACCTGCCCGGCGGGGGTCGCCGTCCGCGTTCGATCGACCAGGTGCTCACCGACCTCCGGGCGCTGACGGCCACCGAGCTGCTCGACCTGTCGGCCGTCGCCCGCTGCTACGGGCTGCCCACCTCCCCCGACGCGCTCGACTCCCCCGTCAGCCCGCGCGGCTACCGGCTGCTCAACCGGGTGCCGCGGCTGCCGTCGGGGATCATCGACCGGCTCGTCGAGCACTTCGGCGGGCTGCAGAAGCTGCTCGCCGCCACGATCGAGGACCTCCTGGCCGTGGAGGGCGTGGGCGAGGCGCGGGCGCGGGGCATCCGCGAGGGCCTCTCCCGGCTGGCCGAGACCTCGATCCTCGACCGCTACAGCTAGCCGACCGTGAGCGGGACCTCCGCCGACACCTTGGTGTCCAGCCGGGCCCGCAGCAGGTAGGTGCCCGGCGCCGGCGTCCGGCGGGGCGCCGTGCAGGTCGGCTCGCTGGTGAGCCCGCCCCACACCAGCGGGAGCGTCACCACCTCACCGGGGGCCAGGGTGCGCGGGTCGCTGCTCGTCTCGGGGAAGCAGTCGTTGCTGCCCCACACGCGGACGCCGGCCCCGTCGGTCAAGACGAACTCCTGCAGCTGCTTGTCCAGCGACCGCACGCAGGGCACCGCCGACACGTTCGCGACCGCCAGCTCGAAGGTGGGCTTGCTGCCGGCGGCCACGCTGCCTGGCGCCCGCACCTCCACGGTGATCATGTCGTCGGCGCAGGGCCCGCCCGCGGCCGGCCCGGCGGGCGCCGCCACGGGCTGCTCCGCGGCGGCGTCGACGCCCGGGGGGCCGGGCGTCGCGACGGCGCCCAGCGAGGGCACCACCCGCTCCAGCGCGGGCTCGGGAGCGGGACCGGCGTCGGAGGCCGCGGCCCCGTCCCGGTCGGTCAGCAGCGTGACGCCCAGCCACCCGGCGCCCCCCAGCACCGCCAGCAGCACGAGCAGCACGACCGCCCGCCGCCGCCAGTAGACGCGCGCAGGCAGCTCGCCGACCGGGTGCAGCACGCCGGGAACGGTAGTGGGCGCCCCGGTGCCGGGAGGCACCGGCACGCCGCTCCCCGGGGACGGCACACTGGTCCCCCGTGACCAGCAGCCCGACGGCCGGCCCGGCGGCCGGTGAGGCCATCGTCGACTGGTACGCCACGGCGGCCCGGGACCTCCCCTGGCGCCGTCCCGGCGTCGACGCGTGGGCCGTCCTCGTCAGCGAGGTGATGCTGCAGCAGACGCCGGTCGCCCGCGTGGAACCGGTCTGGCGGGAGTGGATGGCGCGGTGGCCCACGCCGGCCGACCTGGCGGCCGTGGCGCCGGCCGACGTCATCCGCGCGTGGGGCAAGCTCGGCTACCCGCGCCGGGCGCTGCGGCTGCGCGAGGCCGCCGCGGCGGTCGTGGAGCGGCACGGCGGCGTCGTCCCGTCCGACGTGGCCGCACTGGAGGCCCTCCCGGGCATCGGGACGTACACGGCCCGGGCGGTGGCCTGCTTCGGCTACGGGCAGCCGCAGCCGGTGGTCGACACCAACGTCCGGCGGGTGGTGGCCCGGCTCGTGCACGGCCGCGCGGAGGCGGGCAACGCGCGCGCCTCCGACCTGGCCGACATCGCCGCGCTCACCCCGCCCGATCCCGGCCGCGCGACCCGGTTCTCGGTCGCGGCCATGGAGCTGGGCGCGCTGGTCTGCGTCGCGCGCACGCCCCGGTGCGGCGCCTGCCCCGTCCGGGACCGGTGCGCCTGGCGGCTGGCGGGTTCCCCCGCGCACGATGGGCCGGCGCGCCGGGTGCAGCGGTTCGCCGGGACCGACCGCCAGGTGCGCGGCCGGCTGCTCGACGTCCTGCGGGCGGCGCACGAGCCGGTGGACGCCGCCGCCCTCGACGCCACCTGGGACGACGCGGTGCAGCGCGGCCGCTGCCTGGACTCGCTGCTCACCGACGGCCTGGTCGAGCAGACCGCCGACGGCCTCTTCCGCCTCCCCTCCTGACGACCCCCTGCCGAGATCCCGTGATCTCGGCAGTTCGGGGCCGGTGATGTGCCGAGATCGCGCGATCTCGACTGGGGGGGACCGAGCGGCAGGGACGACGGAGGGGCCGCCTCCCTCACGGGAGACGGCCCCTCCGGTCGTCCTGCGGGTGTCACTCGGCCTGAGCCGAGGGCCCTTCCTCGTCCGAGCCGCCGGACAGTGCCACGGGGGGCGTGTCGGGGAGGTCGATCGGCTTGGCCTCGCCGCGGAAGGTGAACTTCGCGTCGGTGCCCTCGCCCTCGACGTCCACCACGATGATCTGACCCGCGGTCAGCTCGCCGTAGAGGATCTTCTCGGACAGCGCGTCCTCGATCTCGCGCTGGATGGTCCGGCGCAGCGGCCGGGCACCCAGCACCGGGTCGAAGCCGCGGTGCGCCAGCAGCTTCTTGGCCGCCGGGGTGATCTCCAGAGCCATGTCCTTGTTCGCCAGCTGCGTCTCCACGCGGGAGACCATGAGGTCGACGATCTCGATGATCTCGTCCTCGGTCAGCTGGTGGAACACGACGATGTCGTCGATGCGGTTGAGGAACTCCGGCCGGAAGTGCTGCTTGAGCTCTTCGTTGACCTTGAGCTTCATCCGCTCGTAGTTGCTCTGGGTGTCGTTGCCGACCTGGAAGCCCAAACCCACGGCCTTCGAGATGTCCCGCGTACCGAGGTTGGTCGTGAGGATGAGGATCGTGTTCTTGAAGTCCACGATCCGGCCCTGACCGTCGGTGAGCCGGCCGTCCTCGAGAACCTGCAGCAGCGTGTTGAACACGTCCGCGTGCGCCTTCTCGATCTCGTCGAAGAGGACCACCGAGAACGGCTTGCGCCGCACCTTCTCGGTCAGCTGGCCACCCTCGTCGTAGCCGACGTAACCGGGAGGGGCACCGACCAGGCGGGACACGGTGAACCGGTCGTGGAACTCACCCATGTCGATCTGGATGAGGGCGTCGTCCTCACCGAACAGGAACTGCGCCAGAGCCTTCGCCAGCTCCGTCTTACCGACACCCGAGGGGCCGGCGAAGATGAAGGAACCACCCGGACGGCGCGGGTCCTTGAGGCCCGCACGCGTGCGCCGGATCGCCTGGCTGACGCTCTTGATGGCCTCTTCCTGGCCGATGATCCGCTTGTGGAGCTCGTCCTCCATGCGGAGCAGGCGCGAGGTCTCCTCCTCGGTGAGCTTGAAGACGGGGATGCCGGTCCAGTTGGCCAGCACCTCGGCGATCTGCTCGTCGTCGACCTCGGCGACGACGTCCATGTCGCCGGCCTTCCACTGCTTCTCGCGCTCGGCCTTCTCCGCCAGCAGCGTCTTCTCCTTGTCGCGGAGGGACGCGGCCTTCTCGAAGTCCTGCGCGTCGATCGCCGACTCCTTCTCGCGGCGGATGCCGGCGATCCGGTCGTCGAACTCGCGCAGGTCCGGCGGGGCGGTCATCCGCTTGATCCGCATCCGGGCGCCGGCCTCGTCGATCAGGTCGATCGCCTTGTCCGGCAGGAAGCGGTCGGAGATGTACCGGTCGGCCAGCGTCGCGGCCGCCACCAGGGCGGCGTCGGTGATGCTGATCCGGTGGTGCGCCTCGTAGCGGTCGCGCAGCCCCTTGAGGATCTCGATGGTGTGCTGCAGCGTCGGCTCGCCGACCTGGATGGGCTGGAAGCGGCGCTCGAGCGCGGCGTCCTTCTCCAGGTGCTTGCGGTACTCGTCGAGCGTCGTGGCGCCGATGGTCTGCAGCTCACCGCGGGCCAGCATCGGCTTGAGGATGCTGGCGGCGTCGATCGCGCCCTCGGCGGCACCCGCCCCGACGAGGGTGTGGATCTCGTCGATGAACAGGATGATGTCACCGCGGGTGCGGATCTCCTTGAGGACCTTCTTCAGCCGCTCTTCGAAGTCACCGCGGTAGCGGGAACCGGCGACGAGCGCGCCGAGGTCCAGCGTGTAGAGCTGCTTGTCCTTGAGCGTCTCGGGCACCTCGCCCTTGACGATCGCCTGGGCCAGGCCCTCGACGACGGCGGTCTTGCCGACGCCGGGCTCGCCGATGAGGACGGGGTTGTTCTTGGTCCGCCGCGACAGGACCTGCATGACCCGCTCGATCTCCTTGGCCCGCCCGATGACCGGGTCGAGCTTGGAGTCGCGCGCGGCCTGGGTCAGGTTGCGGCCGAACTGGTCGAGCACCAGCGAGGTCGACGGCGTGCCCTCGGCGGGGCCGCCGGCCGCGGCCGGCTCCTTGCCCTGGTAACCCGAGAGCAGCTGGATGACCTGCTGGCGGACGCGGTTGAGGTCGGCGCCGAGCTTCACCAGGACCTGGGCGGCGACGCCCTCGCCCTCGCGGATCAGGCCGAGCAGGATGTGCTCGGTGCCGATGTAGTTGTGGCCGAGCTGCAGCGCCTCGCGCAGCGACAGCTCCAGCACCTTCTTCGCCCGCGGGGTGAAGGGGATGTGGCCGGACGGGGCCTGCTGGCCCTGGCCGATGATCTCCTCGACCTGCTGGCGGACGCCCTCGAGCGAGATGCCCAGGGACTCCAGTGCCTTGGCAGCGACGCCCTCACCCTCGTGGATCAGGCCCAGGAGGATGTGCTCGGTGCCGATGTAGTTGTGGTTGAGCATCCGGGCCTCTTCCTGGGCCAGGACAACAACGCGGCGGGCTCGGTCGGTGAACCGTTCGAACATCTGCTGCTTCTCCTTCGACCGGCTGGTCCGGCACTGTCCTTCCCTGGTCTGGGGAAGGAGCACCCGACATCCGTCGGCGCTGGGGGGCACCGGTCTTTCCACTGTAGTCGCGGACCACGCCGTCCCGTCGCGTGTGCACGGAGGCGGTGGGTGGCTGCCCGTTCCAACCGATGGTGCCGGGGTGGTGTTCCGGTGCCGTTACGCCGACAGCGGACGCCGGCGTCGGCGCAGGTAGCCCTCCCACCCGCGGCCCGGGAGACCCCGGGGACGACGACGGCCCGGCTCCCCCACGGGGAGCCGGGCCGGCCGGCGCGCGGACACGCGCGGATGTCACAAGGACATCACGGGACGCTTCAGTGCGCGGCCTCGTAGGCCTCGACGACGCTGGCCGGGATGCGGCCGCGGTCGCTGACCGCGTGGCCGTTCTTGCGGGCCCAGTCGCGGATGGCGCCGGCCTGCTCGCGGTCCATGCGACCGCCGGTGGCACGGCTGCGCCCGCCACCGGAGGCGCGGGTGCCGCGGCCCACCTTGCGGGCAGCGGAGACGTAACGGGCGAAGGCGTCGCGCATCTCCTTGGCGTTCTTCTCCGCCAGGTCGATCTCGTACGAGGTGCCGTCGAGGGAGAAACTCACCGTCTCGTCGGCCGGCAGGTTCTCGTCGAGGTCGTCGCTCAGGATGACCTGAACCTTGCGCGCCATTTATGGTCCTCACTTCTCGCAGTGGCCCGGGAGCCGAACGGAATGGACGCCCGGGAGGGGCGACACATCCATTACATCACAGCGTCGCGCCATTTACGCCACGTACTCCCCTTACCGCCCCGAAAGGATTGGTAACGAGCCCGAGTCGTTCCCGTGCGTGTTACTGGGAAGTGATAGGCCTGACCAGCGGAAAGAGGATGGTTTCGCGGATTCCCAGACCGGTGAGCGTCATCATGAGCCGGTCCATGCCCATTCCGACGCCGCCCGTGGGCGGCATGCCGTACTCCAGCGCCTCCAGGAAGTCCTCGTCGAGCGCCATCGCCTCCGGGTCGCCGGCAGCGGCCAGCAGCGCCTGCTGCGTGAACCGCTCGCGCTGGACGACCGGGTCCACCAGCTCCGAGTAGCCGGTGCCGCGCTCGATGCCGCCGATGTAGAGATCCCACTTCTCCGCCACACCGGGATCGGTCCGGTGCGCCCGGGTCAGGGGCGAGGTGTCGACCGGGTAGTCCATGACGAACGTCGGCTCCTGCAGCGAGGGCTGCACCAGCGCCTCGAACAGCTCCTCGACGACCTTGCCGTGGATCCACGCCGGGTCGACGCCGATCTCGTGCCGCTCGGCGATCGCCCGCAACTGCTCGATCGGCGTCGCGGGGGTGACCGTCTCCCCCACCGCCTCCGACACGAGGTCGAACAACCGCACCTGCCGCCACTCCCCGGACAGGTCGATCTCGGTGCCGTCGTGGTGCCGGGCGACGTGGTCGCCGAACAACGCCGCACAGCTCTCCTGGATCAGCTCCCGAGTGATGGCCGCCACGTCCCGGTAGTCGGTGTAGGCCGCGTAGAACTCGAGCATCGCGAATTCCGGGGAGTGCGAGCTGTCGGCGCCCTCGTTGCGGAAATTGCGGTTGATCTCGAAGACCCGGTCGAGCCCGCCCACGATGCAGCGCTTGAGGAACAGCTCGGGCGCGATGCGCAGGTAGAGGTCGAGGTCGAAGGCGTTCATGTGGGTGCGGAACGGCCGGGCCGCGGCACCGCCGTGCACCGTCTGCAGCATCGGCGTCTCGACCTCGAGGAACCCCCGCGAGGTCAGCCCGTGGCGCAGGGTGGCCATGACCGTCGCGCGCTGGCGGACCGTGCGGCGGGCCTCGTCGCGGACGATGAGGTCGACGTAGCGACGCCGGACCCGCAGCTCCTCGCTCATCGGCTTGTGCGCGACGGGGAGCGGGCGCAGCGACTTCGCGGTCAGCTGCCACGAGTCGGCGAACACCGACAGCTCGCCGCGGCGCGACGTCCCGACCTCGCCGGTGACCAGCACGTGGTCACCCAGGTCGACGTCGGCCTTCCAGGCGGCGAGGGCGTCCTCGCCCACCCGGTCGCGGGACAGCATGATCTGCAGCTCGGCGTCGCCCTCGCGCAGGGTCGCGAAGCAGAGCTTGCCCGTGTTGCGGGAGAAGATGACCCGACCGGTGACGCCGACGGTCTCGCCGGTCATCGTGTCCGGCTCGAGGTCGGGGTGCGCGGCGCGGACGGCGGCCAGCGTGGTCGTGCGCGGCACGCTCACCGGGTACGGGTCGGCGCCGTTCTCGCGGAGCCGGTCGAGCTTGGCCCGGCGGACCCGCATCTGCTCCGGGAGCTCCTCACCCCCGACGTCGTCTCCGCTGCCGTTGCCGGGGTCGTTCGGGCCTTCACTCACGGGGGAACAGCCTACGGGCAGGCCTTTTCCCCGGGCGGGTGAACTACCGCGTCTGCTGGCGCTCGAAGGCCAGCCGCAGACCGTGCACCGTCAGGTCGGGGTCCCGCTCGCCGATCGAGCGGCAGCTGTCGGCGATCACCGGAGCGAGGCCACCGGTGGCGACCACGACGGGGGCGGCGCCGAACTGCCCGACGATCTCGGCCGCGATCCGGGCCACCAGCCCGTCGACCAGGCCGGCGAAACCGAGCACCAGCCCGGACTGCAGCGCGGCCACCGTGTTCTTGCCGATGGCGTGCGGCGGGCAGGTCAGCTCGACCGAGCGCAGCTGCGCGGCACGGGAGGCCAGGGCGTCGAGGCTCACCTCCACCCCCGGGGCCAGGGCGCCGCCGAGGAACTGCCCGTCGGGGCCGACGGCGTCGACGTTGGTCGACGTCCCGAAGTCGACGACCACGACCGGCCGGCCGCCGCCGTCGGGACGGCGCCCGTACAGCTCGTGCGCGGCCAGGGCGGTGACCACGCGGTCCGCGCCGACCTCGCGCGGGTTGTCCACGTGCAGCGGGACGCCCGTGCGCACCCCCGGGCCGATGAGCACCACCGGCACCTCGAGGGAGTCCAGCAGCTGGCGCAGCGAGGGCAGCAGCGCCGGCACGGTCGAGCAGGCCGACACCCCGGTGACCTCGGTGTCGCGCAGCAGCCCGCGCCACTGCATCCGCAGCTCGTCCGCGGTGGCGCGCGGGAACGTGGTCGCCCGCCAGCCGCCGGTCCGCGTCGCGCCGTCGAACGTGGCGAGGACGGTCTGGCTGTTGCCGACGTCGACCGTCAGCAGGGTCACCGGACGGGGACGCCCAGGTCGCTGCGCCGCTGGTCCTCGGCGCCCGGCACCGGGGCCGACGGGTCGCCGCCCAGCTCGACGATGCGGTTGGCGCCGTCGACGTGGACGACCTTGGGGATGTAGCTCTTCGCCTCGGTCTCGTCCATGACGCCGTAGCTGATCATGATCACCATGTCGCCCGGGTGGACGAGGTGCGCGGCCGCACCGTTGATCCCGATGACGCCGGTCCCGCGCTCGCCGGGGATGACGTAGGTCTCCAGCCGCGCGCCGTTGGTGATGTCGACGATGGCGACCTGCTCGCCGGGCAGCAGGTCCGCGGCGTCGAGGAGGTCCTCGTCGATCGTCACGGAGCCCACGTAGTGCAGGTCGGCCTGGGTGACCGTCGCGCGGTGGATCTTGGACTTGAGCATCGTGCGCATCATCGGAGGTCTCCCAGGGTCACGGCGACGTTGTCGAGGAGTCGGGTCGTGCCGGCGCGGACCGCGACCAGCAGGCGGGCGGGGCCGGCGGCGGGTGCCGGTCCCAGATCGGTATCGGTGAGTTCGAGGTAGTCCTGGAGCAGATCCGGTCGCTCCGCCAGGACGGCGCGGGCGGCGGCCAGGACGGCGTCGGCACCCCGCGGTCCCGCGGCGGCGCCGGCCCGGAGCGCGGCCGAGATCGTGGCGGCGGCCGCCCGCTGGTCGGGGTCCAGGTAGCGGTTGCGGCTGGAGAGCGCCAGCCCGTCGTCCTCGCGGACGGTCGGGACGCCGGCCACCTCGACCGGCAGCGCCAGCTCCCGGGCCATCGCCCGGATCAGCGTCAGCTGCTGGTAGTCCTTCTCGCCGAACAGCGCCACGTCGGGACGCACCAGGCCGAACAGCTTCGCGACGACGGTGAGCACGCCGGCGAAGTGACCGGGGCGGACGGCGCCCTCGAGCACCGACCCGAGCGGACCCGGGTCGACCGTCACGCCCACGGCTCCGGGTGGGTAGACCTCGTCGACCGGCGGGTGGAAGACGACGTCGGCGCCCTCCTCGGCCAGCGCGGCCAGATCGGCGTCCCACGTGCGCGGGTAGCGGTCGAAGTCCTCGCCCGGCCCGAACTGCGTCGGGTTGACGAACACGGAGACGACGACGGTGGCGGCGCGCTCGCGGGCGGCGCGGACCAGCGTGCGGTGCCCCTCGTGCAGCGCACCCATGGTGGGGACGAGCGCGACGGGGCCCGGCAGGCCGGCGACGAGCTGCCGCAGCTCGGCGGCCGTCTCCGCGACAGCGGGCGTCATGACGGCGGTCACCGGAGGGGCGTCCCGTCGCGGGCCTCGCCGAGCAGGTCGAGGAGCGGGGTGGCCTCGTGCCGCTTCAGCCGGCCCGCGGCCAGGGCGCGCTCGGTGGTGCGCTGCGCCATGGCGACGTAGGCCGCGACCGACTCGGGCGCCCGCTCGGTCAGCGTGCCCAGGTGGTCGCGCACGGTGCCGACGTCACCCCGGCTGACCGGACCGGTCAGGCCGCGGTCGCCCCGGCGCAGGCCGTTGTCCAGCGCGGCGGTGAGCAGCGGCGAGAGGACCCGGGCGGGGTCGCCGACCCCGGCGGCACGCAGCAGGTCGGCGGCCTCCGCGACCAGGGTGACCAGGTGGTTGGCGCCGGTGACCAGCGCCGCGTGGTAGAGCCGACGGTCCTCCTCGGCGACGAAGAAGGGCTCGCCGCCCATCTCCAGCACGAGGGTCTCGGCGACGGCGCGGAACTCGGGCCGGCTGGTGACGCCGAAGGGCGCCCCGGTGAGCCGGTCGGCGTCCTCGTCGGCGCCGGAGAAGGTCATGGCCGGGTGCAGGGCGAGCGGCAGGACGCCGGCGCGCTCGGCCGGCTCCAGCACGGCGAGGCCGTGGGCGCCGGAGGTGTGGAAGGCGATCTGCCCGGGCCGCCAGCGGCCGGTCCCCGCGAGGCCCGCGACCAGACCGGCCAGGGTGTCGTCGGGGACGGCGAGGACGACGAGGTCCGCCGCGGCGACGACCTCGTCGGCGGGCAGCAGGGGGGTGCCCGGCAGCAGGCGGGCGGCCCGCTCGGCGGAGGCGGTGGAGAGGCCGGAGGCGGCGACCACGTCGTGGCCGGCGGCGGCGAGCGCGGCGCCCAGGACGGCGCCCACGCGGCCGGCACCGATGACGCCGACCCGGAGGCGGGCGGGGGCCTCGGCGGCGTCGCGCAGACCGGCAGCTCGCGGGGTCCTGCGTGCAGCAGGCATCGTGCACCCTCTCGTTCCAGTCCCTGGCGGGTACCGGACGTCGGTGGCATCCACCGTTGGATGCCGCTCGGGGTCGTGCGGGTGGTGCGGTCGTGCGGTGGCGCCTGCCCCGCTGCAACCGGACGTGTCACGCGGAGGGAGCGCCGGAGGCGAGTGTGTGACCGCTTCGGGCGCCCCGCAACGTCTGCGGGCTGTGTCCTGGCTCACCCCGCCCCCGGGGGCACCCGGACGGGTGGGATCCGGGCACCCCTAGCGTGGGCCCCGTCACGGCACCGAGGACGGGAGAACGGCGTGCGCACGATGGAGGGACGGACCGCCCTGGTCACCGGGGCGAGCCGGGGCATCGGGCTGGCGATCGCGCAGAGCCTGGTCGACCGCGGCGCCCGCGTGGTGGTCACCGCGCGCAAGCCCGACGCGCTCGCCGAGGCGGTCGACGGCCTCGGCGGCCCCGAGGTCGCCGTCGCCGTCCCCGGACACGCCGCCGACCCCGAGCACCGCGCGGAGGCGGTGCGGACGGCGGTGGAGCGGTTCGGCAGCCTCGACATGCTGGTCGGCAACGTCGGCGTGAACCCGGTCTACGGGCCCATGGTCGACATGGACCTCGACGCCTTCCGCAAGATCCTCGACACCAACGTCGTCTCCTCGCTCGGCCTGGTGCAGGAGGCGTGGCGGGCGTGGATGGCCGAGCACGGCGGCTCGGTGCTGTTCGTGGCGTCCGTGGCGGGGCTGCGCTCGTCGGAGAACATCGGCGCCTACGGGGTCAGCAAGGCCGCGGTGATCAACCTGACCACCCAGCTGGCCGTGGAACTCGGGCCCACGGTGCGGGTGAACGCCGTCGCGCCGGCCGTGGTGAAGACCCGCTTCGCCGGGGCCCTGTACGAGGGCCGGGAGGAGGAGGTCGCGGCCGAGTACCCGGTGGGCCGGCTCGGCGTCCCCGAGGACGTCGGCGAGGCAGCCGCCTACCTGCTCGGCGAGGGCGCCGGCTGGGTGACCGGCCAGACCCTCGTGCTCGACGGCGGACGGCTCTCGCGCGGCCGCTAGGAGTTCGAGCGCAGGACGCGGGCGAGGACGTCGTCGGGCTCGTCGTCGTCCCGGTACCGCCGCCGCCGGCGGCCGCCGCTGGGCGGCTGGACACCGTTCTCGGCCAGGATGTCCTCGAGCCGCTTGTCGTGCCGCGAGGGACCGGCCGGCTCGGCCGGCCGCTCGTCCCGGACCGCCACGCGATAGCTGCCGCGGTCGTCCACGCGCAGGGGCGGGTTCGGCGGGACGGCGGGCCGCTGCGCGGTCGGCGCGGCTGCGGGCTCGGCCGGGGCGTCGTCCGAGCGACGGCGCCGGGGCGCCTCGGCGTCGAGGGCCGACCGGGCGGCGAGCCAGTCCAGCGGTGAGGGCGGCTCGGGCGCAGGCGGCTGGGTGACGGCCCGGGGCCCGAACGAGAAGGTGGTCGTGGGCGGCGGCGACTCGGGCTGCGGAGCGGTCGCGGCTCGCGCCGCGGCCGACCACAGCGGGGTGTCCTCGACGTCGTCCGCGGCGGTCGACGGGGTCTGCGCCTCCCAGGACGGCCGGGAGACCGACTCCCACGCGGCCGTCACCGGCATCTCCCAGGAGCGCGGCGCCTCGTGCTCGGACTCCCAGCTCGGCCGCCACGACGGCGACGGGACCGGACGGGACACCGGCGGCACGGGCGGCGGCGGGACCGGCGGACGGACCGCCGACCGCTCGACCGGCTCGGCGGACCGGGTCTCGCGGGGCTCGTCCAGCCGGACGGCCGGCCAGCCGCCGGTCAGCTCGCGCGGCGGGGCGTCGTCCCGCCAGCGCGTCGCGGCGTCCAGGGCCCGGCCCGGCGCCTCCTGCAGCTCGCCGGTCAGCCGGCTGGCCTGGGTGCGCATGACGATGCGCTCGATGAGCATCTCGCTGGACAGCTGCTCCATGAGCTCCTGCCGCAGCCGCCCCACGTCGGCGCGCAGCTCGCCGAGCTGACCGAGCTCGTGCCGCAGCGCGGACAGGCCGGCGACGTCGTCGCGCAGCGCGGCGACCCGCGCGACGTCGTCGCGGAGGGTCGCCAGGGAAGCGAGGTCGGCGCCCAGGTCGGCGATGCGCGCGACCTCGTCGCGGAGGTCGGCCAGGCCCGCGAGCTCGCCGCGCAGCGCGTCGAGCTCGGCGCGCATCGACTCCTCGGCCTCCCGCCGCAGCTGCGCTTCGAGGTCGAGCTCGTACTCCCGGCGGGCGGCGACCTCCTGGTCGAGCTCGTACTCGTAGGCCCGGCGCAGCTCGCGCTCCCGCGCCCGGGCCGCGACCCGCTCGGTGGACAGCCGGCCGGCCGCGAAGGTCGCGAGGACGAACGCCCAGGCCACACCGACCACGGCGAGGCGCAGGACCTGCGGGTTGTCGGTGAGGAAGACGGCGAGCGTGGCCAGGATCGCGAGCGCGAAACCGGCACCCTGCAGCAGGGTCCGGCGCCCGGGGACGCCACTGCGAGGAGCGACGTCGTCCTCGCGCAGGGGCATGGTCCCAGGGTAGCGGCGGAGCGGCCCGTTCTCCGGACCGAATCCACGTCGTGACCGAGCTGTCGCCGACCGTGGCTGGAACAGTGGGAGCGGTGAGCCTGCCCCTGCTGGACTGGCGCCGCGCGACGGCCGGCCTCTACGCCGCCGCGCGAGCCGCCACCGATCCGGAGACCGGCTGGCGGACCTGGCGCGACGGCCGCGACGAGCTGTTCGCCGGCCACCCCGAGTCACCGCTCGACGAGGCCGCGCGGGCGGGCTTCCGGGGGCTGCCGTACGCGCCGTACGACCCCGGCCTGCGCTTCCAGCCCCTCGTCGAGCCGGCTCCCCCGGACCGGCGGGACATCGCGACGGCGGCGGACGGCGTGGTGCGCCTGGAGCGGATCGGCCGCGTGGCGCTCGGAGCCGTGGGCCGCGTCGACGTCTGGTGGCTGGCCGGCTACGGCGGCGGGGTGTTCCTGCCGCTGCGGGACGGCACCGCCGGTGCCACCACGTACGGCGGCGGGCGCTACCTGCTCGACACGATCAAGGGCGCCGACCTCGGCGGCGACGCCACCCGGCTGGTGGTGGACCTGAACTTCGCCTACCACCCGTCCTGCGCCTACGACCCGCGCTGGTCGTGCCCGCTCGCCCCCGAGGGCAACCGGGTGAGCGCCCCCGTCGCCGCCGGGGAGCAGTTGCCCCCCGGCGGCGACGGCTGGATCAGCCTCGCGCGAGGGCGCCGTCGGAGCTGAACACCAGGCCGATCGAGATCTCGCCCTGCTGGATGGCGGCCTTGGTCAACGGACCACCGGCGTCCAGCTCGCGGAAGCTGTCGAACTCCAGGCCGTAGGTGTCCTCCAGGCCCGGCTGGCAGAACGGCCGCTCCGGGCACTCGGCGGGGCCGCCGAGGACAAGCGAGCCGTCGCCGCAGGCCTCGGCCAGCTCCGACAGCGTGCTCACGCCGAGCTCGTCGGCGAACGCCTGGGTGACGGCGAACGCGTTCTGGTCGGCGGCCTCCGACGGCTCGCCGAAGACCAGGCCGTTGGCCTCGGCGAGCGGGGTCAGCGCCTCGACGGTGGCCTCGACGTCCCCGGAGGCCACCTCGGTCGCGTCGTCCCCCTCGAGGAACTCGGTGACCGTGGAGAGGTACTCCGGGAAGACCTGGATCTGGCCGTCCTTCAGCGCCTGCAGGTAGAGCTCGCGGTTGCCGACCTCCTGCACCGTGGCGTCGAAGCCCGCGGCGGTGAGCACGTCGGCGTAGATGGTGGCGAGCACCGTGGACTCGGTGAAGTTGGCCCCGCCCACGACGATCGAACCGCTGCCCTGCTCCAGCCCGTCGGTGACACCGCTCTCCTCGACCCAGCCGGCCGCCACGTCGGCGGCGCTCTGCCGCTCGACGTCGACGGCCGCGTTGAGCTCGATGAGGTCGTCGGTGGTCAGCGCCGCCGACACCGCGTTCAGCGCGGGGAGGAGGGCCGGGTCGGCCTGCGCGGCCGCCGCGTTGACCGCGGGGATGACGTTGTCGGCGTTCTGCAGCTGCTGGTCGTCCTCGAGGACGACCAGCTGGTCGCCCTCGATCGGGGCGCAGGCGTCGCCGGAGGCGGTGCCACCCCCGCTCCCGCCGTCGTCGGTGCCGGAGGAACCGGACTCCCCGCAGGCCGTGGTCAGCGCGAGTGCGACCGCGATCGGCGCGAGGATCCGAGTGCGTGCGCGCATGGTTTGACGCCCCGCCTTCTGTGTCCCGTGGCAGGCCGGCTGCCACGCGTGTCTGGCGGGAGGACTCCCGCACCCCTACCCAAGCACCTGTGTTGTGCACGACGCAATCGGGTTCGCCGTGGGCTCACAGGGGCACGCCGGAGACCGGCAGCGGCTCGGCGGTCCCGCCCGGCCGACCGCGCCGGATCCCGGCGAAAGGGGACGTCCGGGGTCCCGGCGCGAGCGCCCACGAGACGACGACGAGGACCAGCTCGGTGAGCAGCGCGAGGACGGCGATGAGGAGCGCCCCGGCGATGATCTGGCCGTAGTCCTGCTGGCCGAAGCCGAGGTTGACGATCCGCCCGAGGCCGCCGCCCCCGACCAGCGCGGCCAGCGAGGCGGTCGCGACGACCTGCACCGCCGCCGTCCGCACGCCGGTCATGACCAGCGGCAGGGCGAGCGGCAGGTCGACCCGGGCCACCACCTGGCCGCGGCGCAGCCCCATGGCCCGCGCCGCCTCGCGGACGTCGGGGTCCACCCCCCGGATCCCGACGAAGGTGTTGGTCAGGATCGGCGGCACCGCGAACACCGCCAGCGCGATCGTCGTGGCCCGGTTGCCGAAGCCGATCGGGCTGACGGCGAACAGGGTGAGCAGGGCCAGGGTCGGGACGGCGCGGCTGACGTTGGCGACGACGACCACCAGGCCGCTCCCCCGCCCCGAGACGCCCATCGCGACACCCACCGGCACGGCCAGGACGACGGCGGCCAGGACCGCGACCGCGGAGATGCCGAGGTGCTCGCCGAGGAGGTCGAGGATGCCGCCCCGGCGGGTCCAGTTGAGCGGGTCGTTGAGGTAGACCAGCGCGTCGGAGAAGCCGGTCACGTCCGCACCCGCGCCCAGGGGGTGAGCAGCCGTCCGGCGCCGGCCAGCAGCAGGTCGGCGACCAGCGCGAGCAGCACGCACCCGACCGTCCCGGTGACGATCTCCGCCCGGTAGAAGTTCGCGTTGAAGCCGCCGATGATCAGCTGGCCGAGACCGCCGTGCCCGACGATCACGCCCACGGTGGTGAGCGCGACGGTGGACACGGTGGCGATGCGCAGCCCGGCCATGAAGGCCGGCAGGGCGAGCGGGAGGTCGATCCCCCAGAACAGCCGCGCCGGGCCGTAGCCCATCCCCCGGGCCGCCTCGCGGACGTCGTCGGGCACGCCCTGCAGCCCGGTGAGGAAGTTGCGCACCAGGATCACCAGCGAGTACGCGGTCAGCCCGACGAGCACCGTCGTCGCGGTGAGCCCGGTGAACGGGAACACCAGCGCGAACATCGCCAGCGAGGGGACCGTGTAGACGACCGTCGACAGCCCGAGCACCGCGCTCCCCAGGAGCCGGTTGCGGCGGGCCAGCAGCGCCAGGGGCAGGGCGATGGCCGACCCGATCAGGACGGCGCCGGTCGTCAGCCGCACGTGCTCGCCGAGGTACCCCAGAATGGTGTCCCAGTTGTCGGCGACGTAGGAGCCGTCGAACCAGGGGTTGGGTGCCTCGTCGAGTGCGAGCACCCGGCCCTCCGCCGCGCTCACCGGGCGCCGTCCAGGAAGGCCACGGCGTGGACGCTACTGCGCACGCTCGCGACCGCGCGAGCACTCCGGCCGCCGCCGAGATCCGGCTGGAGGGCGTGAGCAAGGTCTTCGCCGACGGCACGGTGGGCGTCGCGGAGCTGGACCTCACCGTCCCGGCCGGCGAGCTCACCGTGCTGGTGGGCCCGTCCGGGTGCGGCAAGACGACGACGATGAAGATGATCAACCGGCTGATCGAGCCGACGACGGGGCGGATCCTCGTCGGCGGCGAGGACGTCACCCGGGTCGACCCGAACGAGCTGCGCCGCCGGATCGGCTACGTCATCCAGAGCATCGGGCTGTTCCCCCACCAGACCGTGCGCGCCAACGTCGGCACCGTCCCCCGGTTGCTGGGCTGGGACAAGCGGCGGACCCGGGCGCGCGTCGACGAGCTGCTGGCCACGGTCGGCCTCGACCCCGCGGTGCACGGCGACCGCTACCCCGCCCAGCTCTCCGGGGGCCAGCGGCAGCGGGCGGGGGTCGCCCGGGCCCTGGCGGCCGACCCGGCGGTGCTGCTGGTCGACGAGCCGTTCTCCGCCGTCGACCCGGTCGTGCGGGAGCGGCTGCAGTCGGAGTTCCTCCGGCTGCAGGAGACGGTGCGCAAGACGATCGTGTTCGTCACCCACGACATCGAGGAGGCCGTGCGGCTCGGCGACCGGATCGCGGTCATGAGCCAGGGCGGGCACGTGGAGCAGTTCGCGACGCCGGCCGAGCTGCTGGGCCGGCCGGCCAACGCCTTCGTCGCCGACTTCGTGGGCGCCGACCGCGGCCTCAAGCGCCTGGCGGTCACCGCCATCGACGCCGCGGACCTGGAGCAGCCGCCGATCGTGCACGTCGACGACGGGCTGGCCGACGCCCGGTCGGCGCTGACGCGCAGCGGTGCCCGGTGGGCCGTCGTGCTGGACGGCGCCGGCAGCCTGCACGGGTGGCTGTCCGCCGAGCGGGCCGGGGGCAGCGGGACCGTCCGCGACGCCTGCCGCCGCATGGATGCCTGGGTGCCGCGGAACGCCTCGCTGAAGACGGCGTTCGCCACGATGCTGCAGCACGAGGCCGGCTGGGTCGCGGTGCTGGACGGCGACCGGTTCCTCGGCGTCCTGACACCGGAGTCGCTGCACGCGGCGCTGCGCCGCTCGGTCGAGGGCTGGGCGCCCGAGACCGCAGGCGCGGCCCGCTCCTAGGTGCGGTCCTCCAGCAGCGGGCCCAGCACCCGGTAGCGGGCGCAGACGAAGGCGCCGCTGCCCTCGGTCTCCACCAGCTCGAGGTCCAGCCGCCGCGGCAGCAGCGGCCGTCCCGCGCCGAGCGTCACGGGCGCGACCGAGACGACCACCTCGTCGAGCAGCCCCGCCTCGGCGAACTGCCCGGCCAGGTCTCCCCCGCCGACCATCCAGAGGTCCTTCCCGGCGGCCGCGGCCGTCATCGCCTCGTGCACCGGCCGCACGTCGCCGGTGGCGAACCGGATGTCGGCGCCCTCGACCGGCGCGAGCTGCCGGCCGGTCATCACCCAGCACGGCATCGCGTACGGCCACGCCTCGCCCGTCCGGCGCAGGTGGTCGACGACCCACTCGTAGGTCGTCGACCCCATCACCGCCGCTCCGACCCCCGACAGGAACGCGTCGAAGTCCAGGGAGCCGCCCTGACCACCCTTCTGGCGCAGCAGCCAGTCGAGCGAGTCGTCCGGGTCGGCGAGGAAGCCGTCCAGCGTGGTGGCGGTGTGGTAGGTCAGCACGGGGTTCCTCCCGGGGTCTCGCCGCGGCGCGCGCGGAGCCATTCGATGGGGTCGCCGGTGTCGATGTCGCGCCCGGCGGCGCGCAGCAGGTGCCGGACCAGCTGCCGGCGGTGCGCGGAGTAGGTGAGGACGTGGGCGACGACGCTGCTGAGCACGAAGCTCTCCGGCGGCTCGCACAGGGCGTCGATCAGCCGGTCGTCCCAGCCGCCCCGGCGGTCGACGTCCCTCACCACGGCCAGCCAGCGCGGCGCCGCGGCGTCGTGCCGCTCCAGCAGCCGGGCCGGGTCGGGGTCGTCGTCCCGGGCGGGGACGTCGCGCCCCTCGATCGAGGCTAGCCAGATCTCCACGGAGAACACGAGGTGTTCCAGCACCGCCTGGACCGACTCCTCCGGTCCGTCCCACGGCAGGACGACGAGGCCGGGCAGACGCGACGCCCGGAACTCCTCGGGCGTCAGCCCCTTCGCCACGTCGATGAGGTGGCGGGTGTCGTCGAGGTCGTGGGCGACGAGCTGCTCGGTCAGCGGGTTCATGACGTGCTCCGTGCTCTGCACCCAGAGCGAGGTGGGCGGGTGGAAGTGGATGCCGTTGGGCGCCGGCAGCCAGTGGCCCGACGACGCGTCGACCGTGCTGGGCGCGCGGCCGTACGCGCGGGTGAAGGCGCGGCTGAAGCCCTCGACCGACTCGTAGCCCGCCGTCCAGGCGACGTCGGTGACGCTCCTGCCCTGCCGCAGCTCCCACGCCGCGCGCTCGAGCATCACCCGTCGCCGCATCGCCACCGGCGACTCCCCGGCATCCCGGCTGAGCACCCGGCTGAAGTGGTACGGGGAGGCGTAGGCGTCGCCGGCCATCTCCCCGAGCGTGCGGTTGTCCTCGTCGAGCACCGCGTCGAGCAGCTCGCGCAGGCGGTCCCGTCCGGTCATGCCGCCAGTCTGGTGGGCCGGCCCCGGGCGGCGCTTGACCGTTCTTGCCCGGTCCGGCGCTCCCCTAGACCGACACGCCGGGAGCGGGCTCGTCGTCGGCCGAGCCGGGCGGGACCCGGCAGACCGACTCCAGCCACAGCGCGGCCGCCACCAGGGCGGCGGAGCTCACGACACCCAGCACGGCGGTGACGGTGTCTCCGCCGGCGGTCTGCAGGCGGCCGACCTGCGGACCGACGTGCGCCAGGATGCCGGCCCAGACGCCGGCGAAGACGGCGCCGACGTAGGCGCTGGCCTGGGCCAGCACCGCGAGCCGGGCCACGAGCATCGGCTCGACCGGCCGGACCGCGGCGGCGCGGGCCTGGTCCGCGGGGGTCGTCCGGCTCCGCGCCTCCCGCAGCGCGGCCAGGCGCGCCTTGAGCGTCCGTGCCCCGAGCGCCTCGGCGACGGCCAGGACGGCGAGCGGGACGGGCAGCCACCAGTCCAGGGGCGGCAGCTCGCCGTACCAGGCCCGCACCAGCAGCCAGGCAGCGAGCGCCAGCCCGGCGGCCAGGACGGCGAGGTCGCGCCGCGGGACGGGTCTCACTGCAGGTGGTCCCACCGGGTGACCGCCCGCACGTCCTCGGCGGGCAGCGCGGCGAGCAGGTCGGCCACCCGTCCCCGCCCGGGCAGCTCGGCGCGCGGGTCGAGGGTGGACCACGGCAGCAGGACGAACGCCCGCTCGTGCGCCCGCGGGTGCGGGAGGGTGAGCTCCGGGTCGTCGGACACCACCGGCGTCCCGTCGTCGCCGGTGACCGTGACGACGTCGACGTCGAGGGTCCGCGGCCCCCAGCGCACCTCACGGGTGCGGCCGGCGGCCTGCTCCAGCTCGTGCGCGCGCGCCAGCCAGCCGCGGGCGTCCCGCTCACCCCGCACGACGACGACGGCGTTGAGGTAGGGCGGCTGCTCGACCGGTCCCCACGGCGGGGTCTCGTAGAGGGTGGAGCGCGCCACGAGGCCGTCGGCCCTGAGCGCGGTGATGGCCGCCCGGATCGCGCCGGCCCGGTCGCCGAGGTTGGCGCCCAGGGAGAGCACCGCGCGAGTCATGCGCGCGTCCTCCGGATGCCGACGGTGACGTCGTCGAAGGGCACCCCGAGCTCGGCCTGCGGCTTGTGCACGGTGATCTCGACGGCCTCGACCAGCGGGTTGGCCAGGCAGACGTCGGCCAGCCGCTGGGCCAGGGTCTCGATGAGGTTCACCGGCTCGCCGGTGACGACCGCGTAGAGCTGGTGGGAGAGCTCGGCGTAGTTGACGGTCCGGGCGAGGTCGTCCCCCGCCGCCGCGTCGGTGGTGTCGAGCTCCAGGACGGCGTCGACGACGAACACCTGCCCGCGCTCGCGCTCGAAGTCGTAGACGCCGTGCCGGCCGTGGGCCCGCAGGCCGCGGAGGGCGATCCGGTCAACCACGGCGGCCCCCTCGGGCGGCACGGACGGCCTCGACCGTGCGGATGGCGTCCACGGACGCGCCGGCGTCGTGCACCCGCACGCCCCAGACGCCGGCCTGGGCGGCGAGCACGGTGGTGGCGAGCGTGGCGTCGTCCCGCTGCTCGGCGGGCCGGGGCTCGCCGTCGGGGCCGGCGAGCAGCCGGCCGAGGAACGTCTTGCGCGAGGAGCCGACGAGCACCGGCAGACCCAGGTCGACCAGGCGGTCGAGCCCGGCGAGCAGGGCCCAGTTGTGCTCGGCGCGCTTGGCGAACCCGAGGCCGGGGTCGAGCACCAGCTGCTCGGGGGCCACGCCGGCGGCCACCACGTCCTCGACCCGCGCGGTGAGCTCCGCGCAGACCTCGGTGACGACGTCGCCGTACCGGGCGGCCGCGTACATCTCGCGGCTGTGGCCGCGCCAGTGCATGAGCACCCACGGCACGCGTGCCTCCGCGACCAGCTCGGCCATGTTCTTGTCGGCGAGCCCCCCGCTCACGTCGTTGACGAGGGTGGCGCCGGCCCCGATCGCCGCCTCGGCGACCTCGGCACGGGTGGTGTCGACGCTGGTGCGCACCCCGGCGGCGGCCAGCTCGCGGATGACCGGGAGCACCCGGCGGCACTCCTCCTCGGCGTCGACGCGGTCGGCACCGGGGCGGGTCGACTCACCGCCGACGTCGACGTAGTCGGCGCCCGCGGCGTGCATCTCCAGGCCGTGGGCGACGGCGGACGCGGTGTCGGCGTAGCAGCCGCCGTCGGAGAAGGAGTCCGGGGTGACGTTGAGGACGCCCATGACGACGCACCGGCCGGGGCGAGGGAGCGTGATCACCGGCCCAGCACGAGGCTCATCGCCTCGCTGCGGGTCGCCGGGTTGTCGCGGAAGATCCCGCGCACGGCGGAGGTCACCGTCGTCGACCCCGGCTTGCGGATGCCGCGCATCGCCATGCACAGGTGCTCGGCCTCGATGACGACGATCACGCCCTGCGGCTTGAGCACCTCGTAGAGGGCGTCGGCGATCTGGCGGGTCATCCGCTCCTGCACCTGGGGGCGCCGCGCGTAGACCTCGACCAGCCGCGCCAGCTTCGACAGGCCGGTGACCCGGCCGTCGGAGCCGGGGATGTAGCCGACGTGCGCCTGGCCGTGGAAGGGCACCAGGTGGTGCTCGCAGGTCGAGTACATCGGGATGTCCTTGACCAGGACCATCTCGTCGTGGTCCTCGTCGAAGACGGTCGCGAGGACGTCGTAGGGGTCCTGCCAGAGGCCGGCGAAGGTCTCGGCGTACGCCCGCGCGACCCGGCCCGGGGTGTCCTGCAGGCCGGGCCGGTCGGGGTCCTCGCCGATCGCCAGCAGCAGCTCGCGGACGGCGGCCGCGGCCCGCTCCTCGTCGACCCCACGGGGCCGGTCGAGCAGCTGGTCCTCCGGCTCCGCCGGGATCTCGCTCATCGCTGGGCGGGCGCCCCGACGTCGCCCACCGGCGAGCCGCTGGCGTGCCCGTTGACCGCGCCGCCGTTCTGCGCGGCGACCTCGGCGGGCGTCAGCACCGGCGGCTGGTCGGACGGCGTGCGCTTGCCGAACCCGTTGTAGGGGGCGAGGGAGGGACGCTTGGTGACCGGCGCGCAGATGCGGGCCATGTCCTCCTTGGACAGCGTCTCCTTCTCGATCAGCTCGAGGACGAGCTGGTCGAGCACGTGCCGGTACTCGACCAGGATCTCCCAGGCCTCGTCGTGGGCGGCCTCGATCAGGGCGCGGATCTCCGCGTCGATGTCGGCGGCCACGGCCTCGGAGTAGTCCGGTCGGGAGCCCATGTCGCGGCCGAGGAACGGCTCGGCGTCGGTGCTGCCGTACTTCACCGCGCCCAGCTTGGCGCTCATGCCGTACTGGGTGACCATCGCGCGGGCCATGGAGGTGGCCTTCTCGATGTCGTTGCCGGCGCCGGTCGTGGGCTCGTGGAACACGAGTTCCTCGGCGGCCCGGCCACCCAGGGCGTAGGCCAGGGTGTCGATCATCTCCGAGCGGGTCTGGGTGTACTTGTCCTCCGTCGGCAGCACGAGGGTGTGCCCGAGGGAGCGGCCGCGCGGCAGGATCGTGACCTTGTGCACCGGGTCGAGGTTGGGCAGCGCGTGCGCCACCAGCGCGTGCCCGCCCTCGTGGTAGGCGGTCACCTTCTTCTCCTTCTCGCTCATCGCCCGGGTCTTCCGCTCGGGGCCGGCGATGACGCGGTCGATCGCCTCCTCGAGGGTGGCGTCGGTGATCAGCGAGCCGTTGGTGCGGGCGGTGAGCAGCGCGGCCTCGTTCAGCACGTTGGCGAGGTCGGCGCCGGTGAAGCCCGGGGTGCGGCGGGCCACGGTCTCGAGGTCGACGTCGGGCGCGAGCGGCTTGCCCTTGGCGTGCACCGACAGGATCGCCTTGCGGCCGAGCAGGTCGGGCCGGTCGACGGCGATCTGCCGGTCGAAGCGGCCGGGGCGCAGCAGGGCCGGGTCCAGGATGTCCGGCCGGTTGGTGGCGGCGATCAGGATGACGCCGCCCTTGACGTCGAAGCCGTCCATCTCGACGAGCATCTGGTTGAGCGTCTGCTCGCGCTCGTCGTGACCGCCGCCCATGCCGGCGCCGCGGTGGCGGCCGACGGCGTCGATCTCGTCGATGAAGATGATCGCCGGCGCGTTGGTCTTGGCCTGCTCGAACAGGTCGCGGACGCGGCTGGCGCCGACACCGACGAACATCTCGACGAAGTCCGATCCGGAGATCGAGAAGAACGGCACACCGGCCTCGCCGGCGACGGCGCGGGCGAGCAGCGTCTTGCCGGTCCCGGGCGGGCCGAACAGCAGCACGCCCTTCGGGATCTTGGCGCCCACGGCCTGGAACTTGACCGGGTTCTGCAGGAAGTCCTTGATCTCGTGCAGTTCCTCGACGGCCTCGTCGGCGCCGGCGACGTCGGCGAACGTCGTCTTCGGGGTGTCCTTGGTGACCTGCTTGGCCTTGGACTTGCCGAACTGCATGACGCCGCGGCCGCCGCCCTGCATGGAGTTGAACAGCCAGAACAGCAGCAGCAGCAGGATCAGGAACGGCAGGAAGCTGACCAGCAGGCTGACCAGGAGGCTCTGCTGGGTGACGTTGGTGTCGAACCGGACCTCGTCGGCGTCGCCCTGGCCGGTGACCAGGTCGTAGATGTCGTCGGAGGCGCCGAGCGGGTAGGACGCGGTGATCTTGTCGCTGCCCTCCACCTCGTTCCCGAGGTCGAGGTCGAGCGTCTGCTCCTTGTCGTTGATCGTCGCCGACTCGACGTTGCCGTTCTCGAACTGGGCGAGCGCGACGGAGGTCGAGACCTCCTTGTAGCCGCCGTTCCCGCTGAACAGGGACGAGAACGTGAGGGCCACCAGGACGACGAGGACGACCCAGAACCACACGGAGCGGAAGATCTTCTTGCGTTCCATACACCGATGCCGGGCTCCGGGTGGCCCCGGCCTGCCCGTCGACCCTCCTGATCGTCCGGGGACGCCGCCTGCGATCCGGGCGAGGACCCCGGCGCTGGGAGCAGCGTCGTCGGCATCGACGGTACACCGGCGCCCCTGTGGAATCCCTGGACGCGAGCAGGGATTGGCCCCGAGGAGTGGGGCCCGGAGGCTCCCCGAGGCGCGCCGAGCAACGGCTCAGCGCAGCGGGGGGACGGCTCCTGGTGGCGGTCGTCGGGCCGACGGCCCGACAAGGGTTACGAGTAGATCTCCGGCTTGAGGGTGCCGATGTAGGGCAGGTCGCGGTAGCGCTCGGCGTAGTCCAGGCCGTAGCCGATGACGAACTCGTTGGGGATGTCGAAGCCGATGTACTTCACCGGCACCTCGACCTTCACCGCGTCGGGCTTGCGCAGCAGGGCGCAGACCTCCAGGGACGCCGGCTGGCGGCCACCGAGGTTCTTCAGCAGCCACGACAGCGTGAGGCCGGAGTCGATGATGTCCTCGAGCACGAGGACGTGCTTGCCGGTGATGTCGCGGTCGAGGTCCTTGAGGATGCGGACGACGCCCGAGGAGCTGGTCGCGGAGCCGTAGGACGAGACGGCCATGAACTCCATCTGGGTCGGCAGCTGCAGGGCCCGGGCGAAGTCGCTCATGAACAGCACGGCGCCCTTGAGCACGCCCACCAGCAGGATCTCCTTGCCGGCGTAGTCGGCGGCGATCTGGGCGGCGAGCTCGCCGATCTTCTCCTGGATCTGCTCCTCGGACAGGAGGACGTGGTCGATGTCCGGGCCGTAGCCGTGGTCGGGGCCGAGGGCCCCGGGGGTGGTGGCGGGCTGGCTCACGGAACAGGCTCCTCGAGATCGGCTGCGGTTCGCGGGTCGCCTCCCGTGCCGGGGGGAGGCAGGTGGACAAGCGTGCCAGACGTGCGGACGACGCCTGCGCCGCCGGGTAGGTCCACGCGGCCCTGCCCGCGCCACCGCGTGAGCAGCGCGTCCACCGCGACCAGGTGCACGGCCTGCAGGTCGGGGACGGCGCGCTCGCGCAGCCACAGCCGGAGGACCCTGCGGCGCAGCGCGGTGGGCAGTCCGGCGACGTCGGCGACCGGGAGCTGCTCGGCACCGGCCGTGCGGTGCGCCTCCGCGAGCTCGTCGAGGGCGTCGAGGTCCTCGCGCAGCTGGGCCGCGGTACGGGCCAGCGCGGGGGCGACACCGCCGCCGAGGACCTCCTCGAGCAGCGGCAGCACCTCGGTGCGCAGCCGCACGCGGGTGTAGGCGGGGTCGTCGTTCCACGGGTCGTCCCACACCGGCAGCTCGAGCGCGGCGCAGGCCTCCCGGGTGGTGGCCCGGCGCACCCCGAGCAGCGGCCGCCACCAGGTCACTCCCCCGGCGTCGCGCTCCTCCACCATGCCGGCGACCGAGCGCGGGCCCGAGCCGCGGCCGAGGCCCAGCAGCACCGTCTCCGCCTGGTCGTCGAGCGTGTGACCGAGCGCCACCCGGGCGCCCAGCTCGCGTGCCGCCGCCGTCAGGGCGTCGTAGCGGGCGGCGCGGGCCGCGCCCTCGGGTCCGCCGTCGCGGCCCACGTCGACCCGCACGACCGTCACCGGGTCGAGGCCCAGGTTGCGCAGCAGGACCGCCGTCGCCGCGGCGCGCTCGGCGGAGCCGTCCTGGAGCCCGTGGTCGACGGTGACCGCGCCGGCCGGCACGCCGGCCCGCGGGGCCTCGAAGGCGACGGCGGCGGCCAGGGCGAGGGAGTCCGCTCCCCCGCTGCACGCGACGAGGACCGGGCGGTCGGAGGCGCCCACGCCCCGCCGGACGGCGGCGCGCACCTGGGCCACGGCCGGGGCGGGCCCGGGCACGGCGCTCAGGCCGGGATGGCGGGGCGGCCGTGCACCCGCTCGACCCACCGCTCGGGGGCGGTCAGCTCGTCGATGCGCGGCAGGTTCTCCGGTCCCTCCCAGACCCGGTTGAAACCCTCCATGCCGACGAGCTCGACGACCCCGCCGACGAAGACCCGTCCCTCGGCGTACTGCTTCATCTTCTGCTCGAGCCCGAGCATGCGGCGCAGCACGCGGTCGAGCGGGCCGCGGCCCTTGCGGCGCTGCGCGAACCGCTTGCGGAGGGTCGTCACCGTCGGGACGACGTCGGGGCCGACGCCGTCCATCACGTACTCGGCGTGCCCCTCGACGAGGCTCATGACGGCGGTGACCCGGTCGAGGACGGCCCGCTGCTCGGGGTCGCGGACGAGGGCCATCAGGCCCTCCGAGTCGCCGTCCCCACCGCGGACGGCGTCGCCGATGCTGCGCAGCACGTCCTGCAGGCGCTCGCGCAGCACGTCGGTCGAGAGGTCGCTGGCCTCGACGAAGCGGGCGATCTCCGCCTCGAGGTGGTCCTTGAGCCACGGGAAGGCGGTGAACTGCAGCTGGTGGGTGACCTCGTGCAGGCACACCCAGAGCCGGAAGTCGCCCGGGTCGACCCCCAGCTTGCGCTCGGTGGCGACGATGTTCGGGGCGACCAGCAGCAGCCGCCCACCGGTGCCGAAGACCTCGTACTGGCCCAGCACCCGCGAGGAGAGGAACGCCAGGAGGCCGCCCGCCTGGATGCCGGTGGCCCGCGAGCCGATCGCGGTGGCGAGCACGCC
This sequence comes from Bacillus sp. AZ43, assembly GCA_004570425.1. GTDB lineage: Bacteria > Actinomycetota > Actinomycetes > Mycobacteriales > Geodermatophilaceae > Blastococcus_B. The sequence continues at coordinate 47,663 of SPQJ01000026.1, forward strand.
CGGCCGCGTGTCCTGCTTGGCGGTGAGGGCCTCGACGAGCGGGTCGAGCAGGGCGGCCATGCCGCTGGCGTTGGCGTCGACCCACGCGGGGCGGTCGACGACGGCCACCTCGGGCACCGGTCCGCCGGCGACGGGCGTCAGCCCGGTCAGCCCCTCGACGTGGGCGACGGCGACGGCGGCCTTCTCGTGGAGGTCGCGGACGACCGCGGCGGCCTCCTCGCGGGTGGTGGCCGGGCCCGCGCCCATCAGCTTGCGGGCGGTGCGTCCGGCCAGAGCCCAGTCGACCAACGAGGAGGCGCTGCTCATCGCCTCACCGTACGCGGAGCGCGGGTCACCGCGCCTCGCGTCAACAGCCGCAGCGGGCCAGTTCGGCGGCGACGTCGTCCAGGGCTCCCTCGGCCGCGGCCTCGTTGCCCGACCCGTCGGCGATGACGGCGAAGGCCAGCAGTCTGCCGTCGGCGGTCACCACCGTGCCGGCGAGGGCGTGCACGCCGAGCAGCGTGCCGGTCTTGGCGCGGACTGTGCCCGGGGCTGCCCCGGCGTCGCCGCGGTCGAACAGCGTGCCGTCGTAGCCGGCGACCGGGAGCCCGGAGAGCAGGGCCGAGGCACCCTCCAGCGTGCCGTCGGCGGCCGCCGTCACCACCTCGGTGAGCACGCCGGCGGGGATGCGGTCCTCGCGGGAGAGCCCGCTGCCGTCGGACAGGGCCACGCCGGTGACGTCGATGCCGGCGCCGCGCAGCGCGTCGACGACCGCCTGCCCCCCGCCGTCGAAGGTGGCGGGCTTGTCGGTGGCCAGCGCCACCTGACGGGCCAGGGCCTCGGCCAGCATGTTGTCCGACAGCGACAGCGCCTGCTCGACCAGCCGGGCGATCGGCGCGGACTCCACGGTCGCGAGCGTCTTCGCGCCCGCGGGCGCCTCGCCGAGGACGACGGTGGCACCGGGGGCGCCGAGGGCGTCGGCCAGGGCGGAGCCGGCGTCGATCCCCGGCTGGCCGCTGCGGGCCACCGAGCCGGGGCTCACCCGGGCCCCGTCCACGGCCGTCGCCGTCACCGGCGCGGCGTAGGTGGACGGCGCGTCGCCGGTGCCCCAGCCGGAGGCGGTCAGCGGGCCGCTGAACAGCGAGTTGTCGACGACGATGCGGGTGACCGGCGCGCCGGCCGGCATGGCGGCCACGACCTGGGCGGCGAGGTCGGCGACGGTGGCCGCCCCGGGGTAGCTCTGCGACGGCGAGGTCCGCGACAGCGTCGGATCGCCGCCACCGACCAGCACGACCTCGCCGGGGGTGGCGCCCTGGACGACGGTGGTCGGGATCCGGTCGGCCGGATCGAGCGTGATCAGGGCGGCGGCGGCCGTGAGCAGCTTCGCCGTCGAGGCGGGGACGGCGGGGTCGTCGGCGTCCAGGCCGAGCAGGACGTCGCCGCTGGCGACGTCGACGACCTCGGCCGAGACGCCGGTGCCGAGCCCGGCGGAGGCCAGCAGCGGGGTCAGCCGGCTGCCGAGGACGTCGGGATCGGGCGCCGGCGCGTCGCTGGACAGCGACGCGAGGACCGGTGAGGCCTCGCCGAGGTCGGGCAGCTCGGCGTCGGGGACGGCGACCGGCTCGGTCGGGTCGTCCGACCCGCCCCCGGTGAGCAGCACGCCGACACCCACGCCGGCACCGATGAGGACCATGACGAGCCCGATGACGCCCATCGCGAGACGCCTGCGGAAGCGCCCGGTCTTCGCTGTGACGATCGTCGAACCACTCGACGCGATGGTGCCCACCCCCCAAAAGGTGACCTCCGCGGAACACGCGGGGCCACCGTGCGCAAGACTAGGCGGGTGCAGTTCGACGTGACGGTAGAAATCCCGAAGGGCCAGCGAAACAAGTACGAGCTGGACCATGCCACCGGACGCATCCGCCTGGACCGGATGCTGTTCACCTCCACCCGCTATCCGGCGGACTACGGCTACATCGAGAACACCCTGGGCCAGGACGGCGACCCGCTCGACGCCCTGGTGCTGCTCGAGGAGCCGACGTTCCCCGGGTGCCTGATCACCTGCCGGGCCATCGGCATGTTCCGCATGACCGACGAGGCGGGCGGGGACGACAAGGTCCTCACCGTGCCGGCGACCGACCCGCGGATGTCGCACCTCAAGGACATCACCGACGTGTCGGAGTTCGACCGCCTGGAGATCCAGCACTTCTTCGAGACCTACAAGGACCTCGAGCCCGGCAAGTCCGTCGAGGGCGCCGAGTGGGTCGGTCGCGAAGAGGCCGAGAAGGAGATCCTGGCCTCGCTCGAGCGCGCCAAGAACGAGGCGCCCCACCACTGACCCCCGTCCCCGGCCCTTCGGGTCCCCGAGCGCACCGACGGCGGCTCACCTCGTCCGAGGTGGGCCGCCGTCAGCGTTCCGGGCCGGGAACGACTCAGCGGGCCCGTCCTGGTGGACGAACCCGCTGGGAGTGGAGGAGAGCCGCCTGTCGGAATCGAACCGACGACCTTCTCATTACGAGTGAGATGCTCTACCGACTGAGCTAAGGCGGCGGACTGCCCGAACAGCCTACGACACGGACGCGGCCGCCCCGCGCAGGGTCCTGGTTCACGCGGGCAGTCGGAGCGCCACGGTCAGCGCCTCCAGCGCGATCCGCGGCTTCACGTTCTGCTCCAGCGCGAGCCGGCACTCGAGGACGGCGTCGATGCGGCGCAGCGCCCCCTCCGCGCCGATCCGGCGGGCCAGCTCGGCGGCGTCGGCCCTCCGGTCCGGGTGCAGCAGCTGCGGCGGGTCCTCGGCGGTGGCGTCGAGGACGAGCGCGTCGCGGTACAGGCCGGCGAGGTCGACCAGCGCGCGGTCGAGCGAGTCGCGGCCCAGCCGGGTGGCCCGCGACTTCTGCCGCTTCTCCAGCTCCTTGAGCTGACCGGCGCCCCGGCTCGCGGCGGCGACGCCCGGCCCGCGGGCACCCACGCCGAGGCTCGCCTTCACCGCCTCGGTCTCGGCGCTGTCGAGCGCGGCCGACGCCTCGTCCGCCTCCTCCTGCGCGGCACCGACCAGGTCGTCGGCGGCGTCCAGGCAGGCGGCGAGGGAGACGAGCTTGAGCGGGACGTCGAGGACGGCCTTGCGGGCCATCCGGGCGGCCTCGTCACGGGCCAGCCGGCGGGCGCGGCCCACGTGGCCGGCGGCGGCCGCCGCGGACCAGGCCGCCAGCGCCGGGTCGACGCCGTCCCGACGGACGAGCACCTCGGCGACCGCGTCGACCGGCGGCGTCCGCAGGCCGACGACGCGGCAGCGGGACCGGATGGTCACCGGCACGTCGTCGGGGTGCAGGCTCGGCGCGCAGAGCAGGAAGACCGTCCGGGCCGGCGGCTCCTCGAGCATCTTGAGCACGGTGTTGGACGCCTGCTCGGTCATCCGGTCGGCGTCCTCGACGAGCACCACCTGCCACCGGCCCTGGGACGGCGCCCGGCCGGCGATGCGGACGATCTCGCGCACCTCGGCCACGCCGATCGACAGGCCCTCGGGGACGACGGTCTGCACGTCGGCGTGGGTGCCGGCCAGCACCGTGCGGCAGCTGTGGCAGGTGCCGTCGCCGCCGTCCGGGCACTGGAGCGCGGCCGCGAACGCGCGGGCGGCCACCGACCGTCCCGACCCCGGAGGGCCGGTGAACAGCCAGGCGTGCGTCATGGCGGCGGGGTCGGCCACCGCGGCCCGGAGCTCGGCGACCACCGCCTCCTGGCCGATGACCTGGGACCAGACGCTCACGGGTGCAGCTGCGGGGTCGCGCCCGTCTGGGCGTGCGGGCGGTGCGGCCCCGCGTCCGCGGGGTCCTCGCGCGGGACCGGCGTGCCGTTCGCCGGCGACGCCTGCGCACCGGTCTGGGCGAGCTGCTGCAGCGGGAGCCCGGAGAGCAGCTGGGCCACCCGGACCCGGATCTCGGCGGCGATCTCGTCGGGCGAGCGCCGGGCGTCGATGACGAGGTAGCGGTCGGGGTCGGCCTCGGCGAGCGCCAGGAACGTCTTGCGGACCCGCTGGTGGAAGTCGAGCGACTCCGACTCCAGCCGGTCGGCCACGGCCCGCCCCCGCGCGCGGGCCAGACCCACCTCGGGCGGCAGGTCGAGCAGGATCGTGAGGTCGGGCTCGAGGTCCTGGGTGGCCCAGCGGGACAGCATCCGGACGTCGTCGAGCGGGATGGTGCGCCCTGCGCCCTGGTAGGCCAGCGAGCTGTCGACGAACCGGTCGGTGATCACCACCTCGCCGGCGTCGAGCGCCGGGCGCAGCACGTCGTGCACGTGCTGCGCGCGGTCGGCGGCGTAGAGCAGCGCCTCCGAGCGCGGGGAGATGCCTACCTGCGCGCGGTCGAGGACGATCGCCCTGATCCCCGCACCGGACGGGGTCGCGCCGGGCTCGAACGTGGCGCGGGCGACCAGGCCCTCGTTGGTGAGCCACTCCTGCAGGCGACGGACCTGGGTGGACTTCCCGGCGCCCTCACCGCCCTCGAAGGCGATGAACACCCCGCCACCGGCGAGCCGCCGGCGGGCGGTGGTGTCGCGCCGCAGCGCGGTGACCACGTCGGCCAGGAGCGGGACCGGGCGGCCGTCGTCCATCTGCCGGTAGGCCAGCACACCGACGCCCAGCGCCAGGAGCCCGGCGACGAACAGCATGATCCGCTCGCCGGTGACCGGGACGGCCAGCACACCGAGGTCGAGCTCGTGCTCCCCGATGAGCCCGACCCCGAAGGGCACGACCGCCAGGGACAGGATCAGCGCCGCCCGCACCAGCGACTGCACGATCGCGAAGGTGCGGCCGCGGATCTCGTCCTCGACCTCGGTGCCGAGCAGCGTGAAGCCGGCCAGGTAGGCGATGCCGGCGAAGAAGCCCATGAGGACCACGAGCAGCAGCGCGATCCACAGCGTGAACGTCCACGACATCAGCAGGACCATGATCCCGGCGCCCACGATCGCGATGCCGAAGATGCGCTCGCGGGCGAGGTCGCGGGCGACGCTCGGCCCGACGGCGATGCCGAGGCCGAGGCCGACGAACACCGCGCCGAAGAGCAGGCCGAACGCGGCCTCCCCGCCCCCCAGCGCGTTGGCGAAGGCCTGCCCGGTCGCGATGATCACGCCCGCGGCGGCCATGGCACCGGTGATGCCGACGACGAGACCCCGGACCAGCGGCGTGTGGCCGGCGAAGGAGAAGCCGTGCACCAGCGACCCGAGGAAGGAGTCCTTCGGGCCGGTCGCACCCGCCGCGCGCTTGCCGCTGATCGAGGGCAGGTTCCAGATCACCACCGCGGCGACCAGGAAGGTGAGCGCGTTCAGGAACAGCGCCAGATCGACCTCGTCGAACCCGGGCAGCAGCTCCGAGACGTTGCCGCCGATCGTGGTCAGCAGTGCGAACACGATCGCCGCGAGGACGGGCGTGAACCCGTACGTGGTGACCAGGGAGAGCTGGTTGGCCGGCTCGAGCTGGTCCTTGCGCAGCATGTTCGGGACGGCGGCGTCCTTCGCCGGGATCCAGAACAGGCTGAACGCCTCGATCAGGAACTGCGCGACGAACAGCCAGATCAGCTCGTCGACGATCGGGATGGACGCGAAGAGCCCGAACCGGATGATGTCGGTGATCACCATCGTCTTGCGCCGGTCGAACCGGTCGGCGAAGGCGCCGGCCACGGGGCCGAGCAGGATCGCCGGGGCCAACCGGAACAGCAGGACACCGCCGAAGGCGAAGTTCGCGGCCATGTAGCTGTCGAACTGGGCGTAGGCGGTGGCGCTGATCGCCAGCAGGCCCAGCCAGTCGCCGAAGCTGGACAGCGTCATCGACAGCCACAGCTTGCGGAAGTCCTTCACCCGCAGCACGGCCCGCAGCTTCGCCCCGAGGCCCACGGCGTCGTGGTGCGCCCCCGCGTCGGCGCCGCTCTGGTCCACCGGCGCGGGCGTCCCCACGACCGCGGGGCCCTGCTCGGGCGGCGGCACCGGGGACGTCGGGTCGGACGGAATCGGAACTCCCGGGGTCGGAGGTGAGGCGCGGGCGGCCTCGGGCAGCCTCACGGTACCGGTGCGGAGGGACGATTTCGGCCCTCCCGTGCCCGGACGGGGGAACCGATCGCGCCGTCCTCCCGGGAAGGTGTCGAGCGGATGACTAGGGTCGGAACCGGTGGAGGACCCTGGGCGGACGGCGGCCGACGCCGGTGCGCGGAGCGTCTCCCGGGCCGGCGCCTGGGACGTGTCCGGCTACCTCGCCTTCGCCGGCGAGCGCGCCCGGCCGTTCGCCGACCTGGTGGCCCGGATCGGCGGGCCGCCCCCCGCGTCGGTGGTCGATCTCGGCTGCGGCCAGGGCGGCCCGGCCGCGTCCCTCGCCCGCCGCTGGCCGGAGGCGCTCGTCGTCGGCGTCGACTCCTCCCCGGAGATGCTGGCCGCCGCGGCGGCGCACGCCGTGCCCGGCCGGCTCGAGTTCGTCGACGGCGACGTCCGGGACTGGTCCCCCGCCGGCCCGGTCGACGTCGTCGTCAGCAACGCCGTCCTGCACTGGGTGCCCGGGCACGACCGGCTGCTCGCCCGGTGGGCCGGGTGGCTGCGCCCGGGCGGTCGGCTGGCCGTGCAGGTGCCGGGCAACTTCCGCGCGCCCACGCACACGGTGCTGGCCGGCCTGTGCCGGTCCCCCGCGTGGGCCGACCGTCTGGCGGCCGCCGCCCCCGTGCCGGACGCCGTCCTGGAACCGGCCGGGTACTTCGACGTCCTGAGCGCGGCCGGTCTGTCGGCGGACGTCTGGGAGACGACCTACCTGCACGTGCTCACCGGCGACGACCCGGTGCTGGCGTGGGTGCGCAGCACCGTCCTGCGGCCCGTCCTGGCCCTGCTCCCGGACGACGACGCCGAGGCGTTCACCGCCGAGTACGCCGCCGGGCTGCGGGCCGCCTATCCGCGCCGCGCCGACGGGACCACCCTGCTCCACTTCCGCCGGGTCTTCGCCGTCGCCACCCGCCCGTCCTGACCCGAGGAGGTCCGCGTTGCTCACCGGTCTGCACCACGTCCAGGTCGCGTGCCCGGCCGGCAGCGAGGACTCGCTGCGTGCCTTCTACGGCGGGGTGCTCGGCATGACCGAGGTGGAGAAGCCGCCGGTGCTCGCCGCGCGCGGCGGGGTCTGGTTCCGGTCGGGCACAGCGGAGATCCACTGCGGCGTCGAGACGGATTTCCGCCCGGCCCGCAAGGCCCACCCCGGGCTGCTCACCGGCGACCTCGACGGGCTGGCGGCCGCGTGCGAAGCGGCGGGGCACCCGGTGGAGTGGGACCCGCACTTCCCCGGGCACCGCCGGCTCTACGTGGCCGACCCGGTGGGGAACCGGCTGGAGCTGCTGGAGCCGCTCAGCGGGGGGTGAGCCGGTCGGCGTCGGGGTCCTCAGCCCGTGACGACCGGGGTCCCGGTCTTCTTGGCCGCCGCCTTCTTCGCGGGGGTCTTCTTCGCGGGGGCCTTCTTGGCCGTCGTCTTCTTCGCGGCCTTCTTCTTGGTCACCGGGCCGCGGGCACGGCGGTCGGCCAGCAGCTCGGCCGCCCGGTCGATGGTGATCGTCTCGACGTCGTCGCCCTTGCGCAGGCTGGCGTTGGTCTCGCCGTCGGTGACGTAGGGACCGAACCGCCCCTCGCGCACGGTGATCTGCCCCTGGGTGACCGGGTCGGGGCCCAGCTCCTTGAGCGGGGCCTTCGCCGCGGCACGTCCGCGCTGCTTGGGCTGGGCGAAGATCGCCAGCGCCTCGTCCAGCGTGGTCGTGAAGAGCTTCTCCTCGCTGTCGAGCGAGCGGGAGTCGGTGCCCTTCTTCAGGTACGGCCCGTACCGGCCGTTGAGCGCCTGGATCTCCTCGCCGTCCGGCGCGGTACCGACCGTGCGCGGCAGGGTGAGCAGCTTGAGCGCGTCCTCGAGGGTCACCGTCTCCGGCGACATCGAGGAGAACAGGCTGGCCGTGCGCGGGCTGTCCTTGCTGCCCTCGGGCACGACGGTGGTGACGTAGGGGCCGTAGCGGCCGGCCTTCACCACGACCGGGTGCCCGGACTCCGGGTCGGTGCCGAGCTCACGGTCGCCCGAGGGCGCCTCGAGCAGCTCGCGGACCTTCTCGGTGGTCAGCTCGTCGGGCGCGAGGTCCTCGGGGATGCTGACCCGCGCGCCCTCCTCGCCGCCGGCCTGCAGGTAGGGGCCGTAGCGGCCGACCCGGACGACGACCGGCTTGCCGTCGGGCGAGGTGGCCTGCAGCGGGATGGAGTTCACGCCGCGGGCGTCGATCTCCTCCAGGCGCTGGCCGACGATCTGCTTGAGGCCACCGGACTCGGCGATCCCGCTCCCGCGTCCCGAGCCACCGAAGTAGAACTCGGTCAACCAGTCGACCCGCTGCAGGGTGCCGCCGGCGATCTCGTCGAGCTCCTCCTCCAGCGAGGCGGTGAAGTCGTAGTCGACGAGCTGCGCGAAGTGCTGCTCCAGCAGGTTGACGACGGCGAACGCGACGAACGAGGGCACCAGCGAGTTGCCCTTCTTCCACACGTACCCGCGGTCCTGGATCGTCTGCATGATCGAGGCGAACGTCGACGGCCGGCCGATGCCCAGCTCCTCGAGGCGCGCGACCAGGCTCGGCTCGGTGTAGCGGGCGGGCGGGGTCGTGGTGTGGCCCTTGGGCTCCAGCTCCCGGGTGTCGAGCTGCTGCCCCCGCTCGAGGCGGGGCAGCCGGCGCTCGCTGTCGTCCGCGGCGTCGTCGTCGCCGCCCGAGGCGGGGGCCTCGTCGCGGGACTCGACGTAGGCCTTGAGGAACCCGGGGAAGGTGATCGTGCGGCCGCTGGCGGTGAACTCGACGGCCTCGTCGGTGGCGCTGCGCCCGGCCAGCCGGATGCTCACCGTCTGGCCGACGGCGTCGGCCATCTGCGAGGCGACCGTGCGCTGCCAGATCAGCTCGTAGAGGCGGAACTCGTCGCGGGCGAGCTGCGGTGCGAGCTGACCCGGCGTCCGGAAGTTGTCGCCGGCGGGACGGATCGCCTCGTGCGCCTCCTGGGCACCCTTGGCCTTGCTCTTGTAGCGCCGCGCCTCGGCCGGCACGTACGCGTCGCCGTAGAGCTCGCGGGCCTGCTGGCGGGCGGCGTTGATCGCCTCCTGCGACAGGTTCGTCGAGTCGGTGCGCATGTAGGTGATGTGGCCGTTCTCGTACAGCCGCTGGGCCACCCGCATGGTCTGCGCCGACGACCAGCCGAGCTTGCGGCCGGCGTCCATCTGCAGCGTCGAGGTGGTGAAGGGCGCGTACGGACGGCGGCGGTAGGGCTTCTCGTCGACCCGCGTGACGGCGACCTGGCGGCCCTCGAGCCGGGCGGCCAGCCCTCGCGCCCCGGCCTCGTCGAGGTGGACGACGTCGCCGCTGACCCGGCCGGTCGCGGGGTCGAAGTCGCGCCCCGTGGCGACCCGGCTGTCGTCGACGCTGACCAGCTTGGCGCGGACCGTCGTCGGCTCGCCCTCGTCGGTGGCGGTGCCGGCCTTCTGGACGGCGAAGGTGCCCTCGAGCGACCAGTAGTCGGCGGCGTGGAACGCCATCCGCTCCCGCTCGCGCTCGACCACGATCCGGGTGGCGACCGACTGCACGCGGCCGGCCGAGAGCTTCGGGAGGACCTTCTTCCAGAGCACCGGGGAGACCTCGTAGCCGTACAGGCGGTCGAGGATCCGGCGGGTCTCCTGGGCGTCGACCAGCGCGGTGTCCAGCTCGCGCGGGCTGGCGACGGCGCGGGCGATGGCCTCCGGGGTGATCTCGTGGAACACCATGCGGTGCACGGGCACGCGCGGCTTGAGGGTGTCGACCAGGTGCCAGGCGATCGCCTCGCCCTCGCGGTCCTCATCTGTCGCGAGGTAGACCTCGCTGGCCTGCTTCACCAGCTGCTTGAGCCGGCTGACCTGCTGCTTGCGGTCGGGGCTGACGACGTAGAGCGGCTCGAACGAGTTGTCCACGTCGACGCCGAGGCGGGCCCAGGCGGCGCCCTTGTGCTCGGCCGGGACGTCGGCCGCGTTGCGCGGCAGGTCGCGGATGTGGCCGACGCTGGCCTCGACGACGTACCCGCTGCCGAGGTATCCGGCGATCTTGTTGGCCTTCGTCGGCGACTCCACGATGACCAGCGGCTTGCTCCCGGCCGCGGGCGCGCGGCGCCGCGCGGGCGCCTTCGTCCCGCCGGCGGTGGCCTCGGGGCTCTCGCTGCCGGTCTGGCTGGTCTTCGTGGGCACGGTGCTCCTGTCGGTGGTGCTGCGGTGGTGACGCATCGGTGCGGGCCGCCCGTTCCGGGCCGGTCTCGTCGCGGAAACGCCCCCTCGGCGGGCCACGGTAAGCCACCCGCCCGACATGGCGCGGAGGGCGACCCACCGTGGGCGTGCCGTCACCCGGACCAACGCGGCGGGCCGACGGGTGTTCCCCGGACCGCCGGTCCACCCCTCCGCGTGGTCACGGCGGAGGCGACGCCCCGGCCACGACCCGGCCGATCGCGGCCACCGTCGGCCGGTCCGGGTCGAGGTACCCGGAGTGGCCGGTCCCGGGTGCGACCCCCAGCCCGGTGGAGCCGAAGCGCTCGTCGTCGGTCGCCCGGCCGAACCAGCGGAGGGCCACGACCGGGTCGTCCCGCGCCGCCGCGTCGTACACCTCGGGCGCCTCCAGCGCGGCGGCGTCCTCCTCCATGCCCGGGCTGCCCAGCAGGACGACGGCGTCTGCCTCGAGCCGGCCCCGGACGTCGGCCGCCTCGTCGACCACCACGGTGCCGTAGCTGTGCGCCACCACCGTGGTCCGGGCGTCCGGCGCGACGACCGCCTCGCGGCCGGCACGGAGGCCCTCCAGCGCGCCCGCGAGCGCGGCGCCGCCGGAGGCGGCGTTCCGGCGGCCGAGGATCTGGGCGACCGTGCTCGGGCTGTCGTAGCCCAGCCAGACCAGGGTGGCGACCGTCAGCCCCGGGGCGGCGGTGCCCGCCGCGTCGGCCACGGCACGGGCGTCGGCGAGCAGCGCCCCGAGGTCGTCGCCGGGGGTGTTCCAGATGCCGGGGACGTGCAGCGCCACCGCGTCGGCGGTGTCCAGGTCGCCGTAGCCCAGCGCCACCCGGTCGCCGGGCAGGTCGAGGAGGTGCAGCTGCACCGGGCGGCCGGCCGCCTCCTCCTCGGCGATCCTGCGGGCGACGACCCGCGCGGTGAAGGCGGCGTACGGCTGGGCGGACGGGCCGGCCAGCGCGCCGGCCAGCAGCACGCGGTTGGCCCGGTCACGCGCCCAGGCGGGCACGCCGTCCCGGCTGCCCAGCCCGGCCGGGTCCGCGCGCAGCGCGG
>SPQJ01000027.1 GCA_004570425.1 Bacillus sp. AZ43
TCGCGCGCCCGCTCCGAGCGCGGCCGGGTCGTGGGCTCGACCCGACCCGCCGGCCCCGTCACGAAGCTGCACCTCTCCGGCACCGTGCTCGCCGCCGCGCCGCACCAGCGGGCCCGTGGCCGCAGCGGCCCGGGGCTGCGCATCGTCCGGGACGACCTGCGGCAGGCCACGCTGGAGGGCCGCGAGGGCAACCTCGTCCTCTTCGTGGTCGACGCCAGCGGCTCCATGGGCGCGCGGGCGCGGATGGGTGCGGTCAAGGGCGCGGTCCTGTCCCTGCTCCTGGACGCCTACCAGCGGCGCGACAAGGTCGGGATGGTCACCTTCCGCGGCGCCGCGGCCGAGGTCGCGCTCCCGCCCACCTGGTCGGTGGAGGCGGCCGCCGCCCGGCTGACCGCGCTGCCCACCGGCGGCCGCACGCCGCTGGCCGCCGGCCTGCTCACGGCGCGCGACGTCCTCCGGCTGGAACGGATCCGCGACCCCCGGCGCCGCCCCCTGCTCGTCGTGGTCACCGACGGCCGGGCCACCGGGACCCGCGGCGGCGCCGCGCTGGCCGAGGCCCACGCCGCCGCCCGCCTGCTGGCCGCCGACGGCGTCGCCGGGGTCGTCGTCGACTGCGAGTCCGGGCCCGTCCGGCTGGGCCTGGCCGCGACGCTGGGCGCCCTGCTCGGTGGACCGACCGTCTCCATGGGCGAGCTCGCGGCCGACGGCCTCGCGGCGACCGTCCGCAGCGCCAGGGCCGCCTGATGCCCCGGGGGCAGGTCGAGGTCGTCCCGCAGGACGGGCTGACCACGCGGCAGCGGCGCAACCGGCCGCTGCTCGTGGTGCACACCGGCGAGATGAAGGGCAAGTCCACCGCCGCCTTCGGCATGGCGATGCGCGCCTGGAACCAGGGCTGGTCGGTCGCGGTCTACCAGTTCGTCAAGAGCGCCAAGTGGAAGGTTGGCGAGGAGAACGCGCTGACCGCGCTCGGCCGGCTGCACGAGCAGACCGGTGAGGGCGGGCCGGTCGTCTGGCACAAGATGGGCAGCGGCTGGAGCTGGTCGCGCCGGCAGGGCACCGAGACCGACCACGCCGCCGACGCCGCCGAGGGCTGGGCGCAGATCAAGCGCGACCTGGCCGCCGAGGCACATCGCTTCTACGTGCTCGACGAGTTCACCTACCCCATGACGTGGGGCTGGGTCGACGTGGACGACGTCGTCCGCACGCTGACCGAGCGGCCCGGGACCCAGCACGTGGTGATCACCGGCCGGAACGCGCACCCGGCGCTGATCGAGGCAGCCGACCTGGTGGTCGAGATGACCAAGGTCAAGCACCCCATGGACGCGGGGCAGAAGGGTCAGCGAGGCATCGAGTGGTGACCGTGCCCCGGCTGGTCGTGGCGGCTCCGAGCAGCAACGCGGGCAAGACGTCGGTGGCCACGGGCCTGATCGCCGCGCTCACCGCCCGCGGGCTCGCCGTCTCGCCGCACAAGGTCGGCCCCGACTACATCGACCCCGGCTACCACGGCCTGGCGGCGGGCCGCCCCGGCCGCAACCTCGACCCCTGGCTGGTGGGCGAGGACCGGATCGCCCCGCTCTTCCTGCGGGGGGCGCTGCACCCCCGTCCGGCCGACGTCGCGGTGATCGAGGGCGTCATGGGGCTCTTCGACGGCGCCACCCGTCCCTCGGTCGAGCCCGGCTTCGCCTCGACCGCGCACGTCGCCGGGCTGCTGCGGGCGCCGGTCGTCCTGGTCGTGGACGCGTCCTCCCAGGCGCGCTCGGTGGCTGCCCTCGTGCACGGGTTCGCCACCTTCGACCCGGGCGTCCGCCTCGGCGGCGTCGTCCTCAACCGGGTGGGCACCGACCGGCACGAGGCCATCCTCCGCGAGGCGCTCGGCGCCGCCGGGGTGCCGGTGCTCGGGGCGGTGCGCCGGATGGAGGAGCTGCACACGCCGGCGCGGCACCTGGGGCTGATCCCGGCGGCCGAGCGGTCGGACGCCGCACTGGCGACCGTCCGCAGGCTCGGCGAGGTCGTGGCCGCCGCCGTCGACCTCGACGCCGTCCTCGCCCTGGCGCGCTCGGCCCCTCCCCTCGACGCCCGCCGATGGGACCCCTCGGCCGAGGTCGCGGCCACGCAGACCCGGCCGCGGATCGCGGTCGCCGGCGGGCCCGCCTTCACCTTCGGCTACGCGGAGAACACCGAGCTGCTCGAGGCCGCGGGGGCCGAGGTCGTCGTCGTCGACCCGCTGCGCGACGAGGCGCTGCCCCCGGGCACCGCCGGGCTGGTCGTGGGCGGCGGCTTCCCCGAGGTGCACGCCGCGGAGCTGTCGGCCAACGAGCCGCTGCGCGCCGACATGGCGGCGCTCGCCGCCCGCGGTGCCCCGGTCGCCGCGGAGTGCGCCGGGCTGCTCTACCTCGCCCGCGAGCTCGACGGATTGCCGATGTGCGGGGTGCTCGACGTGGCCACGGCCATGTCGCCGCGGCTCACCCTCGGCTACCGGGCCGCCGAGGCCGTCACCGACTCGGTGCTCGCGCCGGCCGGCGCCCGGGTGCGCGGCCACGAGTTCCACCGCACCCACGCCGATCCACCGGCCGGCACCGACGGCGCGTGGCGGTGGTCGGGCTCTGCCCACGGCCCCCGACCCACCCAGATCGAGGGATTCGTGGCCGGCAGCGTGCACGCCTCCTACCTGCACCTCCACTGGGCCGGCAGCCCCCAGCTGGCCCAGCGCCTCGTCACCGCCTGCGCCCGTCGATCGGAGAGCGTCCGTGCACATCGCTGAAGGTTTCCTGCCCGCGGGGCACGCGGTCGGCTGGACGATCGCCGCCGCCCCGTTCGTCGTGCACGGCGCCCGCGCCGTCGTGAAGGAGGTGCGGGAGAACCCGGAGTCGACGCTGCTGCTGGGCGCGGCCGGCGCGTTCACCTTCGTGCTCAGCGCCATCAAGCTGCCGTCGGTCACGGGCAGCTCCAGCCACCCGACCGGCACCGGGCCCGGTGCGATCCTGTTCCGGCCCCCGGTGATGGCGCTCCTCGGCACCGTCGTCCTGCTGTTCCAGGCCCTGCTGCTGGCACACGGCGGCCTCACCACGCTGGGCGCGAACGCCTTCGCCTTCGCGGTCGTCGGTCCCTGGGCCGGCTACGGCGCCTACCGCCTCGCCCGCGGGGCGGGCGCCGGGCTGCTGCCGGCGGTCTTCGCGGGCGTCGCGCTGGCCGACCTCGCCACCTACGGGACGACATCTCTGCAGCTGGCGCTGGCCTTCCCGGACGCGGAGAGCGGTCTGGCCGGCGCGCTGCTCAAGTTCCTCGGCGTCTTCGCGGTCACCCAGATCCCGCTGGCCATCGGCGAGGGACTGCTCGGCGTCCTGCTGTTCCGCGTGCTCACCGTCAACGCCCGCCCCGAGCTCGAGCGGCTCGGCGTCCTGACCCCCGTCGTCCCCGCCGGAGGTGCCGCATGACCCGGCGCACCCTGGTCGACGCGCTGCTCGTCCTCGCCGCCGTCGCCCTGTTCGCCGTCCCCCTGCTGCTCGACGGCGGCACCTCGGAGTACGGCGGCACCGACGCCGCGGTCACCGAGGAGCTCGAGGCGGACGGCTACACCCCCTGGTTCGACTCGCTGTTCAGCCCGGCCGGCGAGGTGGAGTCGGGGCTGTTCGCGCTGCAAGCCGCCCTGGGCGGCGGCGTCCTCGGCTACGTGCTCGGCCGGCTGCGCGGCCGGCGGTCGGCGGCCCCGGCGGGGGCCGGCGAGCAGTGACCGGGCTGGCCGTCGACGACGCGGCGTGGGCCAGCGCCTGGCGCCGGCGCGCGCCCGGCGACAAGCTCCTGCTCTGCGGCGGTCTGGTCGTCACCGCCCTCGTGCTGCCGGCCTGGCCGGGCAGCGTGCTGGTCGGTGTCGTCGCGGTCGGGCTCGCGCTCGGCCCCGGCCGGGTGCCCGCCCGCACCTTCGCCCGGGCGGTGCGCTGGCCGCTGGCGTTCGTCGCGGTCGGCGCGGTCACCGCCGTGGTCACGGTGGACGGCAGCGGCCTCGGCTGGGCGCCGGGCGCCGCGGCCACCGCCGGCTCGCTGGTCGGGCACGCGCTGGCGGGGAGCGCGGCCGTGCTGCTGCTGGCGACGACCACGCCGATGTCGGACCTGCTGCCGGCCCTGCGGCGCGCGCGGGTGCCCGGCGCCGTCGTCGAGGTCGCCTCGGTCGTCTACCGGCTGCTGTTCGTCCTCCTGGAGAGCCTCCGCACCATCCGCGAGGCCCAGGCCGCGCGGATGGGCTACTCCTCGCTGCGCCGCTCCTACCGCTCGTCCGGCGCTCTCGCGGCCGCCGTCCTGGTCCGTTCCTGGGACCGGGCCCGGCGCATGCAGGACGGGCTGGCCGGCCGGGGCCTGGAGACCGGTCTGCAGGTGCTGCCCGAGACGCTGCCCTCCTCCCCCGCCTTCCTGGCCGCGACGGGCGCCGGCCTGGCCGGCATCGTCGCGGCGTCGCTGGTGATCGCGTGAGCCACCGCGCGCTGGCCGCCCGCGGGCTGGTGGCCGGCTACGGGCCGGGTGCCTCCGTGCTCGACGGGGCCTCCCTGACCGTGCCCGCCGGGCGGCGGCTGGCCGTGCTGGGCGCCAACGGCTCGGGCAAGACCACGCTGCTGCGCTGCCTGTCCGGCGCGCTCCGCCCGACGGCCGGCGCGGTCACCGTGGACGGCGTCCCGGTGGCGTATTCCCGCTCCGGGCTGCGGGCGCACCGCCAGACCGTCCAGCTGGTCCTGCAGGACCCCGACGACCAGCTGTTCAGCGCCTCGGTCGCCCAGGACGTCTCGTTCGGCCCCCTCAACCTGGGTCTGGACGACGACGCCGTGCGCGCCCGGGTGGCCGAGGCGCTGCACCTGCTCGCCCTGGAGTCGCTCTCGGCGCGCCCCACCCACCAGCTCTCCTACGGCGAGCGCAAGCGGGTGGCGATCGCCGGCGCGGTCGCGATGCGCCCCTGCGTGCTGCTGCTCGACGAGCCGACCGCCGGCCTCGACCCGTGCGCGGTCACCGAGACCCTCGCCGCCCTCGCCCGGCTGCAGGAGCACGACTCCACCGTGGTCATGAGCACCCACGACGTCGACCTGGCCCTGCGGTGGGCGGACGAGGTCGCCGTGGTGGTGGACCGCGCCGTCGTGCAGGGCCGGCCGGACGAGGTCCTGGCGGACACCTCCCTCCTCGGGCGGGCGCGGCTGGACCGGCCGTGGTCGCTGACGGTCGGGGCACGGCTGCGCGAGCTGGGGCTGCTGCCGCCCGGCGCGCTCCCCCGCACCGCCGACGACCTGCTGGCCGCGCTCTCCCGGGCCCCGGAGGTGCGCGCGTGATCACCGTGGGCGTGGGGACGACGAGCGGGGTGGGCGCCGACGAGGTCCTCGCCGCCGTCGACGCGGTCCTGCCGCCCGGCGCGACGTCCGTACGCCTGTCGACGCTCGACGCGCGTCTCCTCGAACCGGGCATCCGGGAGGCGGCCACCCGCCGCGGCTGGCCGGTCGTCGGGCACCCGGCGTCCGCCCTCGCCACGGTCCCCGTCCCGACCCCGTCCGGCCGGGTGGCGAGCGCCGTCGGCACCGCGTCGGTGGCGGAGGCCGCGGCCCTGCTGCACGGCGACCGGCTCACCGTGCCGAAGACCGTGGTCGGCCGGGTCACCGTGGCGGTGGCCGGATGACCGATCTCTCCCACCACGGCGACGCGGAGCTCGCGCCCGGCCTGGTCGACCTCGCCGTCAACGTGCGCGCGGACGCCCCGCCGCCGTGGCTGCGCGCCGTGCTGCACGCGTCGATCGACGCCGCGGCGTCCTACCCGGACCCGGTGCCGGCCCGCGCGGCGGTCGCGGCCGCGCACGGTCGCCCGGTCGACGAGGTGCTCCTCGCCGCGGGCGCTGCCGAGGTCTTCGTGCTGGTGGCTCGCGCGGTGCGGCCCCGCCTCGCCGCCGTCGTGCACCCCTCGTTCACCGAACCGGAGGCGGCGCTGCGGGCGGCCGGGCGCCCCGTCACCCGCGTGGGGCTGCGGGCCGAGGACGGCTGGCGGCTGGACCCGGCCGCGGTGCCGGACGAGGCCGACGTCGTCGTGCTCGGCAACCCGACGAACCCGACCTCCGTGCTCCACCCGGCCGCCGACATCGCGGCCCTCGCCCGGCCCGGCCGGCTCCTGGTGGTCGACGAGGCGTTCGCGGACACGGTGCCCGGCGAGCCGGAGTCGCTGGCCGCCCGGCGGGACGTCCCGGGCCTGCTGGTGGTCCGCAGCCTGACCAAGACCTGGGGCCTGGCCGGTCTCCGGGTGGGCTACGCGCTCGGGCCGGCCCCGCTGGTGGCGCGCCTGGCCGCCGCCCAGCCGCACTGGCCGGTGTCCACTCCGGCGCTCGCCGCGCTGGTGGCCTGCAGCTCCCCGGCGGCGAGGGCGGAGGCCGAGGCGGCGGCCCGGGAGCTCGAGCGGTGGCGAGCGGCCCTGATCGAGGGCCTGCCGCCCCCCGTGGTCGTGGAGGGCAGCCCCCGCTCCTCGTTCGTGCTGCTGCGCATCCCCGACGGGGTGCGCGTGCGGGCGGAGCTGCGGCGGCGGGGATGGGCCGTCCGTCGCGGCGACACGTTCCCGGGCCTGAGCCCGGACCACCTGCGGGTGGCCGTGCGGGGGCCCGACGTCTCGTCCGCCTTCGCCGCCGACCTCGCCGCCGTCCTGCCGCCCGCCCCGACCCCCGAGGAGGTGCCGTGAGCACCGTGTCGCTGCCGCCCGCTCCCCTCCACCCGGTCGGCCTGCGGCTGCACGGCCGGCGGGTGGTCGTCGTGGGCGGGGGGTCCGTCGCCTACCGGTCGACCGTCGGGCTGCTGGACGCGGGGGCCGCGGTGACGGTGGTGAGCCCGGCCGTCGTCCCCGCGCTCGAGGCGCTGGCGGACTCCGGGGCCCTGTCGTGGATCCCGCGCCGGTACGCGCCCGGCGACCTGGACGCCGCCTGGTACGCCGTCGCCGCGACGGAGGACCCCGCGGTCGACGATGCGGTCGCCGCCGACGCCGAGCGCGAGCGGGTGTTCTGCAGCCGAGCCGACGACCCGGACGCCTCCAGCGCCTGCCCCGCCCTGAGCGACGCCGAGGAACCGCTGCCGCACGACGACGGCCGCGGCCGGATCGTGCTGGTGGGGGGTGGTCCGGGCGACCCCGGGCTGATCACCGTGCGCGGCAGGCAGGCGCTCGCCCGGGCGGACGTCGTGGTCGTCGACCACCTGGGCCCCCGCTCGCTGCTGGCCGGGCTGCGGCCCGACGTCGAGATCGTCGACGCGTCCAAGCTGCCACGCGGACGGGCGATGCCGCAGGAGCAGATCAACGCGCTGCTCGTGTCGCACGCCCGCGCGGGCCGCCTCGTCGTGCGCCTCAAGGGTGGGGACCCCTTCGTGTTCGGCCGGGGCATGGAGGAACTCCTGGCGTGCGCCTCCGCCGACGTGCCCGTCGAGGTCGTGCCCGGCGTCACCAGCGCGGTCGGGGTCCCGGCCGCGGCCGGGATCCCGGTGACCCACCGCGGCCTCACCCACGAGTTCGTCGTCGTCTCCGGCCACCTCCCCCCGGGGCATCCGCAGTCGCTGGTCGACTGGTCCGCGATCGGCCGGCTGCGCGGCACCGTCGTCGTCCTCATGGGCGTGGAGACCGCACCGGCGATCGCGGCCGCCCTGGTCCAGCACGGCCGCCCACCGGACACCCCCGTCGCCGTCGTCGTCGAGGGCACGACCGGCCGCGAGCGGATCGTCCGGACGACGCTGGCGCACCTCCCGGCGGCGATCGTCCAGGAGAAGGTCCGCCCGCCTGCGGTGTGGGTCGTCGGCGAGGTCGTCCGGGTGGGGGCACCGACGTCCTGACGCACCGGATCCCACCCAGTAGTGAGAATGATTCTCGTTAGCGCTAACGTGTCGGCGTCACCGTCCGCTCCCCGCTGGAGGATCCCGTGCGCCGCACCCCGCCCCTCGTCCCTCGCGCCCTCGCGCTGACCGCCGCCGTGCCGCTGCTGCTCGCGGCCGGCTGCGCCTCGTCCGACGGCGGCTCCGCCGCCGCCCCGGCCACGTCCGAGGCCCCGTCCACCGAGCCGACCGAGGTCGGCTCCAGCGCGCCCCGCCTGGCCTTCACCTACGACGGCGGCATCCAGGTCCTGGACGCGCAGACCCTGGAGGTCCTCGCCGACGAGGAGCTCGACGGCTTCAACCGGCTCAACCCCGCCGGCGACGGACGGCACTTCCTCGTCTCGACGTCGGGCGGCTTCCAGCTGCTGGACGGCGGGGCGTGGGGCGAGCCGCACGGCGACCACGCGCACTACTACACGGCCGACCCGGAGCTGACCGACATCGTCCTCCCGGCCGAGAAGCCCGGACACGTCGTCGCCCACGCCGGCCGCACCGTCCTGTTCGACGACGGCACCGGCGACGTCACCGCCTTCGACAGCGCGAAGGTGGCCGACCCCGACCGCGAGACCCGGGAGCTGCGCACCCCGGCGGCCCACCACGGCGTCGCGGTGGAGCTCGAGGACGGCACCATGCTGGTCTCGGACGGCACCGAGGAGGAGCGCTCCGGCGTCCGCGTCCTGGACGCCGACGGCCAGGAGATCGTCGCGCGCGACGACTGCCCCGCCGTGCACGGCGAGACGGTGGCCGCCGGCGAGGCGATCGTCATCGGCTGCCAGGACGGCGTCGTCCTGTACGCCGACGGCGAGCTCACGAAGATCGACAGCCCGGACGAGTACGGCCGCATCGGCAACCAGTTCGGCACCGAGGACTCCCCGATCGTGCTCGCCGACTACGAGCGCAGCGCCGAGGACCGGTCCAGCACCGTCGCCCTCGTCGACACCGCCACCGCCTCGCTGCGCCTGGTCGACCTCCCCGCCCCGTACTGGTACCGCTCCTTCGCCCGCGGTCCGGCCGGGGAGGGGCTGGTCCTCACCTACGACGGCGCCCTCCAGGTGATCGACCCGGTCTCCGGCACCGTCACGAGGTCCATCCCGGTCACCGCGCCGTGGGAGGAGTCCGAGGACTGGCAGGACCCGCACCCGCAGGTCGTCGTCCTGGACGGCACCGCCTACGTCACCGAGCCGGCCACGAACTCCCTGCACGCGGTCGACGTCGTCACCGGCGAGGTCTGGAAGACCGTCCGGCTCGACGTCACGCCCAACGAGCTGGCCGGGGTGACCGGCGACGTGGACGAGCACGCGGCCCACGAGCACGAGGGTGAGCACGAGGACGAGGGCGAGGAGGGCCACGGCTCGTGAGCCGTTCCGCGCTCCGCACGCTCGCCCTCGTCGGCGCCGGCATCTGCGGCCTCACCGGCTGCACCGGAGCGGAGGCCGACGAGGGCGACGGGCTCCGGGTGTCCGCCACGTCCTACCCCCTGGCCTACGTCGCCGGGCAGGTGGGCGGCGAGCGCGTGACGGTCATCAACCTGACGCCGCGCGGCGGCGACAGCCACGGGCTGGAACCGACCCCCGCGGTCGTGGCGTCGCTCGAGGAGGCCGACGTCGTGGTCCACCTGTCCGGCGGCATGCAGCCCGGTGTCGACGACGCCCTCGGCCAGCAGCCGCCCGAGCACCTGGTCGACGCGGCGGGCCTCGCCGACCTGCCGCCGGACCCGCACTTCTGGCTCGACCCGCTGCGGATGGCGGAGCTGGGCGAGCGGGTGGCGGACGGGTTCGCCGCCGCCGACCCGGACCACGCGGAGGAGTACGCCGGCGCGGCCGACCGGCTGACGGCATCGCTCCGCGAGCTCGACGCGGAGTACGCGACCGCCCTCGGACCGTGCCGGGGCTCGACACTGGTCGCGTCCCACGAGGCGTTCGGCTACCTCGCCGACCGGTACGGCCTCCGGCAGGTCGGGGTCACCGGGCTCGATCCGGACGTCGAGCCGTCACCCGCGCGCCTGCGGCGGACGGCGGACGAGGTGCGGGAGACCGGGGCGCGGACGGTCTTCTTCGAGGCCGCTGCCGGCCCGGACGTGGCCCGCACGCTCGCCGACGAGCTCGGCATCGCGACCGACGTGCTGCACCCCATCGAGAAGGTGCAGGACGGCGAGACCTATCCGGAGCTCATGCGGGCCAACCTGGCCGCGCTCGAGCGCGGGCTGGTCTGCGACGGCTGACGCGGGGACGCCGCCGGCCCGGCCGCGTGCCGGGCCGGCGGCATCCGGCGGCTCAGTCCCAGTCGACGATGCGGTCGGCGACGGCCTCCAGCAGCGGCCGGTCGTGGGCGACGGCGAGCACGCCGATGCCGGCCGGGCGGCAGTGCTCGAGCAGGAGGTGCCAGACGCGCGCCTGGGTGACGGCGTCCAGGCTCGCCGTGATCTCGTCGGCGACCACGTACCGCGGCCGGGCCAGCAGCGCCCGCGCCAGGTTGACCCGCTGCAGCTCGCCGCCGCTGATCTCGTGGGGGTAGCGGTCCAGCCACCGGGGATCGACGAGCTGTCGGTCCAGGCCGTCGATCGCCGCCGTACCCGCGCCGGTGCCGGCGAGGACGTCGCGCACCGTCCAGCGAGGGTCCATCGCCCGGTCGGGGTGCTGCAGCACCAGCTGCACGGGGTGCGGTCCTCGGCGGCGGCCGGGCGGCTCGCCGTCGACGGTCACCCGTCCGCGGTCGGGGCGCAGGTGCCCGGCGAGCACCCGGCCGAGGGTGCTCTTCCCCCCTCCGCTGGGTCCGCACAGGCCGACCACCTCCCCGGGGGCCACCCGCAGGCCGGTCCCGGCGAGCACCCACGGCCGCCGGGGCGCGTAGCGGAACCAGAGGTCATCGGCGCGCAGCATCACACCTCCTCCGGGATCCGGAACCCGTTGACCGGCAGCGCCCGCCACATCGCCCGGGTGTACGGGTGGACCAGTGCCGAGCCGTCGCCGGTGAAGTCGGCGGGATCGACGGCGTCGACCGTGCGCCCGTCGCGGCAGATCACCACGCGGTCGGCCACCTCCAGCGCGGCGAGGAGCTCGTGGGTGATCAGCACGACGGCGGCGCCGTCGTCGGCCATCGAGCGGAACTCCCCGAGCGTCGTCCGCACATCGGCGGCACCCAGGCCGGTCGTGGGCTCGTCGGCGAGCAGCAGCCGCGGGCGGCACATCGTCGCCATCGCCACGAGCACCCGGCGGGCCATGCCGCCGGAGAGCTCGTGCGGATACCGGTGCAGCACGTCCGGCCCCAGGCCCCGACGCGCCAGGGCCTCCTCCGCCGCGGCGCGGGGATCGGCCGCGCCGGCGAGCTGCGCCGAGCGGCGCACCTGGCGACCCACCGGCGCGAGGGGGTCGAGGAAGCTCGCCGACTGCGGCAGCAGCGTCATCTCCCGGCCGGCGAGCCGGCGCCGGGCGGCGGGGTCGACGGGCACGCCGTCGTGGGCGACGGTTCCCCGCTCCACCGCGTTGGGCGGCAGGAGGCCCAGGACCGCGTGCGCCAGGAGGCTCTTGCCGGCGCCGCTGGCGCCCACCAGGGCGACCACCTCGCCGGCCGACGCCGTGAGGTCCATGCCGGTCAGCGCCGGGACCGTGCGCCGCCGGAGGCCGCGTTGGTACTGGAGGAAGTCGACCTCCAGGCCGGCCACCTCGAGCAGGGGCCGGCTCACAGGTGGTGGCTCCTCGGGTCGAGCAGGGCCCGGGCGTTCTCGCCGATCGTGTCGACCAGCTTCACGACGACCAGCAGGCACAGGCCGGGCAGGACGGCGAGCCACCAGGCACCGGCGGTGAGGTAGCGCATCGACTCCGACAGCAGGACGCCGATCGAGGGCTCCCCGGGGTCGACCCCCAGGCCCAGGAAGGACAGGGCCGCCTCGTGCAGGATCGCGTGCGGGAAGAGCAGCACCGTCCCCACGAGGAAGTGCCCGGTCAGGTGCCCGGCCAGGTGGTGGCGGGCGATCCACCACCGGCCGCGGCCCAGCTGCCGGGAGACGGCCACGTAGTCCGACGACATGACCTCGCGCGCCCGCCCGCGGAGCACGCGGGTCAGCGTCGGCCAGTGGGTGACCGCCACGGCGATCACGACGGCCTGCGTGCCCCCGCCCAGGGCGAACGCCAGCAGGATGAGCAGGACCAGGTGCGGCAGGGCGAGGAACAGGTCGACCAGCCAGCTCACCGCGCGGTCCACGACCCCGCCGAACACGGCCGCCAGGCAGGCCAGCAGCAGCGCGATCGCGGCCGAGATCAGGGCCGCGGCCACCCCGACGGCGAGGCTGAGCCGGAGCCCGGCCAGCGTCCGGGCCAGCATGTCGCGGCCCAGCCGGTCCGTGCCGAACCAGTGGTCCGCCGACGGGCCCAGGTTGCGGTCACCCAGGCTCGTG
Organism: Bacillus sp. AZ43; assembly: GCA_004570425.1. GTDB lineage: Bacteria > Actinomycetota > Actinomycetes > Mycobacteriales > Geodermatophilaceae > Blastococcus_B. The sequence goes on from SPQJ01000027.1 coordinate 12,253, forward strand.
GTCTGCGCGGGGTCGGCCGCCAGGCCCCCGGCGACGACCACGCCGAGGACGACGACCAGCGACAGCACGACGTAGGCCAGCGTGCGACGCCGCCGGTCGGCGAGCGCGGCCCGCGGCGCCGCGAGAACGGTCACCGGGCACCCCGCCCGGCGGTCTCGGGCTCCGCGGCCGGCGGGAGGGCCTCCGGCGCGGGCGGGGGGACGGCGCGACGTCCGCGGCGGGCGCGCGCCAGCCCCCCGCCGACCCGCGGGTCGAGCCGGGCGTGCACGAGGTCGCCCAGCTGGTTGCCGACGAACACGAACACCGTCGTGAACAGGGCGATGCCGAGCAGCAGGGGCACGTCCTGCCCCAGCGCGGCCGCGGTCGTGGCGGCGCCCAGCCCCGGGTAGGAGAACACCTGCTCGGCCAGCACGGATCCGCCGAACAGCTCGCCGAGCGCGGCGAACTGCAGGAGCACGGCCGGGGCCGCGGCGTTGCGGAGCACGTGGTGGACCACCACACCGCGGGTCGACTCCCCCTGCGCCCGGGCGAACGCGACGTGGTCGCTGCCCATGGCGTGGATGACCGCGTGCCGGGTGTGCAGGACCACCGGGGCGACCCCGACGACCGACAGCGTCAGCGCCGGAAGGAGCAGGTGGTGCAGCCGGTCGAGCAGGGTCACCTCGTCGGCCAGCACACCGACCGGAACCGCGCAGCAGACCGGGGTCCAGCCCAGGGACACGGAGAAGACGTAGAGCAGGAGCAGCCCCACCCAGAACGTGGGCGCCGAGGCCAGCGTGTAGGCCCACCAGCAGATCGCGCGGTCGGCGAACCGGCCGTGGCGGACGCCGGCCAGCACGCCCAGGGCGAAGCCGAACAGGCCGGACAGCAGCCAGGCGGTCGCCATGAGCGCGAGGCTGGCCGGGAAGCGCTCGGCGATCACCTCGGTCACAGGCTGGTTGAAGGTGAGCGACCGCCCCAGGTCCCCCTGCAGCAGCTGCCCCACCCACGCGCCGAAGCGCTCCAGCGGTGGCTCGTCGAGGCCCCAGCGCTCGGCGATCTGCGCGCGCTGGTCGGGGCCGATCGCCGCGAGGTCGCCACCGACGTAGGCGTCCACCGGGTCGACCGGCGAGTGCGCCATGAGGGTGAACGACGCCGCCGCGACCGCCGCGAGGAGCAGGACCAGCCGCAGGAGGCGGGCGGCGAGCCCGCGCAGCCCGCCGGTCAGCAGGTCCACCGCCACCCGGCGATCCCCGCGGTGATCGGCCAGCCGTGGCCGTGCGGCTCGATCTGCGGCGTGCCCACGTCCAGGCACTCGTCGACGAGGTAGGTGTGCTCCAGGTTCACCAGCCACGCCCAGGCGGCGTCGCCGGCGGGGCCGAAGCCGGTGCCCGGCCCGTCGTACTGGGCCGCGCGCCAGTGCTCGTTCGCCGTCTCCTGGTCGGTGGCCGCCATGGCCGCCTCGAGGTGCGCGTCGACGTCCGGGTCGGCGTAGAAGCCGGGGTTCCAGTACTCCACACCGGCCTGGCGCGACGAGTACAGGTTGTACATCTCCGTCGGGTCGTGGCTGCCCCAGCCGAACAGGACCGCGTCGGCGTGCAGGCGCTGGTCGATGACGTCCCAGCTCTCCCCCTGCGCCGACACCTCCAGGCCGATCGGCGCCAGCATGTCCGCCACGGCCAGGGCCAGCCCCTGGCGGAGGCTGTCGTCGGCCGGGTAGAGCAGCGAGAACGCCGCCGGGACGCCGTCCTTCTCGCGGACGCCGTCGCCGTCCTCGTCCACCCAGCCGGCCTCCTCCAGCAGCTGCTCGGCGCGCGCCGGATCGGCGTCCTCGATCGCCGATGCGGGCTCGAACCAGGGCAGGGCGTCGACCGGACCCGTGGCCGGCGAGCCGAAGCCCTCCAGGACGCCCTCGACGAGGGCCTCCCGGTCGACGGCGAGGTTGACGGCCTGCCGCACCGCGAGGTCGGAGGTGACGTCGTTGCCGATCGGCGCGCCGTCCTGCGTCGTCCGGCCCTCGTCCGGGACGTAGGGGAACGTGATCCCCCGGTTGTCGACCGACCGCACCGCCACGAGCCGCATGCCCGGGACCTCGGTGGCGGCCAGCTGGCTGGGGACGGCGACCATGTCGACCTGGCCGGCCGAGGCGGCGGCCATGGAGGCGTCCTCGCCGGTGAACTGGAAGACGATCCGCTCGAAGGCCGGCCGCTCGCCGTAGTAGTCGTCGTTGCGCTCCACGATCAGCTGCTGCCCCTGGTCCCACTGCAGGAGCCGGAAGGGACCCGAGCCCACGGGCTGCCGCGCGTAGTCCGCGCCGTGCGCGTGCTCGGGGACGATGCCGAGCGAGACCAGGCGGTTGACGAACGTGCTCTGCGGGCGGACCAGGCGCAGCTCGACGGTGTCCTCGTCGACCACGACGGCCTCGTCGAGGACGGTGACGTCGGTCAGGCCGCCGCTCTCGCTGGCGGTGGTGAAGGTGTAGGCGACGTCCCGCGCCGTCACGGGCTCCCCGTCGGTGAACACCGCGTCGGTGCGGATGTCGACGGTCCACACCAGCCCGTCCTCGCTCACCGACCAGTCGGTGGCCAGGTCGGGGACGACGTCGAGATCCGCGTCGCGGGCGAGGAGCGTCGACTGGAACAGCGGCGAGCCGTACCGGCCCCAGCCGAGGGTCGGATCGAACCCCTCCTCCGGTTCCCCGCCGATGGCCAGCCGCAGCTCCGCGGGCTCGGAACGGTCGCCGGCGTCGGCGCTCCCGCCGCTGCCGCACGCGCCCAGGACGAGGGGTGCGAGGACCACCGGCGCGACCCACCGCCGCGCCGTCCGCCGTCCTGAGCTGCCCAGCCCCGCTCGTCGATGCACGGGCCGACCTTATTGCAAAGAACTCGCAGGAAGGCCCTCGCCCCTAGCCGGGCCGGACGACGGTGAGCGGGAGCAGGCGCAGGGCCCCGGGGGCGGACGCGGGCACGACCGGCCGGCGCGGCGGCACGGGTGCGACCGGGCGGTAGGGCGCGCCCGGCGCCGGCCGCGGGTCGGCCTCGCCCTTGTTGGGCCACAGCGCCGCCGCCCGCTCGGCCTGGGCGGTGATGGTCAGGGAGGGGTTCACGCCCAGGTTCGCCGAGACCGCCGAGCCGTCGACCACCGACAGCCCCGGATAGCCGTGCACCCGGTGGTAGGCGTCGACGACGCCGTCCTCGGGGGTGGCGCCGATGGCGCAGCCGCCGAGGAAGTGCGCGGTCATCGGGATGTTCACCAGCTCGGTCATCGCTCCGCCCGGGTCGCCCCCGATCTTCGCCGCGATGCGGCGGACCGCCTCGTGGCCGCCCGGGATCCAGGTGGGCACGGGCTCGCCCGGACCCGGCCGGCTGGTCAGCCGCCGGCCGAACCGCGAGCGGCGCCCGGAGACGACGATGCTGTTGTCCCGGCTCTGCATGACCAGCGCGATCACGGTGCGCTCCGACCAGCCCCGGACCGAGAGGCTGCGCAGGAACGCGCCGGGGTTCCGGACGACGACGCCGATCGCCTTCAGCCAGCGCGGCAGCCGGCCGCCGCCGTCGACCAGCACCGTCTGCAGCAGCCCGATCGCGTTGCTGCCCTTGCCGTAGCGCACCGGCTCGAGGTGGGTGTGCTCGTCGAGGTGGAACGACGAGGTGATCGCCACCCCGCGGCTGTAGTCGGTGGGCCCGCCGCGCCGGCCGGTCGCGGCCAGCACCGCCTCGGAGTTCGTGCGGGTCTGGTGGCCCAGGCGCGGCGAGAGCCGCGGCAGGGTGCCGTCGTCCTTCATGGCGTGCAGCAGGCGCTGGGTGCCGTAGGTGCCGGCGGCCAGCACCACCTGGTCGCAGGTCCAGCGCCGGACCGTGCGCTTCCTCAGCCACGCACCCGTGCGGACCGCCTCCACCTCCCAGCCCCCGCCGGACCGGGGCCGCACCCGGGTCACCGTCGTCATGGGCTCGACCACGGCGCCGCCGCGCTCGGCGAGGAAGAGGTAGTTCTTCACCAGGGTGTTCTTGCCGCCGACGCGGCAGCCGGTCATGCAGGAGCCGCACTCGGTGCAGCCGGTCCGGTCGGGGCCGGCCCCGCCGAAGTACGGGTCGGGCACCGTCACCCCCGGCTCGCCGTAGAAGATGCCGACCGGCGTGGACACGAACGTCTCGCCGACGCCCATCTCGTCGGCGACCTCGCGGAAGATCTCGTCGGCCGCCGTCGTCGTCGGGTTGGTGGTGACGCCGAGCATCCGGCTCGCCTGCTCGTAGTAGGGGGCGAGCTCGGCCTCCCAGTCGGTGATGCCGGCCCACTGCGGGTCGCGGAAGTACGCGCTCGGCGGCTTGTAGAGGGTGTTGGCGTAGTTCAGCGACCCGCCGCCGACGCCGGCACCGGCCATGACCAGGACGTCGGGCAGCAGGTGGATCCGCTGCACTCCGTAGCAGCCGAGCTGCGGCGCCCACAGGTAGCGGCGGAGGTCCCACGACGTCCTCGGCAGCTCGTCGTCGGCGAACCGCCGTCCGGACTCGAGGACCGTGACCCGGTAACCCTTCTCGGTCAGCCGCAACGCGGTGACGCTGCCGCCGAAGCCGCTGCCGACCACGACGACGTCGGTGTGCTCAGTCCTGGGCACGGGCACCTCCGGGGACGGGCGCGGGAGCCGGCTCGAAGTCCTCCAGCCGGAGCCGGCGGAGCCGGCGGCGGAAGGTCAGCGTGGACGCCGGCCAGTTCTGCGTGTTGCGGCCCTGCTCGTTGATGTACCAGCTGCGGCAGCCCCCGGCGAAGACCGTGTGGCCGACCCGCTCCTGCACCCAGGCGTCGAAGGCCTCGGCGACCTCACGCCGGACGTCGAGCCACCGGCGCCCGCCGCGCCCGAGCGCCCGGACCGCCTGCACGACCCACCCGACCTGCGCCTCGAGCATGACGATGATCGAGTTGTGGCCCAGGTTCGTGTTCGGGCCGTAGAGCACGAAGAAGTTCGGGAAGCCGGGGACGACGGTGCCGAGGTAGGCGCTGGCGCCGTCCTTCCACTGCTCGTGCAGGCCCCGCCCGCCACGGCCGGTGATCCGCATCGGGAGCAGGAACTCGGTGGCGGCGAAACCGGTGCCCAGCACGATGGTGTCGACCTCGCGCTCGACGCCGTCGGCGGTGACGATCGAGCGCGACCGCACCTCGGCGATCCGCTCGGTGACGACGTCGACCTGCGGCAGCTGCAGTGCCTGGTACCAGTCGTTGGACATGAGGATGCGCTTGCAGCCCATGGGGTCGGTCGGCGTCAGCTTCTCGCGGAGCGCCGGATCGGCGACCGAGCGGCGCAGGTGCCGGCGGTAGGCCGCCCGGTGGGCGAACAGCAGCCGCGGCTCGGTGTTGAAGCCCAGGCTGCGCAGCTCGTTGGAGAAGTAGTTGCCCTCGCGGGAGAGCCGCAGCAGGCCCGGGAACCGGGCGAACGCCTTCTTCGCCCGCTCCTGGTAGGCGCGGTCGGGCTTGGCGAGCACGTAGGGCGCCGAGCGCTGGAACACCGCGAGGCTCGCTGTCCGCGGCGCGATGGCGGGCACGAACTGGATGGCGCTGGCCCCGGTACCGAGGACGGCGACGCGTTCGCCGGTGAGGTCGTGGTCGTGGTCCCACCGCGCGGAGTGGAACAGCGTGCCCTCGAAGCGGTCCAGCCCGGGGATGGCCGGGGTGCTCGGCCGGCTGAGCTGCCCGGTGGCGGCGATCAGCACGTCCGCCTCGTACTCGCCGCCGCCGGCGAGGGCCAGCCGCCAGACGCCGGCCGTCTCGTCGAAGACCGCCTCGTGCACCTCGGTTCCGAACCGGATGTGCGGCAGGACGCCGAAGTCGCGGGCGACGTCGCGCAGGTACTGGTGGATCTCCGCCTGCGGCGCGAACCGCCGCGTCCAGTCGGCCTTCGGCGCGAACGACAGCGAGTAGAGGTGCGACGGCACGTCGCAGGCTGCGCCGGGATAGGTGTTCTCCCGCCACACGCCGCCGACGTCGGAGCTCTTCTCGAAGAGGACGAGGTCGGTGACCCCCTCCTGCATCAACCGGACCGCCGCGGCCAGCCCGCCGAAGCCCGTCCCGATGATCGCGACCCTCGTCACCGCGTCCTCCCCGCCCCGTCAGCCGGCCGTCCACGACGGGGCGCGGCGCTCGAGGAACGCGACGATGCCCTCCATCGCGTCCGCACTCTGCCCGATCGCGGCGATCTCGGCGTCGTTGCGCTCCCAGGCGTCGGCCTCGTGCGGCAGGTCGCCGTCGACCATCCCGAGGGCGAGCCGCTTGCTGGCCTGCACGGCCAGCGGCGCGTTCGCGGCGATCCGCTCGGCCAGCGCGAGGGCGGCCGGCAGCACGTCGGAGGCACCGACGACCTCGTTGACCAGGCCCCAGCGCAGCGCCTCCTCGGCCGGCATCGCGTCGCCGGTGAGGATCAGCCGCATGGCGACCTTGCGGGGCAGCTGCTCCGGCAGGCGGAGCACCCCGCCGGCCGCGGCGAAGATGCCGCGGGAGATCTCCGGCAGCCCGAGGGCGGCGGTGTCGGCCGCGATCGCCACGTCGCTGGCCAGCACGAGCTCGGTGCCACCGCCGAGCGCCTGCCCGTTGACCGCGGCGATCACCGGGGTGCTGACCGGGTGGCGGACGAAGCCGGCGAAGCCGTAGTGCTCGCGGCCGGGCGCCAGCGGCGCCTCGCCGCGGCCCAGCGCCTTCAGGTCGGCGCCGGCGCAGAACGCCCTCTCCCCCGCGCCGGTGAGCACGATGCACCGCACGCCCGGATCGGCGTCGGCCTGCTCCAGCGCGTCGGCGACGCGGGTGGCGACGTCGGCGTCGACGGCGTTGCGGGCGCCCGGCCGGTTGAGCGTGATCACGAGGGTGTGGCCGGTGCGCTCGGTCAGGACGCTCGGCTGCGCGTCGGTCATGCGGCATCTCCTGTCGGGACGGTGACGGCGGGCTGCTCGTTCCGGAGGACCAGCCGCACGGTGCGGCCGACGTGGGTGCGGACGCCGGGAGGCAGCGCCGCGAGGGACAGGGCGGCCGCCGAGGCGCGGTCGTCCGGTGACGTCGGGGCGGCGACGCGTGTGCCCGTCGCGGTGCGGCCGACGACGAAGGCCTGCTGCGGGGCGCCGTCCCGGCCGTGCTCGACGGTCGCCGTCTCCACGGTGAGGTCGACGCCCTCCCGGGCGGCCGTCGCGGCGTCGAGGACCTCCGGCGCGCCGGGGTGCTCGACGGCCTCCGGCTCGGGTCGGCCGACGTAGCCCTCGGGGTGCGGGCGGGCGCCGAGCAGCACCCCGTGCTGGTACGACAGGTAGCCGCCGTTGGCGTGCACCAGCCCGGTCGCCGCATCCGCCCTCAGCCGCTGGGCCACGGTGGCGATCGCGTGCAGGGAGTAGGTGTTGAGCGGGCCGCCGAACGACGAGTGCCCACCGGCGACGCTCAGCACCGCGTCGCGGTCGAGCCCGAGGTGCAGCGCCGCCAGCTTCGGCACCACGGGGAAGCAGGTGTAGACGTCGACCAGGTCGACGTCGCCGATCGCGAGGCCGGCCACCGTCAGCGTCCGGTCCAGGGTCCGGCCGAGAGCCTCCGAGCCGGAGAAGCCGGTGCGCCGGAGGGGGTCGGGCAGGTCGTCGACGCCTGCGCCACCCCACACGTAGGTCAGGCGGTCCTCCGGCACGCCGTGCTCCCGGGCGACCCGCAGCGAGGTGACGACGACCGCCGCCGCCTGGTCGACGTTCGGCATCGCGTTCATCGACAGCGGATACGGCTCGCACACCATGCGGTTGCCGGGCCCGGCCGTGCCGACCTGCTCGGGCGTCAGCACGTCGGTGTTCCAGGCGACCGGGTGCCGTGCCGCCACCCGGGTGAGATCGGCGTAGAGGCGGGCGGACCAGGCGGCGTTCTCCTCCGGCGTCAGCCCCAGGTCGGCCTGCAGCCGGTTCTCGAACAGCGGGTAGGTGCGCGCCGGGAGGAAGAGACCGGCGGCGAGCATCTCCGGCGAGCCGAGGTCGCCCAGCTCCAGCGGCGGCGGGCCACCGGGCGAGGCGCTCCAGCCCTGCTCCAGCGGGTCGATCCCGGCCTTGGCCAGCGCGTTGGCCGACGCCTGCGCCTCGCCGCCGACGATCACCGCGACCTCGCTCTCACCGGCCCAGATCGCCGCCGCCGCCCGGTCCAGCAGCCGGGCCGGCAGGTGCCCGCCGAGCGCGGTGTCCTCGCGGCGCGCCGGGGTGGCGTCGACGCGCGCCGCCAGCGCCCCGGCCAGGTCGGCGTAGGCCCAGCTCGCGGTGCGGATCGCGGCCAGGCTGTCGGTCGCCCGCAGCAGGCCCGTCACTCCGGTGTCCCGCTCGGCGAGCCGCAGCGCGTCGACCATCAGCTCGAGCGGCTCGCGGGCGCCCTCGACCGTCCGCTCGCGATTGGCGCGGAGCTGGCCGACCCCCACCAGGACGGGGGTGCGCGACTCGTCGGGCATCGGTCTCCTCGGCTCAGAGCTGGGCGGCAGCGGTGTAGAGGGCGGTGAGCCGGTCGAGCAGCCGGTCGAGGGCGCCGGGCGTCACCGGGTCCTCCGCGGCGGCGATGAGCAGCTCGACCAGACCCCCGGTGAGCACGACGGCGCTGGTCTCCAGCGACCGGTCGTCCCGGCCGCCCGTGCGCAGGGAGCGCATGAGGCGGGCGGCGAGCGTGCCGAAGCCCTCGATCAGCTCCCGGCGGTCGCGGCGGAACTCCTCGGTGGCCAGCGACTCCATGAGCGCCACGCGGACGGTGCGCGGGTCGGCCGTGAAGTACTCGGCGAGGGCGGCGAGGACGCCGCGCGCCCGCTGCTGGGGGTCCACGTCGGGGGTGGCGACGGCGACGCGGACGGTCGCCCGCACCTCGTCGCCGATCCGGGTGGTGACCGCGCGGAAGAGGTCCTCCCGGCTGCCGAACAGCTCGTAGAAGTAGCGCGGGCTCAATGCGGCCTCGCGGCACACGTCGGCCACCGTGCTCGCGGCCCAGCCGCGCCGGGCGAACACCTCCAGGCCGGCGGCGAGGAACTGCTCGCGTCGCCGGGTGGAGCGCTCGACCGCGCTCATCCCGCCGTACACCCGCTCCACGCGTGCTCCCTCCACGATCATCTTGAGCGGCACTGTACAAGATGAAACGGTTCGTACAAGATGTTGCCGCCACCACACCGGGTCGATCGAGGAGCGTCATGAGCAGCTGGGACACCGACGAGCGGCGGACCCTGCGGGCGTCGGCCCGGCGCTTCACGGAGACCGAGATCGTTCCGAACATCGCCGCCTGGGAGGAGGCCGGCTCCCTCCCCCGGGAGCTGCACCGGAAGGCGGCGTCCGCGGGGCTGCTCGGCGTCGGGTTCGCCGAGGAGGCCGGCGGGCAGGGCGGGACGGCCATCGACGCCCTGGTCGTGGCCGAGGAGATCATCCAGGCCGGTGGCTCCAGCGGGCTGGTCGCGTCCCTGTTCACCCACGGCATCGGCCTGCCGCACCTGATCGAGGCCGGCGACCCCGCGCTGATCGAGAAGGTCGCCCGCCCGGTACTCGCCGGCGAGAGGATCGTCTCCCTGGCCATCACCGAGCCCGGCGCCGGCTCCGACGTCGCGGGCATCACCACCCGCGCCGTCCGGGACGGCGACGAGTACGTGGTCAACGGCGCCAAGCTGTTCATCACGTCGGCGACGCGCGCCGACTTCTTCACCGTCGCCGTCCGCACCGGCGGGGACGGCGCCGGCGGCATCTCGCTCCTCCTGCTGGAGCGCGGCATGCCCGGCCTCGCGGTGTCGGCACCGCTGAAGAAGATGGGCTGGCTCTGCTCCGACACCGCCGAGCTGACCTTCACCGACGTCCGCGTGCCGGTCGCCAACCTCGTCGGCAAGGAGAACGAGGGCTTCTACGCGATCATGGGCCAGTTCGCTGCCGAGCGGCTCAGCCTCGCGGTGCAGGCCTACGCCACCGCGCAGCGCTGCTTCGACCTGACCACGGCGTGGGTGAGGGACCGGAAGACGTTCGGCCGGGCCTTGTCGACCCGCCAGGTGGTGGCGCACCGCGTCGCCGAGATGGCCCGGCACACCGACGTGGCCCGCACCTACACCCGCGCGGTCATCGACTCGTGGCTCGCCGGGGAGAACGTGTTCAGCCAGGTGGCGATGGCGAAGAACACCGCCGTGGCCGCCTGCGACTTCGTCGTCGACAACGCCGTCCAGCTGCACGGTGGAATGGGCTACATGCGCGAGACCGAGGTGGAGCGGCACTACCGCGACAGCCGCATCCTCGGCATCGGCGGCGGGACGAACGAGATCATGACCGAGATCGTCGCCAAGCTCCTCCTCGCCTGAAGTCCCTCAGGGGGTCGGGGTGAGCGCCTCGATGATCGTCAGCCAGTGCTGGAGGAACTGGCCACGCGGCGCGTCGGGCTGCAGCGCGAAGGTCAGGGCCTGCCCGCGCATCGAGGTGAGCAGCACCTGGTACATCGACTCGGCCGCCGGGTGCCGCGCGACCTCCTCGCCGAACACCTCGAACGCCAGCGCCCGCAGCTGCACGCCGAGCCGTCGCTCGTGCGGCAGCAGCGCGGCCCGCAGCTCCGGATCGGTGCGCGCGGCGGTCCACAGCTCCATCGCCGCCACGAACAGCGGGCCGTGGAACCGCTCCCAGACCAGCTCGACACCGAGCCGCACACGGACCGCGGACTCCGCCGGCAGCTCGGCCGCTGCCTCGCGGACGCTGGCGCTGAACTCCGCGTAGAGGTGGTCGACGGCCGCCAGCACCAGCTCGGCCTTGGACGTGAAGTGGTGGGTCAGCGCCCCGCGGGAGACCCCGGCGCGGCGCTGCACCTCCTGGGTGGTGGTGCGCGCGTAACCGAGCTCGACCAGCGACTCCACCGTGGCGGACACCAGCGCGGCACGGGTCGCCGCCCGCCGCTCCGCCTGGGTACGGCGGAGCGGCGGGCGGACGGGCACGGCGGTGTCGGTCAGCTCGCCACCGCGGCCCGGAGGCTGCCCGCCGGGACGGCGCGCTCGAGCAGGATCGCCGGCGGGCGGAACCGCTCGCCGTAGCGGTCGGCGAGCTCGTCGGCCCGGGCCACGAACCCGGCCACGCCGCCCGCGTACTGGTCGACGTACTGCAGCACGCCGCCGTACAGGGGCGGGAAGCCGATGCCCATGATCGAGCCGATGTTGGCGTCCTCGACCGAGTTGAGCACCTTCTCCTCCACGCAGCGCGCGGTCTCGACGGCCATGGCGAAGAGCAGCCGCTCCTGCGCGTCGGTGAACGGCACGGCGTCGGTCGTCGGGAACAGCTCGGTCAGCCCCGACCAGACCCGCTTCTCCGGCTCCCAGTCGAAGAAGCCCGTGCCGGCCGACTTGCCGGTGCGGCCCCGCTCGACGAGCGCCCGCAGCACCGCGATGCCCGGGTGGTCGTCGCCGGCGCCGGCCTTGGCCGCCTCGTCGCGGATCTTCAGCGGCAGGGTGAGCGTCACCTCGTCGAGCAGGGTCAGCGGCCCGGCCGGGAAGCCGGCCTGCAGCGCCGCCCGCTCGACGCTCATCGGCGCCAGCCCCTCGGCCAGCAGCGCGGCGCCCTCCAGGACCAGCGTGCCGAACACCCGGCTGGTGAAGAACCCGCGGCTGTCCTGGACGACGATCGGCGTCTTGCCGATCTGCCGGACGACGTCGTAGGCGCGGGCCAGCGCCGCGTCGGAGGTCCGCTCCCCCACGATCAGCTCGACCAGCGGCATCTTGTCCACGGGCGAGAAGAAGTGCATGCCCACGACGTCGGCCGGCCGCGCCACGCCCTCGGCCAGCCCGGTGATCGGCAGGGTCGAGGTGTTGCTGGCCAGCAGCGCGTCCGGGAGGGCGTGGGCCTCCGCCTCGCCGAGCACCCGGTGCTTGAGCGCCTGGTCCTCGAAGACGGCCTCGACGATCACGTCGCAGCCGGCGAGGTCGGCGGCGTCGCCGGTGGGGGTGATCCGCCCCAGGAAGGCGTCGGCCTTCTCCCGGCTCATCCGCCCGCGCGACACCTGCTTCTCGACGAGCGTCGCGACGTGCGCCTTGCCCTTCTCGGCGGCCTCGGTGCCGACGTCCTTGAGGACCACCTCGACACCGACCTTGGCGAAGGCGTGCGCGATGCCGGCGCCCATCATCCCGGCGCCGAGCACGCCGACCTTGGTCGCGGTGTACGTCTCCGGTCCGGCGGGTCGGGAGCCACCGCCGTTGATCCGGTTCAGGTCGAACCACAGCGCCTGGATCATGTTGGTCGAGATCTGGCCGACGACGAGGTCGACGAAGTACCGGCCCTCGACGACGAACGCGGTGTCGACGTCGACCTGCAGGCTCTCCACCGCGGCCGACAGGATCGCGTACGGCGCCGGGTAGGGCGCGCCCTTGAGCTGCTTGGTCAGGTTCGCCGGGAAGGCGGGCAGGGTCGACGCCAGCGACGGCGACGACGGGGTGCCGCCGGGGACCTTGTAGCCCGTGGTGTCCCACGGCTGCGACGCGTCGTCGGCCGCCAGGACCCACTGCTTCGCCTTGGCGAGCAGCTCGTCGCGGTCGGCCGCGGTCTCGTGCACGAGCCCGAGCTGCAGCGCCTTGTCGGGGCGGATCTGCTGACCCTGGAGGAGCAGCTCGAGCAGCGCCGTCGTCAGGCCCAGCAGCCGGACCGACCGGACGATCCCGCCGCCACCGGGCAGCAGGCCCAGGGTGACCTCGGGGAACCCGAGCTTGATCTTCGGGTCGTCCAGGACGACGCGGTGGTGCGTGGCCAGCGCGATCTCCAGGCCGCCGCCGAGGGCGGCGCCGTTGATCGCCGACGCGACCGGGATGCCGAGGGTCTCCAGGCGGCGGAGCTGGCTCTTCACCAGCGTCACCTGGGCGAGGACGGCGTCCTTCGTCTCCGGCGTCGCCCGGATCAGGCCGCCGAGGTTGCCACCGGCGAAGAAGGTCTTCTTCGCGCTGGTGAGGACGACTCCGCGGACCGACTCCTTCTCGCGCTCCAGCCGGTCGATCGTCTCGCCCATGGACCGGACGTACGCGTCGTTCATGGTGTTCGCCGACGACGAGGGGTCGTCGAGGGTGAGGACGACGACGCCGTCGGCGTCCTGCTCCCAGCGGATGGTGCTGTCGCTCATCAGAAGACTCCTCAGACTCGCTCGACGACGGTGGCGATGCCCATGCCGCCGCCGACGCACAGGGTGGCCAGGCCGTAGCGCAGGTCGCGGCGCTCGAGCTCGTCGACGAGCGAGCCCAGGATCATCGCGCCGGTGGCACCCAGCGGGTGCCCCATCGAGATCGCGCCGCCGTTGACGTTGACCCGCTCGTGGTCGAAGCCGGTGTCGGCCATGAACCGCAGGACGACGGCGGCGAATGCCTCGTTCATCTCGACCAGATCGATGTCGTCGACCGTGAGGCCGGCCTTGGCCAGCGCCTTGTGCGTGGCCGGCGCGGGCCCGGTCAGCATGATCACCGGGTCGGCGCCGGAGACGGCGGTGCTCACGATCCGCGCCCGCGGGGTCAGCCCGTTGCGGCTGCCCGCCTCCTCGGTGCCGACGACGACCAGCGCGGCGCCGTCGACGATGCCGCTGGAGTTGCCGGCCGTGTGCACGTGGTCGATCCGCTCGACCCAGTGGTACTTCTGCAGCGCCACGGCGTCGAAGCCGCCCATGTCCCCGATGCCGGCGAACGCCGGCGGCAGGCCGGCGAGCGACTCGACGGTGGTGCCGGGGCGGACCAGCTCGTCGGCGTCGAGGACGACGGTGCCGTTCTTGTCGGTCACGGGGACGACCGAGCGCTCGAAGTAGCCGTTGGACCACGCCTTGGCGGCGCGGGCGTGCGACTCGGCGGCGTAGGCGTCGACGTCCTCGCGGCTCCAGCCGGCGAGGGTGGCGATGAGGTCGGCGCCGATGCCCTGCGGCACGAAGCCGGTGCGGGCCGCGGTCTCGGGGTCCATGGCCCAGGCGCCGCCGTCGGAGCCCATGGGCACGCGGGACATCGACTCGACGCCGCCGGCGAGCACCAGGTCCTCGAAGCCGGAGCGCACCTTCTGCGCGGCCAGGTTGACCGCCTCCAGGCCGCTGGCGCAGAACCGGTTGATCTGCACGCCGGCCACGGTGTCGGGCAGGCCCGCGGCCAGCGCCGCCGTCCGCGCGATCACCGCGCCCTGCTCGCCGACGGGCGAGACGACGCCCAGGACGATGTCGTCGACCAGCGCCGGGTCCAGGCCCGGGTTGCGGTCGCGGACGGCGTCGATGAGCCCCGTGGTGAGGCTGATCGGCTTGACCGAGTGCAGCCCCCCGGTCTTCTTGCCCTTGCCGCGCGGGGTGCGCACGGCGTCGTAGATGAACGCCTCGGCGGTCATTCGGGTCCTCTCGTCTCGCTTCGGGTGGGTGCTCAGACGCCGAGGGAGCGACCGACGATCTCCTTCATGATCTCGGTCGTCCCGCCGTAGATGGTCTGGATGCGCGAGTCCAGGTAGGCCTTGGCGACCGGGTACTCGAGCATGTAGCCGTAGCCGCCGTGCAGCTGCAGGCACCGGTCGACGACGCGCTTCTGCAGCTCCGTCGTCCACCACTTCGCCATGGCGGCGTCCTCGGCGGTGAACCGGCCGGCGTTGTGCTCGAGGATCGCCTTCTCCAGGTAGGTCTCGGCGATCGACACCTCGGTGTGCATCTCGGCCAGCTCGAACCGGGTGTTCTGGAACTTCCCGATCGGCCTGCCGAACGCGGTGCGCTCCTTGCAGTACTCGACCGTGCGGTCGAGCACGATCCGCGCCGCCGCGACGGCGACGGCCGCGATCGACAGCCGCTCCTGCGGCAGGTTGTTCATCAGGTGGAAGAAGCCGTGGCCCTCGGTGCCGAGCAGGTTCTCGGCCGGCACGCGGACGTCGTCGAAGAACAGCTCGGCGGTGTCCTGCGCCTTGAGGCCCACCTTCTCGAGGTTCCGGCCGCGCTCGAACCCGGGCATGCCCCGCTCGACGACCAGCAGCGAGAACCCGCGAGCGCCGGCCTCGGGGTCGGTGCGGGCCACCACGATGACGATGTCGGCGTTGATGCCGTTGGTGATGAAGGTCTTCGACCCGTTGAGCACCCACGCGTCGCCGTCCCGGCGGGCCGTCGTCTGCAGGCCCTGCAGATCCGAGCCGGCGCCCGGCTCGGTCATGGCGATCGCGGTGATCAGCTCGCCGCTGACGAACTTCGGCAGCCAGCGGGCCTTCTGCTCGTCGGTGGTGAGGTCCAGCAGGTAGGGCGCGATGACGTCGTTGTGCAGCGTGAAGCCCAACCCGCTCGCGCCGACCCGGCTGATCTCGGCGGCCAGGATCGCGTTGTAGCGGAAATCCTTGACGCCGCCACCACCGAACTCCTCGGGGACCTCCATGCCCAGCAGGCCCTGCTCCCCCGCCTTCAGCCACACCGATCGGTCGACGATGCCCGCCTCCTCCCAGGCCGCGTTGTGCGGGACGACCTCCTTGGCCAGGAAGTCGCGCACCATCGCGCGGAACTGCTCGTGCTCGGCCTCGTAGAGCGCGGACTGCACAGGGCCCCTCCGGGAGCTCGATCGTTTCGGTCGGGTGACGATGCCGCCGATCCGAACATACAGACCAGCCGTTCTGTTACTTTGCGGCGCACGTCACATCGCCGTGTCCCGTCAGGAGCCGTCCGTGCAGGAGTTCTCCAGCCCCGCCACCTTCGAGATCCCCGCGTCCGCGGCGCTTCCCGACGCGGTCACCGACCACGCGCGGACGACCCCGGACCGGATCGCCTTCAGCCGGAAGGCCGACGGGAGCTGGACGGAGATCACCAGCCGGCAGTTCGCCGACGAGGTGGCCGCGCTCGCCCGCGGGCTGGTGGCCGCAGGCGTCCAGGCCGGCGACCGCGTCGGCATCCTCAGCAAGACGCGCTACGAGTGGACGCTGGCCGACTACGCCATCTGGACCGCCGGCGCCGTCGGGGTGCCGATCTACGAGACGTCGTCGGCCGAGCAGGCGCAGTGGATCCTGTCGGACTCCGGCGCCGTGGCCGTCGTCGTCGAGACCGCCGAGCACCAGCAGCTGGTGGAGGGTGTCCGCGACCGGGTGCCCGACCTGCGCGAGGTGTGGCAGATCGAGGCCGGCGACCTCGACGCGGTCGCCGCGCGCGGCGCCGACGTGCCGGCCGCGGAGCTGGACGCCCGCCGGGCGGGGCTGGCCGCCGACACCCTCGCGACGATCATCTACACGTCCGGCACGACCGGCCGCCCCAAGGGCTGCGAGCTCACCCACGGCAACCTGCTCTACGTCGCCGAGCTCGCGCCGCGGCTCATCCCCGACATGCGCTCGCCCGAGGCGAGCAACCTGCTCTTCCTGCCCCTGGCCCACGTGTTCGCCCGCATCATCGAGGTGGCCTGCGTGCAGGCCGGCGTCCGGCTCGGGCACACCGGCGACCTCGCCGAGCTGCTCGGTGACCTGGGGACCTTCCAGCCGACGTCGCTGGTCGCCGTCCCCCGCGTGTTCGAGAAGGTCTACAACGGCGCGCGGCAGAAGGCGCACGCCGGCGGCAAGGGCGCGATCTTCGACCGGGCCGAGCGAGTGGCCGTCGCCTGGTCGCGGGCCCAGGACTCCGGCGGCGCGGGCCTCGGCCTGAACCTGCAGCACGCCCTGTTCGACAAGCTCGTCTACGGCAAGCTGCGCGCAGCGATGGGCGGCAAGGTGACGACGTCGCTGTCCGGCGGCGCGGCGCTCGGCGAGCGGCTCGGCCACTTCTTCCGCGGCATCGGGGTCACCATCCTCGAGGGCTACGGCCTGACCGAGACGACCGGTCCGGCCACGGTGAGCGGCCCCGACAGCCTCAAGATCGGCACGGTCGGGCGCCCCGCACCGGGCTCGGCGGTGCGCATCGCCGACCTGGGCGAGATCCACGTCCGGGGCCCGCAGGTGTTCCGCGGCTACTGGAAGAACCCCGACGCGACCGCCGAGGTCATGCGCGACGGCTGGTTCGCCACCGGTGACGTCGGCACGATCGACGCCGAGGGCTACGTGACCATCACCGGCCGGATCAAGGAGCTCATCGTCACCTCCGGCGGCAAGAACGTCGCGCCGATCGTGCTCGAGGACCGGCTGCGCGCCCACCCGCTGGTCAGCCAGTGCATGGTCGTCGGTGACGGCCGCCCGTTCGTGGGCTGCCTGGTCACCCTCGACGCCGAGGCCCTCCCGGCCTGGCTGGAGAGCAAGGGCCGCCCCATCGACACCCCGATCGCCGACCTGGTGAACGACCCGGAGATCCTCGCCGAGATCCAGACCGGCGTGGACGCCGCGAACAAGCAGGTGTCGAAGGCCGAGTCGATCCGGTCGTTCGCGATCCTGCCGGTGGAGTGGACCGTCGAGGGCGGTCAGCTCACGCCGTCGCTGAAGATGAAGCGGTCGGTCCTCATGAAGGAGTTCGCCGCCGAGGTGGAGAAGATCTACGCCCGGTGAGCGCCTTTGCGCTGGCGCCGGCGACGCGTGTGACGGGTGTGGCACCTGCGGACGACACGGGACCGGCGGTGCTGGCGTGACGGCGCCAACCCTCGGACTCTGTCGTACATGACCAGCGTCTACGCGTACGGAACAGCTCACGCGGTCGTGATGGTCGGCTCGTTCGGCGCCGAGGGTCTCAAGCCGCGGCAGATCGGTCCCGCGCACGCCACGATCGGCCGGGTCAGCGGCCAGAGCCGCAAGGCGCTGTGCGGCGCCTACGTCTCCATCGACGAGCAGCAGCCCTGGCCGCCGGAGGGCTACGAGAGCGACCAGCTCTGCCCGAACTGCGCCACCCTCGCCGCCCTCTGAGGTCCCACGGCAGCGCTCAGACGGGTATCGGTTCGCCGATGAGGATCTGGGTGCCGTCGGGGCGGTAGGTGCGCCATCGGCCGTCGGGAAGGCGTTCGACGCGGAATCCGTGGTGCACCTTGGTGTGGTGCCGCTCGCAGAGCAGCGCTGAGTTCTCCAGCGATGTGTCGCCGCCGTCGGCCCAATGGATCAGGTGGTGCACGTCGCACCAGTGGGACGGTGCGTCGCAGCCGGCGAAGACGCAGGTCTTGTCGCGGTGCTCGACCGCTCTGCGCAGCGACGCGTTCACCACGCGGTGGGTGCGGCCGAGCTCGAGTGGCTGGCCCTCGGGTCCGACGACGATGCGGCTGATCGACCCGTCGCAGGCCAGCCACCGAGCGCGGGCGGCGGAGATCGTCGCGCCGAAGCCCATCCGCGCAACCCCGGGGCCGGTGGCCGGGTCGACCAGGTCGTCGATCGGAATGGTCACCACCACGTGCGGCCTGGCCGTCCGCAGCGTCGGCAGATCACCCGATGCCAGCTGGTTGTCGCACAGCTGCACGAGCGCATCGGCCTGCTGCTGCGACCTGGTGCGCAGATCCCCGGCCGGCCGGTCGCCCTGGACGATCGACTCGATCGCCGCCTGCAGCTTCTCCCCGCCCACCGCATCGAGCTCACCGCGGATGCGCAGCCGCCCGTCGAACAGCGTCGACAACGTCAGCGACCGGCCCTCGGTCGGGTCCGGCTCGGCCCCGTCGGGATCCAGGCGGGCGAGGAAGTGCGCCACCACCTGGCCGAGCTCCGCGTACGGCCGGGTCGCGGCGACCTCGGTCAGGACGGCGTCGATCTCGGCGAGGTCGATGCCCTGCCCGACCGCCTCGGCCTGGACCTCCATCGACCCGACCGGCGCCACCACCGCTACCTGATCGGCGGTCACCTGCCCGGCGGCGAACGCGGCGGCCAGCGCCGGCAGCTGCTCCAGCGCCCGGCCGTTGCCGAGCAGCCGGCCGATCTGCCGCGGCGCCAACCGGGCATGGGTGCGCAACCAGGAGCGCATCGACGTCAACCCATCGTGCTCGCTGGCGCCCACCGCCTCGGCCCGCCGCACGGTGCGGGTCACCTCGGCCACCAGCCGGTTCGCCGCCGCGGCCAGCCGCGCCACCCGCTCCAGCAGCGCCGGATCGAACAACCCGTCGAGGTCCTGGGCGGCGAGCGCGTCGAGGGCCGCTTCCAGCTCGTCCACGACACCTCCCACCGGTTCGATCAGGTGTTCGAAGTCTACCGCCGGCCACGCCGCCCCGCACCACGAATCCCGAGGTCAGGTCGCCGTCCACACCATGGCGTCGGACCTTGACGGGAGCGGGGAAGGACGTCAGCCGCCGGCGACCGACGGCAGCACCTGCACCTCGGCGCCGTCCCGGACCGTGGCCTCGAGGCCGCCGGCATACCGGACGTCGTCGCCGTCCACGTAGACGTTGACGAACCGGCGCACCTCGCCGGTCTCGTCGCGGATCCGGCGGCACAGCATCGGGTGCTCCGCCGCGAGGGCGTCGAGCAGGTCGGCCAGGGTGCCGCCGGCGAGCTCGACGTCCACGTGCCTGGCGCCCCCGGCCAGCGAGGCGAGGACGCCGGGCAGGACCACCTGCACGCTCACGGCAGCCGGGCCGCGCGCACGGTGAGGACGTCGGGCAGGTGGTCGGCGACGAGGGTGAAGGTGTCCCCCTCGTCGTCGCTCGCGTAGACGCAGCCGTCGCGGGTGCCGAAGTAGAGCCCGGTGCGCTCGTGCTCGTCGGCGCAGAAGGCGTCCCGCATGACGGCGCTCCAGTTGCCGTCGGGCAGCCCGGTGCCGAGCTCGGTCCAGGTCGAGCCGGCGTCGCGGCTGCGGTGCACGCGCAGCCGGCCGCCCGGGGGCACCCGCTGCATGTCGGCCACCAGCGGGATCACCCACACGGTGCCCGGAGTGCGCGGCGAGGCGACGATCGGGAAGCCGAAGTCGGCGGGCAGCCCACCGGCTACCGAGGTCCAGCTGCCGCCGGCGTCGTCGCTGCGGAACACGCCGCCGTGGTTCTGCGCGTACAGCCGCTGCGGTCCGGCCGCGTCGACGGCGACCTTGTGCACGCACTGCCCGTACTCGGGGAGCTCGTCAGGGAGGAAGCCCGCCGTGATGCCGCGGTTGCGCGGCTCCCACTGCTGCCCGCCGTCCTCGCTCACGTAGACGCCGCCGGTGCTCATCGCGATGGTCACCCGGTCGGAGGCGGGGTCGGGCAGGATCGTGTGCACCGCTCCTCCCCCGCCGCCGGGTTCCCACGTCGTGCGGTGCGGGTGGTCCCAGTGGCCGCGGACCAGCTCGAAGGAGCAGCCGCCGTCGATGCTGCGCCACAGCGAGTGCGGCTCGCACCCGGCCCACACCACGTCGGGGCGGTCGGCGGTGTCGGGGCGCAGCTGCCAGACGCGGGCGAGCGCGGCGTCCTCCCCCGCCGGGAAGCGGATCGCGCCGTGGTCGGTCTCGTGCCAGGTGGCGCCGAGGTCGTCGGTCCACTGCACGGTCGGGCCCCAGTGCCCGTACTGGATGCCGGCCAGCACCCGCGGCTGCGGGCGCCGGGTGTCGATCGAGACGGCGGCGACCTCCTGCGCGAGCAGGTGCGGCTCGCCGATCGTCCACGTGCGACGGTCGTCGTCGCTCCGCGCGAGCCACAGCCCCTTGCGCGTACCGATGGCCAGCAGGTCTGTCATGGCGCCCCTCCGAGGTCGACGGATCGACGTGAGGGCGACCGCAGGCCGGGCACGACCTCACGGGAGGTAGACCGCGCGCGGCGCCGGAACTCAGCGGCGGGTGGCGCCGCCACCCCCCGACTGGTCGGACGGCGGGAAGTCGGTGCGCTGGGTGTCGGTGCGCTGGGCCTCGGTGTACTGGGTCTCGGTGCGCTGCGCGTGCCCGTCGTGGGCGAGGTCGGGGGCGAGCTTCTGCGCCTGCGCGCGGAGCCGCTCGGCTTCGGCCTGCGATTCGCCGGCACGGGCGGCGCGTTCGCGCGCTTCCTGCTCGGCGAGCGCCGTGCGCTCCTCGACCTCGGCGCGCTCACGGCGGGCGCGGGCGGCCTGTTCCTCGGCCAGCGCCTGCTCCTTCTCCGCCTGCACGCCCTTGACGTGCGCCTCCTGCAGGTGCTCGCGTGCCTGCTCGCGCTTGCGCAGCTTGCCCACGCGCGAGCGCTTGCTCAGGAAGAGCGCCAGCCCCAGGACCAGCAGGACGGCGACGACGACGATCAGGATGATGACCCAGGTGTCCACGTGAACCCCCTCCTCGAAGGCGAAGGATCTTGTGCCCGCCGGGTCCGGCGGAGAAACGCCGACGGAGCGTCACCCGCTCACTTCAGCGCGCTGCCGGCCTTCCACTCCTCCCACGGGATCGTCCAGTCGTAGATGGGCGAGCGGAGGGTCCCGGCGCTGGAGCCCTGGATCTCGACGATGTCACCCGGCACCGAGAACTCGAAGAACCAGCGGGCGTTCTCCGTCGACATGTTGATGCAGCCGTGGGAGACGTTGGTGTTGCCCTGCTGGGCCACCGACCACGGTGCCGCGTGCACGAACTCGCCGCTGTCGGACAGGCGGACGGCGTACTCGACCGGCGTCCGGTAGCCGTCGGGGCTGTCGACCGGGACACCGTAGGTGCTCGAGTCCATGATCCGGTCGCGGTTCATCTCGGTGACCACGTGCGGCCCGTTGTAGCTCGGGTTGTCCGGGCTGCCGGCGCTGATGGGGAACGTCTTGACCAGCTGGTCGCCGTCGTAGACCTGCATCTGGTGGGTGCTGGCGTCGGCGACGGAGACGTGCCGCTCGCCGATGGAGAAGGAGACCGTGCGGTTCTTCTCGCCCCAGATGCCCTCGCCGAAGTGGATCCCGTAGAGGTTGGCGTCCAGCCGCACCTCGGTGTGGGCGGGCCAGTACTGCGAGGGCCGGAAGTGCACCTCGGTGTCGCTGAACCAGCTCCACACGCCATCCGTCGTGGGGTCGCTGGTGACCGTCAGGTTGCTCTCGACGGCGGCCTTGTCGGTGACGGGGTCGTCGAAGTACACCCGGATCGGCATGCCGACGCCGACGGTCTGGCCGTCGAGCGGTCCGATGGACGGCGTCGACACCGACGCGGGGGACACGGTGGTGAACGTGGAGGTCGCCGTGGCCTCCTCGTCCTCCGCGTTCACCGCGGAGGCGGTCAGCGTGTACTGCGTGCCGTAGGCCAGCGGCGCCTCCGGCGTCCAGACGGCGGCGCCCGACTCGGCGTTCTCCGCCACCGTCCCGGGCAGCTGCGCACCGGCGGCGTCGGTCAGCGTCACCTCGGCGAGCTCGCCCTCGGTCACCGTGATCTCGAGCGGCGCCACTGGCGAGACGTCGGCGGAGCCGTCGGCCAGGGACAGCGTCACCTCGGCGGGGCCAACCTCGGGGGCGCTCTCGCCGGAGCCCCCCTCGTCCTCGCCGCTGCACCCCGCCAGGAAGATCATCGCCGCCGCGGTGATCATGGCTGCTGACCTGCGCACCCTGCTCCCCGTCCTCTCCGGTGGAACCCCGGCCGGTAGCCGGCCGTGCCGGGACCAGTGTCCACGTTCCGGCGCCGGAACCGGTGAGTCACCAGCATCACGGTCGGGTGCCCGTCACCGGGCCGGCCGGCGCTGGTATCGTTCTCCCCCGTTGCCCAGCACGCCGGGCGGCACGCGCCATTAGCTCAATTGGCAGAGCAGCTGACTCTTAATCAGCGGGTTCGGGGTTCGAGTCCCTGATGGCGCACCCTCCCTGAACGGCCCGGTCCCCACGGACCGGGCCGTTCGCCGTTCCCGCCTCCGGCTTCCGCTACCGGGTCGCCGGCGAAGGCTGCCCTAACCTGGCCCCGTGACCTCGGCGGCCAGGACCTCCGCGCCGCCGTCCCCAGCGGGGGGCCGTGCGGCCCCCGCGGCGCCCTGGTCCCCCCACGAACTGCTCCCGCCTCTGCTGCTCCTGGCCCTCGGCACGGTCCTGCTGCTGCCGGGCCACGGGCTCTGGTACGACGAGCTCTTCACCGCGGAGGTCGGCCGGGTGCCGCTCCGCGAGCTCCTCGCCGCGGTCGTCGAGGGGCGGGGCACCACCAGCTACCTCGCCGACGTCCCCCCGTCCTACAACGCGCCCTACTACCTGGTGGTGCACGCCTGGATGGCGGTGCCGGGCCTCGGGGGCGACACGTCGCTGCGGGTCCTCTCGCTGCTGGCCACGGCCGGCGGCCTGGCGCTCATCACCCGAGCCGTCGCCCGGCTCGCCGGACGGGCCACGGGCGTGCTCTCCGGGGTGGTCCTCGCGGCCAGCCCGCTGCTCCTGGTGCAGTCCGTGGAGGCGCGCAGCTACGGGCTCGCCGTGCTGGCGACCGGCGGCGCGGCCCTCGGGCTGGCCCGCTGGCTCGACGCCCCGCCGCGGGGGCTGGTCCTGTTCGGGCTGGCGGGCGCGGGGATGGGTCTGGCGCACTGGTACGCGCTCACCACCCTGGCGGCACTGGTCGTGGCCGCGCTGGTCCTCCGGGGCCGGCAGGCGCTGCCCGTGGCATGGGTCGGCGCGGCCGCCACCCTCCCAACCGCCGCGCTGATCGCGGTGAACCTGCTGAGCGGCAACGGCAGCCGCAACGCCGATCACCTGCGCAGCACCGGAGGCCGGCTGGCCCGCCTCGCCGTGGAGGCATGGGCCGGCGGGCACCTCCCGCTGCTGGTGGTCGTCCTCGGTCTGGCGGTGGTCGGCGGGGTCCGCGCGGCCGGCGTGCGGGTGGTCGCGGTCTGCTGGGCCGTGGTGCCGCTGCTGCTGCTCACCGCCGCCGAACTGGTCCGGCCGGTCTACTCGTCCCGCTACCTGCTCACCGGTCTGCTCGGGCTCGGCGTCCTGGCGGCCGCCGGCGCGCTCGCCGTGCCGCGCGTGGCACGCCTGCCGGCGGCCGGGCTGCTGGTCGTCTGCACCCTGATGGCGAGCGCCCCGCTGGCCGACCGGAACCCCCGGGAGCGCTCCGACGACGTCGTGCGCGCGCTCGAGGAGCTCCAGCGACCCGGTGAACCGGTCGTCGCCGCCGACCGGCGCTCGGCCACCGGTCTGGACCACTACGTACGGGTCCTGGCACCCCGGTTGCGAGCCGACGTGGTGCTGCCGCCCGACGACGCCCCCCCGGCCGCGGACCGGGTGTGGCTGGTCCGCCGGGTGTTCGACGGCGTGCCGGTGCCCACCGACGACGACACCGTCCTGCGGTCCGCCGGCCTGCGCCTGACCGAGGAGCGCGACTTCCCCGGCAGCCGGACGAGCCTGGTGCTCCAGCTCTGGGAGCGCTGAGCGGCTCCAGCGGGGGTCAGCGCCCGGCCCGGGCCGCCCACAGCAGGGACCTGGCCGACTGCCGGGCCCGCGCCGCGGGGCTCCAGGCGGACCGCCCGACCGGCCGGCGGTCCCGCGCGACCGGCAGGCTCGTGACCGGGACGCGGGCGCGGGCCACCGCGAGGACGACGCTCGGCGCCGACGTGGCGGTCACCGCGGTGAGGACGGCGGCGCGCACGGCCGCGTCCATGGCGAAGAACGCCCCGGCGTCCGGCGGCAGGCCGGTCAGCCGGGCGGCCACCCGCCGGTGCAGGCCGCCGGTGATCCGGCGTGCCCGCGATTCGTAGTCCCCCCTGCGCCCGGCGAACACGGCACCGACGTCGCCGGCAGCGAGCCGCTCCAGCAGGGACGGCACCGCCTCCGGTGGATCCTGCAGGTCGGCGTCGAGGCAGACCCATGCGTCGGCGTCCGGCTCGTCGGCGAGCCCGCGGGCGAGGGCGCGGTGCTGGCCCACGTTCACCGGCAGGTGCGTGACGGCGACCCGGGGGTCGGCGGCGGCCAGCGCGCCGGCGACGGCCAGGCTGTCGTCCGGTGAGGCGTCGACGACCAGCCGCAGCCGCCACTCGCGGCCGGCCAGGGCCGTGGCGAGCCGGCCCGCCAGCTCCTCGAGCGTCGGCGCGTTGCCGTACACGGGCACGACGACGGCCACGGGGCCGGTCACGTGGCCGCCCACGTCCGTGCCAGCCCTTCGGCGAGGTCCACGGTGGGCTCCCAGCCGAGCATGCGCCCGGCGGCGGACCGATCGGCCACCCAGTCGGCGGTGTCCCAGTCCCGCCCCGGGTGGGCCCCGGCGGCCGTGGCGATGCGGCGCCCCGTGACCGCCTCGGCGGTCGCGACGAGGTCCGCGACGCTGGTCTGCACGCCGGTGCCGATGTTGAGCACGGTTCCCCCCGGCAGGTCGTCCGCCACCGCCGCCCGGACGCAGGCGTCCACCACGTCGCCGACCCACACCCAGTCCCGCCGGCTCACCGCGGCGGGCAGGGGCACCGTCGCGCCGGTCCGTGCCGCGGCCAGGACGACGGGCACCAGTCGGGTGGGGTGGTCGTGGGGACCGTAGACCTGGAACGCCCGCAGGACCGCTGCCCGGACGCCCCGCTCGGCGGCGGCCGCCTGGAGCAGCAGCGAGCCCGCGGCCTTGGTGGCGCCGAAGAAGCCCCGCGGCTCCAGCGCGGCGTCCTCCGCGAGCGGGTGCGGCGAGGCGGCGTACTCGGTGGAGGACCCCAGCCGGACCACCGCTCGGCACCGGTCGGGCAGGGCGTCCACCAGCCACGGGCTCGTGTTGACCGCCACCGTCGCCGCCCGCTGGGCCGCCGTGGCCTTGGCCCGCCCGGCGGCGAGCGCGAACACGACGTCGGGATCGGCCGCCGCCACCGCCCGCGCGGCGGCGACCGGATCCGCCAGATCGGCGTCGGCGCGGGTCAGCCCGGTGACCTCCCAGCCGTCGGAGCGCAGCCGGGACACCAGGTGCCGGCCGACGAAGCCACCGGCGCCGGTGACGAGAGCCCTCACGCCGGCAGCGGGGAGACGGCAGGTTCGCGGACGCTCCCCGGGGACCCGACCGCGGCGACGAACCGCGCCCGGCGGTCGGCCACGTCCTCCGGTCCGGCCGCGCGGAGCGCGGCGAGGCTGTCCAGCAGCCGCGGGACCTCGACGAACGGGTCGCGGCCGACCATGTCGGCGGTGAAGGACCGGCGCAGGAAGGTGAACGCGGCACCGAGCCGCACCAGCTCCGCGGCCAGCAGGTCGCTGGAGATCGGGAATCCGCCGCCGGGCAGCGTCAGACCACCGACGCCGAAGGGCTGGGCGACCGCGGCCCGGACGTCGTCCACGGTGCCGTCGACCAGGGGCCGGAAGAGCTCGTCGGACCGCCGGTCGATGCGCAGGTCGTTGAGCCCGACGTAGATGCGCGACAGGGGGCGACGGGCCAGGTCCGCGGCGCGGTCGACGGCGTCCTGCGTCTCGACGAGGATGCCGAGGGCGCAGCGCCCGTCCACCAGGTCCAGCGTGCGGTCGACCTCCTCGGGCGTGCGGACCATCGGCAGCAGGATCTCGTCGGCCCCGCGGGCGATCGCCTCGTCGACCTCTCCCCCGGTCCAGGGGCCGAACCCGTTGATCCGGCACAGCAGCCGGCCGTCGGTCGCCGCGCGCATGCGGGCGAGGTCGTCGGGGGTGTCGGCGTTGATCTGCGTGCCCTCACCCAGCTGCCGGCGGGCCTTCCCGCGGCGCTCCCAGTCGACGACGATCCCGGCCGCGCCCGCGGTCACCACGTCGGCGCCCCAGCAGGGGTCGACGGTGAAGAGGAAGAGGTCCACGGCGGGAGCTTAGGCTTCCCTAACCGCCGGCACACGGTCCGGTCCCGGCGGCGCGTCAGACCCGGGGTGCGCCGGCCGCGAGCGGGGCCGCGCCGGGCAGGGGGAACGCCAGCGCCGTGCCGCGCACGGTGACGGACACGGCGTCGCCCGGGGTCAGCGGGTCGGCGCCGTCCAGCCGGGCGGTGACGCTCGGGCCGCCCGCCAGGTCCAGGCACACCCGCGAGTCGTGACCGTAGAAGTCGACCGTGCGCACCCGGGCCACCGGTGCGTCCGGGCGGGGCGCCGAGAGCCGGAGCTGCTCGGGGCGCAGCAGCACGCGGGCCGGCCCGTCCGCGACGGTGCCGCCGGACGGGTGCTCGCAGGGCAGCTCGCCGAGGACGCAGTGCGCCACGCCGTCGCGGAGCTCGGCGTCGAGGACCACCGCCTCCCCGACGAAGGTCGCGACGTCGAGGTCACCGGGCCGCCGGTAGAGGGTGCGCGGATCGGTGAGCTGCACCAGCCGCCCACCGCGGAGCACCGCCACCTGGTCGGCCATCGAGAGGGCCTCGGCCTGGTCGTGGGTGACCAGGACCGCGGTCGCCCCGGACGCGGTGAGCGCCCGGGACACCGCGGCGCGGGTCTCCTCGCGCAGCGCGGCGTCCAGGGAGGAGAACGGCTCGTCGAGCAGCACGAGCGACGGCTGCGGCGCCAGCGCCCGGGCCAGGGCCACGCGCTGCTGCTGGCCCCCCGAGAGCTGGTGCGGCGACCGGTCGGCGAGATCGGCGGCGAGACCGACCAGGGCGAGCAGTTCCCGGACCCGGGCGCCGTCGCGCCGCTGCCGCCGCGGCAGGCCGAAGCTGATGTTCCCGGCCACGGTGAGGTGCGGGAACAGGCCGCCCTCCTGGGGGACGAAGCCGATCCCCCGACGACGGGCGGCCACGGTGCGGCCGGCACCGGCCACGACCCGCTCACCGAGGGCGATCGTGCCGGCGTCGGGGTCGTCGAAACCGGCGATGAGCCGCAGCAGCGTCGTCTTGCCGCACCCGGACGGTCCGAGGAGCGCGGTGAAGCTGCCCTGGGGGACGTGCAGATCGACCCCGGTGAGGACGGGGGTCGCGGTGAAGGCCTTGGTCAGGCCCGTCACGGTCAGGGAACTCATGTCGTCAGACCTCGTCGGGCGTCGTGGGACAGCAGGACGGTCGCGGGCGCGGAGAGCAGCACCATGACCACGGCGTACGGCGCTGCCGCTCCGTACTCCAGGGCGCTGCTCGCCGACCAGAACGCCGTGGCCAGCGTGGTCGTTCCGGTGGGCGCGAGCAGCAGGGTGGCGGTCAGCTCGGTGACGACGGCGAGGAAGACCAGTGCCGCTCCCGCTCCGATGCCGGGGGCCAGCAGCGGGAGGGTGACCCGGCGCAGCCGGTCCGGCGCCGAGGACCCCAGCGAGGCGGCGACGTCGTCGTAGAGGGGTGCCGACTGCTCGACGGCCGATCGCACGGTCACGATCGCACGCGGCAGGAAGAGGATCGCGTACGCGGCGAGCAGCACCGGCACCGTCTGGTAGAGCCACGGGGTGGCGCGCACGCTGAGGGTCACCAGGGCCAGCGCGACGACGATGCCCGGGACGGCGCTGCCGAGGTAGGTGCTGCGCTCGAGCAGCGTGGCGACCCGGCCGCGGGCGCGCACCGCGAGCCACCCGGTGGGCAGCGCCATGGTCGTGGTGAGGGCCGCCGCGGCGGCCGCGAGCGCCAGCGTCGTGCCCGTGGTGGTGAGCAGGGACCCGACGTCCAGGCCGCTGGACGCGCCGTTCGCCATCCAGTAGCCGAGGCCGGCCAGCGGCACCCCGACGGCGAGACCGACGAGGACCGCCAGCGCCGCCAGGGCGGGCGCGGTGACGGCGCCGAGGCGCACCGGGCGGACCGACCGGGCCACGCCGGACCCGGTGCGCGCGTACCCGCGGCGGCCCCGCAGCCGCAGCTCGGCGAGGAGCAGGACCAGGCACAGCAGGACCAGGACACCGGCGAGCATCGTGGCGCCGGGACCGTTGAAGGTGGCGCGGTACTGGTCGTAGATGGCGGTCGTGAAGGTCGGGTACCGCAGCATCTGCAGCGCCCCGAACTCGGCGAGCAGGTGGAGGGCGACGAGCAGGCCGCCGCCGAGGAGCGCCACCCGCAGCTGGGGCAGCTGCACGCGCCGGAAGACCGCCCACCCGGAGAGCCCCAGCCCGCGCGCCGTCTCCTCCAGCGCCGGATCCAGGCCGCGGAACGCCGCCGCGACCGGGAGGTAGACGAAGGGGAAGTAGGACAGCGTGACCACGAGCAGCGCGCCCGCGTAGGTGTCCAGGCCGGGCAGGAGCGAGATCCAGGCGTAGCTGTTGACGAACGCCGGCACGGCCAGCGGGGCGACCAGCAGCACGTGCCAGACCCGCCGTGCCGGCAGCGACGAGCGCTCCACCAGCCAGGCGGCCCCGACGCCCAGGACGGCGCAGCACGCCACCGTCCCGGCGACCAGCCGCACGGTGTTCCAGAGCAGCTCGCCCACCCGCGGCCGGAGCACCAGCTCCTGGATGCCGGACCACCCGATGTCGGCGGTGTACCAGGCGATGTAGCCGAGCGGCAGCAGCGCCAGCGCGGCCACGCCCGCGGCGAGCGCCAGCGTCACGGGCGACCGGCGCAGGCGCCGCCCGGCCGAGCCCGCGCGGGAGCCCCGGTCCGCCGGATCGGCCGGCGCACCGGGGCCTGCGACGACCGGCGCGGGAGTGGTCAGAGCAGCCCCACGTCCTGCATCAGCTCGGTGACCAGCGGCGCGTTGAGCGACCCCGGGTCGACGTCGGGGGCCTGGAGGCTCTCCAGCGGGGGCAGCGCGTCGGCCGAGGCCACCCCGTCGCCGACGGCGTACTCGAGGGCGGAGCTGTCGGCCAGCCGCTCCTGCGCCGCCGGGCTGGTCAGGAACGCGACCAGGCGCTGCGCGTCCTCCTTGCGGTCGGAGGAGGCGAGGACCCCGGCGCCCGAGATGCTCACGAAGGCGCCCGGGTCCTGGTTGCGGAAGTAGTGCAGCCGGGCGTCGTCGCCCACGAGCCCGCCCTCGGCCTGGTCGCGGTACCAGTAGTAGTGGTACATGACGCCGACGTCGACCTCGCTCTCGTCGACGGCCTTCATGACGGCGGTGTTGCTGGCGTAGACCTCGGCGTTGCGCTCGAGCCCGGTCAGCCACTCGCGCGTGGCCTCCTCGCCCTCGATCGCCAGGACGGCGCTCACGATGGCCTGGAAGTCCGCCCCGCCGGCGGCGATGGCCACCCGGCCCTGCCACTCGGGGGCGGCGAGGTCGAGGATCGACGCCGGCAGCTCCGCCTCGTCGACGTCGGCGGGGTTGTAGGCGAGCACGGTCGAGCGGGCGGCGAAGCCGACCCAGTGGCCCGACGAGGGCCGGTACCGCTCCCCCACCTGCCGCAGGGTCGCCTCGTCCAGCGGCGCGAGCAGGCCCGCCTCGTCGACCACGTCGATGGACGGGCTGTTCTCCGTGAGGAACACGTCGGCCGGGGAGGCGTCACCCTCCTGCACGATCTGGTTGGCCAGCTCGGAGTCGTTGGCGTCCCGGAACTCCAGCTCGATGCCGGTCTGCTCGGTGAAGTCCTCGAGCATCGTGCGGACCAGGCTCTCGTGCTGAGCGCTGTACACGGTCAGTGCGTCGCCGTCGCCGCTGCATCCGGCGAGCGCCGCGCAGGCGCCCAGGGCCGAGACGAGGCCGGCGGTCGTGCGGCGGGGCGTGGTCACGCGCAACCTCCTGATAGATAGGCGAGGCACACCTAAGCATGCCCGCCGGCGGAGGCGGGAGACGGCTCTCGGTGGGGATCGGAGCCGCGCGAGGAGCGGGTGCATCCGGCGGCGGAGGCGCACGCGAAGGATGTGCGTGGGTTCCCTCTCGCCGCAGCAGTACGAATGGGTCATCCGCCCGCTGCTCGACGCCGGTCTCGGCCTCGACCGGATCCGGGACCTGCTGTTCCGCCTCGGCTTCGAGGCCATCGTCAGCGAGGGGCGCGGTACCGCCGCCCAGGTCTCGACGCTCGTCCGCGACCAGCCGGTGGCCGTGCGCGCCGCCTGGCCGGAGGTCATCGACCGGATGATCGCGCTGCACTGCCGGGACGGCGGCTAGGAGGGCTCGCCGTCCTTGGGCACGAGCCGGAGGTGGGGACGGGTGCTGATGCTCTCCCGCTCGTCGTGCAGCAGCGGCAGCCCCGCGGCCCGGCGGACCCGGTTCTCCGGCACCTCGAGCGCCCGTGCCAGGAACTCGGCCAGCCCCTCGCTGATGAAGCTGGACCCGCCGGTGCGGGCCATGCGCTTGAGCGTCTCCGGGGGGACGACCCAGCGCGACAGCCGCGCGGCGTCATCCGCCGTCCGGGCCAGCTCCCAGAGACGGCGGCGCACCAGATCCTGGAGATCCTTGCCGACCACGTCCGCAGGCTAGGCCCGGCCGCCCCCGGCTGCATCCGCAGCCGGCCGACCCGGGTGGGTTCCCGTCAGGCGGCGCCAGACCCAGCTCGAGGGCACCCGCCGACCGGTGATCAGGTACTCGAGGACACCCTCGACGACCAGCGTCGTCGACAGCGCGCGCCGGGCTGCCGTCCACCCGGCGAGGAGCAGCTCGTCGCCCGGCCGGAGGACGACGTCGTCGCCGGGCGCGAGGACGGGCTCGCGGTCGCGCAGCACGAGCAGCGCGACCGCGTGCAGCGGCTCCTCGCGGTCCTCGGGATTGCGCATGAGGTCGCCCAGCGTGACGGCGCCCGCGGCCAGCCAGTCGCCCAGCGCCGGCGCCTCGCGCGGGGTGAGCCGCACCTTCCACAGCGCCTGCAGCCGGGGGCCGCACACCTCGCTCAGCCGGTCGACCATCCGGCGCGCCCACTCGTCGCCCATCCCCGGGATCTCCCGCAGGAACCGCCACAGCAGCGGGGTGGAGACCTGGGCGTACACCTCGTGCGCGATCACCTCGGTGGGCACGAGCAGCGCGTCGATCTCCATGGCGGCGAACAGCGGCGCGCTCGCCGGCCGGTTCTGCCGGGCCGCCACGAACAGCGACGGGTTGCTGCGCCGCGCGGCCGCCACCAGGGACAGGTTGGTGGTGTCGTTGTCCGTGCCCGCCACCAGCCCGACCGCCCGGTCGAGATCGGCCTGCGCGAGCACCCACGGGTCCGAGCCGTCGCCCACGAGCAGGTCGGCGTCGTCCACGTCGGTCGGCCGGGCCTCGATCACGGTGACGTCGAGGCCTTCGGCGCGCAGGTCGGTCGTGAGCTCGCGGCCCAGCCGGCCGTACCCGCAGACGATCCACCGGCCGCTGCGCGGCGGGGACCCGAGCTCTGGCAGCTGGGCACCCGGCCCGCTCTCCAGCCACGTCATCAGCTGGTAGGACGACGGCGCCCGCAGCGCCAGGCGGAGGTGGTCGCCGAACCTGTCGAACGCGTTGACCGTGCTGGGGGTGCCGAAGGCCTGCATCCGCTCGGCGATGGACCGGGAGGTCACGCGGGCGATGACCGGGAGCTCCGGGCGGAGCAGCGCCGCGGCCATCACGATCGCGAGGTTGGCCTCCTCGTCGTCGGTCAGCGCGACGACCGCCTCGCAGCAGGAGTGGCCGAGCCCCGCGACGGCGAGGTGGCCGGGATCCCGGGCGTCGGCGGTCAGCCCGGGCACGTCCGCGTGGTACGAGCCGAGCTCCAGGCCGTCGATGCGCTCGTCGTCGACGTCCAGGACGACGAACCGCCGGCCGAGCCGGTCGAAGGAGCGCCCGAGCAGCTCTCCGGTGCGGCCGTAGCCGGCGATGAGCAGGAAGGGCTCGCGCAGCCGCGACACCTTGCGGCTGAAGTGCTGCAGCGACAGCGCCGACCGGAAGGCGCGGTCCTGCAGCAGCGCGAGCAGCGACCCGATGGCGTAGGCCCAGCCGATCACCGTCAGGTAGATCGAGATCGTCACCCACATCCGCTGGTTGTAGGTGAACTCGAAGGGCAGCTCGCCGAAGCCGATCGTGGTGGCGGTGTAGCTCATGACGTAGAAGGCGTCGAAGAAGCCCATCCGCCACGGCTCGCCCTCGGCGTCCTGCCCCGGGATGAGCGTCAGGCCGAGCACGCTGATCGAGAAGATCGCGATGAGCACGATCAGCGGTGCCCGCATGCGGCGCAGGATCAGGAAGATCGTGGCCGAGGCCTGCGCCGCCGAGTGGGCCGCCACGCGCACCGTCGCCCGGCGGACCCGCCGCTGCTCCTCACCGGTGCCGAAGATGTTCTGCCAGAAGGCGAGCAGCGGGTTGCCCATGGTCAGCCGCGGTGGAAGGAGACCGTCTCCACGACGAGCAGGACGACGGAGACGATGTTCGCCAGGAGGGCGCCACCGGACAGCGACACCACGCTCGCCGTCCAGGACTCCGTCATCCCTGCGCTGGACACGTAGGTCGCGTAGCCGAACATCAGCGCCGCGCCGATCAGCTGCAGGTCGGCGACCAGGCTGGTCGCCAGGTGGACGGCGCCGATCTGCGTCCGGTCGCCGAACTTCAGCACCGTGGCGATCAGGTTGACGACGACCGCGGCGAACAGCTCGTACGGGTTGTGCAGGTCGGGGTCGTCGATGTCACCGATGAAGAAACCGAAGTTCAACGTGGCCGCGAGCAGGACGAAGAAGCCGAAGACCACCTTCTCCAGGTTCATCCGGTCCTCCCGTCCGCCACCTGCCGCAGATCTTGGCCCGTGGCGCGCAGTTCCGCCCCCGGAGACGCCGCGACCCCGCCCTGCCGGAGCAGGACGGGGCCGCGGTCGCCTCACCGGTCAGCGCCGGCCGGGCGGCATCTTCCCGTTCGGCGTCGTGATGGTCACGACCGCCTCGTCGACGTCGGACTCGGCGCCGTCGCTCACCTGCACCGCGACGGTGTAGTAGCCCGGCGGCAGGCCGGCGCCGAAGGCGACCGTCGCTCCGGTGGCATCGTCGAAGGCGCCGTCACCGTCGAGGTCCCACGCGTAGGTGAGCGGGTTCCCGTCCGGGTCGCTGGAGCCGGACGCGTCGAGCGTGACGTCCCGGTCGACCCGGACCGTCTGGTCGGCACCCGCGTCGGCGACCGGCGCCTCGTTGACCAGCTCGAGCCCGATCAGCACCGGGTCGTGGTCGGAGGACGCGTAGGGGCCGGGCGAGTACAGCTGCGGCTGGTTGAACTCGTTGTAGTCGTAGGCGGGCGACTCGGCGCTGTTGATGTGCCATATGTCCACGCCGGTCACCGACTCGGCCAGGCCGCTGGACGCGAAGATGTAGTCCAGCGTGCCGAACTCCCCGTCGAAGCTGTAGCTGTACCGGTCGGCCGTGGACAGCTCCGCGGCCGTGTTGACGAAGCCGGCCGCCTCGAGAACGTCGATCGGCGCCTCCGCCTCGTAAGAATTGAAGTCACCGAGCAGGAGCGCGTCCTCGGTGCCCAGCTGCTCCACCAGGTCGACCAGGCCCGCCGCCTGCCGCTCGCGCAGGTCGTCGCAGTTGCCGCCGAGCGGGTCCGGCCTGCCGCACTGCGCGTTCGTCGAGCCCTTCGACTTCAGGTGATTCACCAGCACGGTGAACTCCTCGCCCCCGCCGACCGGCGTGAACACCTGCACGGCCGGCGGCCGGTCGAACAGCGGCTCGCCCGGGAAGGCTGGGTCGGCCGGGTTCAGCAGGGCCGGGTCCGACGGCGGCGGGCCCGCCGGCGTGACGACGGACGGGCGGTAGACGATCGCCGTCCGGATCGCGTCGGTGCCGTAGGTGCCGCCCAGTCCGTTGGCCCGGGTGAGCGCCGGGGCTACGACGGCGGTGTAGTCGTCGGCCGGGTCCGGCTGGGCCGCGTTGAGTGCGGCAACCAGCCGGCTCAGGGCCTCGCCGCGGTCGTTCGCGATCTCGATCAGGCCGACGACGTCGGCGTCGAGCGCCGTGATCGCGCTGACCAGCTTCGCCTCCTGGCGGATCAGTTCGGCGGCGTTGTCCGCCCCCCGGTTGTCGCCACCGAAGTTGACGAAGTAGTTCAGCACGTTGAACGACGCCACCTGGACGTCACCGCCCACCGCGTCGGGTGCCGGCGTCCGCGGGTTCACCGAGGTGAACCCGGCCGTCGTGCCCACCGGCGGCTCGACCCGGTAGAAGCCGAAGTTGAACGACATCACGCCGGTCACCGGCTCGGCCAACACGTCCCCCGCCCGCGGCAGCGTCGTGCCGCCCTCGTCGATCGTGTACGGCAGCGTCGGCAGGTTCTGCCCGGAGAGCCCGTCGTCGAGCAGGATCTGGTCGGCGTCGTTGGCGGCGTTCTCGGCGAGGGTGGTCGGGATCCGCAGCAGCTCGTCGCTGGTCAGCCCCACCTCCCCGTAGCGCCCGAGGGTGTACAGGTCGGTGGCGACCAGACCGGCCGGCAGGGTGACCCGCATGCCCTCGTAGCGCTCCGGGCCGGTGGTCCCGCCCTCGAAGGGCAGGTGGAGGACGACCGGTTCGGGCAGCTCCGCCCTGCCGAGCCGCTCGACGGTCGACCCGGCGCCGAGCTGGGTCTCGCTCCCGGACGGCGTGCCGTCGGAGTCGGCGCTGCTGAACTCGCTGACGGTCCCGGTCACGCGCACGTGCTCACCGACGGCGACCGGCGTGGCGAAGTCGAACACCCGGATGCCCTCGCTGGTGAGCGGGTCGTCGTCGGGCTCGAGGCTCTGGACGAAGTAGCCGCTGTACTGGCCGCGCTCCTGGAAGTCGCCCACGACGACGCCCTCGATCGCCACCTCGGTTCCGACGAGCGGGCTCGTGACTCCCGGGCCCTGGACCTCGGAGATGTCGTAGAGCTCGGCCGGCTCGTCCGGCTCCTCCGGGCCCTCGACCGTACCGCTGTTGCGCGGGGTGGGTGCGGCGACCTCGAAGTCGTCCGCGTTGACGTCGGTGTCCGCCCCGGCCTTGCGGATGGCCGCCGTGCTGTTGCTCAGGGCCGCGACAGCCCGGGTCTCGTAGTGGCTCGCGGTGCCGTAGCCGACGAGGTCGACGATTCGCCCGGCCACGCCGGCACAGGTTGCCGCCGTGCTGCAGTTCAGGGCCGCCGTCCCGGTGGCCAGCGCGACCTTCCCGTTCGACGCGGACATCGCGATGGGGGTGCCGTCGGTCGCGTCCGGGGTCGGCAGGGCGCCGGGCGTCCCCTCGCCTGCGGCCTCCTGCACGAGGAAGTAGCCACCCGGCGGAACCGCGACGTCGGGCAGCGGCGTCACGAGGTTCGCCGCAGTGCCGAAGGTGCCTGCCGCGCTGGCGTACTGCAGGGACATCCCGGCGAGGCTCACCGGGACGGTCCCCCGGTTCTGGATCTCGATGAAGTCGTGCGAGTACTGGGCGCCGGAGTTCCCGCCGCCTCCGTAGACCTGGCTGATCACCAGGTCGGGCGAAGCGGCCTGGGCCGCGGTGGACGGAATCGTGGCCAGCAGGGTCGCACTGAGGGTGCTCAGCGCGACCCCGGCCACCGTGCGACGAACGCGCATGGATGTCCTCGGGTGAGAAGGGTGGAGGAGCGATAGGAGCGGACCGACGTCCCGCATCAGACAGGGCCGATGTGACGTCCTGGCCTCGCGAGGCTAAGCGGAGAGTGTCGCCCCGGTGACGCGGATGGGGCAGGTGGTGCATCGGGGAACAAAGGATGCGCCGACCCGCCGTCCGGCCGCCCGGAAGCCCGGGGCCGCCCCCGGCGTTGACCGGTCGTGAGCAGCGAGGTCGAGGTCGTCGTGATCGGCGCCGGTCAGGCGGGTCTGAGCACCGCCTGGGCGCTGGCGCGGCAGGGGTTCGCGCGCCGGACGGAGTTCGTCGTCCTGGACGCCGACGACGCCCCGGGCGGCGCCTGGCAGCACCGGTGGCCGTCCCTCACGCTCGGCACGACGCACCGGGTGCACGACCTGCCGGGGCTGCCCTTCTCCCCCGACAGGGACGACCGCGGCGCCGCCGAGGCGGTCCCGGCCTACTTCGCCGCGTACGAGCGACGCTTCGACCTGCCCGTCCAGCGGCCGGTCCGGGTGCGCGCCGTCCGCCGCGCGGACGACGACCGGTTCCGCGTCGAGACCGACGCCGGCGACTGGACGGCGCGCGCCATCGTGAACGCCACCGGCACCTGGACCCGCCCCTTCGTCCCGCACTACCCCGGCCGGGAGCTCTTCCGGGGCCGCCAGCTGCACACCGTCGACTACCGCTCGGCCGAGGAGTTCGCCGGCCGGCACGTCGTCGTCGTGGGCGGTGGCGCGTCGGCCACCCAGCTGCTGGGTGAGATCTCGCGGGTCACCAGCACGACGTGGGTCACCCGCCGGCCCCCGGTGTGGCGCGAGGGCGTGTTCGACGAGAACGCCGGGCGCGAGGTGGTCGCGAAGGTCGAGGCGGCCGTGCGCGACGGCCGCCGCCCCGGCAGCGTGGTGAGCCTCACGGGCCTGCTGACCTCGACGCCGTACGTCCGCGACGGCCTCGACCGGGGCGTCCTCGAGCGGCTGCCGATGTTCGACCGGATCACCGAGGACGGCGTCGCGTGGGCGGACGGCCGCTTCGTGACCGCCGACGTCATCCTGTGGGCCACCGGCTTCCGGGCCGCCGTCTCGCACCTGGCGCCGCTGAACCTGCGCGCGCCCGGCGGCGGCATCCGCCTCGACGGCACCCAGGTCGTGGGCGAGCCGCGCATCCACCTGGTCGGCTACGGCCCCTCGGCGAGCACGATCGGGGCGAACCGCGCCGGGCAGGCCGCCGCCCGCGCGCTGCGCAGGCTCCTGAAGGAACCCGGGGAACTCCCCCGCTCCGCCTGAGCACCGGGCTCGGGGTCGGTTCAGGGTCGGTTCAGGGCATCACCCGATGTTGCCGGCGCCGCCCGGCCGACAGGGTTCTCGGCATGACCTTCCCCTCGACCTGCCCCGGGGCGATCGCATGATCGCCGCCCGGAGCCTCACCAAGATCTACGGCGACAAGCCCGCCGTCGACGGCGTCACCTTCACCGTCGAGCCCGGCCGGGTGACCGGCTTCCTCGGCCCCAACGGCGCCGGCAAGTCGACGACGATGCGGATGATCCTGGGCCTGGACCGGCCCACCTCCGGCAGCGTCACCGTGAACGGCCGCCGCTACCAGGAGTACTCCGCGCCGCTGCGCGAGGTCGGTGCCCTGCTCGAGGCACGGGCCCTGCACCCGGGACGCTCCGCCCGCGACCACCTGCGCTGGCTGGCCGCCAGCAACGGCATCCCGCGGGCGCGGGTCGACGAGGTCCTCGGCCTGGTCGGTCTCGAGGCGGTCGCCGACAAGCGGGTCGGCAAGTTCTCGCTCGGCATGGGCCAGCGGCTCGGCATCGCGGTCGCCCTGCTCGGCGATCCGCCCGTCGTCGTCCTCGACGAGCCGGTCAACGGCCTCGACCCCGAAGGCATCCGGTGGGTGCGCACCCTCGCGCGCGACCTGGCGGCGCAGGGGCGGACGGTGTTCGTCTCCAGCCACCTCATGTCCGAGATGGCGCTCACCGCCGACCACCTCGTCGTCGTCGGGCGCGGCCGCATCCTGGCCGACTGCTCGATGTCGCAGTTCATCACCGAGCACGCCACCTCCTACGTGCGGGTCGCCAGCCCCCAGCGGGGCGAGGTCGCCGACCTGCTCCGCCGGCAGGGGCTCGACGTCGCCGTCCACGGCGAGGAGCTGCGCGTGCAGGGCCTCGACGCCCCGGCCGTCGGCGAGCTCGTCGGGAGGAGCGGCCTGCTGCTCCACGAGCTCACGCTCGTCCGGTCCTCCCTCGAGGACGCCTTCATGACCTTGACCGCCGACAGCGTGGAGTACCACGCGACCACCACCGCCGGGATCCCCGCATGACCGTCACCTCGACCGACACCACGGTCGCCCTCGACCCGAACCGCAACGTGCCGGGCGCGCCCCGTCCCGGGTTCGCGCACACCCTCCGCGCCGAGTGGATCAAGTTCTGGACGGTCCGGTCGACGATGTGGGCGACCGTCATGCTCTTCGTCCTCGGTGCGGGCCTGACGGTGCTGATCTGCGCCACCAACGCCGAATGGCTGGCCAGCGGGGAGGCCGACGAGCACCCCGGCTCGTTCATCACCTTCGGGATGACGTTCGCCCAGATCACCGCGATCGTGCTCGGCACCCTGGCCGTGACCAGCGAGTACGGCACCGGGATGATCCGCGCGACGCTCGCCGCGACACCGCGGCGCGGGTCGGTCCTCGCCGCCAAGGCGCTGGTCCTGACCGCGACGCTGTTCGTCGCCGGCGTCGTCACCGCCGTCGCCGGCTACCTCGGGGGCAACTGGTTCCTCGAGCGCGAGGGCATCGGCATGGCGCTGTCCGACGACGGGGTGCTGCGGTCGATGGTCGGCAGCGGCCTGTACATGGCCGGGCTGGGCCTGCTGGCCGCCGCCGTCGGGCTGCTCGTCCGGCACACGGCCGCGGCGCTGTCGGCGGTCCTCGCGCTGGTCTTCGTCGTCGGCAACATGGTGTTCCTGCTGCCCGGCGCCTGGGGCGAATGGGCGGGCAAGCTCATGCCGGGCAACGCCGGGTCCGGGATCGCCGCGCCGGTCTCGTTCAACCCGCAGCTGCTCGACCCGTGGATCGGGTTCGCGGTCTTCGCCGCGGAGGTCGCGACCCTGCTGGCGGTGGCGTGGGCGGTCTTCCGCCGCCGCGACGCCTGATCGCCACCCACCTGTGCCCCGGCCCCACCGGCCGGGGCACAGTGGGTGGGTGACCTCCCCCGATCCCCAGGCCGAGGGCGCGGCCCGCGCCGCCCGGTTCCTCGAGCTGCTGACCACCGACGAGACCGCCGCCACCGAGCTGCTCGAGGGTCTCTCCGAGATCCGCGACCTGGTGTTCGTCGGCGCCGGGCTCACCGCGGTCGCCCGCACCGAGGCCCGCACGCTGCCCCCGGCCCAGCGCGCCCAGGCCAGCACGCGGCAGCTGCACCTCGGCGCCCTGCGCGACGCGAACCGCAGCAACCCGGAGGGCCTGCGCACCTGGCTGCGCAAGGCCGGCGAGGAGATCCTGCTGATCCGCTCGCAGCAGGCGATCGCCGAGCGGGTGCACGCCGCCGATCAGGAGTGGACGGCCCTCCGCGCGGCCGCCGAGGCCAGCGGCACCGCCGCCGCCAGCGACGCCGCGACGACCACGTAGGTCCAGTCCAGCCCGATCCCCGAGGCCAGGAAGCCCAGGGCGAGCGCCCCGGCGGCGGTGCCGGCGTCGAACGAGGCGTTCCACATCGCGCTCGCCGTCGTCGTCCCGGCCTCACCGGCCCGGGCGAACGCCGCGACCAGGGTCAGGTTCTGGGCGGCGCCGTAGCCGGCGCCGAAGACGCCGGCGCCCACCAGCACCCAGACGTCGCCGCTGCCGAGTCCGGCCGCGGTGACCACCAGGCCGGCGGCCCCGACGACCAGCGCCGAGGGCAGCAGCAGGCGGGTGCCCAGCCGGTCGGCCAGCGCTCCGGACCGCCAGCGGGTCACCGCACCCGTCACGCCGAACACCAGCAGGGCGGCGGTCGCCACCACGCCGTCGGGCCGCTCGATCGGCAGGAACGTCTGCAGCCCGCCGCCGGCCATCGTGACGAGGAACAGCACGGCCGAGGGGAGCGCGGCGGCGCGCACGGCCGCCACCCGGGTGCCGGCCGGGCCCGGCGCCGGTTCCGGCGCCACGGACCGCACCAGCAGCGGGACGAGCACCGCACCCAGGATCGGGGAGGCGGCCAGCCACGACAGCCAGCCGACGTGCCCGTCGAGCACGAGGGCCACCCCGGCCGGGACGGCGACGAGGTTCGGGATCGCGATCGCCAGCCCGTAGAGCCCGACGGACTCCCCGCGCCGTTCCGGCGGGGCGACCCGCGCGGCCAGCGTCGCCCCGAGCACGGTGAGGACCGCGAAGCCCGCACCCCGCGCCGCCGAGAGCAGGCAGATCCACGCCAGGCCGTCGTCCAGCGCGTAGAGGGGCGACGGCAGCCCCATGGCGAGCAGGCCCGCGACCAGCACCGGACCGACGCCGAAGCGGGCGGTGAGCGCCGGGATCGTGGCCTGGAAGGCGACGGTGACGACGAGGAAGACGGCGGTGACCGTGCCGGCCGTGCTGGCCGGCGCACCGCCGGACACCGCGTACACCGGCAGCGACGCCAGGGTGAGGCAGAAGCTGGCGAACCCGAGCACCGTGACCCCGATCAGGGCCTGCATCCCACGGTTGCGCCACAGCGCCGTCCGGACCTCCACCGCTCCCCCGCTCACGTCCCGAGCATGCCAAAGGCCCGCGGCGGGGTAGGCACCGACGATGCCGCTGCTCACCGTCGGTCACGGCCCGCAGGACCGGGACGCCCTCGGCGCCCGGCTGACGGCGGCCGGCGTGGAGCGGCTGGTCGACGTCCGCCGGTTCCCCGGCAGCCGCAACAACCCCGATGTGAGCCGCGGGTCGCTGGAGGACTGGCTGCCCGCCATCGGCATCGCGTACCGCTGGGACGAGCGGCTCGGGGGGCGCCGCCGGCTGCCGCCCGGCGAGCCGGTCGCCGACGGCTGGTGGACCGTCGCCCAGTTCGCCGCCTACGCCGCCCACACCCGGACGCCGGAGTTCACGGCCGCGCTCGACGAGGTGCTGGCCGAGGCCGCGGACTCCACGGTGGCGGTGATGTGCAGCGAGAGCGTGTGGTGGCGCTGCCACCGGCGGATCGTCGCCGACGTCGCCGTCCTGGCGCGCGGTGTGCCCGTCTCGCACCTGATGCCCGACGGCCGGCTCGCGCCGCACCGCCCCTCCGACGGCGCCGTGCTCACCGACGGCGCCCTCTCCTGGCCGGGTCAGCGCATGTGCGGGTAGGTGTGGTCGGTCGCGGGGACGAAGGTCTCCTTGATCGACCGGGTGCTCGTCCACCGCTGCAGGTTCTGCGGGGCGCCGGCCTTGTCGTTCGTACCGGACGCCCGCCCGCCGCCGAAGGGCTGCTGGCCGACGACGGCACCGGTCGGCTTGTCGTTGACGTAGAAGTTGCCCGCCGCGTTGCGCAGGAACCTCTGGGCGTGGGCGATCGCCGCGCGGTCCTGGGCGATGATCGAGCCGGTCAGCGCGTACGGGGCGACCGACTCCATCTGGGTGAGCACCGCGTCGTAGTCGGCGTCGTCGTACACGTGCACCGCGAGCACCGGGCCGAAGTACTCGGTGGTGAAGACGTCGTGCTCCGGGTCGGTGCCCTCGATGATCGTGGGGCGGACGAAGAAGCCCTCGCTGTCGTCGGCGGTGCCACCGGCGACCACGGTCAGCGCCGCGTCGTCCTTCGCCCGATCCAGCACGCCGGAGAGCTTGGAGAACGACTTCCGGTCGATCACCGCGCCCATGAAGTTCGAGAGGTCGGTGACGTCGCCCATCGTCAGCGATTCGGTGGTCGCGACCAGGTCGTCGCGCAGCCGCGCCCAGACGCTGCGCGGCACGTAGGCCCGCGACGCGGCCGAGCACTTCTGGCCCTGGAACTCGAAGGCGCCCCGGATCAGGGCGGTGCGGAGCACGTCGACGTCGGCGGAGGCGTGCGCGACGACGAAGTCCTTGCCGCCGGTCTCGCCGACGATGCGCGGGTAGCCGCGGTAGTTCGCGATGTTCGCGCCGACGGTCCGCCACAGGTGCTGGAAGACCGCCGTCGAGCCGGTGAAGTGGATGCCGGCCAGGTCGCGGTCGGCGAGGGCGACGTCGGAGACCGCGATGCCGTCGCCGGTGACCAGGTTGATGACGCCGTCGGGCAGCCCGGCCGCCTCCAGCAGCCGCATGACCAGGTGCGCCGCGAACTGCTGGGTGGGGGCCGGCTTCCAGACCACGGTATTGCCCATGAGCGCCGGCGCGGTCGGCAGGTTCCCGGCGATCGCGGTGAAGTTGAACGGCGTGACCGCGTAGACGAAGCCCTCCAGCGGGCGGTGGTCGACGCGGTTCCAGACGCCGGGTGAGGACTGCGGCTGCTCGGCGAGGATCTGCCGGGCGAAGTGCACGTTGAAGCGCCAGAAGTCGATCAGCTCGCAGGCGGCGTCGATCTCGGCCTGGTAGGCCGTCTTCGACTGCCCGAGCATCGTGGCCGCGTTGAGCGTCTGGCGCCACGGGCCGGCGAGCAGGTCGGCGGCCTTCAGGAACACCGCGGCGCGGTCGTCGAACGACAGCTCCTGCCAGGCCGGGGCGGCCTCCTTCGCCGCCCGGACGGCGTCCTGCGCGTCGGCGTGGGTGGCGTGCGCCGACGTGCCGAGGACGGCGGTGTGCCGGTGCGGCTGGACGACCTCGAAGGTCGAGCCCGACGCCATCCTCCGGCGGCCGCCGATGGTGCTGGTGAGCTCGACGGGCTCCGCGGCCAGCGCCTTCAGGCGCGACTCGAGCTCGGCTCGCTCGGCCGAGCCCGGGGCGTAGGTGAGGACCGGCTCGTTGCGCGGGGCCGGGACACGGGTGACGGCGTCCATGGGGGGACCTCCTAGGACTTCGTGATCAGGGAGCGGAGGAAGAAGCCGACGTTCGCCGGGCGCTCGGCGAGCCGGCGCATGAAGTACGCGTACCAGTCGACGCCGTACGGCACGTAGGCGCGCACGCGGGTGCCGGCGGCGGCCAGGCGGCGCTGCTCGTCGGGGCGGATGCCGTAGAGCATCTGCACCTCCCACGAGCCCGCGTCCCGGGAGTGCTGGGCGGCCAGCTCGTGCGCCCGGGCGATCATCGCCGGGTCGTGCGAGCCGACCATCGGGTAGCCCGGGCCGGCCATGAGGATCTCCAGGCGCCGCGCGTAGGCGGCGTCGACGTCCTTCTTCTTCCGGTGGGCGACCGAGGCGGGTTCGTCGTACGCGCCCTTCACCAGCCGCACCCGCGACCCGGTGACGGCGAGGGCCTTGGCGTCGTCCTCGGTGCGGACGAGCATCGCCTGCAGGACGGCGCCGGTGCCGGGGTGCTCCTTGCGCAGCTCGGCCAGCGCCGCCAGGGTCGAGTCGACGGTGCGGTGGTCCTCCATGTCGAGGGTGACCGTCGTGCCGATGGCGGTGGCCGCCTCGACGACGGGGCGCACCAGCTCGAGGGCCAGGTCGTGCCCGCCGGGCAGCGCCTGCCCGAACGCCGAAAGCTTCACCGACACCTCGGCGTCAGCCCCGAGCCCGAGGCCGCGCAGCCCGTCGAGCAGCGCGAGGTAGGCGTCGCGCGAGTGCTCGGCCCCGGCACGCGTGGTGACGTCCTCGCCGAGGTGGTCGAGGGTGACCGCGATGCCGTCGCGCGCGAGGGCGCGCACGGCGGCCAGCGCGTCGTCCAGGGTCTCGCCGGCCACGAACCTGTCGACCACGCGGCGGGTGGCCGGGTTGCCGGTGACCGCGCGGCGCAGCCCCGGCCGGCGGGACGCGGCGAGCAGCGCCTTCTGCAGCACCACGGGTACCTCCCGGGGAGGGGACTGCGGACACCTCGACGCTAGGCATCCCCACCCCTTCGAGCCAGGGACAGATGTCCAGAACCGCGTCGCGTGATCTCATACAGATGTACGGGGAGGGGGCGCGTCGTGCGGGACGACCTGCAGGAACTGGTCGACGAGGTGTCGCGGCTGCTGGGCGCGCCGGCGACCCTCGAGGACGCC
This sequence comes from Bacillus sp. AZ43, assembly GCA_004570425.1. Lineage (GTDB taxonomy): Bacteria > Actinomycetota > Actinomycetes > Mycobacteriales > Geodermatophilaceae > Blastococcus_B. Next base: position 56,162 of record SPQJ01000027.1, read on the forward strand.
GACTTCACCCTGCTCGCCTTCTGCGCCCACGACGACAGCGCCGAGGGCGCGATGGACGCCGTTCGCACCCGCTCCATCCTGACCCGCGGCTCCCCCGCACCCACCCGGGCGTGGTTCGAGGAGTTCGGCATCGCCTCGGCCGAGGGCCCGCTGCGCACCCCGCCCGACCCGGACGCCGGAATCCTCACCCGCCTGGTCATCCCGGTGCGCCACGACGGCCGGACCCGTGGCTACCTCTGGCTGCTCGACGGCGGCCGGATCGATCCCTCGGCCGTCGACGACCCGGCGCTCGCCTCGGCGGTGGACCTGGCCGCGGACGCCGGCCGCCTGCTCGCCGGGCGACCCGGTGCCGACGACGACCTCGGCCGGTCCCTCGCCGCCGCGCTGACCGGCGGGCTCAGCATCCTCGACGCCGCCCAGCAGCGGCTGCCGCTGGGCGCGAGCTCCGAGGCGGCCGCGGCCG
>SPQJ01000067.1 GCA_004570425.1 Bacillus sp. AZ43
TGGGTCGGCTGGGATTCCTTTGGTTGATTGATATCGAGAGTGCTAGCTCTCGGTTCTCAGCCGCGATCGAATTCATCTACGGAGAGTTTGATCCTGGCTCAGGACGAACGCTGGCGGCGTGCTTAACACATGCAAGTCGAACGGTGAACCCGCTTCGGTGGGGGATCAGTGGCGAACGGGTGAGTAACACGTGGGCAACCTGCCCTCAGCTCTGGGATAACTCCAAGAAATTGGGGCTAATACTGGATACGACTGCTGACCGCATGGTCTGGTGGTGGAAAGATTTATCGGCTGGGGATGGGCCCGCGGCCTATCAGCTTGTTGGTGGGGTAGTGGCCTACCAAGGCGACGACGGGTAGCCGGCCTGAGAGGGTGACCGGCCACACTGGGACTGAGACACGGCCCAGACTCCTACGGGAGGCAGCAGTGGGGAATATTGCGCAATGGGCGAAAGCCTGACGCAGCGACGCCGCGTGGGGGATGACGGCCTTCGGGTTGTAAACCTCTTTCAGCAGGGACGAAGCGAGAGTGACGGTACCTGCAGAAGAAGCACCGGCCAACTACGTGCCAGCAGCCGCGGTAATACGTAGGGTGCAAGCGTTGTCCGGAATTATTGGGCGTAAAGAGCTCGTAGGCGGTTTGTCGCGTCGGCTGTGAAAACCTGGAGCTCAACTCCAGGCCTGCAGTCGATACGGGCAGACTTGAGTGTTGCAGGGGAGACTGGAATTCCTGGTGTAGCGGTGAAATGCGCAGATATCAGGAGGAACACCGGTGGCGAAGGCGGGTCTCTGGGCAACAACTGACGCTGAGGAGCGAAAGCGTGGGGAGCGAACAGGATTAGATACCCTGGTAGTCCACGCCGTAAACGTTGGGCGCTAGGTGTGGGGCTCATTCCACGAGTTCCGTGCCGCAGCTAACGCATTAAGCGCCCCGCCTGGGGAGTACGGCCGCAAGGCTAAAACTCAAAGGAATTGACGGGGGCCCGCACAAGCGGCGGAGCATGTTGCTTAATTCGATGCAACGCGAAGAACCTTACCTAGGCTTGACATGCACGGAAATCCTCCAGAGATGGGGGGTCCGTAAGGGCCGTGCACAGGTGGTGCATGGTTGTCGTCAGCTCGTGTCGTGAGATGTTGGGTTAAGTCCCGCAACGAGCGCAACCCTCGTCCTATGTTGCCAGCACGTGATGGTGGGGACTCATAGGAGACTGCCGGGGTCAACTCGGAGGAAGGTGGGGATGACGTCAAATCATCATGCCCCTTATGTCTAGGGCTGCAAACATGCTACAATGGCCGGTACAAAGGGCTGCGATACCGCGAGGTGGAGCGAATCCCAAAAAGCCGGTCTCAGTTCGGATTGGGGTCTGCAACTCGACCCCATGAAGTTGGAGTCGCTAGTAATCGCAGATCAGCAACGCTGCGGTGAATACGTTCCCGGGCCTTGTACACACCGCCCGTCACGTCACGAAAGTCGGTAACGCCCGAAGCCGGTGGCCCAACCCTTGTGGAGGGAGCCGTCGAAGGCGGGATCGGCGATTGGGACGAAGTCGTAACAAGGTAGCCGTACCGGAAGGTGCGGCTGGATCACCTCCTTTCTAAGGAGCACTGGCCGCTCACCGTGTGTGGGTGGTCCAGAGCCGCGCCCAGGACGTGATGGTCTCCCAGTCTCGGGGGGCTGCAGGTTCCTGGGGTGGTGCTCGAGGGTGGAACGCTGACCAGTTCGGCCGGCAGCCGTGGCTGCTCCTAGTACGGCATCGCTCCTCGTTCGCGGGGTGTGGTGCGGGGAACGGGGTGGGTGGGGATGGCCGGTCGTAGGCACGCTGTTGGGTCCTGAGAGAGCGGGCCATCCCCGTGTGGGGGTTCGTTTCTTCTCTGTCAGGGCCGGTCTGTGCCTCATACCGCTGTGCCGCCTTCTGGGTGGGTGTGGGTCTGGTGGGGTCGGGTGACCGGTGTCTGGTCGTACGTTGAGAACTGCACAGTGGACGCGAGCATCTTTTGACTCTGATTGCAGAGTTCTTGTAGGCCCGCACACCAGTGTCCTTCCGGGCGCTCGGGTGTGCGGTGTTTTTGTGTGGCCAAGTTGTTAAGGGCGCACGGTGGATGCCTTGGCACCAGGAGCCGATGAAGGACGTAGGAGGCTGCGATAAGCCTCGGGGAGCTGTCAACCGAGCGTTGATCCGAGGATTTCCGAATGGGGGAACCCCGCACCAGTCATGTGGTGTGACCCGCGCTTGAACACATAGGGCGTGTGGAGGGAACGTGGGGAAGTGAAACATCTCAGTACCCACAGGAAGAGAAAACAACAGTGATTCCGTGAGTAGTGGCGAGCGAAAGCGGATGAGGCTAAACCGTTTCCATGTGATACCCGGCAGGGGTTGTGGGGGCGGGGTCGTGGGACCGTCCAGTCAGTGCTGCCGTGCTGGCGGGGAGTGAGAAAACAGTGTCGTTAGTGGAAGGCCTCTGGAAGGGGTCGCCGTAGAGGGTGAGAGCCCCGTACACGAAAACGCGCTGTCTCCCGGACGTGTTTCCCAAGTAGCACCGAGCCCGTGAAATTCGGTGTGAATCTGGCGGGACCACCCGCTAAGCCTGAATACTCCCTGGTGACCGATAGCGGACAAGTACCGTGAGGGAAAGGTGAAAAGTACCCCGGGAGGGGAGTGAAATAGTACCTGAAACCGTGTGCCTACAAGCCGTGAGAGCCTTAGCGCATCTGCGCGGGGTGATTGCGTGCCTTTTGAAGAATGAGCCTGCGAGTTAGTGGTACGTGGCGAGGTTAACCCGTGGGGGGTAGCCGTAGCGAAAGCGAGTCCGAACAGGGCGATTCAGTCGCGTGCCCTAGACCCGAAGCCGAGTGATCTACCCATGGCCAGGTTGAAGCGCGGGTAAGACCGCGTGGAGGACCGAACCCACCAGGGTTGAAAACCTGGGGGATGAGCTGTGGGTAGGGGTGAAAGGCCAATCAAACTCGGTGATAGCTGGTTCTCCCCGAAATGCATTTAGGTGCAGCGTCACGTGTTTCTTGCCGGAGGTAGAGCACTGGATGGCCGATGGGCCCCACAAGGTTACTGACGTCAACCAAACTCCGAATGCCGGTAAGTGAGAGCGTGGCAGTGAGACTGCGGGCGATAAGGTTCGTAGTCGAGAGGGAAACAGCCCAGATCATCGGCTAAGGCCCCTAAGCGTGTGCTAAGTGGAAAAGGATGTGGAGTCGCAGAGACAACCAGGAGGTTGGCTTAGAAGCAGCCACCCTTGAAAGAGTGCGTAATAGCTCACTGGTCAAGTGATTCCGCGCCGACAATGTAGCGGGGCTCAAGCACACCGCCGAAGCCGTGGCATTCACACGATCGCCCGCCGGTTCCCTTGAGGAGCCGGCCAGGTGTGTGGATGGGTAGGGGAGCGTCGTGTGGCGGTCGAAGCGGCGGAGTGATCCAGCCGTGGACGCCACGCGAGTGAGAATGCAGGCATGAGTAGCGAGAGGGGAGTGAGAACCTCCCCCGCCGGAAGACCAAGGGTTCCTGGGCCAGGCTAATCCGCCCAGGGTGAGTCGGGACCTAAGGCGAGGCCGACAGGCGTAGTCGATGGACAACGGGTTGATATTCCCGTACCCGCGAAGGAACGCCCATGCTGAACCCAGCGATGCTAACCGCCCGAACACCGCACGTGATCCCTTCGGGGTGAGCGTGCTGGGACTAGCGCGGGACCCGGACTGGTAGTAGGCAAGCGATGGGGTGACGCAGGAAGGTAGTCCTACCGGTGAGTGGTAGTACCGGTGCAAGGGTGTGGCCCGCGGAATAGGTAAATCCGTTCCGCACGAGGGTGAGGCCTGACGCATAGCCGAATGAGGCGAATTGGATGATCCTATGCTGCCGAGAAAAGCCTCTAGCGAGTTCCGAGCGGCCCGTACCCCAAACCAACTCAGGTGGTCAGGTAGAGAATACCGAGGCGATCGAGCGAACTGTGGTTAAGGAACTCGGCAAAATGCCCCCGTAACTTCGGGAGAAGGGGGGCCCTTTACCGTCAACACCCTTGCGGTGGGCAGCGGTGGGGGGTCGCAGAGACCAGTGAGAAGCGACTGTTTACTAAAAACACAGGTCCGTGCGAAGTCGTAAGACGATGTATACGGACTGACGCCTGCCCGGTGCTGGAACGTTAAGGGGACGGGTTAGCTCTTCGGGGCGAAGCTCAGAACTCAAGCGCCAGTAAACGGCGGTGGTAACTATAACCATCCTAAGGTAGCGAAATTCCTTGTCGGGTAAGTTCCGACCTGCACGAATGGCGTAACGACTTCTCAGCTGTCTCAACCACAGGCTCGGCGAAATTGCACTACGAGTAAAGATGCTCGTTACGCGCGGCAGGACGGAAAGACCCCGGGACCTTTACTATAGCTTGATATTGGTGTTCGGTTCGGCTTGTGTAGGATAGGTGGGAGACTGTGAAGCGGGCACGCCAGTGTCCGTGGAGTCGCCGTTGAAATACCACTCTGGTCGAATTGGATGTCTAACCTCGGTCCGTGATCCGGATCAGGGACAGTGTCAGGTGGGTAGTTTAACTGGGGCGGTTGCCTCCCAAAATGTAACGGAGGCGCCCAAAGGTTCCCTCAGCCTGGTTGGCAATCAGGTGTCGAGTGCAAGTGCACAAGGGAGCTTGACTGTGAGACCGACGGGTCGAGCAGGAGCGAAAGCTGGGACTAGTGACCCGGCACCGGCATGTGGAAGCGGTGTCGCTCAACGGATAAAAGGTACCCCGGGGATAACAGGCTGATCTTCCCCAAGAGTCCATATCGACGGGATGGTTTGGCACCTCGATGTCGGCTCGTCGCATCCTGGGGCTGGAGTAGGTCCCAAGGGTTGGGCTGTTCGCCCATTAAAGCGGTACGCGAGCTGGGTTTAGAACGTCGTGAGACAGTTCGGTCCCTATCCGCCGTGCGCGTAAGAGACTTGAGAAGAGCTGTCCCTAGTACGAGAGGACCGGGACGGACGAACCTCTGGTGTGCCAGTTGTACCGCCAGGTGCACTGCTGGTTGGCTACGTTCGGCAGGGATAACCGCTGAAAGCATCTAAGCGGGAAGCTCGCTTCAAGATGAGGTCTCTCACCGGGACAACCGGGTAAGGCCCCCGCCCAGACCAGCGGGTTGATAGGCCGGAAGTGGAAGCACCGCAAGGTGTGGAGCTGACCGGTACTAACAGGCCGAGGGCTTGACCACACACACCCCTCCCTCTTCGAAGAGGGGTGCAGGAACACGGTCGAGTCAACAACAAAGAAGTGTCGCGTCCACTGTGCGGTTCTGAACGCACGAACCAGAACACACCTGGTTCCACATGTTCACAGAGTTACGGCGGCCATGGCGAGAGGGAAACGCCCGGCAACATTCCGAACCCGGAAGCTAAGCCTCTCAGCGCCGATGGTACTGCCCTGGAGACGGGGTGGGAGAGTAGGACGCCGCCGGACAACCATTCACGAAAGGCCCCCAGCCACCAGGCTGGGGGCCTTTCGTCATCCCCGACCAGGAACTCCCCGCACCCGACGTCCCTGCGGCGGTCAGCGCCGGCGG
>SPQJ01000028.1 GCA_004570425.1 Bacillus sp. AZ43
TCCTCCCGGGGCGGACGGGGCCGGGGCCCCTCCCGCGCCGGTGGCCGCGGCCCCCGCCGCGCCCGCCTCCAGCTGCGGCACATCGACACCTGGTCGGCGATGAAGATCTCGCTGGTCCTGTCGATCGCGATGTTCTTCATCTGGATGGTCGCCGTCGGCGTCCTCTACGGCGTCCTCAACGCCCTCGGCGTCTTCGACACGGTCAACGACCTCTTCGGCCAGCTCGGCTCGGCCGACGGCGAGGAGAGCAGCGGCGACGTCGTCACCCCTGGTGTGGTGTTCGGCGGCGCGGCGGTCATCGGCGCCATCAACATCGTCCTCATGACGGCGCTGTGCACCGTCGGGACGTTCATCTACAACCTCTGCTCCGACCTGGTCGGCGGCCTCGAGCTCACGCTGTCCGAGCGGGACTAGTAGAGGGACCTCGTCCTCCTCAGCCCTCGCACGCTCGGGGCGAGCCTCCGGACGAGGCCGGCCTGCGCGGGACCCTCCGGGCCCCGCTCGGCGCGAGGTTGCCCCCCGTTCCAGGCACCACAACGGGGCCAGGTAGTCTGTTCGAGGTTCACGGGCCTGTAGCTCAGGCGGTTAGAGCGCATCCCTGATAAGGATGAGGCCGGAGGTTCAAGTCCTCCCAGGCCCACCCGTGTGTCCTCGCCGGTTGCACCAGCCGCCGGCGCCGAGCGCCGCAGCGGTCGAGGAGGTACTCCCCGTGCTGAAGAAGCTGGCCCTGGCGGCGGTCGCCGCGGGCGCGCTCGCCGCGGTGCGCAAGCGCTCCGGGGGAAAGGTCGAGGCCGACCTCTGGCACGAGGCCACCCAGGGCCCCGGCGCCGTCAGCAAGCCCACCGAACGCTGAGCCCGGGGCGACCAGCCCTCCCGGGGACGTAGCTCAATTGGCAGAGCACCGCCTTTGCAAGGCGGGGGTTAGGGGTTCGATTCCCCTCGTCTCCACCCCTTCTCCCTCCGGTCAGCCGGCCGCGAGCGGCCGCCCGTAGGTGACGACGGCCCGCACGGCCCCGGGCGCGGCGTCGGCCAGCGCACGGTCCGGCCGGGCGCCGAGCGCGTCGTTGACCGTGGAGAAGGCGATCCGCAGCGCGGCGTAGAGGGTCAGCGCCACGACCTGGGCGTCGTCGAAACCGGCGTCGCGCAGCGCCTGCACGTCCGCGGGGGTCGTCGCGCTCGGGTCCCGCACCAGCCGGCGGGCCCAGCGGGCGAGGGCGGCGTCACCGGGCTCGAGCCCGCTGTCGTCACCCCGGAGCACGGCGGCCGCCACGTCGTCGCCCACCTGCCCGGCCAGCCGGCTGCCCCACGCCAGCGAGCAGTGGGGGTCCCCGAGTGCCCCGGCGCACGCCGCCACCAGCACCCCGCGCTGCCGGAACGACAGGCCCGCCGCGGCCGCCGCCTGCCGGACGAGGTCCATGAGGGCGTCGTGCGCCTCGGGCTGGTGGGCCCACGCGTGCGACAGGTTCATGACGTAGCCCGACTCCTCGCGGTCGTCGGCGAACAATCGCTCGGCGGCCTCCGACGGGGCGTGGGGACCCAGGAAGCCGCGATCGGGGCGGCTCGCGTCCTCGGACATGCGCGGAACCTAGCCCCGGAGCGGCCGGGGTGGACGGAACCGCCCCACCCGGCCCTCCGGTCACAGCCCTTTCAGACGGTCCGTCATCGAAAGGTTGCGGACAGTTAATGTCCGGCTCCGGAGCGACGGAGGGACGGTGAGCCGGGCATGACGGGGTCCCTGACCCACGCCGAGTACCTCGGCATCCGCCGCTTCGGCGTGCTGGACGGGCTGCGGGCGCTCGCCATCATCCTGGTGTTCACCGCCCACCTGCGCGGCGATCTCTGGCCGGCGCTGCACGGCGCCACCGGCGTCACGCTGTTCTTCGTCCTCAGCGGATACCTGATCACCACGCTGCTGCTCCGCGAGGAGGACCGGCACGGGTCGGTCGACTTCCGCTCGTTCTACGTGCGGCGCACCTTCCGCATCTACCCGATGTTCCTGGGCACCATCGCGCTGTACTGCGTGCTGATCCTCGGCCTGGGCATGGACGCCGACCGGCGCTCCCTGTGGGTGGAGAACCTGCCCTACATCGTCTGGTTCCCCGAGCACCTGCCCTACGTCCGGTCCACCGACGCCTACCCGCCCTTCAGCGGCGCCTGGTCCATCGGGATCGAGGAGAAGTTCTACCTGGTGTGGCCGGTGCTCGGCTTCCTCCTGCTGGCCCGCTGGAAGGCCGCCCGCGTCCCGGTGCTCGCCGCGGTCGCCGCAGGCTCCTCCCTCACCGGGTTCGTCCCCGACCTCGTCTTCCTCGCGCCCTACCAGCACCTGGCGTTCGGGGCGATCGCCGCCGTCCTGCTCCACCGCGAGCGCAGCTACGCGGCGGTCGCGGTCCTGGGCCGGCCGCCGGTCCTGGCGGCGGTGGCCGCCGTCGTCCTGGTGCTCCAGTTCGCCACCGGCACCGCCGTCTACATCTACGGGGACCTGTACGGGGTCCACGGCGCGGTCATCGCCCTGCTGGTCGCCGGCCTGGTCACCACGCGGTCGCCGCGCGTCGGGTGGCTGAGCAGCCGGCCGATGGCCTTCCTGGCCGCGATCTCCTACACCTTCTACCTGGTGCACGGGTTCTTCCTGAACGCCGTGGAGATGGTCGTGCCGGAGGCCTGGGGTCGCCTCGGGTCCCTGCTGTGCGCCGCCCTCGGCTTCGGCCTGGCGGTCCACGGCTCGTGGATCGTGCACCGGTGGTACGAGGAGCCGATGCGCCGGTACGGGGTGGCGCTGGCCCGGCGCATGGAGGCGCGCCGCGCCGTCCCCGCCGAGGTGCCCGCCCCCCGGGAGCCCGTCGCGGTCTGATGCGCCGTTCGGTGGCAGAGTGGAGCCGTGACTGAATCGACTCCCGCCCGCCGCGCGGTACTGCACACCAACCACGGCGACATCACCGTCGACCTGTTCCCGGACCACGCGCCGAAGACGGTCGCCAACTTCGCCGACCTCGCCGAGGGCGCCCGCGAGTGGACCCACCCCGAGACGCGTCAGAAGACCACCGACAAGCTCTACGACGGCACGATCTTCCACCGGGTCATCTCCGGCTTCATGATCCAGGGCGGTGACCCGCTGGGGCAGGGCTTCGGCGGCCCCGGCTACCAGTTCGGCGACGAGTTCCACCCCGAGCTGTCCTTCGACCGGCCCTACCTGCTGGCCATGGCCAACGCCGGCCCGGGCACCAACGGCTCCCAGTTCTTCATCACCGTCGGCCCGACCCCGCACCTCAACCGCCGGCACACGATCTTCGGCGAGGTGGCCGACCAGGCCAGCCGTGACGTCGTCGACCGGATCGCCACCGTGCCCACCGGTCGCAACGACCGCCCCGTCGAGGACGTCGTGATCGAGTCCGTCGAGGTGCAGCGCAGCTGACCGAGCACCAGCCGGCGCCCCCCACCACCCGCTGCTACCGGCACCCGGACCGGCCGACCGGCATCGCGTGCACGCGCTGCGGCCGGCCGATCTGCCCGGAGTGCATGATCCCGGCCTCCGTCGGGTTCCAGTGCCCGGAGTGCGTCCGGGAGGGCAACGCGTCCGTCCGCGCTCCGCGTCGGGTGAGCGCGTGGCGGTCGGCGGGGCGCCGCTGGGGCACGGTCACCGTCACGCTCATCGCGATCAACGTCGCGATGTTCGCCGTGACCGCCCTGTCGGCGGTGCGGGCCGGGAACTCGCCGGCCGACAACTACCGGTCGCCGGTCTTCGACGCGCTGTCGCAGTGGCCGTACGGCGTCTCCCTGTTCGGGGAGTGGTGGCGGGTCCTCACCGCCGCGTTCCTGCACATCGGGCCGGTCCACCTCGTCATGAACATGCTGGCGCTGCTGGTCTTCGGCTCGGAGCTGGAGCGGGCGCTGGGCCGGGCCCGCTTCCTCGGCCTGTACCTGCTGTCCGCGCTGGGCGGTGCGGTCGCCATCCAGCTGTTCGGTGACCCCCGGGTGCCGGTCGCGGGCGCGTCCACGGCGATCTACGGGCTGATGGGCGGTCTCGGTGTCCTGCTGCTGCACCGGCGCCAGGACCTCCGCGGCCTGCTGACCCTCCTGGCGATCAACGTGGTCATCAGCTTCCTGCCCGGCATCTCGCTGCTCGGCCACCTCGGGGGGCTGGTCGCCGGTGCGGTGGTCGCCGGGGTGCTGGTGCTCGCCCGGCGGCGTCCGGCCGCGCAGGTGGCCGCGCTCGGCCTGCTGGCCGCGGTCATGGTGACCGTCGCGCTGGCCGTCCCCACCGTCGCGGTGCTCGGCATCTAGCCCGCCGACGGGTCCAGCTCGCGCAGCGCCCGCGCCACGTCCCCGGGGTCGGCGCCCAGGTCCCGGCGGCCCAGCACCACGAGCTCCCCGGCGTCGTCGGGTCCGGCGGCGGTGTCGAGCTCGAGCGTCCTGCCGCGCAGCCCGAACCGCCGCGTCTCCCGGACCCGAACCCGCAGCCCGTGCCACGGCAGGTGCGTGCGGCCGGTCACGGTCCGGACGTCGACGCCACCCGGCCCCGCGGCCAGCCGCGGCCGGGCGACCACGTCGCGGGCGGCCAGGGCCAGGAGCAGGACCGCACCGGCGCCGACCAGCGTCCGGCCGGCCACGTCCAGGACGGCGGGCCGGAGGAACGCCGCCGCCAGGGCCAGCCCGGCCCCCAGCACCGCCATCGCGGCCGTCTCACCGGCCCGGGGTGACCACTGCACCGACCCAGACTGCCAGGGACGTGGTGGCCCTACGATCGGTCAGGGCTGACCGTTCGGCGCCCGGACCGTCGTCGAGGAGTTCGACCATGCGTGATGCCGTCATCTGTGCCGCCGTCCGTACGCCGGTGGGCAAGCGCGGGGGAGGTCTGTCCGGCGTGCACGCCGTCGACCTCTCCGCCCACGTCCTGACCGCGCTCGCGGAGCGGTCGGGCATCGACCCGGCCGTCGTCGAGGACGTGTTCTGGGGCTGCGTCAGCCAGGTGGGCGAGCAGACGTTCAACATCGGCCGCAACGCGGCACTGGCCGCCGGCTGGCCCGAGAGCGTCCCGGGCACCACCATCGACCGGCAGTGCGGCTCCTCCCAGCAGGCGGTCGCCTTCGCGGCCGCCACGGTCGTCAGCGGGCAGGCCGACGTCGTGGTCGCCGGTGGTGTGGAGTCGATGAGCCGGGTGCCGATGGGCGCCGCGCGCGGCGACGGCTCGGCCGGCATGCCGCTCGGCCCGCGCTTCCTGGGGCGCTACGACGGCGTCTACCCGAACCAGGGCATCGGCGCGGAGATGATCGCGGAGCGCTGGGGCTTCTCCCGCGCCCAGCTGGACGAGTTCTCCCTCGCCTCCCACGAGAAGGCGGCCAAGGCGCAGGCCGACGGGGCGTTCGACGAGGAGATCGCCCCCGTCACGACCCCGGACGGGACCGTCGTCTCCGCCGACGAGGGCATCCGCCCCGGCGGGACGCTGGAGAAGCTCGCCGCGCTCAAGACGCCGTTCAAGGAGGACGGCGTCATCAGCGCGGGGAACGCCAGCCAGATCTCCGACGGCGCCGCCGCGCTGCTGGTCACCACCAGCGAGAAGGCCGCGGAACTGGGTCTCACGCCGCTGGTGCGCATCCACACGACGGTGATGGCCGGCGACGATCCGGTCATCATGCTCACCGCGCCCATCCCGGCCACCCGGAAGGTGCTGGCCCGGTCCGGCCTGTCCATCGACGACATCGGCATCTACGAGGTGAACGAGGCCTTCGCGCCGGTCCCCATGGCCTGGCTGGCCGACACCGGCGCCGACGCCGCCCGGCTCAACCCGAACGGCGGGGCCATCGCCCTCGGCCACCCGCTGGGCGGCTCGGGTGCCCGGATCATGACCACCCTGATCCACCAGATGCAGGCCCGCGGCATCCGCTACGGCCTGCAGACCATGTGCGAGGGCGGCGGCATGGCGAACGCGACCGTGCTGGAGCTCCTCGACGCCTGACCCGCACCGTCTCCACAGGGCGGCCACCCCGCGGGGGGTGGCCGCCCTGCGTCGTCCTGCGGACGGAGCCGGACCGACCGGTCCGTCCGCGGAGGCCCTGTGCGCGGTGTACGCGCAGGTCAGAGGGGGTACCGGGCAGGCGGGTCAGCGTCCCGCCCCTGCAGCCATGTCGACAGATCCACAGCTGGATGCACAGCTGGGGACAGACTCACACGGGTGTAGTTACTCGCGTGGTGCTCACGTCACACGTGTCCCATCGGCGGCGTTCCCGCAGGTCAGCGCGGTGTGGACCCGGTCCGTCCCTCCACACTCGGTGGACAACCCTGGGGGTAGGACGTCATGTCGACCTGTGGACGGCGCGGTCGTCTGTGCACAACCTCCACGACCGGCCGCGAAAACGGCCGAGGCCCCCGTCCCGGAGGGGACGAGGGCCTCGGAGGACCTGCTGCGGCGAGGTCAGCGCCAGCGCATCGACATGACCAGGCCGGCCACCATCGCGCCGAAGCCGATGGCGAAGTTCCACGCTCCCAGCGAGACCATGACCGGGATCCGGTCGCCGGCGACGTAGTAGACGACGATCCACAGCAGGCCGATGAGCATGAGCGCGACCATCACCGGCGCGTACCACCGAGGGCTGGGCTGCACGGCGCGCGCCTGGCCGGAGCCGGCCTGCAGGACACCCTCCGGGGGCGTGTAGGCCGACTTCTTGCGCACCTTGGACTTGGGCACCGTGCGTACTCCCTTCCGTGGGCCGGGTTGTCACCACCGGCCGGAACCGCCCCCAGCCTAAGCTGCGGGGGACGGCAGGACCCCGGCACATGCCGACGCCGGTGTCGTCGTCACCCGAGAGGAGGCGCCCGTGCGCCGGACGCTGCTGCGCCGCCCCGTCCTGCGGGGGCGGTCCCTGAGCGCGTGGGGCGCCCTGGTGCCGGTGGTGGCGCTGCTCGCCGGCCTGCTGTTCGCGACGTCGGTGCAGACCGCCCAGGGCACCGACCTGCGCGGGGGTGAGATCACCGAGCTGTCCGAGCTCATCGACCAGCGGCGGTCGGTCACCGACCGGCAGTCCGACCAGCTCGGCGCGCTGCAGCGGCAGGTGGAGGAGCTGACCGAGCAGGCGGCGTCGCGCGACACCGACGTCGCGGCGGCCCAGAGCGCCGGGGACGCCGGTGCGCTGTCCGCCGCGCTCGTCCCCCTCAGCGGCCCCGGGGTGGTCATCACGCTGGACGACGCCCCGACCCGGCCCGACGGCAGCCTGCCGGTCAACGCCCGGGCCGACGACCTCGTGATCCACCAGTCCGACGTGCAGGCCGTGGTGAACGCGGTCTGGGCGGCGGCGGCCGACGGGGTGGCCATCATGGACCAACGGCTGATCGCGACCAGCGCTGTGCGCTGCGTCGGCAACACCCTGCTCCTGCAGGGCCGCACCTACTCCCCGCCGTTCGTCGTGGCGGCGGTCGCCGATGCCGCCGCCGTCCGCGCGCAGCTGGCCGCCTCGCGGCAGGTGGCGATCCTCCAGGAGGCGGTGGACGCCTACGGGCTGACCTTCACCGTGCGCGAGCGCTCGGTCGTGGAGCTGCCTGCCTACGATGGACCCCTGGACCTGCGGTACGCATCCGCGGGATGAGAGGAGGGACCGTGAGCGCCGTGCTGCCCGCCGAGCGTCCCGTCCTCGTCGTCGACAACTTCGACAGCTTCGTCTACAACCTCGTGCAGTACCTGGGCCAGCTGGGTGTGCGCTGCATCGTCCGGCGCAACGACGCGGTGGACGTCGACGAGCTCGCCGACCTCGACGTGGCCGGCGTGCTCCTGTCCCCGGGCCCGGGGACGCCGGCCGGCGCGGGCGTCACCGTGCCCATGGTGCGTGCGGCCGCCGAGCAGGGGACGCCCGTGCTGGGGGTCTGCCTCGGGCACCAGGCCATCGCGGAGGCCTACGGCGCCGTGGTGGTCCGCGCGCCCGAGCTGCTGCACGGCAAGACCAGCCAGGTCGTCCACGACGGCGAGGGCGTCCTGGCGGGCCTGCCCTCGCCCTTCACGGCCACCCGGTACCACTCGCTGGCCGTCGACCCGGCCACCGTGCCCGCGGAGCTCGAGGTCACCGGTACGACGCCGTCCGGGATCGTGATGGCGCTGCGGCACCGGGAGCTGCCCATCGAGGGCGTGCAGTTCCACCCGGAGTCGGTCCTCACCGAGGGCGGCCACCGCATGCTGGCCACCTGGCTGGCCTCCTGCGGGCTGGCGCCCGACCCGGCCGTCGTCGCGGCCGCCACCGCCGCCGCCGAGCGGCTCTCCGCGGCCACCGCCTAGCCGGCGGCCCCCCGCTAGTCCGGCGGCGGGTTCAGCAGGATCGTGATCTCGGCGTCCGGCGACTGCTGGCTGCCGGCCGGCGGCTCGGTGCCGATCACCTGGCCCGTACCCACGCCCGGGTCGTTCTCGTCGCTGTCGAGGTACTGGAACCGGGTGAAGCCGGCGTTGCGCAGGTTCGCCTCCGCGGCGGCGGCCGACTGCCCCCGCACGTTCGGCACGGCGACCTGGCCGACGCCGCCGGAGATCTGCAGGACGATGCGCGTGTCCGTGCCCGCCGGGCTGCCGGCCCCGGGCGTGGTGCTGACGACCGTCCCGGGGGCGGCGTCGGAGTCGACCTCTTCGGTGGTGATCTGACCGGCGCCGAAGCCGGCCTCGGTCAGCTGCGTGCGCGCCTCGGCCTCGGTGCGGCCGGTGACGTCCGGCAGGTCGACCGTGCCAGTGGACAGGCCCAGGGTGATCGTCGTGTCCGGCGACGCGGACTCACCGACCTCCGGGGTCACCGACGAGACGGAGCCCTCCTCGGCGAGGGAGTCCTCCTGGCGGGTGTTGATGCTGCCCGTGAAACCGGCGCGGTCGAGCGCGTCGCGGGCCGCGTCCTCGTCGAGCCCGATGACGTCCGGCACCGTCACCGCGTCGGGGGCGACGCCCACGACCAGATCGACGGCCGAGCCCTCGTCCCGCTGAGCGCCGGATGCCGGCGTGGACTCCAGGACCGTGCCGACCCGGGCCGGGTCGTCGGTCTCCCGGGTGGTCACCTCGCCGACCGTCAGCCCGGCGTCGGTGATCGCCTGCCGGGCCTCGGCCTCGGGGAGGCCGACCAGCGGGGGCACCGCCACCTGGGCCGTCGCGGGCGGGGGGTCGTCCCCGCTCATCGCGACGGCGACGGCGATCGCGCCGCCCAGCAGGAGGACGGCGACCACGGCGACGATCGCGATGATGCGGCGCTTGCGGCGCTTGGCCTCGTCGTCCTCCCAGCCGTCGTCGTCGCCGTACGTGCCGTAGCCGCCGGGCGGGGCGCCGATGATGGCCGTCTTCTCGGCGTCGCCCATGACCGGGGTCGCCTCGACCCGCTGGCCGGCCAGCGCCCGGAGCAGGTCGTTGCGCATCTCGGCGGCCGACTGGTACCGGTTGGCCGGGTTCTTGCTCATGGCCTTCAGCAGGATGGCGTCGAGCTCCGGCGGGATGGCCGGGTTGATCGACGAGGGGAGCCGCGGGTCCTCGCGGACGTGCTGGTAGGCCACCGACACCGGGGAGTCGCCGGTGAACGGCGGTGCGCCGGTGACCAGCTCGTAGAGCAGGCAGCCCAGCGAGTAGACGTCGGAGCGGGCGTCGACGCTCTCGCCGCGCGCCTGCTCGGGGGAGAGGTACTGCGCCGTGCCGATGACGGCGGCCGTCGAGGTCATCGTCGCGGCGGAGTCGGAGACCGCCCGGGCGATGCCGAAGTCCATGACCTTGACCGAGCCCTGGGGCGTGATCATCACGTTCCCCGGCTTCACGTCGCGGTGGACGATGCCGTTGCGGTGGCTGAAGTCCAGGGCGCCGCAGATGTCGGCCGACAGGCTCATGGCCCGCTCGGGGGACAGCCGGCCCTCGCGGCGCAGCACGTCGCGCAGGGTCTCCCCCTCGACGTACTCCATGACGATGTACGGCGTGGCGCCGGTGCTGGTGCGGTCCTCGCCGGTGTCGTAGACGGCGACGATCGCCGGGTGGTTCAGCGACGCGGAGGCCTGGGCCTCGCGCCGGAAGCGCACCTGGAAGGACGGGTCGCGGGCCAGGTCGCTGCGCAGGACCTTGACGGCGACCTCGCGGCCCAGGCGCAGGTCGCGACCCCGGTGCACCTCGGCCATGCCACCCCGGCCGAGGACGCCACCGATCTCGTAGCGCTCGCCGAGCACCTGCGGCGTGGTCATCGGAGGTCCTCTCGGGCGGGGCGTGGCGTCGTCCGGGCGCGGGCCTCGGCGAGCGGGTGGGCACCCCGCCGGGCGGGGCGTGCCACGGGCAGGGATCCGTGCGCGAGCCTATCCGCTGGACCGGCCGATCCCCGGGAGCCGGAGGCGTGTGCGGTCACGGCGTCTCGGGGGCCCCGGCCGCGTCGGGGTCGGTGCCGGGCGGCGGTTCCTCGTCGCCCGGAGGCTCCTCCTCGCCGGGCGGCGGGCCGCCGGGCTGGCCACCCGCCGTGGTGGTCGTGCTCGCGCTGGACGACGTCTGAGGCGTCGAGGGGGGTGGCGTCGAGGCGGACGTCGTGGCGCGGGACGTCGTGGCCGGCGGGGCGGACGTCGTCGGCTCCGGCTCCTCCTCCGCGGGCGGGTAGGCCTCCTCGGCCACGAACAGCGTCACGTTCGCGCCGGGCTGCACCGTGGCCCCCGAGGGGTCGAGCGCGGCCACGTCCCCGGCCTCGAGCTCCTGCTCGGCGCCGGCGAGCTGGTCCTCGTCGGCCTCCTCCACGCGGACGACCAGCCCGGCCGCCTCCAGCTCGGCCCGCACCTCGTCCGCCGGGCGGCCGACGTACCGGGCGGGGTCGAGCACCACCGCGGTGGGCGAGGCGGAGGTGGACCCCGACGCGGTGGTGCGGTCGGCGGCCGGTTCGCGCCCCTCGTCGTCCTGGGGGAGGAGGAAGAAGGCGAGCGCACCGAGGGCGAGGACCAGTGCCACGGCCGCGGCCACCCACGCCCACTTCCGCCGTCCGCCCCGGGTCCGGGACGGCTCGTCCTCGGGGTACCAGTCGTCGTCGGCGGCCGCGGCCTGGAGGGGCGGCATGGGCCCGGCCGGCCCGGTCGGGGGGCCGGCGCCGAGGACGGCGGTGGCGCCGGTGGCGGGGATGACCTGCGTCGTGGAGTCGGCCAGCCCGGCTCCGGCGACCACCTGGGTCGGTGCCGTGCGGGGCCCGGCCGGGGGGACCAGCGTGCCGCCGGCCGCGACGCGGCGGATCGCCTCGGCGAAGGCGCCGCCGTCCGGGAAGCGGTCCGCGGGGTCCTTGGCCAGCGCCCGCTCGACGAGCAGGCGGACCGCGGGCGGGACGTCGGCCGGCAGCGGCGGCGGCGGGCGGTTGATGTGCGCGAGCGCGATGGCCACCTGCGAGGCGCCGTCGAACGGCCGGGCGCCGGTGAGGCACTCGTAGGCCACCACGCCGAGGGAGTAGACGTCGGAGGCCGCGGTGACCTCCATGCCCTGCGCCTGCTCGGGGGAGAGGTACTGGGCGGTGCCGACGACCATGCCGGTGCGGGTCAGCGGGGTGGTGTCGCGGGCCTGGGCGATGCCGAAGTCGGTCAGCTTGACCACGCCGTCGGGCCGCACCATCAGGTTGCCGGGCTTGATGTCGCGGTGCACGACGCCGGCGCGGTGCGCGGCGGACAGGCCGTCGGCGGACTGCTCGAGCACGTGCAGCGTCCAGTCGACCGGGAGGTGACCCTCGTCGTGCAGGATCGTCACCAGCGGCTGGCCCTCGACGTACTCCATGACGAGGAAGGCGAGCTGCTGGGTCCCGGTGTCGTCGAGGGTCTCGCCGTAGTCGTAGACCGACGCGATGTTCGGGTGCGAGAGCGCCGCGGTGTGCCGGGCCTCGTTGCGGAACCGGGCGAGGAAGCTCGGGTCGTTCGTGTACTCGGTCTTGAGGACCTTCGCCGCGACGATGCGGTCCAGCACGCGATCGCGCGCCTTCCAGACCTCGCCCATCCCCCCGACGGCGATCGGGGCGGTGATCTCGTACCGACCGGCGAGGAGGCTGCCGGTGGACAGAGCCATCAGTCCTCCAGCCCCTCGAGGTAGGCGCGCATGACGTCACCGGCGATGGGGGCGGACCGCTCGCCGCCGGTGCCGCCGCCGTTGGCCACGAACACGGCGACCGCGATCTTCGGGTCGTCGGCCGGGGCGAAGCCCATGAACCAGGTGTGGTCGGCGACGTCCGGGCTGACCTGGGCGGTGCCGGTCTTGCCGGCCACCTCCACGCCGTCGATGCGGGCGGCGCGGCCGGAGCCCCGGGCCACGACGCTCACCATCATCTCGGTCAGCTGGTCGGCGACGTCGGCGGAGATCGGCTCCCGCCACTCCTCCGGGCTGGTCGAGTCGATCACGGTCAGGTCGGGGGCCTGGATCTCGTCCACCAGGTACGGCGTCATCTGCACGCCGTCGTTGGCCACGGTGGCCGCCACCAGCGCCGCCTGCAGCGGCGTCATGCGGACGTTGCGCTGGCCGATGGAGGCCTGCGCCAGCGCCGCCTCGTCCTCGACGTCGCCGATGCTGCTGCCCTCCACCCGGAGCGGGACGTCGAAGGTCTCGCCGTCCATGCCGAAGGCCTCCGCCATCTCGCGGACCCGGTCCTCACCGAGCTCGATGCCGAGCTGGGCGAAGGCGGTGTTGCAGGAGATGGTGAGCGCGTCGATGAGCGGCTGCTCGCCGCTGGGGCTGCAGGCCGAACCGTTGAAGTTCGGGATCGTGCGCGTGCTGTTGGGGAGCGGGAACTCCTCGGGGGCCGGGACCACCGTCTCCGGCGTGTACCCGTCCTCGAGCGCCGCCGCGGAGACGATGACCTTGAACAGCGAACCCGGCGGGTAGTTGTCGGCGATGGCCCGGTTGAGCCGCGGGTCGCGCTCGGCGGCCTCCAGCTCCTCCGCATAGGCCCGGATGTCGTCGGGGTCGTGGCTCGACAGCCGGGTCGGGTCGTAGGACGGCGTGCTCGCCATGCCGAGGATCGCGCCGGTGGAGGGGTCGAGCGCCACCACCGCGCCGGTCACCCCCTGGAGGCCCGCCATGGCGGTCTCCTGGACGGCGGGGTCCAGGGTGAGCACGACGTCACCGCCGGCCGGGTCGCGTCCGGTGAACAGGTCGGCCAGCCGGCGCAGCGCCAGGCGCCCGTCGTTGCCGGAGAGGACGTCGTTCTCGGCCCGCTCGATCCCGGAGTTGTTGTAGATCAGCGAGTGGTACCCGGTGACCGCCGCGTACAACTCGCCCTGCGGGTACTGGCGGAGGTACTTCAGCCGGCCGTCGGTCGGCACCGACTCGGCCACCGCGTTGCCGGCGACGACGATCGCCCCCCGCTCGCGGTCGTACTCGGCGGCCAGCATCCGCGTGTTGGAGGAGTTGTTGCGCAGGCCGTCGGCGCGCACCACCTGGATGACGTTCACGTTGACGATCAACAGGGTGAACAGCACCAGCACGCTGATCGCGACCTTGCGGAGCGGGGCGTTCACTGCTGCACCACCTCCGTGGGCGCGTCGCCCAGGCGGGGCGGGGGCGCCCCCTGCGGGGTG
The DNA here is from genome assembly GCA_004570425.1 of Bacillus sp. AZ43. Classification (GTDB taxonomy): domain Bacteria; phylum Actinomycetota; class Actinomycetes; order Mycobacteriales; family Geodermatophilaceae; genus Blastococcus_B. The sequence continues at coordinate 13,501 of SPQJ01000028.1, forward strand.
GCCGGCCGGCGGGCGGCGTCGCTGATCCGCACCAGCAGCGCCACGAGCACGAAGTTGGCCACCAGGGACGAGCCGCCGTAGGCGAGGAACGGCGTCGTCAGGCCGGTGAGCGGGAGCAGGCCGGTGACACCGCCGAGGACGACGAAGACCTGCCAGGCCACCGCGAAGGCGAGCCCGGCGGCCAGCAGCTTGCCGAAGGCGTCCCGCACGATCAGGGAGGTCCGCAGGCCGCGCTCGACGAGGATCAGGTACACGACGATCACCGCCACCAGGCCGAACAGGCCCAGTTCCTCGCCGACGGCCGAGGCGATGAAGTCGCTCTTCGCCACGGGGACCTGGTCGGGGCGACCACCGCCGAGCCCGGCGCCGAAGATCCCGCCGGTGCCCAGGCCGAACAGCGACTGGACCAGCTGGTAGCCGGCGCCGTCCTGGTAGGCGAACGGGTCCAGCCAGGTGTCCACACGGGCACGCACGTGCCCGAACGCCTGGTAGGCGATGAGCGCGCCGCCGGCGAACAGGCCGACGCCGATGAGCAGCCAGCTGGAGCGCTCGGTGGCGATGTAGAGCATCACCACGAAGATGCCGAAGAGCAGCAGCGAGCTGCCCAGGTCGCGCTCGAAGACGAGCACCAGGATCGACAGGATCCAGGCCAGGAGCACGGGGCCGAGGTCGCGGCCGCGGGGCAGCTCGATGCCGGCGACCCGGCGGCTGGCCAGGGCGAGGACGTCGCGCTTGTCGACCAGGTAGGCGGCGAAGAAGACGACGAGGCAGATCTTGGCGAACTCACCGGGCTGGATGGAGAAGCCGGCGACCCGGATCCAGATCTTGGCGCCGTTGACCTCGGAGAGGGAGGCCGGGAGCAGCGCGGGCAGGGCCAGCAGCGCCAGCCCGGCCAGCGCGAGGGTGTAGGCGTACCGGGAGAGCGTGCGGTGGTCGCGCACGACGACGAGGAACGCCACGAACAGCGCCACCCCGAGCGTCGCCCAGACCAGCTGGACCGGGGCGTCCTCCCGCGTCACGGTGCTCTCGACCTGCTCGGCGGCGAGGTCGAGGCGGTGGATGACGGTCAGCCCGAGGCCGACGAGCAGGGCGACGGCGGGCAGCAGCAGCGGGTCGGCGTAGGGCGCCCACTTGCGGACGACGAGGTGCGCCACCACCCACAGCGCGGCGATCCAGGCGCTGAACCCCGCCATCTCGGGGCGGAGGGAGCCGGTGAGCGTGAGGTCGACGATGCACTGGGCGACGACGGTGATCAGCAGCGCGAAGCCGAGCAGCGCCGCCTCGGTGCCCCGCCGGGTCGGGACGCTGGTCCCGGCCGCGGGTGCCCGCGGGTCGGTCGTCGGCCCGGCCATCAGCGGCTCTCCCGGCAGTTCTCGCCGGGGACGGGCGAGGGGGTGGTCCGCGTCGGGCTCGTGGTGGCCGCGCTGCCGTCGGTGGGCTCGGCGCCGGGGACCGGGGTCTCGGTCGGCAGGGCCGGGTCCGTCGGCGCCGGGGCGGGGGTCGTCGGCGTGGCGGTCGAGGGGTCCTCGCGGTCGGCCGTGCGGCAGAGCGGGAGCCGCTGGTCGCGCAGGGCCGACAGGATCCGGTCGGCGTCGTCGGCGTCGTCGGCGGTGATGCCGCCGCGGACGCGGCTGCGGGCCGCCTGCGTGAGGTCGGTGACGGCCATGTCGGTGGCCCGGTCGAGCTCGTAGAAGTCGAAGCCGACGATCGACACGTCCAGGCCGCGGAACACGGCCACCCGGCCGTCGTCCTCGCTGCCCTCCACACCGACGAACCAGTGCCCGAGGGCCCAGACGTACGTCCCGGCCGCCCCCGCCACGAGCACGACGAGAGCCACCACCGCCACCAGGAGAAGTCGCAGCGGGCGACGGCGGGCGGAGGCGCCGTCGCCCGGAGGCGGTGTGGGTGGCGAGGAGGGCGGGGGCTGCGGGTCGGCGAGCGCGGCGCGGCCGGCGGCCGAGCGCGGGTCGACCTGGCGCTGGCCGACGTTGTCGCCGGCCGCCCCGTCGATGACCGGGTCCAGGCGGCCGCGGCCACCGGTGTCCTCGACGACGTCGGCCACGATCACCGTGATGTTGTCCGGCCCACCGCTGCGCAGGGCCAGCTCGATCAGCCGGTCGGCCGTCGACTGCGGGTCCGGGTCCTTGAGCGCCTCGGCGAGGGTCTCCTCGCTGACGACGCCGGAGAGACCGTCGGAGCAGAGCAGGTACCGGTCGCCCGCGCGGGCCTCGCGCATGGTGAGCGCCGGTTCGACCTCCTGGCCGTTGAGGGCGCGCAGCAGCAGCGAGCGCTGCGGGTGGCTGTTGGCCTCCTCGGCGGTGATCCGGCCGTCGTCGATCAGCGTCTGGACGAACGTGTCGTCGTGGGTGATCTGCGACAGCTGGCCGTCGCGCACGAGGTAGGCGCGGGAGTCGCCGACGTGGCACAGCGCCAGCCGGCCGCCGGCGAACAGGATCGCCGTCAGCGTGGTGCCCATGCCCTCGAGCTGAGGGGACTCGCGGATGACCTCGCGGAGGTGCTCGCTGCCGTCGAACACGGCCTGCCGCAGCGCCTGCAGCATGTCGCCGGACGGGGTGTCGTCGTCCAGGTGCTCGAGGGCGGCGATGACCACCTTGCTGGCGACGTCGCCGGCGGCGTGGCCGCCCATGCCGTCGGCGACGGCGAGCAGGCGGGGGCCGGCGTAGACGGAGTCCTGGTTGTTGCCGCGGATCAGCCCGCGGTCCGAGCGCGCCGCGTACCTCAGGACGAGGCTCATGCATCCACCTCGCTGGCGCTCGGGGGGCGCACGCGCCCGGTTGCTGTCCTTCCGTCGGAGCCGGCACGTGTTCTCACGTACGCAGCTCCAGGGCAGTCTGCCCGATGCGGATCGGCTGACCGGGGGCGACCAGCAACGGGCCCTGGACGCGCTGCTGGTCGAGGTAGGTCCCGTTCGTGGAGCCGAGGTCCTCCACGTACCACTGTCCGCCCCGGTTGGTCAGCCGCGCGTGCCGCGAGCTGGCGAAGTCGTCGGTGAGGACGAGCGTCGAGTCGTCGGCGCGGCCGATGAGGATGGGCTGGTCGCCGAGGGTGATCTTCGTGCCGGTCAGCGGGCCGGCGGTCACCACCAGGGTCTTGGGGCCGCGCTGGCCCCGCTTGCGACCGGTGGCCGCGGCGGCGCGGGGCGGCACGGACGCCACCCGGCCGGCGCGGCCGCCGAAGAGGTCGGCCCGGACGACCCGGAAGGCCGCGAAGATGAACAGCCAGAGGAGCAGCAGGAACCCGAAGCGGAAGACCTGCAGGACGATCTCGCTCACCGGAGGACACCGCCCGGGGTCACGGGCCGTCCTGGCGGTAGACCAGCACCGAGTGGCCGATCCGGATGACGTCGCCGTCGTTGAGGACGTGACGGTTGACCCGGCGGCCGTTGACCAGCGTGCCGTTGGTCGAGCCGAGGTCGACGACGGTCGCCGACCCGCCCTCCAGGACGACGTCGACGTGCTTGCGGCTCACGCCGGTGTCGGGCAGGCGGATGTCGGCCTCGGTGCCGCGGCCGATGACGTTGCGGCCGGTGGACAGCTCGTGCCGGGTGCCGGGGCCGTCGACGACCAGGACGTGGGTGACGCCGGGGCGACTGCCGGCCCGGCCGGTGAACGACGGGCCCTGCGCGCCGGTGTCCGTGGCGCTCCGGCCGCGCAGCGGGGGCAGGGGCGGCAGCGGGGGCAGCGGCGGGTGCGCGCCCGTCGGGGGGCGCGGGGGAGCGGCCACCGCGAAGTCGTCGCGGGCCGGCGGGCGCGCCGGGTCGGCGACCTGGGAGCTGACCTCGAAGACGCCGGTGGGGAGGTCGGGGTCCTGCTCGAGGTGGACGGTCACCTTGTCGAAGACCTGGTAGCCCTCGTCGTCGATGTGCTCGGCCACCATGTCGGCGAGCTCGCCGGCCAGCTGGTCGGACCACTGCCCGAGGTGCTCGAAGTCGGTGCGGCCCAGGGTGACCACGTAGACGTTCGGCGCGAGCACTCGGCCCTCGCCCATCACGGAGCGCTGCTCGTCGGCTTCGCGCTGGAGGGCCTTGGCGATCTCGGCCGGGTGCACCTTGCCCTTGAAGATGCGGGCGAAGGCCAGCCCGACCATGCCCTCGAGGCGTCGCTCGAAGCGCTGCAGCACACCCACAGTCGCTCCCTTGCGCTCGGTCGGTCGTCCCGCTGTCCCCACGGTGATCGTAGCCGGGTGGTGCCCCACATACCGGCCGGTAACCCGCGGGTCGGTCACATGCGCCCCGCCTGACCCGACACCGACCGGGCAACGACCGACCCCCCGGCCGGGTCACGGCGTCCGGCTGCTAATCTCGTCGGGCGCCAGGGCAAGTGGCGGAATGGCAGACGCGCACGGTTCAGGTCCGTGTGTCCGAAAGGACGTGGGGGTTCAACTCCCCCCTTGCCCACCCAGTTCGACCAGCACCCCGTTCCCGGTCCGCCGGGGGCGGGGTTCTCTGCTCTCCGGGTCAGCCGAGGCGCCGGGGCTCGTCGTCGTCCTGGTCCTCGTCGTCCTCCCGGTCACCCGTGAGCCGGCCGGCCAGGAGGACCGCGCCCCACGGACCGATCACCCACACCGGCCAGAAGTACAGGAGCTCCCAGGTGGCCAGCGAGGTGATGGCCCAGATGGCGAGCACGATCAGGGAGGTGCTCGCCCAGGCCCGCCAGTCCTCGTCCCGCATCCACTCCCAGCGGCCGCGGGACGCCACGGCGGCCTCCGGGACGGGCACGGGCGACCGCTCGGGCGCCGGCAGGTCGGCCGTCAGCTCGGCGAGTTCGCCGTAGGTCTTGGCGGCGTAGGCCCTGCCCAGGCGCTCCTCGTACTCGGCGACGGTGAGCCGCCCGGCGGCCATGTGCTCGCCGAGGACGGTGGCGACGGCGGTCCGGTCGGTGTCGGCGGCGCGCAGGTGGGGCTCGGGCATCGCTGGTCTCTCCTGGTGCGGGAGTGCTCAGTCTCGTCGGGGGATCGGCCTCGGTCCACTGCCGGACGGCACAGGTTCCACGTGGAACCCCGCCTCAGCGCACGGCGGCGTCGCGGGCCAGCGACTTGCCGATCACCATCCGCTGGATCTGGTTGGTGCCCTCGAAGATCTGCATGACCTTGGCCTCGCGCATGTACCGCTCGGCGGGGAACTCCCGGGTGTAGCCGGCACCGCCGAGCACCTGGACGGCGTCGGTGGTCACCTTCATGGCGGCGTCGGTGGCCACCAGCTTGGCGATGCTGGCCTGCCGGCCGTACTCCTTGCCGGCGTCCTTGCGCCGGGCGGCGACCAGGTACGTGGCGCGGGCGGACTCCACGGCGGCGGCCATGTCGGCCAGCAGGAACGCCACACCCTGGTGCTCGACGATCGGCCGGCCGAACGCCTCCCGCTCCCCGGCGTACCGGACGGCGAGGTCGAGGGCGGACTGCGCCAGCCCGACGGCGACCGCGCTGACCCCGAGGCGGCCGGAGTCGAGCGCCGCGAGCGCGATCGACAGCCCGCGGCCGCGCTCGCCGACGAGCCGGTCGGCCGGCACCGGGACGTCGTCCAGGCGGATCGCGGCCGTGGTCGACCCGGTCAGGCCCATCTTCTCCTCGGGCTTCGCGGGGGAGAAGCCGGGCAGGTCGGGCGTGAGGTGGAAGCAGGAGATGCCGCGTTCCCCGTCGTCCGGGGTGCGGAGGAACGTCGAGTAGAAGTCGGCGTGCCCGCCGTGCGTGACCCAGGCCTTCTCCCCGCTGGCCAGCCAGCCCGTGTCGCCGGCCTTCGCGCTGGCCCGCATGGCGGCCGGGTCGGAGCCGGCGTGCGCCTCGGACAGGCAGTAGGCCCCCAGCAACTGCCCGCCCACCATGTCGGGCAGCAGCTCGCGGCGCTGGGCGTCGGTGCCGAAGCGGTCGATCGGGAAGCAGGCGAGCGTGTGCACGCTGACGCCGAGCGCGACGCTGGCCCAGCGGGCGGCGAGCTCCTCGACCACCTGCAGGTAGACCTCGTAGGGCTGCCCGCCGCCGCCGACGTCCTCGCCGAAGGGCAGCCCGAGCAGGCCGGCGTCGCCCAGCACCCGGAAGACCTCGCGCGGGAAGCGCTCCTCGCGCTCGTACTGCGCGGCCTTCGGCGCGAGCTCGGCGTCGGCCAGCTCGCGGGTCAGCGCGATGAGGTCGGCGGCCTCGGGGGTGGGCAGTTCGCGGTCGACCGGCACGGTGCTCCTCGGGTCAGGCGGTATCGAGGACGGTACGTCGCGCTTGGGAGGATCCTCGCGTGCAGATCACCCCGGCGGAGTGGGACGACGCCGTCGTCCAGCGCCTCGCCGCCGAGCAGCAGGCCGAGATCCGGGCGCGGTACGGCGGCAAGGAGGAACCGGGCACCCACCCGTCGGCAGCCGACGTCAGCGTCGTCCTGGTGGCCTGCGACGACGACGGCAGCCCGCTGGGCTGCGGGGCCCTGCGCGCCCTCGGGGACGGCGTCGCCGAGGTGAAGCGGATGTACGTCGTCCCGTCGGCGCGGGGCCGCGGCGTCTCCCGCGCGGTGCTGCGCGGGCTCGAGGACGCCGCCCGCGACCGCGGCTGGACGACTCTGCGGCTGGAGACCGGCCCCCTGCAGCCGGAGGCCGTCGGGCTGTACACCTCGGCCGGCTACCGGCCGATCGCGGCGTTCGGCGCCTACGTCGGCGATCCCGATGCCCTCGACTCGCTCTTCTTCGAGCGCGACCTCTGACCACGGCCTACGGGGCCGGCCCGCGGATGCGGATCTCGGTGCCGTCCGGGCGGTAGGTGTGCCAGTCGGCCGTGCCGGGGTCGCGGGCGACCCGGAAGCCGCCCTCGTGGACCGCGGTGTGGTGCCGTTCGCAGATGAGCGCCCCGGTGTCGCACGACGTCTCGCCACCCCAGGCCCAGTGATCGACGTGGTGGACGTCGCACCAGGCGGCCGGGGCGTCGCACCCGGCGAAGACGCAGTGCACGTCGCGGACCTCGATGGCGCGCCGGATGCCCGCCGGGAACAGGCGGTGCTCCCGGCCCACGTCCAGGGGCAGGCTGTTCGGGCCGGTGAGGATGCGGGACACCCCTGCATCGCACGCGAGCCGGCGCGCGGTCTCCGCCGGGATCGGCCCGCCGAAGGCCAGCTCCGCGGCCCCCGGCACGCTCCGCTCGGCGGCCAGCGTCATCCAGTCGACGGTGACCCGTACGTGCGGGCGTTGCCCGCGGACGTCGGGGAGCGCGCCGCCGTGCAGCGCCTGACGGCACAGTTCGACGAGGGCGTCGCCCAGACGTTCGGCATGGGTGCGCCGGTCCCCGGCGGGGCGGTGCCCGTTCATGACCGACTCCAGGGCGGTGTGCACCATCTCGGCGCCGACCGGGTCCAGGTGCCCGGACAGGTAGTGGCGTCCGCCCACCGAGCTGCCCATCCGGAAGACGCGGGCCAGGCCGGCGGCGTCGTCGAGGGTGCCGTCCGGATCGATGCCCGCGACCCATCGGCGCACGGCCTGGGCGGTGTCCTCGGGGCCCAGGGCCAGGGCGGCGCCGGTGAGGATGCGGTCGGTCTCCCGCAGGGCGATGCCGTGCTCGTGGGCCGCAGCGACCCTGGCCGGTGTCACCGCGCCGGTCACCACGCCCACGTGGGCGGGGGTCACCGCGCCGGTGGCGTAGGCAGCGGTCAGCGCGGGCAGGTCCCGCAGGCGCCGGCCGCCCCGCACCAGCACGGCCGCCTCGCGACCGGAGATCCGGCAGTGCCCGGTCAGCCACCTCTTCATCGACGCCATGCCGTCACCGGCATGCACGGTCCGCGCCTCCCCCGCTCCGACGGCGGCGGTCTGGAGCGCCGACACCCGGTTGATCGCCACCTGGGCGAGGGTGATGACGTCGCGCAGCTGCTCGTCCGACAGGTCTGCAGGGTCGAAATCGGCGGGGTCGAGGGCGGCGAGCTGCTCGAGCACGGAGACCCAGGAGGACACGACCCGGCACCTCCTCGAACCGTCGTCGACCGAACGCTTGTACGGAAGGTAGGCCGTCCGGACGGGCGGGAACCGCAGGTGAGAAGGGCTGTGGAAACGGCCGCGCTGTCCACAGGGACCGGCTCCGGTCGGCGACCCGGTAGGCCTGTGGTGAGGTGGGCGCATGCCCGAGACCTGGCCCCGGACCGCCCCGGACGAGGTGGAGCTGACCGCCGGGGACGCCGTCCTCGCCGTCGACCTGCGCGGGGGGACGTTCCGCCGGCTGACGGTCGGCGACTGGGACGTCCTGGACGGCTACGACTCCGGCACCGTCGCTCCCGGCTGGCGCGGCGCGGTGCTCGTCCCCTGGCCGAACCGGATCCGCGAGGGCCGGTGGAGCTGGGACGGCGAGGACCTGCAGCTCGAGGTCCAGTCGCCCGCGGAGCCGCACGCGATCCACGGCCTGGTGGCCTGGCAGCCGTGGACGGTCCTCGACCGGGGTGAGCGCTCGGTAACGGTCGGCACGACGGTCGAGCCGCACCCCGGCTACCCGTTCCGGCTGGCCGTCGCCGTCGACACCGAGCTGACCGGCGACGCGCTCACGTGCACCGTCCGGGTCATGAACGCCGGTGACCGCCCCGCGCCGTTCGGCGCCGGCGTCCACCCCTACCTGTCCGTCGGGGCAGACGCGTCCGGCGGCATCGGCGACGCCGAGCTCCAGCTGCCGGCGCGGACCGAGCTGCTGCTCGACGGCGGCCTCCCCACCGGTGGGCGGGTCCCGTTCGACGGCGCGGTCGGCCGCATCGGTGACCGCGTCCTCGACACCCCGCTCACCGACCTCGTCCGCGACGCGGACGGCTGGGCACGGACACGGCTCCGGGGACCGGCCGGCGAGCTGGTCCTCGCCGTCGACGGGTCCTGGCCGTGGCTGCAGGTCTACAGCGGCGACACGCTGCCGGAGGGGCAGCGTCGCCGCAGCCTCGCCGTCGAGCCGATGACCTGCCCGCCGAACGCCCTGGCCGACGGGGTCGACCTCGTCGTCCTGGAGCCGGGGGAGCGGTGGTCGGGCACCTGGTCCCTTTCCTGGACGGCGACCTGATGCGCGTCGTGGAGCTCTGGCGCTACCCCGTCAAGTCCCTTCAGGGCGAGCGCCTGGACGCCGCCGAGCTGGGCGCCGACGGGCTGACCGGCGACCGGCACTGGGCGCTCTTCGACCGCGACACCGGCCTGGGTCTCACCGCGCGCCGGGTGCCGGAGCTGCTGTTCGGGGCCGCCCGCCTGCGCCCGGACGGCGGGGTGGAGGTGGTGCTGCCCGACGGGACGGTGACCACCGACGAGGCGGCGATCTCCGACTGGCTCGGCCGGCCGGTCGAGCTGCGGGAGGCGCGGGAGGACGACGGCGAGGGCCCGACCTACGAGGCGCCGGTCGACGACCTCGACGACCTCGCGGAGTGGCAGCAGTGGCAGGGTGCGCCCGGCCCCTTCCACGACAGCCCGCGCATCCGGGTGTCGCTGGTCTCCACCGGCACCCTCGGCCACTGGGACCGCCGCCGGTTCCGCGCCAACGTCGTCCTCGACGGCGAGCGGGAGGACGACCTGGAGGGCACGCAGGCGCGCCTCGGCGCGGCCCGGGTGCTGATCGGCCGCGGCATCGCCCGCTGCGTCATGACCACCCGCCCGCAGGCCGGCGGCATCGCCCGCGACACGTCGGTGCTCAAGACGATCCACCGCGAGCGCGGCGGGCTGCTCGCCGTGCGCGCCGCGGTCCTCGAGCCCGGCGTGGTGCGCACCGGCGACGAGCTCCGCCCCGCCTGAGACGACACTGGTCACCGTGCGCACCATCGCGATCCGCCCGGGCGAGGAGAGCATCCGGCTGGGCCAGCTGCTCAAGCTCGTCGACGCCGTCCCGACCGGTGCCCAGGTGAAGGACGTGCTGTTCTCCGGCGCCGTCCGCGTCAACGGCGAGCCCGAGGACCGGCGCGGCCGCCAGCTCCGTCGCGGCGACGTCGTCGCGATCGAGGGGATGGAGGACGTCCGCATCGGCTGAGCGCCCGGTCGTCTGCCACGCTGGCGGCGTGACCCGCGCGCCGTACCTGTCCTCCCGCCTGCAGGGCTTCGGGACGACGGTGTTCGCGGAGATGAGCGCGCTGGCGCTGGCCACCGGATCGGTCAACCTCGGCCAGGGCTTTCCCGACTACCCCGGCCCGCCCGAGGTCCTCGACGTCGCCCGCGCGGCCATCGGCACGGCCGCCGACCAGTATCCGCCCGGGCCCGGCATCCCCGAGCTGCGCGCCGCTGTCAGCGAGCACGTCGAGCGCTTCCGCGGGCTCGCCTACGACCCCGACACGGAGGTCCTGGTGACCGCCGGGGCGACCGAGGCGCTGTCGGCCGCGCTGCTCGCGCTGCTCGAGACCGGCGACGAGGTCGTGCTGTTCGAGCCGATGTACGACTGCTACGCCGCCGGGATCGCCATGGCCGGCGCCGTTCCGCGCCCCGTCCCGCTGCGCCCGCCCGCGGAGGGCGCCGGCCCGTGGACCTGCGACCCGGACGAGCTGCGCGCGGCCATCACCCCGCGCACCCGGATGCTGCTGGTCAACACCCCGCACAACCCCACGGGGAAGGTCTTCACCGCCGAGGAGCTCGGCGAGCTGGCCGCGCTCGCGATCGAGCACGACCTGCTGGTCCTCACCGACGAGGTCTACGAGCACCTGGTGTTCGACGGCGCGGCGCACGTCCCGATGGCGGGCCTCCCCGGCATGCGCGACCGCACGATCATGGTGAGCAGCGCCGGCAAGACGTTCAACGTCACCGGCTGGAAGATCGGCTGGATCTGCGGCCCGCCGCCGCTGGTCTCCGCCGTCCGGACGGCGAAGCAGTTCCTCACCTACGTCAACGGCGGGCCCTTCCAGCCCGCCGTCGCCGCGGGCCTGGCGCTGCCCGACGGGTACTTCGCGGAAGCGGCCCGCGACCTGCAGTACCGCCGCGACGTCCTGGTCCAGGGCCTCGCCGACGCCGGCCTGCCCGTGATCAGCCCGCAGGCCACCTACTTCGCGACCGTCGACGTCCGGCCGGTGCAGCCCGACGGCGACGGGCTGGCGTTCTGCCGGTCGCTGCCCGAGCGCGCCGGCGTCGTCGCCGTCCCCACCGTGGTCTTCTACTCACCGGAGCACGCGCACCTGGGGCGGCACCTGGTCCGGTTCGCGTTCTGCAAGAGCGACGCCGTGCTCGGCGAGGCCGTCGAGCGGCTGAGGAGGCTGGGATGAGGATCGCGGCGGTGCAGCACGACATCGTCTGGGAGGACCGCGACGCCAACTTCGCGAGGCTCGCGCCCCAGGTCGCCCGGGCCGTCGGCGCGGGCGCGGAGCTGGTGCTGCTCAGCGAGACCTTCAGCACCGGGTTCTCCATGACCGAGGGGATCGGCGAGCCCGAGGGCGGCCCGTCGGCGCAGTTTCTCCTCGGCCAGGCCGCCGAGCACGGCGTCTGGGTGGGCGGCAGCTGCCCGGAGATCGCCGAGGGGGAGCAGCTGCCCTACAACTCGTTCGTCCTCGCGGGGCCGGAGGGCACCGTGCACCGCTACCGCAAGCTGCACCCCTTCACCCACGCCGGCGAGCACGAGCGGTTCCGGGCCGGGGAGAAGCCGGCGACGATCGAGGTCGGCGGCCTGCGGATCACCCCGTTCATCTGCTACGACCTGCGCTTCGCCAACGTGTTCTGGGAGGCCGCCGCGCACACCGACGTCTACCTCGTGCCCGCGAACTGGCCCAGCCCGCGGCGTCTGCACTGGCAGACCCTGCTGCAGGCCCGCGCCATCGAGAACCAGGCCTACGTCGTCGGCTGCAACCGGGTGGGGACGGCGGGCGACGGCACCGAGCACGCCGGCGACAGCCGGATCGTCAGCCCGATGGGCGAGCTGCTGGCCACCGCGGCCGGCGTCGAGACGATCGTGCTCGCCGACGTCGACCCGGCCGAGGTGACCGCCACCCGTGACCGGCTCCGGTTCATCCCCGACCGCCGAGGTTGAACCGGCCCCTCCCATCGGCCGCACCGGGGCCCTAGCGTTCCCGGGGTGAGCACAGTGACCGGGGCGAGCCGGACCCGATCCGCCCACCTGCCGGCGCAGCTGTCGGCCCCGGTGCGGCGGCTGATGAGCTCGGGCGTCGCCGGGGCGGGGCTGATGGTGGTGGCCACCGTCGTGGCCCTCGTCTGGGCCAACTCCCCGTGGGGCGCGGCCTACGACGAGCTCTGGCACAGCGAGTTCGCCGTGCGGTTCGGCACGAACGAGATCGCGATGGACCTGCAGCACTGGGTCAACGACGGCCTGATGGTGTTCTTCTTCTTCCTCATCGGGATGGAGGTCCGCCGCGAGCTCTCGATGGGCGAGCTCGTGCAGCGCAGCCGGCTGACCGCGCCCGCGCTCGCCGCCGTCGCCGGCCTGGTCGTCCCGGCGCTGATCTACCTGGCGATCAACGCCGGCGGCGAGGGTGCCGTCGGCTGGGGCATCCCGATGGCCACCGACACCGCCTTCGTCCTGGGTGCCCTGGCCGTGTTCGGCCAGCACGCGCCCATCCAGCTGCGGGTCTTCCTGCTCTCGCTGTCGGTGGTCGACGACATCGGCGCGCTCAGCGCGATCGCGATCTTCTACTCCGAGGAGATCGACCTGGTCGCTCTCGGCATCGCGGCGCTGTGCGTGCTGGCCTTCATCGGGCTCTCCCGCATGCAGGTGTGGCGCGGGCCGGCCTACTTCGCCGTCGGTGCGGTGATGTGGGTGGCCATGCACGCCTCCGGCGTGCACGCGACGATCGGCGGCGTCGTCCTGGGCCTGCTGGTCAGCGCCTACCCGCCGCGCCGGGCCGAGGTCGAGCGCGCCGGCTCGCTGGCCCGCGCCTTCCGCCAGTCGCCGGAGGCGGCGCTGGCCCGCGAGGCCAAGCTGTCGGTGGAGCGCGCCATCTCCCCGAACGAGCGGATCGGCGCGGTCCTCGTGCCGTGGAGCAGCTACGTGGTGGTGCCGGTGTTCGCGCTGGCCAACGCCGGCGTCCGCATCGACGGCGACCTGCTGGAGCGGGCGCTCACCTCGCCGGTGACGATCGGTGTCTTCCTCGGCCTGGCCGTGGGCAAGCTGCTCGGCGTCGGGCTCGCCGCGACCCTCGTCGTGCGGCTGCGGCTGGGCGCCCTGCCGCCCGGCGTGAACCTCGGCAGCGTCTGGAGCGGCGCGGCCCTCACCGGCCTGGGGTTCACCGTCTCGCTGTTCGTCACCGACCTGGCCTTCGACGACGAGCGCCTCCGCGAGGAGGCGACCGTCGGCATCCTGGCCGCCGCGGTCGTCTCGACCGTCCTGGGCGCGGTCTTCTTCCGCCTGCTGGGTCGTGGCGGCGGGCGTCCGGAGCGGCCGCTGCTGCTGCAGCCGCCGGTCGACCCGGCGGTCGACCACATCCGGGGCCGGGCCGACGCGCCGCTCACGCTCGTCGAGTACGGGGACATGGAATGCCCCTTCTGCGGTCGCGCCACCGGCGTCGTGGCCGAGCTGCGGGAGCGCTTCGGCGACGACCTGCGCTACGTCTTCCGGCACCTGCCGCTGGTCGACGTCCACCCGCACGCGCAGCTGGCCGCGGAGGCCGTCGAGGCCGCCGGCGCGCAGGGGAAGTTCTGGCAGATGCACGACAAGCTCTTCGCCCACCAGGACGCGCTCGAGGGGCCCGACCTGCTCGACCACGCATCGGCCCTGGGGCTGGACCTCGAGCGGTTCGCCCGGGAGCTCGGTGACGGCACCCACGCCCAGCGGATCCGGGACGACGTCGCCGGCGCCGAGGCCAGCGGGGTCGAGGGGACGCCCACCTTCTTCGTGAACGGCGTCCGGCACACCGGCCGGGCCGGCACCGACGAGCTCGCCGCGGCCCTGCTCCGCAGCGACCCGCGCGGCACGCCCGTGGAGCGGTCCGTCGCCGAGCCGGCCCCGCGGGTCCGGCCGCCGTCGCCGGTGACCCCGCCGGCCCGGCTGCCCGCCGTGGAGGGGCTCGAGGAGACGGTCGATCCGACCGGCGGGTCCCCGCGGCTCGACGAGCGCCAGCTCGCCGTCCTGCGCCGGGCCGGCCGCCGGCGCCGGACCACCGCCGGGGAGGTGCTGGTCCAGGGCGGCGCCAGCGAGTGGGACTTCGTGGTGGTCCTGGAGGGCACCGCCGCCGTGCTCGAGGAGCCCGATCCCGCCTCCGGTCACCCGCCGCGGCCGGTGACCGTCGTCGGCCCGGGGCGCTTCCTCGGCGGGCTCAACATGCTCGCCGGCCAGCGCGCCGTCCGGACGGTGGTGGCGGCGACGCCGGGCGTCGTCGTCACCCTGAGCGTGGAGCGCCTGCGGGAGGTGATGGCCGGCGACCGGGAGCTCGCCGACGTGATCATGCGGGCGTTCCTGCTGCGCCGGGCGATGCTGATCGGCAAGGCGTCGGGGATGCGGGTGGTGGGCGACCCGGCCTGGCCGGCCAGCAGCCGGCTGCGGGCGGTGCTCGACGAGCACGGCGTGACCTACGACTGGCTGGACCCCGCCGAGAACGAGGCGGCGCGGGCGATGCTCGCCGAGAACGACGCCCTCGACGAGGAGCGTCCGGTCGTCGTCGCCCCGGACGGCCGGGTCCTGGTCGACCCCGACCGCGAGCAGCTGCTGCGGGCCGCCGGGGTGGACCGGGTCGGTTAGCCGCGGCGGGGGCCGCCGTCCTGGTCGAGCACGATCTCCTCGCGCTGGACCTGCCCGGTCACGGTCTCCTGGCCCTCGACCAGCTCGGTGCGCAGGCGGACCCGCTCGGTCGGGACGACCTCCACGCTCACCACCGGCCGTTCGGTGTGCAGGATGATCTCGGCGGGCAGGCCGGTGGCGTCCGCGGCCCGGCCCTCGTCGGCGACGAGCGTCTCGCCGGGTCCGTCGTCGGGGGCGTCGACGGGCACGTGCTCGACCCGGATCTCCTCGCGCCGGACCGGCACGGTGATCTGGACCTCCTCGGTGACGACGTACTTCACCAGCCGTGCCCGGGTGGTCGCGACGCGCTCGGTGCCCACCCGCAGCTGCTCCTCGCTGCGGACCATCGCGCCGTCGTCGGCGGGTGCCGGCGGGCGGGCGGCGGCGGGCATCTCCACGGTGGGCTGCGCCTCCCGGGCCGCCGCCGGGGACGCGTCCGATGCCGCCACCGCGGGCTCGGCCGCCGGTGGCGCCGTTCCCGTGCCCGCGCCGTAGTGCCTGCGGAGCTGCTCCTCCTCGTCGGGGCTGAGGTGCTCGCCCGCGAGGTGGGGCGCGCTCTTCACCGTCTCAGCGGCCACCGGCAGTCGCAGCGTGCCGTCGGTGAACGTCGCCTCCAGCGCGGGGACGACGGACTGCCGCGTGCCGAACAGCCCCGTCGTGACCGCGACCCACGACGGCGCACCCGTGCGGTCGTCGAGGTAGAAGTGCTCGACGGTGCCGATCTTCCGGCCGTCCGCGTCGTAGGCCGTCGACCCGATCGCGGCGGACACCTGGCGTTCGTCCAGCATGGCTCGCTCCCTCGCGCCGGCGCTCCGGCGAGCGCACTCCCCGAGGCGTTCCCCGGCGCGGTCGCCGCCGAACATGCGGCCCCGCTACCGTCGGCGGGATGGACGCCGGGCACCTGGAGATCGAGACGAAGTACGACGTCGACGACACCTTCGCCCTCCCCGCCCTGGACGGGCTGGACGGCGTCGCGACGGTGGACGGGCCCGTCGAGCACGCGCTCGAGGCGGTCTACCACGACGCGTCCGACCTCCGGCTGCTCCGGGCACGGGTGACCCTGCGCCGCCGCACCGGCGGTCCCGACGAGGGCTGGCATCTCAAGCTGCCGGCCGGGACGGCGCGCCGCGAGCTGCACGCGCCGCTGGGCCGGGCGGTGAAGAAGCCGCCGCGGGGGCTGCTCGGCCCCGTGGCGGGCGTCCTCCGCGGCGCCGCGACGGCGCCGGTCGCGACGCTGCGCACCCGCCGGGTCGTGACCTCCCTGCGCGACGGGCAGGGCCGGCTGCTCGCCGAGGTCGCCGACGACACCGTCGTCGCCACCGTGCCCGGTCCGGGCCCCGGGGAGCCGGCCGAGGTGTCCACGTGGCGGGAGGTGGAGGTCGAGCTGGGCGGGGGCGACGAGGAGCTCGCCGCGGCCGTCGGGCTGCGGCTGATGGCCGCGGGTGCGCGTCCGTCGGACTCCGCGTCGAAGGCGGGGCGGGTCCTCGCCGGCCGGCTGCCGGCCGAGGAGCGACCCCGGCCGCGGAAGAAGGGGCCGCGGGCGGGGGAGTTCCTGCGGGCGGCGCTCCGCGACCAGCTGGCCGCGCTGCAGACGGCCGACCTCGCGCTGCGCACCGAGCAGCCCGGCGCCGTCCACCAGGTCCGCGTCGCCGCCCGCCGGCTGCGCAGCACCCTGGCCGCCTTCCGGCCGGTGCTGGACCGGGAGGTCACCGAACCGCTGCGGGACGAGCTCTCCTGGCTCGGCGGGCAGCTCGCCGAGGCCCGGGACGCCGAGGTGGCGCTGGCCCACCTGCGGGAGCTGGTGGCCGGGGAGCCCGCCGAGCTGGTTCTCGGACCCGTCGCCACCCGCCTCCAGCAGGCCGAGCTCCGCGAGCAGCGGGCGGGCCTGGACCGGGCGCTCGGCACCCTCGCGGACCGGCGCTACCTGCGCCTGCTCGACGCCCTGCACGACCTGGTCGGCGACCCGCCGTTCACCGACCGCGCCGGCGAACGCCTGGAACCGGTGCTGCGCGACGTCGTGCGCCGGTCGGTGCGGCGGCTGCGGCGGCAGGTCTCCGCCGCCCGCGACGCGGGGGAGCACGACCGGGGGGAGGCGCTGCACGCGGTCCGGGTCGCGGCCAAGCGCGTCCGGTACGCCACGGAGATCGCGGTCGCGGAGGTGGGCGGCACGAAGGCGGTGGCCCGGGCGGCCAAGCGGATGCAGAAGGCGCTCGGCGAGGTGCAGGACACCGTCGTCACCCGGGAGCTGTGCCGGCGGATGGGCCTCGTCGCCTTCGCCGAGGGCGAGAACGCGTTCACGTTCGGCCGGCTGCACGCACTGGAGCAGGCGCGCGCGGAGCGGGCCGAGGAGGCGTTCTGGGCGCTCGAGGCGCAGCTGCGCCCGGTGCTGAAGGACGCCGCGCGGTAGCCGCCTGCCCGCATCCGGCGTGCGGGCCTGGGAGAGTGGGCCCGTGACGGACGGCGGCTGGACGGTGCGCCGGTGGCGCTGATCGCCCTGCTCGGCTTCGCCACTGTCGTGCTGCTGGCGATGCTCCTGCTGCACGGCTACCTGTGGCTGCGGCTCGTCCGCGGCACCACCCGGCCCGGGCGGCTGCGCCGGCGGCTGACCCTGCTCACCGTCGTCCTCGCGCTGCTGCCGGTGCTGGCGATCAGCCTGCGCCGCACGCTGCCGCTCGGCGCCGCGGCCCCGCTGGACTGGCTGGCCTACTGCTGGCTCGGCGTCGCCTTCTACGCCTTCCTCGCGCTGCTGGCGCTCGAGCCGGTGCGGCTCGTCCTCCGGCTCCTCGAGCGGCGGCGCGCACCCGTCCCGGTCACCGTGCCGCCGGCCCCCGTCGAAGACGCGAGCCGGCGCGAGGACGAGGTCCCCTCGCCGGCGCGGCGGCTGTTCATCGCCCGCTCGCTGGCGGTCACCGCGGGCGCGGTCGCGCTGGGCACCGCGGGCACCGGCGCGTACTTCGCCAACTCGCCGCCGGTCGTCCGCCGCGTCCCGGTCACGCTGGCGAACCTGGATCCCGCGCTGGACGGGCTGCGCATCGTCACCTTCTCCGACGGGCACCTGTCGGCGACCTACGGCGGGCGCCGGTTCGAGCGGCTGGTCGAGCTCGTCAACGAGCAGCGCCCCGACGTCGTCGCGATCGTCGGTGACCTGGTCGACGGCGACGTCCCGGAGCTCGCCGACGAGGTGGCGCCGCTGGCGGACCTGGTCAGCGAGCAGGGCGTCTTCTTCGTCACCGGCAACCACGAGTACTTCGTCGACACCCGCGCGTGGATGCGCCACCTGCCCACGCTCGGGGTCGACGTGCTGCGCAACGAGCGGGTGTCCATCCGGCGCGGGACGGCGTCCTTCGACCTGGCCGGGATCGACGACCGGACGGCGGAGAGCTCGGGCCTGCCCGGTCACGGTGCCGACCTCGACGCCGCGCTCGACGGCCGCGACGACGGCGTCCCGGTGGTCCTGCTGGCCCACCAGCCCGTCCAGGTGCAGCAGGCCCGGGCGGCGGGGGTGGACCTGCAGCTGTCCGGGCACACCCACGGCGGGCAGCTGTGGCCCTTCGACTACGCCATCCGGCTCGACCAGCCCGCGGTCGAGGGCCTCTCCCGGCACGGAAACACCCAGCTCTACGTCACCTCGGGCGCGGGGTACTGGGGGCCGCCCATGCGGATCGGGGCCCGCCCGGAGGTCACCGTCGTGGAGCTCCGGGCGCCCTAGCGGCGGTGCTCCAGCGCGTCGAACGCCTCGTCGACCAGTTCCTCGATCTTGCGCTCGCCGTTGCCGTCGGCCCAGGCGAGCACGCCCGTGGTGAAGGCGGCCAGGTAGGCGTTGATCAGGGCCGCCTCACCCGGGCCCGGGGCGGGGACCCCGGCGGAGGGCAGCGCGCCGGCGACCAGCTCGGCGGTGGTCCGCTCGAACTCCGCGGCCCGCCGGCGCAGCGACGGGGTGGTGGCGATGATCCGCCAGCGGACCAGCTGCGCCCCCATGTCCCACTGCGCGAAGAACATCGGCGCCGCCCGCCGGATCCGCTCGCCCACCGTCAGCTCGGCCGGCTGGGTGGCGAGCAGGGCCGCCACGTCGTCGGCCGTGGGCAGCTGCATCACCAGGTGTTCCTTGGACGGGTAGTGCGCGTAGAACGTCGGTACCGAGACGCCCGCCTCGCGGACGATCTGCGCCACGGTCACGTGGTCGAAGCCGTCGCGCTGGAACAGCTCCAGCGCCGCGTCGTAGATCCGCTGGTGGGTGGCCGCCCATCGGCGTGCGCGCCAGTCCGGCGACTCGGTCACGCTGTCCTCCGTTGCCCCGTCGGCCCGGACCGGCCACCGAACCGAGGGTTACGGGGCGATGGCGGAGGGCCAGTGCCCGCCATTGTGCGCCACCGGTCGGTCGGACAGGGCCACACTCCGCCGCAACATGCCGCAGGCCGCCCGCGGAAACCCCCTGGTGAGGCCGCCGTCAGCCGGTGAAGGCGGTGGTCTCGGCCAGCCGTGCGGGGGTGACGGTCTTCAGCCGCGCGACGGCCTTCTCCAGCGGCACCAGCTCGATGTCGGTGCCCCGCAGCGCCACCATGGCGCCGTGGTTCCCCTCGTGCGCGGCGATGGTCGCGTGCAGGCCGAAGCGGGTGGCCAGCACGCGGTCGAACGAGGTCGGCGTCCCGCCGCGCTGCACGTGCCCGAGCACCGTCGTCCGGACCTCCTTGCCGGTCCGCCGCTCGAGCTCGGCCCCGAGCTGCTGGGCCACGCCGGTGAACCGGCGGTGGCCGAACTCGTCGACGCCGCCGTCGCGCAGCTCCATCGTCCCCGGCCGCGGCGAGGCACCCTCGGCGACGACGCCGATCACGTGCGAGTCCCCGCGCTCGAAGCGCTCGGTGACCAGCCGGCAGACCTGCTCGACGTCGAAGGGCTCCTCGGGCACGAGGGTCAGGTGCGCGCCGGACGCCAGGCCGGCGTGCAGGGCGATCCAGCCCGCGTGCCGGCCCATCACCTCCACCAGCAGCACCCGCTGGTGGGACTCGGCGGTCGTGTGCAGCCGGTCGATCATCTCGGTGGCGATGCTGACCGCGGTGTCGAAGCCGAAGGTCAGGTCGGTCTCGTCGATGTCGTTGTCGATGGTCTTCGGGACGCCGACCACCGGGACACCGGCCTGCGAGAGCAGGTGGGCGGCGGTGAGCGTGCCCTCGCCCCCGATCGGGATCAGCACGTCGACGCCGTGGGTGGCCAGCACGTCCTTCATCTGCGGGAGCTCCGCGCTCAGCCGCTCCGGCGCCACCCGGGCCGAGCCGAGGGTCGTCCCGCCGCGGGTGAGCAGGCCGTCGACGGCCGCGACGTCCAGGGGGGTGGTGCGGTCCTCCAGCAGGCCCCGCCAGCCGTCCCGGAAGCCGACGACCTCGCTGCCGTAGTGGTTGGCGGCGGTCCGGACGACGGACCGGATGACGGCGTTGAGGCCGGGGCAGTCGCCCCCGCCGGTGAGGACACCGATGCGCAACGGGCTCTCCCTCGTATGGTCGAGACCCGACCATACGTCATGACGTCCTGACGAATGCCCCGCCGGCGCACCGTGTCCCGGTAGGTGGGACGCGGTGTGACGTCCCATACGACATGACGACCAGACGTCTTGCCGTCCCGTACCTTTGCGTCGTGGTCACCTCCGTCTCCGGGCCCAAGTACCTGGCCGTCCGTGAGCACCTCCGCCGACGGGTGGCCGCCCTCCCGGAGCTGACGCTGCTGCCTCCGGAGCCGGTCCTCTGCGCCGAGTACGGGGTCAGCCGGATCACCCTGCGGCGGGCGGTCGACGGTCTGGTCGCCGACGGGCACCTGGTCCGCGAGCAGGGGCGCGGCACCTACGTCACCCGCCCGGCCATCCGGCACGAGTACCGCGAGAGCTTCGTGCACCGGATCGCCGGGTTCAGCTCGGTGATGAGCGAGCAGGGTGCCCAGGTGGGCACCGAGGTCCTCGCCCAGCGCGTGGTGCCGGTCCCCGCCCCGGTCGCCGTCGAGCTCTCCCTCGACGGGACCGCCGACGTCGTGGAGCTCGAGCGGCTACGCAGCGTCGACGGCGAGCCCAACCACGTCGCGCACAGCTTCCTGCCCGCCCACCTCTACCCCCGGGCGGCGGAGGCGGACTTCAGCGAGGGGTCCCTCTACGACTTCCTGCGGCGGGAGTACGACGCCGACCTGGCGCACGCGCGGATCGTCGTCGACGTCGGCACCGCCTCGCCCGGCGAGGCCGAGCTGCTCCGCGTGGTCGCCGGGTCGCCGCTGCTCGTCGTCCGGACGACGGTGCGCGACAGCGAGGGGCACCCGCTCGTGCACAGCTACTCGCGGCTGCGGCCCGACGTCAGCCAGGTGGAGTTCGAGGTCTCCGTGGGCGGTCGCTGATGGCCGCCACCACGGCCACCGGTGCGCGGGACGTGCCGCAGCCCCCGTCGCAGGTGTGGCGGGCGCTCGCCGTCCTGGAGCCGTACTGCTCGGTGTGCGACGTCTCCTACGTCCTCGACGGGGCGGCGGGCCGGCCCGGGGTCGGGACGACGTTCGTCTGCGCGCCCGGTCGGCTGGACGGCGAGCCCGCGGCCGGCGCGCCGCAGGGGGAGATCGTGGAGTGGGACCCGCCGCGGGTGGTGACCACCCGCCTGCGCCTCACGCCCGAGACGTGGACGACGCGGATCGAGCTGGCCGCCACGACCGACGGCGGCACGCGGGTGGGCATCACGATCACCCACGAGCCGACGAGCGGGGGTCGCGTGGTGCGGCGGCTGCAGCGCAGCTCGCTGCGGCGCCTGGTGCAGCGCACCGTGGACGCCGAGCTCGCCAAGGTGCCCGCCCACGTGGAGCGCGCCGCCGGCTGAACGCCCGTTCGGGGGATACGTGCATCGATGTCCGGCCGGAGGGTACGGAGTCCGCCGTGCACCGGCGTGCGCAACCGGCGAGTGCCGGTATGGGGGCCACGCCGGTCGAACGAAGGAGAACGCTGTGCAGATCCTCGGCCTCATCGTGGTCGGCCTCATCATCGGCGCGCTCGCCCGGCTCATCAAGCCCGGCCGGCAGCGGCTGAGCATCCTCGCCACCCTCCTGCTGGGTGTCGTCGGCGCCCTCATCGGTGGCGTCGTCGCCAGCCTGCTCGGCACGGGTGACATCTGGGAGCTCAACGTCATCGGCTTCATCGTCGCCGTCGTCGCAGCCGTGCTGCTGATCGGCGTCGCCGAGGGCGTGTCCGGCGGCCGTTCGCGCGGCGCCGTCCGCTGACCCGCTCCCGGGGGACGCGGACGGGCCTCAGAGCTCGACCGTGTCCCCCGGGACCAGCCGGCTGAACGGCGTGGGGGTGCCCGGTCCCCGCTCGCCCAGCAGCCCGCCGACGACGCCCAGCCCGGCGTCGTTGAGCAACCCGTCGTGCACGGCGTACGCCTGGTCGGCGTGCACGGCCCGCACGTACTCGATGAGGTCCGCGGTCCGCGACCACGGTGCGTGCATCGGCACCAGCAGCGTCGCCACCGGCTCGTCCGGCACGGTCAGCGCGTCCCCGGGGTGGAAGACCTGGCCGTCCACCAGGAAACCGATGTTGGCGATCCGCGGGATCTCCGGGTGGATCTCCGCGTGCAGCTCGCCGTGGACGCGCACGTCGAAGCCGGCCACGGTGATCGCGTCGCCGTCGCCCACCACGTGCAGCCGCCCGCCGAGACCGTCGAGCCGGGCCGCCACGGACCCGTTGGTCCACACCTCCAGCGCCGGATCGGCGTCCAGCGCCGCGCGCAGCCGCTGCGGCTCGAAGTGGTCGGGGTGCTCGTGCGTGATCAGCACCGCGTCGGCGCCGTCGAACGCGGCGGGGTCGGTGAACGCGCCCGGATCGATCACCAGCCGCCGCTCCCCGTCACCGAGGACGACGCACGCGTGACCGTGCTTGGTCAGGTCCATGCGGGGCATCCTGCCCCGTGGCCCCGGCGCGCCGCAGACCCACCGGCCTCCCCCGTCGGGGGGAGAGGAGCGGGCGATCCCGTAACCCCCGGGGCCCGACCTGCCGACGTCCCTCCCATGATGCTGCAGACGACGACCCGATTCGCCGCCGCGCGCAGCCGCGCGCACGGGCCGACCGCCGCGCTGTGGCACGCCGTCGAGGTGCACCGCCGGCCCGAGGAGGTCGACGGCGCCTGCGAGCTCACTCTCTGCGGCTCGCTGGCCCGGGTCTCGACCGAGGAGTCGTGGCCGGTCGCCGCCCGCGACGTCTGCCCGGCCTGCGCGCTGCTGACGCAGCCTCACTGACGCGGCCCCACTGACGCCCTGTCGCCGGGTGGGGGAGCTCTCGCCCCGACGGCAGGTGCACGCGTGCAGGACCGACGCCCCGCTCACCGAGCGGGGCGTCGTCGCGTTCAGCGACCGGTGAAGCTCGGCGTCCGCTTCTCGAGGAACGCCGCGACCGCCTCGCGGTGGTCGGCGGTCAGGCCGAGCCGCGACTGCAGCCGCGCCTCCAGGGCCAGGGTCTCCTCCAGCGTGTCGGTGGCCGCCGTCGCCAGCACCGACTTCATCGCCCGGTAGGCCGCCGTCGGGCCGTTCGCCAGGCGCTCGGCGAGCGCCCGGGCCTCGCCCGCGACCTCGTCGGCGGGGACGACGCGGTGCACGAGGCCCCACTGCTCGGCCGTCTCGGCGGTGAAGGGCTCGGGGTCGAGCAGCAGCTGCGCGGCCCGCGAGCCTCCGACGCAGTGCACCAGCCGGGAGGCCAGGGCCGAGTCGCTGGACAGGCCCACGCCGGTGAACGCGGTGGTGAACTTCGCGCCGGCCGCCGCCACGCGGAGGTCGCCGGCGAGCGCGATCCCGAGCCCGGCGCCGGCGCAGGCCCCGTTGATCCCCACGACCACCGGCACCCGCAGCGCCGACAGCGCCAGGATCAGCGGGTTGTACTCGTCCTCGACGACCGACAGCGACGTCGCGGCGTTCCGCTCGAGCGACTCCAGGTGCTCGGCGAGGTCCTGCCCGACGCAGAACGCGCGGCCCGAGCCGGTCAGCAGCACCGCCCGCACCGCCTCGTCGGCCGCGACCTCGCGGACGGCGGTCAGCAGCTCGGTGCGCACGGCGTGCGACAGGCCCGGCCGCAGGAGCGTCAGGGTGGCGACGCCACCCGCGTCGGTCCGGCTCACGGTCTCGGGCATCGCCGTCGCTGTCTCCTCGCTCGATCGATCGGGGGAGTGATCACCCTGTCATGGCGGGTGGGGGTGTCCGCCGACCCGGGGATGCCGGTATCGGGGCGGACACGCACCGGAGTCGGCACGCCGAACGGGCCCCGGTGTGATCAGCGGCGCACCCGCGGACCGGACGGTCCCCGTCGCCCGGCCGTTACTGATGTGTAGCGACGTCCCGATCGGGACAGTCAGGGACCGGAGGATCCGCGTCGGGCGCATCGTCCGGGCGGCATCGTGGCGGCCTTCACGCAGCAGGGCCGGACAGGGCAGGAGTCACCTCGGTGGTCGAACCAGGACGTCGGTGCCTGGGTGACCGGTACGAGCTGCACCAGCTGGTCGCCGCGGGCGGGATGGGCCAGGTCTGGCGGGCCGTCGACCTGGCGCTGCACCGCACCGTCGCCGTCAAGGTCCTGCGCAGCGAGTACACCGGCGACCCGACCTTCGTCGCGCGGTTCCGGGCCGAGGCCCAGCATGCCGCCTCGCTGAGCCACCCCAACATCGCCGCCGTCTTCGACTACGGCGAGGAGATCGCCCAGGACGGCACCGACGAGACGCTGGCCTACCTGGTCATGGAGCTCGTCGAGGGGGAGCCGCTGTCCGCCCTCGTCGCCCGGGAGGGCCCGCTGGGCACGGAGACCACTCTCTCCCTGCTGCGGCAGACCGCCTTCGGTCTCGGCGAGGCGCACCGCGCCGGGATGGTCCACCGCGACGTCAAGCCCGGCAACATCCTGGTCCGCCGCGACGGCAGCGTGAAGATCACCGACTTCGGCATCGCCTGGTCGGCCCGCAGCGTCGCGCTGACCCGCACCGGCCAGGTCATCGGCACCCCGCAGTACCTCTCGCCCGAGCAGGCGGAGGGGCGGCCCGCCACACCGGCCAGCGACGTCTACGCGCTCGGGCTGATCGGCTACGAGTGCCTCACCGGCCGGCCGGCCTTCGAGGGCGACAACGCCGTGACCATCGCGCTCAAGCAGGTACGGCAGGACCCCGAGCCCCTTCCCGGGGCGCTCCCGCCCGAGGTGCGGACGCTCATCGGCCGGGCCATGGCGAAGGACCCCGCCGTCCGGTTCCCGGACGGCGGCGCGTTCGTCGCCGCGATCGACGACGTGCAGGCCGGCCGCCCGCTCCCGGCGGCTCCCCCCACGGTGTCCGTGCCCGGAGCCGGCGCGCTGCCCTCGCCGCGTCCGGCGGGCCCGGACACCCTCCGGACCGGCGCCGTGACCCGGGCGCCGGCCGCGCGCCGCAGGAACCGGCTCGCCATGGTGCTGCTCCCCGTCCTCGGGCTGCTCACCGGGGCGGCCGTCGCGATCGGCCTGCTCCAGGCCCTCGCCGACGACGCGCCGCGCTCCACCGCCGAGGCGGCCGAGCAGCGGGAGAGCGGCAGCATCGTGCTCGACGCGGAGGAGTACATCGGCCGCCCGGTCGACGACGTCGTCCGCCGGCTCACCCGCCTCGGGCTCGACGTGCAGCCGCGCAGCGAGGTCCGCGACGACGTCGTCCCGGACCAGGTGACCGGTGTGGACCCGGCCGGCCGGCCGCTCTCCCCCGGTGACACCGTGGTCGTCACCTACGCCGTCCGGGACCCGTCGGGTGACGGCGCGAGCCCGCGGCCGGCCGTCACCGGCGCCGCCGGGGGCGGCGGGACGACGGCGGTGGAGGAGTCCGGCGGACCGCCCGCGGAGGTCGACGGCACGGCGCCGGAGTCCACCCGCCCGCCGGCCGGCCCGTCCACCACGCTCCCGGCCGAGCCGACGACGTCGGAGCCGGCGCCCACGTCCGGCCCCACCCAGTCGCCGGGCGAGGACGAGCCCAGCACGCCGTCGACGCCGCCCAGCTCGTCGACACCGCCCCCGGGCACCACCGGCTGACGGCGCCCCGCCGTTCCCGGCCCCGCGTGCCGCGGCGTGGCAGACTTCCGGGACCCGGACGGACCGGCCGTGACAGAGAGGGACGCCGCGCCGCGGCGTCGGGCCAGGCCCGGGGGACGGACAGGTGAGCGAGCCGCCCGCCGGCTGGTCGGACATCGACCACGGGGCGATCTTCCGCGCCATGCCGACGCCCTACCTCGTGATGACGCCCGACCTCGTCATCGTCGACGCCAACCCGGCCTACCTGCGGACCACCGGCCGCACCCTCGACGACATCGTGGGCAGACCGGTCTTCGAGGCCTTCCCCGGCTCGCCCAACGAGACCGATCCCGACGGCGGCGTCGCGAAGGTGCGCGGCTCGTTCCAGCGGGCACGCGACACCGGCCGCATCGACACCATGGAGCTGCAGGAGTACGCGATCCCGGACGGCCGGGGCGGGTTCTCGCAGCGCTTCTGGAGCCTGATCAGCATCCCCGTCCTCGATGCCGGCCGGGTCTGCCGGTACGTCATCCAGCGGGCGGAGGACATCACCGACTACGTCCTCGACCAGCGCGGCGCGGGCAGGGCCGGCCGTGACGGCATGGAGTGGCACCGGCGGGTCCTCGAGGTGGAGTCGGACCTCTACGCGCGCGGGCTGGAGCTGACCGCCGCGCGGGAGGCGGAGCTGGCCACCGCGCGCCGGCTGGCCGCGCTGGCCGGGGTGGCGCTCGACCTCGCCGCGGCGGACAGCGTGGGCGAGCTCACCCGCATCGTCACCGTCAGCGGTCTGGAGGCCCTGGGCGCGCACGGCGCCGCGCTGGCCGTCCGCGACGGCGACGAGCTGGGGATGGTCCTGACCGAGGATCTCGGCACCGAGGCGCAGGCCCGCTTCGCCCGGCTCCCGCTCCACGGCCCGCTGCCCGCCAGCGTCGCCGCCCGCACCGGGCGCTCCGTCGTGCTCCCCGACCGCGCCGCCTGCCTCGTGTTCGCCGACGAGATGGCCGACGTCCTCGCGGCGACCGGGACCGAGGCCTGGGTCGTGTTGCCCCTGCAGGCCGGGAGCCGGGCCCTGGGCTCGCTGAGCGTGGGCTGGACCGAGCGCAGGGTCGTCACCTCGCAGGACCTGGAGCTGCTCGAGGCCTTCGCCGCCCAGTGCGCCCAGGTCCTCGACCGGATCCGCACCCGGGAGGCGGAGCGGGACGCGCACGCCGCGGTGCGGGGCATGGCCGAGGCGCTGCAGCGCAGCCTGCTCACCGAGCCGCCGCAGCCCGAGGGCCTGGAGATCGTGGTGCGCTACGTGCCCGCGGCCGAGCAGGCGCAGGTCGGTGGCGACTGGTACGACGCGTTCCTCGTCGGCGACGACAGCACGGCTCTGGTGATCGGCGACGTCACCGGTCACGACCGGCACGCCGCCGCCGCGATGGCCCAGGTGCGCAACGTTCTGCGGGGAGTCGCGCACAGCCAGCCGGAGTCACCGGCGCGGGTCCTCGCCGCGCTCGACCGGGCGATGGGCGATCTCTCCGTGGGCACGCTGGCCACGGCCGTGCTCGCCCGGGTCGAGCGGCGGTGCGACGGCGGGGCTCCCGGCGAGCGCCTGCTCCGCTGGTCCAACGCCGGTCATCCGCCCCCGCTGCTGGTCGAGCCCGACGGCGCCGTCAGCCTGCTGGAGCGCACCCCCAACCGGCTGCTGGGGGTGGGCCCCGACGCCGTGCGGGTGGAGCACGCCTGCCTGCTGCCGCCCGGCTCGACGCTGCTGCTCTACACCGACGGGCTCACGGAGCGGCGGGGCGCGTCGCTCGACGAGGGGCTGGCCTGGCTGGCCCGCGAGGTGGCGGACCTGCGCGACCTGCCGCTCCCGGAGCTGTGCGACCGGCTGCTCGCCGTCCTCCCCGACGCTCTGGACGACGACGTCGCCCTGCTCGCGCTCCGCGTCCGCGAGGACTGAGGGGCGTCAGGTCCCGCGGCGGGGGCCGATCCACAGCGCGCCGCCGAGGGCACCGAGCGCCGCGGTGAGCACGAACCCCCGGTCGGTGTCGACGACGGGCAGGACCACGAGCAGCCAGAACACCGCCAGGCCGACCAGCCCCGCCGCCGCGATCCGCCACGCCGGTCCGGTGCGCAGCCGGTTCCCGGTCGCGAAGAACGCCGCGAACGCGGCCAGCGCGAGCACTCCGCACAGCGTGGCGAAGCCGGACCAGAGCGGGATGCGCTCCCAGTAGGACTCGGCGTCGCCGCCGCGCATGCTCAGGCCCAGCTCCAGCAGGGCGAGCGACAGCACGGTCAGCCCCACCCCGATGAGGGCCGCCCGGTCGCGGGGGGCCCGGGCGCGGGCGGTCGACGGGCCGGCCCCCGCGGCCTGCTCCGACTCGAGCGTCTGGGGCCAGACCGGCCCGGGCGCCGTGGCCGGCGCCGGCTCCGGATCCGCCGCCGGTGCGGGCCGGGGCGGTGGGGGGTTCGCGGCGCCGGGAGGTGCCGGGACGAAGTCGACCGGACCGGTGGCCACCGGCGCCTCCACCGGCTGGACCGGCGCGGGGGGCGTGGCCCCCGGGTGCGGCGGCAGCGGCTGCTGGGCCGGCGTCGCCGCGGCCGGCTGCACCACCGGGATCTCCTGCGTGCTGGACGGCGCGCCGCCGTTCTCGGCCGGCGCCTGAGGGTCGGACGAACTCACGGCTCCTCCTTCGCATCCCGCTGGCCGGCCCGGCGGGCCAGCCTTCCCCCGCACGGTATCCGCGCCGTCCCCGTGTCCTCGCGAGGCGCCCCGCCGGGGGCCGCCCCTAGGGTCGGCGGCGTGGGTACGCGCGCGGGCATCGTCGTCACCGGGACCGAGGTGCTCACCGGCCGCGTCGCCGATCGCAACGGTCCGTGGCTGGCCGAGCAGTTCCGCCTCCTCGGTGTCGACGTGGGCCACGTCGTCGTGGTCGGCGATCGTCCCGAGGACCTGCGGGCGGCGCTGTCGTTCTTCGCCGGGACCGACGTCGCCCTCGTGGTCACCTCCGGGGGCCTGGGCCCGACGGCCGACGACCTGACCGCCGAGGTGGTCGGCGACTTCCAGGGCCGCCCGTCGGAGGTCGACGTCGAGCTCGAGCGGCGGATCGCCGCCGTCGTCGAACGGCTCACCGCCCGCCGCGGGTGGCGGACCGATCCCGATGCGGCCGCGGCGGGCATCCGGAAGCAGGCGCGGGTGCCGCGGGGCGCGACGGTCCTGGAACCGGTGGGCACCGCGCCGGGCCTGGTCGTCCCGCCGGCGGAGGGACGGAGCGGGCCGACGGTGCTGGTGCTGCCCGGCCCGCCCGCGGAGCTGCAGGGCATGTGGGCGGCGGCCGTGGCCGCCGGGCCGACGCGCGCCGCCCTCGCCGGGGCGGAGGAGCTCCGCCAGGAGACGATCCGCCTGTGGGGGACGCTCGAGGCGCAGCTCGCGGTCACCCTGCGCCGGCACGAGACGGAGCTCGCCGGGCTGGAGATCACCACCTGCCTGCGCGACGGCGAGCTGGAGATCGTCACGCGCTTCCCGCCGGCGGCCCAGCCGGCCTACGACCGGCTCGCGGCCGTGATCGGGGAGGAGTACGCCGCCACCGTCTTCTCGACCGGGCCCACGCTGGACGAGCTGGTGGCGCACGGCTTCGCCTCCTCCGGCCTCACCGTGGCGACGGCGGAGTCGTGCACCGGCGGTCTGCTGGCGGCCCGGCTCACCGAGCGGCCCGGCTCGTCGGCCTGGGTGCTGGGCGGGGTCGTCGCCTACGCGAACGCGGCGAAGGAACAGCTCCTGGACGTGCCCGCCGCCGTCCTCGGGGAGCACGGCGCGGTCAGTCCGGAGGTGGCGGCCGCCCTCGCCGAGGGCGCGCGTGACCGCTTCGGGGCGGACCTCGGGGTGGGGATCACCGGTGTGGCCGGCCCGGGTGGCGGTACACCGGAGAAGCCGGTCGGCACCGTGCACCTGTGCCTCGCCCGCGACGAGGGCCGGGAGCTGCGTTCCCTCCGTCTCGCCGGCTCGCGCGGCGCCGTCCGGGAACGGTCGGTGACGATGGCGATGCACCTGCTGCGCCGGGCGCTGCTGGGCGGGCCTCCGGCCTGACCGCGCCCGGCTCAGTCGACCGTGACGTCGGTGAACGGCAGCAGTGGCTCCACCTCGGGGAAGACGACGAAGAGCAGCAGCGCGCAGACCGCGAGGACGAGCACGAGGGCTGCCAGCGCCTTGGCGCCGGTGTTCCCGGGCAGGTGCCGCCAGATCCAGCTGTACATGGGAGTTCTCCGGTCTCGGGTGCGGTCGGGCGGGGGCCGGGTCAGCCGGCCAGCGCCGGCGGGCCGTCCGGGGCGGACGCCTTGCTCACCGGCGCGCCGTCGAGCCGGGCGTGGACGATCAGCCGCTGGGCGGCGGAGTACTTGGGGTGGCAGGTGGTGAGCGTGAGGTACGCGCCGGACGTCGGCCCGTCCACGCCCCCGCCGGGCGTCGGCGAGATGACCGCGACGTCCTCGGGCCGGACGATCCGCTGGCCGGGGATGCCGCTGGGGTCGGTGCGGAAGTCGCCCGTCGCCGCGTCGCCCAGCACCCGGTAGACGTACCAGTTCTGCTCGGTCTCGACCACGATCGCGTCGCCGGGCCGCATCCGATCCAGGTCGAGGAAGGGCGAGCCCCGCCCCACGCGGTGGCCGGCCACGGCGAAGTTGCCCTCCTGCCCGGGCATGGCGGTGTCCAGGTAGTGGCCGGGGCCCTGGGCGAGCTGGACCTGCGCGGTGCCCTCGACGACGACCCGCTCGTAGTCGTCGCCCAGCCGCGGGATGTGCAGCACGGCGAAGGGCTGGCCCAGGTCGACGTCGATGGTCTCGGGCGCCGGAGCGGGCGCGGGAGCCGGAGCCGGAGCGCCCTCCGACGGCGGCGCGGTCGGGGCCGGGGCCGTGACCGTGGGGGCGTCCGCCCACTGCTGCTCGATCTGCTCGGCGAGCTGGTCCTGCTCGCGGTCGGCCAGGAAATCGGTCACGTAGAGCTCGTAGACGACGAACAGCAGGGCGACGAGGCCGATCGTGATGAGCGTCTGGCCGATGCCGCGGGCGAGCGTCCTGAGGCGGTCGGCCCACCGCCGCGGCGGCGTCTCCGGTCGTGCCTCGGCCGGCGGCTGCTCGACATCGACTGCGCTGCTCACCACGGTTCCTGTTCTGCCTGAGGTGTGGGGGTCGGGCGTCGCCCGCCGGACCTGGGTCCGGACGGGCGACCCCCTGGGTGGAGCCCGGCCCGCCGCCCGTCATGGTCCGGACGGCGGGCCGGTGGTTCGGACGGCCTGGTTCAGACGGCCTGGGTGCTGGTCTTGCGACGGCCGGCCAGCGTCAGGGCGCCGCCCGCGCCGAGGGCGAGGAGGCCCAGGGTGAGCGGGGCGGTGGTCTCAGCTCCGGTGTAGGCGAGCTGGCCCTTGGGCTGGGCGGAGGTGTTCATCGGCGCCCGGTGGTAGGTCGGGGCGGCCTTCTTGGTGTGCGCCGCCGGGGCCGCGGCCTTGTGGTCGCGGTGGTGGTCGGCGTGCGGGTGGCCGTACTCGTCGCAGTGGTAGGCGGCGCCGCCGATCGAGGCGTTGCTCGATCCGCAGATGTCACCGCTGTCCACGTTGATGTTGTTGGTGACGCTGCTGTCGATCGTGATCGAGCAGTAGACGTCGCCCTCCTTCGAGTAGCAGTACAGCTCGGGGTCGTTGTCGCCGGTGTTGTTCTCGACGATCACGACGTTGCCGGTGTTGCTGTTGCCACCCTCGGCGTCGTTCTCGAGGTCGATCTCGGTGTCGTTCTCGATCTCGGACTCGTTGCCGCTCTCGGCGTCGTTGCCGAAGGGGAACTTGCCCTTGTCGCCACCGTTGGCCTCGGCGTACTGGTCGACGTCGTTGTTGTTGACCACGTCGGGTCCGCTGGCGGCGTCGCCGTCGATGGAGCCGTTGCTCGAGTTCTTGATCGAGCCGCTGTCGACGTCGAGGTTGTTCGTGGCGGAGCTGTCGATGACCAGCTCCACGTGGACGTCGCCCTCCTTGCTGCCGGCGGCGATGCCCGGGTCGTTGTTCCCGGTGTTGTTGGTGACGACGACCTTGTTGCCGGTGTTGCTGTTGCCGCCCTCGGCGTCGTTCTCGACGTCGATCTCGGTGTCGTTCTCGATGTTGCTGTAGTTGCCGGCCCCGGCGCCCGAGCCGGCACCGCTGCCGCCGTTGGCTTCGGCGCCCTGGTTGACGTCGTTGTTGTTCTCGACGTCCGCGCTGGCCACCGCCTGGCCGAGGAAGAGCATTCCTCCGGCCATACCGGCGATGGCGAGTCCGTTCCTCACGGATCGATTCATCGTGCGTTCCTTAGGATGGGTGCGCGCCATCGGGCCCTGAGAAAGTGCGATGACGCGCTGGTGATGGGTGACGTCGGGGCGGCTGCGCAGCCTCACTGGGTCGTGATGTGCCCCCCGTGGCACACCTGGGACGACAGGAGCTGCTGCGCGAGCGGCCGCGTCAGTCCGGCCGGGTGGCGGGGTCGGTCGCCGTGGTGGCGGGCGACCCCGCTTCCGTCGCCGGCACCGTGGTGTCGGTCGCGGCGAGGGAGAACTCCAGCGGGGCGCCGAGCAGCGCCGCCGCGACGGCGCCCTTCGGCGTGCCCGGGCCGGCGCCCTGACCGCTGCAGCCGGCACCGCCGACAGTCGTCGACGGAGCCGTCGGGGCGGTGGGGGCCGGGGTCTGCGGTGCGGGAGGCGCGGGCTCCGGAGCCGGGCCGGCCGGTGCCACGACGTGCTCGGCCAGCAGGGCCGTGGTCGGAACGGTGCCGGTCGGGGCGGGCGCCACGAGCGCCTTCCGGGGTGCGGTCCGGTCGGCGGCCGCGGGGGCAGCCGGCTGGGCGGTGGCCGGGGCGCTCTCCGCCACGGTGGGGGCGGGCGCGGGGCAGATCGGGACGTCGCCGGCCGTGGACGAGGGAGCGACGTCGGCCGGGCGATCGCACGCCTCGCCCGCGGTGGCGGCGGCGGTCGTCGCCGTGCAGGACTCGGCACCTCCGGACGAGGAGGCCACGACCGTGGTCACCGTGGTGGTCCCGTCACCGTCGCCGGTGGAGGTCGACAGCACGGTGACGGAGCCGCCGGTCGAGGAGGACGTGGTCACCGTCGTGGTGCCCGGAGGCGGTCCGGCGTCGGCGGCCGGCTCCCCGTCCGGCTTCGCCGCTGTCGTGGGCGGCGGCGTCGGGGCCGGGGACGACGTCGGCGTGACCTCGCTCTGGGTGACCGTCGTCGTGGAGGTCGTCTGGTTCGAGGCGGTGCCCGACGAGCTCACCGAGACCGTCGACGTCTGGGTCGTCGTGGTGGTCGAGGTCGCCTGCGCCGGGGCCTGCGCGGTGGACGCGACCGGCTCCTCGGCCCGGGCACTGGCCTCGGTGCCGACGGCGATGCAGGCGTAGGCGCCCGCACCGAGGAAGCACGCGGCGGCGGTCCGGCGCAGCCAGGTCCACCGGGCAGCCGACGGCACGAGGCCGTCAGCGGTCGGGGTGGTCCTGGTCATGGGGCGGACGCTAGGAAGAGCCGCCGATCCTGACCAGGAAGTGCTGCACCGCTAAGAAAGGTGCGGCGTGTCACACGCGCTCCCTCGAATGGGGGATTGCGGAGAGTGACCGAAATCGAGCCGTTATCGTCTCTGGTATCACGGTGATACCTGCTCGACTCGGAGCCGGAACACCACACGGGGGTGGCCAGGCATGGCGATGACGCTCCGGTTGAGCCCGGCACAGACCGAGGCGCTCCGCCGCCGGGCCGTGGCGGAGGGCGCGTCGATGCAGGACGTCGCCCGGCGCGCGGTGGAGGCCTACATCCGGGCCCACGAGCCCGAGGTCCCTCTCGCCGTCGTGATCGACGAGGAGCTGACCCGGTTCAC
This sequence comes from Bacillus sp. AZ43, assembly GCA_004570425.1. GTDB lineage: Bacteria > Actinomycetota > Actinomycetes > Mycobacteriales > Geodermatophilaceae > Blastococcus_B. Next base: position 47,002 of record SPQJ01000028.1, read on the forward strand.
CGGGGCGGTGGAGCAGTTGGCCCGATGGCGGGACTGAGCCTCGAGGACCTGCTGGAGGTGGCCCGGCGCGCGGTGGGTCCGCACGTGCGGGTCCGGGATCCCGGGCTGCTGGCCGCGGCTTTGGCGCGCGTCGACGCGCGGGCCCACGGCAAGGAGGTCTACGGGAGCGTCGAGGAGCAGGCCGCCGCGCTGCTCCACTCCCTCGCCACGACCGCTCCGCTCGTCGGGGGCAACCGGCCCTTCGCGTGGGCCGCCACCGCCGTGTACCTCGCGCGACGCGGACGGCCGTCCACCCTCGGCGACGCCGACGCGGTGTCCCTCGTCACCGACGTGGTGACGGGCCGGGTCGAGGACGTCGCGGTGATCGCCGGGCGGCTGTTCGCCACGCCCTGAGCCGCCCGGGGCCGGTGTCGTCGGCTCCCGGCCGTACGGTGCCGACCATGGGCTCGACGCACGAGGTGACCAACCAGGTCCCGCCGCTCTCCGGCCACGACCCGATCGCGGGTGACGCCGCGCTCGCCGAGGCGTGCCTGCGGCACGCCGACGCCGCCACGCTGGGTTCGCTGGCCGACCTCGGCCGGCTCGCCGGCAGCGAGCAGGCCCTGGAATGGGGGCGGCTGGCCAACGAGAACCCCCCGCGGCTGCGGACCCACGACCGGTACGGCCACCGGATCGACGAGGTGGAGTTCCACCCCGCCTGGCACGAGCTCATGCGCACCGCGGTGGGCAACGGGCTCGCCGGCGCGCCCTGGTCAGATCCGTCGCCGCACGCGCACGTGCGCCGCGCCGTCGGCTACCTGGGCTGGACGCAGGTCGAGATGGGGCACGGCTGCCCGGTCACCATGACCTACGCGGCCGTGCCCGCGCTGCGCCGCACGCCGGAGCTGGCCGCCCGGTTCGAGCCCGGCCTGACCAGCCGCGAGTACCGCTTCGGCCTGGCCGAGCCGACGGGCAAGCCGGGCCTGGTGGCCGGCATGGGGATGACCGAGAAGCAGGGCGGCTCCGACGTCCGCGCCAACACCACGCGCGCCGTCGCGCAGCCCGACGGCTCGTACCGGCTGACCGGGCACAAGTGGTTCACCTCCGCCCCGATGAGCGACCTCTTCCTGGTGCTCGCGCAGCTGGACGAGGGGGTCTCGTGCTTCGTCGTGCCGCGGGTGCTGCCCGACGGCAGCCGCAACGTGTTCCACGTGCAACGTCTGAAGGACAAGCTCGGCGACCGGTCCAACGCCTCCAGCGAGGTGGAGTTCGACGGGACGACGGGCTGGCTGGTCGGCGAGGCGGGGCGCGGGGTCCCGGCGATCATCGAGATGGTCAACATGACCCGGCTGGACTGCGTCCTCGGGTCGGCCGCCACCGTGCGGGCGGCGCTCACCCAGGCGATCCACCACGCCCGCCACCGCCGCGCCTTCGGCGCCCTGCTCGTCGACCAGCCGCTCATGCAGAACGTGCTGGCCGACCTGGCCGTCGAGAGTGAGGCGGCCACCGCCCTGGCGATCCGCCTCGCCGCCGCGGTGGACGCGCGCGAGCACGCCTTCCTGCGGCTGGCCGGCGCCGCGGCCAAGTTCTGGGTGTGCAAGCGCACCCCGGGCGTGGTGGCCGAGGCCATGGAGGTGCTCGGCGGCAACGGCTACGTCGAGGACTCGGGGCTGCCGCGCCTCTACCGGCAGTCGCCGCTGAACTCGATCTGGGAGGGCTCGGGCAACGTGATGGCGCTCGACGTGCTCCGGGCGATGGGGCGTTCCTCGGACACCCTCGCCGCGGTGACCGAGGAGATCGACCTCGCCCGCGGTGCCGACGGCCGCCTGGACGCCGCCGTGAAGCGGTTGCAGGCCGAGCTGGGCGACCCCGAGGCGCTGCCCTTCCGGGCGCGCCGGATCGCCGGTCTGCTGGCGCTGTGCCTGCAGGGTTCGCTGCTCGTCCGGCACGCTCCCGACGCGGTCGCGGACGCGTTCTGCGCCTCTCGCCTGGGCGAACACGCCGCCGGCGTCCTGGGCCTCCTCCCGCCCGCGACGCAGGCGTCGAAGATCATCGAACGGGCGTCGATCGCCCCTGTCTGATCCTGCCCGGGACTGACTACTCTCGACGTCATCCACGGACACCGGCAGCGATGCCGGAACGGTTCCGTGTCGTCATCTCCGCCATGGGCGGAGCGGCCACCAGCGGACGAGAGCGGGCAGCGTGCACCCAGTCGGCGACGGCCCTCTCCCCGAGGGGTCCGACGTGCTGGCCGGCGTCCCCGACGCGGTCTACCGCCTCGACACCGACGGCCGGTTCACGTACCTCAACGCCGCGGCCGAGGTCCTGCTCGAGCACCGGGCCGCGGAGCTGCTCGGTCGTCGCGCGATCGATCTCTTCCCCGCGATCAAGGGGTCGATCGCGCAGGAGCAGGTCCGTGAGGTGCTCGACGAGGGGCGGCCCCGCCAGTTCGAGTACTACTACGAGCCGCAGGACCGCTGGTACGAGGTCCGGGCGTTCCCGGACCCGGACGGCGTCGCCGTGCTGCTCCGCGACGTCGACGCGCGGCGCCGCGCCGACCTGGAACGCGAGGCCGCGCTCCGCGAGCTGACGGCCGTCCTCGAGGCCCTGCCGTCGGCCACCGTGCTGGTCGACGAGGGTGGCCGGATCCTGGTCACCAACCGTGCCTGGGTCGCCGACGGCGAGCTCCTGCGCAGCGGCGGTGTCGAGCCGGGCGGCGTGGGCGACCTGTACCTCGACTGCATGGCCCGCGGTCTCACCTCCGGCCACCACGCCGCGATCGCCGCGGGCATCACGCGGCTGCAGGCCGAGGACCCGTCCGACCCGCCGGGCTCCTTCGACCACGAGTACGCGACGCAGCTCGGGTCGTTCGCGAGGTGGTTCCACCTGCAGGCGGCCCGGGTCCCGTCCTCGCGGCGCGTCGTGGTGACCCACACCGACGTGACGGAGCGGGTGCGCGGCGAGCAGGCGCTGGCCTGGAAGGCCGGGCACGACGAGCTCACCGGTCTGCCCAACCGCGCGACGCTGCTCGACATGACCGCCGACGCGCTGGCGGTCGGCGCGCCCGGCGCCCCGGGAACGGCGCTGCTGGTCCTCGACCTCGACGGGTTCAAGACCGTCAACGACTCGCTGGGCCACCAGTTGGGCGACCGGCTGCTGCGGCAGGTGGGGGAGCGGCTGGCCGAGCAGGTCCGGCCCGGGGACGCCGTGGGGCGGCTCGGCGGGGACCAGTTCGTCGTCCTCGCCCGCGAGTGCGACCAGGCCGAGGCGGCCGCCCTGGCGTTCCGCCTGCAGTCGACGTTCACGTCCCCCTTCACCGCGTCCGGCATCTCCGTGCCGCTGTCGGCGAGCATCGGCGTGGCCGTGTCGCGGCCCGACGTCCGGGACCCGCACCAGCTGCTCAGCGACGCCGACGCGGCGATGTTCGCCGCCAAGAGCTCCGGCCGGGACCGCGTGCACCTGTTCTCGCCCGGGCTCCGGGAGGCCGCGCGCTGGCGGCTGGAGGTGGCGACCCGCCTGCGCGGGGACGCCATCGACCAGCTCGTCGTCCACTACCAGCCGGTGGTCCGCCTGGACACCGGCGAGGTCGAGGGCGTCGAGGCGCTGGTCCGCTGGCAGCATCCCGAGCGGGGGCTGCTCCCGCCGGACTCCTTCCTGTCGGTGGCGGAGGAGACCGGCCAGGTCATCCCGATCACGCGGTGGCTGCTGCGCGAGACCACCCGCAAGGCCGCCGAGTGGGCCGAGCAGGGCCTGCCGCTGCGGATGTCGGTGAACGTGAGCGCCCGCCACTTCTCGGCGGAGACCCTGGTGCGCGACGTCCGGACGGCGCTGCGCGACTCCGGCCTGCCGGCCGACCAGCTGGTGCTGGAGCTGACCGAGACGAGCGTGGCCGAGGACCCCACCCGCGCCGAGGACCAGCTGACCGTGCTGCGCAGCTTCGGCGTCCGGGTCGCGATCGACGACTTCGGCACCGGCTGGTCCTCCCTGGCCCAGCTCTTCGCCCTGCCGATCGGCACGCTGAAGATCGACCGCTCCCTGCTCAACGCGGCCGAGCGCGCCGTCGCGGGGGAGACCGGCGCCGTCCTCACCGCCATCGTCGAGCTGACCCGGACCCTGGGCATCAAGTCCGTGGCGGAGGGCATCGAGACCCCCGAGCACCTGCGGATGGTGCGGGCGGCCGGCTGCGACCACGGCCAGGGCTGGCTGCTCGGTCAGCCCATGCCGGCCGAGGAGGTCCCCCGGTTCGTCCGGTCGGTCCAGGCGGCCGGCGGGGACCTCTGCGCGCTCGCCATCGCCGGGTCCGCCGCCTCCCGCGCCGGGTGATCGGCCGCCGGACGGGGCGCCGGGCGACCGCCCCGGCGGGGCCGCCGCGGGCGCGGCAGACTGCACCCGTGCCCGACAGTCTCGACGCCGAACTCGCCACCCTCACCGACGAGGAGCCGGCGCCCGCCGGCACCACGGCCCTCCCCGCCGCGGCGGCGGAGGACGGCCGGCAGCGACCGGCGCTCGACCTGCTCATCTGGGACGCCCCGAACATCGACATGACCCTGTCGACGGTCATCGGGGCGCGGCCGACCGCGGCGTCCCGCCCGCGGTTCGACGCCATCGCCGCCTGGTTCGTCGAGGGGGCCGGCGACCCCACGCTGCCCGACGCGCCCGACGTCGAGGCGTGCGTCTTCGCCAACATCCCCCCGCAGCCGGGGACGCTGCAGCGCTGGGTGGAGGCGCTCCGCGGCTTCGGCTACTCGGTGTTCGCGCGGCCCAAGTCGCAGCCCGACGACGACATCGACCAGGACATGCTCGACCACATCGCCGTGCGCCAGCACAGCCACCGGCTGCGCCGGCTGGTGGTGTTCTCCGGCGACGGGCGGAACTTCGCCGAGCCGCTGGAGCGCCTGGTCCGCGAGGGCGTCCAGGTCGTGGTCGTGGCCTTCAGCGAGGTCGCCGGCTACGCGATCAGCTCCGAGCTGCTCGAGTTCATCGACATCGAGGACGTCCCGGGTGCGTTCGTGGAGCCGCTGGACCGGGTGCGGCTCGACGCGCTGCCGCCGGACGGGGCGTGGCTGCGGCCGACCCGGAGCCTGCGGGACTTCGTCAGCAGCTTCAACGCCCGCAAGGACCGCTGACCCGGCCCTGCCCCTTCCGGGTGGCCGACGGTCGCGCCGTCATCACTCCACGTCCACGATCGATGACAATGAGTTGCGTCCGCGCGGTGACGCCGTGCGGCGCGTCGGGGCGGGCGGCGTGAGCGTGCCGCGGCGCGCGAGTTACCGTCCCCACCGCGGGGTGCGGACCGGGCCGGACGGCCCGGGGTGCTCCGCGGTACAGATCGGAGAGGACCCATGACAGGCGTTCCCGGGGTGGACCACCCGGAGGAGCAGACCGAGGCCGAGATCACGCTGACCGGCCGCGGTGTCTCGGTGAGCTCGCGCGTGGAGGTCGTGCACGACGGCCACGTCACGGTGCGGCCGTCCGTCAGCGAGTTCGTCGACCAGGTCGTGGTCAAGGTCGGCGACGCGGTCGAGGTCTTCTGGACGTCGGAGGACTCCCAGCGGTCGCTCCCGGCGGAGGTCACCGACGTCGAGTCCGGCGCCGTCGTCCGCTGGCGGCTGCGCGCGACGGGTCCCGCCGAGATCAGCCAGCGACGCAAGGCGGTGCGCGGCCGGATCACCGTCCCGGTGATCGCCGAGTACTCCGCGATCGAGCTCCGGGGCGAGACCGCGGACATCAGCGAGGCCGGCCTCCGTGCCGAGTTCCAGGGTCTGGGTGCTCCGCCCGAGGCCGGCATGAAGCTCGACCTCACGGTCGAGCTCGAGGACGGTGTCATCCGCACCAAGGCCGAGGTGGTGCGGACGCAGGCGCGCGGCGCCCACTGGGTCATGTCCATCCGCTTCCTGAACCTGCAGGAGAAGGACCAGGACCGCGTCCGCAAGCGGGTGTTCCAGGCGCTGCGCGAGGAGCGGGCCCGCAAGGCCGACGACGCCCCGCCCGGCCTGCGGGGGTAGTCGCCGCGGGGCGGCTCGCGGGCAACTCGGGGGTAGCGCACCGGCCTGCGGGGCAGTTCTCTCCGTGTGAGCGCTCCGACCCTCCGGCTGCCCGACGCCCTCGCGGCGCTGCGCGACCGGCTGGCCACGACGCCGCTGGGGCTGGCGACCGCGGGTCGCGACGACGCCCGGCGGACGGCCCGCGCCGTCCGCGACCAGATCGACGACTACCTGCTCCCGCGGCTGGGTGACCTCGACGCCCCGCTGCTGACCGTCGTCGGTGGCTCCACCGGAGCCGGCAAGTCCACGCTGGTGAACAGCCTGGTGGGTGGCAGCCCGGTCACCACGGCGGGCGTCCTCCGGCCGACCACGCGGGCCCCCGTGCTGGTCTGCGCGCGGGCCGACGCCGCCGCGTTCGCCGGCGACCGCGTCCTGCCCGGCCTCGCCCGCGTCACCGGCGGCCCCGGTGGTCCGGGCACCGTCCAGGTCGTGGCGCGGGACGACGTGCCGCCCGGGCTGGCGCTCATCGACGCCCCCGACGTCGACTCCGTCGTCGAGTCCAACCGCGAGCTGGCCGGCCAGCTGCTGGCCGCCGCGGACCTGTGGGTCTTCGTCACCACGGCGGCCCGCTACGCCGACGCCGTCCCGTGGGACGTCCTGCGCCAGGCGCAGGAACGGGGGACGGCGCTGGCCGTCGTCCTGGACCGGGTCCCGCCGGAGGCGGCCGGCGAGGTGGCCGCCGACCTCGCCGCCATGCTGCGGCGGGCCGGGCTGGCGGGCGCGCGGCTGTTCGTCGTCGAGGAGGGCCCGCTGGCCGACGGGCGTCTGCCCGAGGGCCAGGTGGGACCGCTGCGGGCGTGGTTGCACGAGCTGGCGGCCGACCAGGGGGCCCGAGCCGCCGTCGTCCGCCAGACCCTGACCGGGGCGCTGGACAGCCTCGAGCAGCGGGTGTCGGCGGTGGCCGCCGTCGTCGACGAGCAGACCGTCGCGGGGGAGGCGCTCCGGGCCGCGGTCGCGGCCGCGTACACCGCCGCCTACGACGGCATCGACGACGGCGTGCGCAGCGGGACGGTGCTCCGCGGCGAGGTGCTGGCCCGCTGGCAGGAGTTCGTCGGCACCGGCGAGTGGATGCGGGCCCTGCAGGGCCAGGTCGGCCGGCTGCGCGACCGCGTGGTGAGCGCGTTCACCGGCCGGCCCGCACCGGTCGAGGGGCTGCAGGACGCCCTGGAGAGCAGCGTGGAGCGGCTGCTGCGGGCCGAGGCGGAGCGCGCGGCCGAGCGGACGGTGACCGCGTGGCGCTCGCTGCCCGGGGGGACGGCGCTGCTCGCCGGCGACGAGCGGGACCTCGAGCAGGTCTCGCCCGACTTCCCGGAGGCGGCCGCGGCGCAGGTGCGCGACTGGCAGGGTGCGGTCCTCGACCTGGTCCGCGACCAGGGGGCGGACAAGCGGTCCCGGGCCCGCCTCCTGTCCTGGGGGATCAACGGCGCCGGTGCCGCGGTCATGATCGCCGTCTTCGCCTCGACCGGCGGCCTGCTCGGCGGCGAGGTCGCGGTGGCGGGTGGCACCACCATCGTCGGCCAGCGGGTCCTGGAGGCGGTCTTCGGCGACGCCGCCGTCCGGTCGCTGGCCGACCGCGCCCGGGAGGACCTGCAGCGCCGGGCCGACCGCCTGCTCCGGTACGAGCAGGCGCGGTTCGACGAGCGGGTGGACGCCGCCGCCCCCGACCCGGACGCCGCGGCGGGACTGCGCGCCGCCGTCGCCGACCTGACCGCCGCCCGGCGGGCGGCCGCGTG
>SPQJ01000029.1 GCA_004570425.1 Bacillus sp. AZ43
GGCGGGCGGCGGGCTTGGGCGCCGGCTTGGCGGCCGGGGCCGCGGCGCCGTCGCCGGTGCTGGCGCCCAGCGCCTCGCGGAGCCGCCGGGCCACGGGGGCCTCGACGGTGGAGGACGCGGACTTCACGAACTCGCCCTGCTCCTTGAGCTTGGCGAGCACGGTCTTGCTGTCGACACCGAACTCCTTGGCGAGTTCGTGTACGCGGGCTTTGCCTGGCACGGGTCTCCTCTTGGTGAGGCCGGCGGCTTGCCCGCTCGACCTCGTCGTTAGTGGCGCATGGTCATCGTGAGAACTTCACGGCTGAGTCATCCGACGGTGTCCTGTCGACGTGCGGACCGACCTGGTGCCGGCCCGACTGAGAACTGCTGGTGCCCGATCCGGATCGCGCCCGGCCCCTCAGGACGAGGTGCCGAGGACGTGCTCCCGGAGCGGACCGGCCTCCAGCGGGGTGCTGCATCGCAGCGCCCGCGGGAAGGCCCGGCGTCGCTCCGCTGCGTGCAGGCACTCCGGGGTGGGGTGCACCGACGCTCCCCGACCGGGGAGCCGCCGCCGCGGGTCCGGGACCAGGGCCCCCGACCGGACGACGACGCGCAGCAGATCACTGACCGGAGCGCGTTGCCGGCATCCCACGCATGTGCGCACCGGCTCCGACGTTTCGGCCACCCTGCACTCTAGCGCGTGGCGGGGCCGGGATGTTCCGCACGCCGGGGTGGCGGGCGGTGCCCGGTGGGACGTCCCCCCGACGAGGGAGCCGGAGCCCCGGACCGCAGCGGCGGGCGGCCCACCCCCGGCGAGGGGGTTGCGGCCTCGTCCTCGGGCTGCGCGTCGCTGCGGATGTCGATCCGGCAGCCGGTCAGGCGCGCGGCGAGGCGGGCGTTCTGGCCCTCCTTGCCGATCGCCAGCGACAGCTGGAAATCCGGCACGACCACCCGGACGGCCTTCGCCTGGGCGTCGACGACCCGCGCGCTGGTCACCCGTGCCGGGCTCAGCGCCGACGCGACGAACGTCGCCGGATCGTCGGACCAGTCGACGATGTCGATCTTCTCGCCGTGCAGCTCGCTCATCACGTTGCGCACCCGCTGGCCCATCGGGCCGATGCAGGCACCCTTCGCGTTCAGCCCCGGCACCGACGTCCGGACGGCGATCTTCGAGCGGTGCCCCGCCTCGCGGGCGACCGCGACGATCTCGACGCTGCCGTCGGCGACCTCGGGCACCTCGAGGGCGAAGAGCTTGCGCACCAGGTGCGGGTGGGTCCGGGAGACGGTGACCTGGGGGCCGCGGAAGGTGCGGGCCACGGAGACCACGTAGGCCTTGATGCGGCTGCCGTGGGTGTACTGCTCGCCCGGCACCTGCTCGGCCGGCGGGAGGACCGCCTCCACCTTGCCGATGTCGATGAGGACCGTGCCCTGCACGTTGCGGCGGTCGTGCGCCTGCACGATGCCGCTGACGATGTCGCCCTCCTTGCCGGAGTACTCGCCGAAGGTCTGCTCGTGCTCGGCGTCGCGCAGCCGCTGGACGATGACCTGCTTGGCGGTGCTGGCCGCGATCCGGCCGAAGTCGGTGGGGGTGTCGTCCCACTCGCGGACGACCTCGCCGTCCGGGCCGAGCTCCTGAGCGAGGACGGCGACCTCGCCGCTCTTGCGGTCGACGTGCACGCGGACGTGCTTGGCGGCACCGTCGGCGTGCCGGTAGGCGGTCACCAGCGCCGTCTCGATGGCCTCGATCACCGTGTCGGCGGGGATCCCCTTCTCCCGCTCCACCGCCTTGAGCGCGGTGACGTCGATGTTCACTGTGCTCCTCCTCGCGCCTGCGGCGCGTCGTCCTGCTCGAAGTCGTCGTCCGCCGGGTCCTCGGCGTGGTCCTCGTCGGCGGCCGCCCGGCCGAACTCCACCTGGACGCGGCCGGCCCCGAGCTCGGCCCACGGCACGGTCCGCGGCGTCGGGGGCCGCGTCTTCGCCCCCGGCTTCCCGGGCGCTTCGACGGCGATCGTCACGCCGGCGTCGTCCACGGCGGTGACCCGGCCGGTCAGCTGCTCGGTGCGCCCCGCGGGCCCGGCCACGACGCTGACCAGGCGGCCGGTGTTGCGCCGCCAGTGGCGCTGCTCGGTGAGCGGACGGTCGACCCCCGGGCTGGTCACCTCGAGCACGTACGGGGTGCGGCCCATGCCGTCGTCGTTCTGGTCGAGCACGTCGGAGACCGCGCGGCTGACCTCGGCGATGTCGTCGAGGGTCACGCCCTCGTCGCGGTCGACGACCACGCGGACGACGCTGCGGCGCCCGGCCGGCGTGACCGTCAGCTCCTCCAGGTCGTACCCGGCCGCACCGACGACGGGCTGGATCCAGCCCGTGAGGCGGGCGGTGGCCGGATCGGTGCGCTGGGTGCCGTGAGAGGTGGACACGGTCTCCTCCTCCGGGCTCGGGCGGCCGCCTCGTGCGGATCGCCATACCCCTCCGGACCGGCGCCGACCGGCCTTCGGCGCTGGTCGGGCCCGAGGGGAGGGGAAGACGTCAGGTTACCGCCCCGTCGTCGGCGCCCCGACCGCGCACCGACCCGCCCGGGTGGGACCGGAGGGGCGGGCGGTCCCCGCGGGGCGGACGCGCCTGGCCGCACTACCGGCCCCGCGGCGTCCCGGCTGCGAGAATGACGACGATGTCTGCCGCCCTCCCCTCCCACCCCCGCGGCTTCTCCCGGCGCACCCTGCTGGCGGTCTCCGCGGCGGGCGTGGCCTTCGCCGCGGCCGGGTGCACGTCACCGGCGGCCGACGAGCGGGAGCAGGTGACCGGCGAGCAGGCCGACGGGCTGAGCGCCCAGGTCGCGGTGCAGGAGGCCGTGGTGTCGGCCTTCGTCGCGGCCGGCGCGGCCGACCCGGCCCTGGCCGCCGAGGTCGCCGACCTGGCCGCCCAGGCCGACGAGCAGCTGGCCCGCCTCCGCGCGGCCGCGCCCGGGAACCCGACGTCCACGGCGACGCCCGCGGGCGGGGCACCCCCTGCGCCCGAGACCCGCGCCTGGCTGCGCGGTCAGGTGGCGGCCGCGGCCGCCTCGCATGCCGCGGCCTGCATCGACCAGTCGGGCGCGCGGGCCGCGCTGCTGGGATCGATCGCCGCCGGGCTGGCGGGGCAGGACGGGAGACTGGCATGACGGGGACGCACCATGGCTGACGAGGGTTCGGGCTCGCTGGACGAGCGCACCGAGAACTCGGCGCTCGACGCGGCCCTCGCCGCCGAGCACGCCGCCGTCTGGGGCTACGGAGTGGTGGGAGCCGCGCTCGACGCCCGCTCGCAGCCGCTCGCCCAGACGTCGGAGGTGGCGCACCGCGACGTCCGCGACCGCGTGATCACGCTCCTGACCGACCGCGGCGCGGAGCCCGTCGGCGCGGAAGGCGGGTACGCCCTGCCGTTCCCGGTCCTGTCCCCGGCGGACGCGGCCGCGCTGGCCGTCGTGCTCGAGGACGGCGTCACGGCGGCGTGGGTGCGGGTCCTGGACCAGTCGGTGGAGCGCAGCACCCGCGAGCTGGCGGTGGGCGCCCTCACGGCGGCCGAGGTGCGGGCCGTGGGGTGGCGGGCCACCGCGGGCCAGTCCCCGGTGACCCGGGCGCTGCCCGGCCTCCCCGCCGACTAGGCGTCCCAGCGGGGCTCAAGCAGGCCGCAAGTATCCGGTCCGACTCTTCCGTGCGAACCGGGTGACGACAGGTCCCCGGCAGAGCCCGCAGGAGAGGACCCGTCCCGATGAGCACCCCCACCCCCACCCCCACCTCCGCCCGGCCGGCCGCGCGATCGCTGCTGGACCTGCCCGGCCAGGCGCACGTGGCCGAGGGCCCGTTGGACCTCAACGGCATGTACCTGGCCCACCACGCCTTCCGCCGCGACCTGCGGAACTTCGCCGCGGCGGCGCGCAGCACCCCGGTCGAGGAGGCCGGGGTGTGGCGGGCGCTGGCAGTGCGCTGGGAGCAGTTCAGCGGGATCCTCCACCACCACCACACCACCGAGGACGACGTCCTGTGGCCCCAGCTGCTCGACCTCGTCGACGCCGCGGGTGACGCCGACGGCCGCGCCACGCTCGAGGCGATGGAGTCGGAGCACGCGGTGATCGACCCGATGCTGGCCGCCTGCGCCGAGGGCTTCGCCGCGATGGCGGACCGCCCGGACGCCGCGACGCGCGACCGGCTCGCGGAGTGCACGGCGACCGCCCGCGACACGCTGTCGGACCACATGGGCCACGAGGAGCGCGACGCCCTGCCGCTGGTGCAGTCCCTGCTGTCCGAGGAGGGCTGGGAGCGGGTCGAGAAGGCGGCCGGCGAGGGCAAGAGCGCCCGCGACCTGATGTTCCTCGTGCCGTGGGTGGCCGACGGCCTCGACCGCGACCAGCTCGAGACGGCCTACCGGTCGGTGGGCCAGGCCTTCCGGGTGATGGTGGCGCTGACCCGCCGCCGCTACGCCCGGCGCGACGCGGTGTCCTTCCGCTTCGCCTAGAGGGCGCCCAGGAACGCGTCGGTGACGCCGACGGCGACGCTGCTGGACTGCCCGGCCTCGACGAGGACGGCGAACGCGATGTCGCCCTGGGGACCACCGAGCTGGTAGCCCACGAACCAGCCGTGCGAGTCCGGCGGGGTGTTGCCGCCGAACTCGGCCGTCCCGGTCTTGCCGTACACCTCGCCCCGGTCGGCCAGCGCGGTGGCCGTGCCGGTGAGCACGACCTGGCGCATCAGCGGGCGCAGGGCGTCGAGCACGGGCTGGCCGGGACCGGCGGGGGCCGGTCCGGCGGGCTCGGCGCCCACGACCTCGACCGGCGCGGCCGGGGTGCCGCTGGCGATGCCGGCGGCGACCAGGGCCATCTGGGCGGGGCTCGCCAGCACCTCGCCCTGGCCGATCGCGTCGGCCGCCTTCGTGGTGCCGGTGCTGTCGGTGGGCACGCTGCCGCCGAAGACGTCCACGGGGAGCTGCCAGTCCGACCCCATCCCGTAGGCGGCCGCGGCATCGGCCAGCGCGCCGTCGGGCAGCTCGAGCGCCTGCTGGATGAAGGTCGTGTTGCACGACTCGGCGAAGGCCTCGCGGAAGGGCACCGTGCCGAGGTCGAACTGGTCCTGGTTCTCGAACTCCCGGCCGTCCACGACCGTGGTGCCGGGGCACGCGACCGGGGTGTCCGGCGTGAGGGTCCCGGTCGACAGCAGGGCGGTGCCGCTGATGGTCTTGAAGCTCGATCCGGGCGGGAACTGACCGCTGAGCGCGTTCCCGGCGTTGGCCTGCTCGTTCGACGCCACCGCCAGGATCTCGCCGGTCCCGGGTCGGACGACGACGAGGTGGGTCGGCAGCGGCTGCCCGGCGACGGCGGCGTCGGCGGCGTTCTGGATCGCCGGCACCAGCGGGGTCTGCACCGGCGTGCCGGGCTGCGGCTCCACCGAGCCGACCTCGACGCCGGCGTCCGAGGTGCCCTCCTCGGTGCTCACGACGCGGACCGTGAAACCCGCCGTGCCGGCGAGCTCGACCTGGAACGCCCGCTGCAGCCCGGACAGGCCGAGCTGGTCCTCGGCGGCGTAGCGCGGAGTGCCGTCCTCCTCCGCGGACTCCTCGATGGTCTCGGCGGTCGCGCCGCCGACCCGGCCGAGCAGCGCCTCGGCGAAGCGCGCGGTGGGTGCGAGCTGGCGGGTGCTCGTCGGGAACACCGCGCCGGGCAGGTCGAAGACCTGGGCGCGGATCGCCTCGAAGTCGGGACGGCGCAGCGTGATCACCGGGACGAACTGCCCCTGCGGTGCCGCCTGGACGTCGGCGACGATCTCGTCGGCCGCGATGCCGGTGGCCGCCGACAGCCCCGCGGCCAGCGACGGCAGGTCGGTCACCTGGGCGGGGTCGACGCCCACGTTGACGACCTCGGTGGGCGTGAACAGCGGTGCGCCCGCCGCGTCGGTGATCGGGGCGCGGTCGGGCAGCACGCGGGTCAGCTCGAGGTGCTGCCCCTCCCCCAGCTCGGGGTGCACGAGCGCCGGCTCCGCGACGACCTGCCACTCGTCGTCGCCCTCCCGCAGCCGCAGCGTGGCGTCGTACGTCCACTCGGGGGCCGCCTCGAGGTCCCAGGTGGCCGTCCACGCCACGGTGGCCTCGCCGCCGTCGACGCTGACCGTGCCGACCTCGTGCGCGAGCGCGGCCCCGGGCAGGTCGCCGGCGGTCTGCTCGAGCAGCGCGGTGGCGGCGTCCGGGTCGGTGGTCGCGCGGGCCGCGGCGGCGGTGTCCCCGCCGGCCCACGCGTCGAGGAACTGCTCGGCCGCCGTCCGGACCTCGTCCTCGGAGCTGCCGGAGCAGGCGGCGAGACCGGGCACGGCCACGAGAGCCAGCGCGGTGAGCAGGGCGGGAGCGCGGCGGGAGCGTGTCAACTGCGGCACCGCGCCAGCCTCCCAGATGGGGCCGACGGGATCAGAACAGCACGCTGGCGTAGAGCCCGATCTCCTGGAATCCGACCCGCTGGTAGGCCGCCCGGGCGGCGGAGTTGAAGTCGTTGACGTAGAGGCTGACGACCGGGGCGATCGTGGTGCGGGCGTACTCGACGACGGCGGCGGTCCCGGCGGCGCCGATGCCCCGTCCTCGGTGCGACGGCGCGACCCACACGCCCTGCACCTGGCAGGCGGCCCGCGAGACGGCCCCGATCTCGGCCTTGAAGACGACCTCGCCGTGCTCGATCCAGGCGAGTGACCGACCGGCCCGCACCAGCTCGGACAGGCGCGCGCGGTAGCCGGCGCCACCGTCGAGGCGCAGGGGGCTGACCCCGACCTCCTCGGTGAACATCGCGACCGCGGCCGGCAACAGCGTGTCGAGCTCGGTGGGCCGGACCGGCCGCACGCGGGGCTCGGCGGCGACGGCGGGCGGGCCGTCGATGGCGAGCAGCGGCTGGCGCGGCCGGAGGTCGCGCGCCGGCCCCCAGTGCGGGGCCAGGAGCTCCCACAGGGGAGCGACCGCGCGGGCCGGGCCGACGATCGTGCTGCACCGGCGGCCGGCGCGGCGGGCCCGCTCGGCGAAGGCGCCGGCGGCCGCCCGCTCCGAGCCCGGCAGGGTGAAGGGGATCAGGTTCGCGCCCGCGAGGCACACGCCCTCGAGCGACCGGCCGCTGCCGAAGCCCCACAGCGGCGCGCCCAGGGCCGCGGGGCCGGTGCCCACGGCCTCCACCCGCCCGGCGAGCCAGCACGTGGCCACCGGGTCGGTGGCCAGCAGCTCGGCGACGGCGCGCTCGTCGGTCTCGTCGAGCAGCCGGGCGGTGGGCGTCCGGAGCACGCCGGTCAGCTGACGGAGACGACCGGCGGGCCGGAGGGCGTCCCGGCGTCGGTCTGCTCGGCGGCGATGCGCATGGCCTCCTCGATCAGGGTCTCGACGATCTGGGACTCCGGCACGGTCTTCACGACCTCGCCCTTGACGAAGATCTGCCCCTTGCCGTTGCCGGAGGCGACGCCGAGGTCGGCCTCGCGGGCCTCGCCGGGCCCGTTGACGACGCAGCCCATGACCGCCACGCGCAGCGGCACCTCCATGCCCTCGAGCCCGGCGGTGACCTCGTCGGCCAGCTTGTAGACGTCGACCTGGGCCCGGCCGCAGGACGGGCAGCTGACGATCTCCAGGCCGCGCTGACGGAGGTTGAGCGACTCGAGGATCTGGTTGCCGACCTTGACCTCCTCCGCGGGCGGCGCGGAGAGGGAGACGCGGATGGTGTCGCCGATGCCCTGGCTCAGCAGGGCACCGAACGCCACGGCCGACTTGATCGTGCCCTGGAACGCCGGGCCGGCCTCGGTGACGCCGAGGTGCAGCGGGTAGTCGCACTGCGCCGCCAGCAGCTCGTAGGCGCGCACCATGACCACCGGGTCGTTGTGCTTGACCGAGATCTTGATGTCGCGGAAGTCGTGCTCCTCGAACAGCGAGCACTCCCAGAGCGCCGACTCGACCAGGGCCTCCGGCGTCGCCTTGCCGTACTTGGCCAGGAGACGCTTGTCGAGCGACCCGGCGTTGACGCCGATCCGGATCGGGATGCCGGCGTCCTTGGCCGCCTTCGCGATCTCGCCGACCTTGTCGTCGAACTTCTTGATGTTGCCGGGGTTCACGCGGACCGCCGCGCAGCCGGCGTCGATCGCGGCGAACACGTACCGCGGCTGGAAGTGGATGTCGGCGATGACCGGGATCTGCGACTTCTTCGCGATGATGGGCAGCGCCTCGGCGTCGTCGGTGTCCGGGACGGCGACGCGCACGATCTGGCACCCGGAGGCGGTCAGCTCGGCGATCTGCTGCAGGGTCGCGTTGATGTCGGCGGTCTTGGTCGTGCACATCGACTGCACGCTGACCGGGAAGTCGCTGCCGACGCCGACGCCACCCACGTCGAGCTGACGCGTCTTGCGACGGGGGGCGAGGACGGGCGGAGGGGCAGCGGGCATGCCGAGGCCGACGGGGATCGCCATGACAGCCAGTATCCCCCGCCGCCGCGAACGTGCCGGTGGCACGGCTGTGACGTCGGCCGGGAGCGCTATCCGAGGGTGATCGGGTTGACGATGTCGGCGACGAACAGCAGCGCCGACAGCGCCAGGAAGAGCCCGGCGACGACGTAGGCGACCGGCATCAGCCGGGCGATGTCGAACGGCCCCGGATCGGGCTTGCCGCGCAACCGGGCCACGCTGGAGCGGGCCTTCTCGTACAGCGCACCCGCGACGTGGCCGCCGTCGAGCGGGTAGATCGGCAGCAGGTTGAACAGGAAGAGCACCAGGTTCACGCCGGCCAGCAGCTGGAAGAACGTGCTGATCTTCTCGGTGGTGGTGATCTGGTCCAGGGCGAAGATCTCGCCGGAGATGCGCCCCACCCCCACGACGCCGATGGGTCCCTGCGGATCGCGCTCCTCGCCGAGGAACGCCGCCCGGAACAGCGCCGGGATCTTCTGCGGGATCTCGGTGAGCCGGTCCACGGCCTGCACCACGTAGTTCCCGAGGAAGGCGGGCACCTCGGTGACCGACTGCTGCACGTAGGGCTGGGTGGGCCCGATGCCGACGTAGCCGACCACCTTCGTCTCGGTGCCCTCGGCGGAGGCGTAGACGGTGTTCTCGATCGGCGTCACGGTCAGGTCGCGCTCGTCGCCGTCCCGCTCGATGGTGAAGACCACCGGCTCGTCCGGGCTCTGCTGGATGGTGCGCTGGATCTGCGCCCAGCCGACCTCGGTCTCCTGGGAGACGGGCTCGCCGTCGATGGCGACGATGGTGTCGCCCGGTCGCAGCCCGGCCTTGGCGGCGGGGCTGGGCTCGGGCAGGCCGCAGTTCGGCGTCCCCTCCTCGCACGCCTGTCCGGCGTCGGCCCCGCTCAGGACGATCGGCTCGGCGCAGGGGTCCTCGGCGGTGGCGGTGGCGGCGCCGGCCGGCAGGACGCAGCCCGGAACCCGGTCCAGGGTGGTCGACGGCTCCGGGACGCCGAACGCGGTGAGCACGATGGTGAAGAAGAGGACCGCGAGCACGAGGTTGTTCAGCGGTCCCGCGAACATCACGATGACCCGCTGCCACCAGGGCTTCTTGTAGAAGACCCGGTCCCCGTCGGTGGGCAGCACGTCGTCGAGCGCCTGACCGCGCACCTCGGCGATGAAGCTGCGCATGCGGGTGGCGCGCTTGCTCTCGTTCTCCTCGGCGGGCGGGATCATGCCGACGATGCGGATGTAGCCGCCGAGCGGGATCGCCTTGATGCCGTACTCGGTCTCGCCCCGCCGGCGGGAGAAGACCGTCGGCCCGAAGCCGACCATGAACTGCGGGACGCGCATCCCGAACTTCCGCGCCCAGAAGAAGTGGCCGAACTCGTGGAAGCCGATGGAGAACAGCAGGCCGATCGCGAAGGCGACGATCCCGAGGACGGTCAGCAGCAACCCGCTCAGTGTCAGCCTCCGGCGATGACGCCCCGGGCGTGCTCCCGGGCCCACTTCTCCGCCGCCAGGACGTCCTCGACGCAGGTGGGGGCGCCGAGGTCCGGCGCGTCGTCGAGGGTACGCGCGACGAGGTCCACGATGCCCCGGAACGAGAGGCGACCCGCCACGAAAGCGGCGACCGCCTCCTCGTTGGCGGCGTTGTAGAGCGCCGGGACGACGCCACCGGCCTCGCCGGCCAGCCGCGCGAGCCGGACGGCGGGGAAGGCGACCTCGTCGAGCGGCATGAACTCCCAGGTGCTGGCCGCCGACCAGTCGAGTGCGGGCTGCACCTCGGGCAGCCGGTCGGGCCAGGCCAACGCCAGCGCGATGGGCAGCCGCATGTCCGGCGGGCTGGCCTGGGCGATCGTCGCGCCGTCGGCGAAGGTGACCATCGAGTGCACGATCGACTGCGGGTGGACGACGACGTCGATGTCGGCGTACGGGACGCCGAAGAGCAGGTGCGCCTCGATGAGCTCGAGGCCCTTGTTCACCAGCGTCGCCGAGTTGATCGTGATGACCGGCCCCATGTCCCACGTCGGGTGGGCCATCGCCTCCTCGACGGTGACGTCGGCGAGCTCCTCGGCCGTGCGGCCGCGGAAGGGCCCACCGCTGGCGGTGAGCACCAACCGGGCCACCTCCTGCCGGGTGCCGCCGCGCAGGCACTGGGCCAGGGCCGAGTGCTCGGAGTCGACGGGCACCAGCTGGCCGGGCGCCGCCGCCCGCAGGACCAGGTCTCCCCCCGCGATCAGCGACTCCTTGTTCGCCAGTGCCACGGTGCGGCCGGCGTGCAGCGCCGACAGGGTCGGCCCCAGTCCGATCGAGCCGGTGATGCCGTTGAGGACGACGTCGGCCGGTCGGGCCGCCAGCTCCTCGGCGGCGCGCGGGCCGGCCAGGATCTCCGGCAGCGCGAACTCCCCCTTCGACCAGCCACGCTGGGAGGCGGCGGCGTAGAACGCCAGCTGCAGGTCCTGCGCGGCGGTCGCGCGCGCCACGGCCACGGTGCGGACGCCGAGGGCCAGCGCCTGCTCGGCGAGCAGCGCGACGTCCCCTCCCCCGGCGGCCAGCCCGGTGATCCGCAGCCGCCCGGGGTTCTGGCGGGCGACCGCGATCGCCTGCCGGCCGATCGAGCCGGTGGAGCCGAGCAGCGTGACCTGACGGGGTTCGCTCACGGGTTGCATCCTCCCCGAGGCGCGCCGCGCGACCTCGCGCGGTGTCCGGGGCGGTCTCCTGCCAGAATGACGGCGTGAGTGACACGCAGCGGATCAGCCAGCCCGGTCGCGAAGAAGCCGTCGTCCGCACCGGCGCGCATCCGGTCGAGCACGAGCGTCCCGAGGACTGGGGCTGGCACGGCGAGACGGGCAAGAAGGGCCGCTTCGGCGCCTGGGTCGCCGTCCTCGTGATGCTGACCTACCTCGTCGGCAACCACGAGGGCCGGATGGAGGACCTCTGGATCATCGGCATCGCCGGGCTCATGGTCCTGATCCTGATCTGGGACATGTTCCGGCGGAAGAACGCCTGGCGCAGCCGCTGACGCCCTGACCGTCGCTGGAGGCCGGTTCCCCGTACGGGGAACCGGCCTTCCGTCCTCCGGGGGACACCCCGCCCGCTCGTCGGCGCGAACGACCTGTTCGGAGCCGGGTGGGCCATAGGGTGCCGCCTGGTCCGGAGGTGCCGGGCCGCCGTACCCGCCGGAGTCCCGATGCCTCGCCTGCTCGCCGCGCTCCTCACCGTCGCCGCGGCCGCCGCCCTCGTGCTGCTGCCGGCGGACCAGGCCTCCGCGGCACCCCCGCCGACCGTGTCGCCGTCGACGGTCCAGCGCGGCGGTTCCCTCACCGTCAGCGGCACCGGCTGCTGGGACCCGGAGTACGACCCCTACGGCGGCACCGGGCGGACGGCGTGGTGGGTGAACGTCCAGACCACGCCGATGGGTGGCTCCTGGACGCACGCCCTGGGGTCGGTGCAGACCGACGAGTGGGACGGCGGCGCGTGGTCGGTCACGTTGCGCCTTCCCGACATGGCGGGGCCGGGCAGCTACTCGGTCTACGCACGTTGCTCGCTGGGCTCCGCGGAGTTCGACTACCCGGCTGTCCCGTTCACCGTGGTCGGGGACCCCATCCCGCCGAACTGGTGGGAGCCGGGCGGCGGCGGACCGCCCGGCCAGCCGAAGGGCCCCGGAGCCGCGCCGCCGGCACCCGCGCCACCGCCCGCGACGCGCCCGACGGCGCCGCAGTCGGCCGCGGCGCACCCGTCGTCGGGCACGCCGGCGACCACCACCTCCCCGGGGACCACCTCCTCGCCGGGGAACACGTCGCACTCCCCCGCGGCCACCCCGGCGCCCGCGCCGGGCTGCTCGGACTGCGCCCGGCTCGCGTCGGGGGACGCCGTGCGGGCGGGACGGTCGTTCGTGCTGCGGTACGCCGGCTTCCTGCCGGGCGAGCGGGTGACCGTGGTCATGCACTCGACGCCGGTCCAGCTGGGCGCGTTCACCGCGGACGACGATGGCGTGGTGACGGCGCCGGTGACGATCCCCGCGTCGGCGGCCGGTGGTGAGCACACCCTGACGCTCACCGGCGAGACCTCCGGCGAGCAGGCCCTGCCGTTCACCGTCGCCGAACCCCCGCCCTCCCGGGCGGTCGACCGGGAGGCGGGCGCCGGGGGCGTCGTCCTGCCCGCGACGCTCCTGGGCGCCGCGCTGGTGCTGGGGGCCGCCGGAGCCCTCGTGGTCCGCCGTCGCCGGTCCACGGGACGACCGGACCGGCCGGCTCAGGCGACCGAGACGCCGATCAGGGAGCCGATCGCGTAGGTGATGCCGGCCGCTGCGGCGCCGAAGAGGAGCTGGCGGGCACCGGCGAACCACCACGGCCGCGGGGTGAAGCGGGACGACACCGCCCCGGCGGCGAACAGCCCGATCCCACCGGCCAGCAGCGCGGCCCAGAGCAGCGAGACGCCGAGCAGGTAGGGCAGCAGCGGGATCACCGCGCCGGTCGCGAACGTGAGGAACGAGGAGACGGCGGCGACCCGGGGCGAGGGCTTGTCCTCGGGGCTCAGGCCGATCTCGGCGACGACGTGCAGCCGCAGCGCCGTCTCCGGGTCGCGGGAGAGCTGCACCGCGACCTTGCGCGCCAGCCGTTCGTCGACGCCCCGCACCCGGAGCATCTCGGTCAGCTCGGCGAGCTCCCCCTCGGGGTTCCGCTCGAGCTCGCGGCGCTCCTTCTCCACCTCGAGGTCGAGCTGCTCGTTCTGCGTCTTGACCGAGGTGTACTCGCCCAGCGCCATGGAGATCGCCCCGGCGACCAGGCTCGCCGTCCCGGCGAGGACGATCGCCCGGGGCGTCGCGCCGCCGCCGCCGACACCGGCCACCAGCGCGGTGTTGGTGACGAGCCCGTCCATCGCCCCGAAGACGGCGGCGCGCAGCCAGCCGCCGGAGACGTCGGCGTGGCTGTGCTCGTGCGCCTCGGCCTCGGGGGTGGTGGTCACTGGTCGCTCTCGGCGCCCAGCTCGACGGGCGGCTCCACCGACGGCACCGGCACCGCCACGCTGGGAACGCCGTCCACCTGGTCGGCGGCGGCGAGCTGGCCGCAGGCGCCGTCGATGTCCTGGCCACGGGTGTCGCGCACCGTCGTCGGCACGCCGGCCGCACGCAGCCGGGCGACGAACTCCCGCTGGGCGGGCAGCGGGCTGGCGTCCCACGGGCTCCCCGGCGTCGGGTTCAGCGGGATCAGGTTGACGTGCGCGAGCTTGCCGGCGAGCAGCTTCCCGAGCAGGTCGGCCCGGAAGGGCTGGTCGTTGACGTCGCGGATGAGCGCGTACTCCACCGAGTACCGGCGGCCGGTCTTGCGGGCGTAGGCGTCGGCGGCCTCGATCACCTCGCCGACCTTCCAGCGGGTGTTGATCGGGACGAGGGTGTCGCGCAGCTCGTCGTCGGGGGCGTGCAGGCTGACCGCGAGGGTGACGTTGCGCCCCTCCTCGGTGAGCCGGCGGATCGCCGGCACCAGGCCGACGGTCGAGACGGTGACGGAGCGCTGCGAGAGACCGAGCCCGTGCGGGGCGGGGGTCAGCAGGGCGTCGAGGGTCTTGCGGACGCGGGCGTAGTTGGCCAGCGGCTCCCCCATGCCCATGAAGACGACGTTGGACAGCCGGCCGGGGCCCCCGTCGAGCTCGCCGTTCGCCATGGCCGCGGCGGCGGCGACCGCCTGGCCGATGATCTCGGCCGCCGACAGGTTGCGGGTCAGGCCCTGCTGGCCGGTCGCGCAGAACGGGCAGGCCATGCCGCACCCGGCCTGGCTGGAGATGCAGACCGTGGCGCGGTCCGGGTAGCGCATGAGCACGCTCTCGACCAGCGCGCCGTCGTGCAGCCGCCACAGGGTCTTGCGGGTGCGGCCGTTGTCGGCGGTCTGGTGCCGCACCACGGTGAGCAGCCCCGGGAGGAGCGCCTCGGTGAGCCTCTCGCGGACGGCGGCCGGCAGGTCGGTCATCTGCGCGGGATCGGTGACGCCGCGGTAGAAGTGCCGGGCGAGCTGGTCGGCCCGGAACGCCGGCTGGCCGAGCTCGGCGACGGCCGCGCGGGCCTCCTCGCGGGTGAGGTCGGCGAGGTGGCGCGGGGGCATGCCCCGGCGGGGGGCGTCGAAGACGAGCGGGAGGGCAGTCATGGCGTCGTCCATGGTCCCACTACCGTGCGGCGGGTGACGCAGCCCGAGACGGACCTCACCCCGCCGGAGGGCCTCCTCGACCCGGTCGGGGTGGGCCCGTGGGAAGGACCGTGGCCGGAGGACCCGCGCCTGGACCCCGAACTGCTCGCCCACGGCGACCGGCGCAACGTGGTCGACAGGTACCGCTACTGGACGGTCGAGGCGATCGTCGCCGACCTCGACACCCGCCGGCACCCCTTCCACGTCGCGATCGAGAACTGGCGGCACGACCTCAACATCGGGACCGTCGTGCGCACCGCCAACGCCTTCCTCGCCGAGGCGGTGCACGTGGTCGGGAAGAAGCGCTGGAACCGGCGGGGCGCCATGGTCACCGACCGGTACCAGCACGTGCGGCACCATCCCGACGTCACCGCGCTGCACGCCTGGGCCCGCGAGGCCGGGCTGCCCGTGCTGGCCGTGGACAACCTGCCCGGCGCGGTGCCGCTGGAGACCGCCGTCCTCCCCCGGGCCTGCGTCCTGCTCTTCGGGCAGGAGGGCAGCGGTCTGACCGACGAGGCACGGGAGGAGTCCGACGGCGTGCTGTCGATCGCCCAGTTCGGCTCCACCCGGTCGATCAACGCGGGAGTGGCCGCCGGCATCGCCATGCACGCGTGGATCAGGCAGCACGCCGCCGTCGACGGGCGAGGAGCGCCAGCAGCGCGATGATCACGCCGTCGACCGCCATGAAGAGGACGGCCTCCGGCTCGTCGTAGGCGGTCAGCTTCACCGCGCTGAAGACCAGGTCGACCAGCAGGACGACGGCGAGCGCCGGCAGCACCCGCCGATCCCGGCCGAGGCGGACGGCGGCGACCAGGAAGGCGACGGCGAGCGCCGTGGACCAGGCCCCGACCGACCAGTCGGCGATGCCCTCGGGGTCACCACCCTGCTCGACGGAGGCGAAGAACAGGAAGTACGCGGTGCCGAAGAGCTTGACGGCCCCGAAGAGACCGAGCAGGACGCGGGTGCCGTAGAGCAGGGCGTTGCGCCCGGTCGCGGGACGGACGGCGGTGGTGGTCATGGGATCCCTCCTGGGCGGTGACCGGTGGACGCCGCGAACGCTAGGGAGCCGGGACCGGCGTCGGCATCGACCGCTGGGCTGTTTCCGCGCTCAGCCCTCGGGCTGATGGCGGGAGGCCCGGGCCGCCCTACGCTGCGCCTCGTGGACGAGTCGCGACGCGGTCCGGCCCTACCGGTCTGGTCCGACGTCGTGCTCGCGGCGGCCTTCCTCGCCGTCTCCGCGGCGCAGATCGCCGTCGCCCCCATCGCCGACCCGGTGGTGTCCGTCCTCGTCGCCCTGGGTTCCACGGTGCCGCTGGCCTGGCGGCGGACGGCCCCCGCCACCGCCGCCCTCGCCATCACGGCGGTGTGGACCGTCCCGACGCCCGACGGGTACCTGCTGCTCGGCTACGTCATGGCCGGTGTCGCGTTCTACTCGGTCGGCGCGTACGTGCCCGACCTGTGGCGGATCGTCCTGGTCACCGGCGTCTCCGTGGCCGTCGGCGTCGTCGTCACGCTGCTCGGGCCGGAGATCTGGCAGGCGGCCATCGGATCGGCTCTGGCGGTGGCGGCCCCGGCCGCGGCGGGCCGCCTCGTGGCGCACCAGCGCGCGCAGAACGCCCGGCTGCGGGAGCTGGCCGCCGACCTCGTCCGGGAGCGGGCGGCGGCCGAGGGCGCCGCGGCCGCCGAGGAGCGGGCCCGGATCGCCCGGGAGCTGCACGACGTCATCGGGCACCACGTCACCGTCATCGCACTGCAGGCGGACGCGGCCGCCGCCGCGCTGGCACGGGCGCCCGGACGGGCCGCACCAGCGGTCGAGGCCATCCGGCGGTCCGCGGCGGAGGCGCTCGCCGAGATGCGCCGGGTCGTCGGCGTCCTCCGGACCTCCGACGAGGACGACCTCCACCCCCCACCCGGATTGCGGGACGTGCCGGACCTGGTGGCGCGGTGCCGGTCGGCCGGCACCCCCGTCGACCTCACGTTCCAGCCTCCTGCCCGGCCCACGCACGCCAGCGTCGAGCTGGCCGCCTACCGGCTGGTCCAGGAGGCCCTGACCAACGCCGCCCGCCACGCTCCCGGCGACGCGGTCGACGTCCGCGTGGTGGCCGACGGCGCCGAGGTGGTCGTCGAGGTCCGCAACACGCGCGACCGTTCCGTCCCCTCCCCCCGCCGGAGCTCGTCCGGGTCCGGCCTCGGGCTCGTGGGCATGCGGGAACGCGTGCGGCTGCTCGGTGGCCGGCTCGATGCCGGTCCGACCGACGAGGGCTACGCGCTGAGGGCCAGGCTGCCGCTCGACCTCCCGGTGGCGCCGTGACCACGGTGGTGCTGGTCGACGACCAGCAGCTGGTGCGCGACGGCCTGCGGCTCATCCTCGAGCTCTCCGGCATCGAGGTGCTGGGCGAGGCCTCCGACGGCGAGGAGGCCGTGCGGCTGGTCCTCGAACGACGCCCGGACGTCGTCCTCATGGACCTGCGCATGCCGCAGGTGGACGGCATCGAGGCGACCCGGCGGATCGTCTCGGCGGGCTGCGCCACCCGCGTCCTCGTGCTGACCACCTTCGAGGGGGAGGAGCTGACGTTCCGCGCCCTGCAGGCGGGGGCGGCCGGGTACCTCCTCAAGGACGCCGGAGGCGACCGGCTGGTCGCCGCCGTCCGGTCCGCGGCCGCCGGCGAGATGCCCCTCGCTCCCGAGGTGGTCGCCCGGCTCGTCGCCTCCTACGTCCGCCGCCCGCGCGCCCGCGCACCGGACCGGCTCGCCGCGCTGAGCGACCGGGAGCGCGACGTGCTCGCGCTGATCGGCGCCGGGCGGTCGAACGGCGAGATCGCCGCGGAGCTGTTCATCTCGCTCGCGACGGTGAAGACCCACGTGCGGCACATCCTCGCCAAGCTCGACCTGCGCGACCGGGCCCAGGCCATCGTGCTGGCGCACGAGTGCGGCCTGGTGGGTGACGAGACCGCGCGACCCTGATCGACACCTGGCACGCTCGGCGGATGGGCCACCTGGACGACGTCGACCTGTCCCTCACCCTGTCGAAGAAGGAGGGCAGGGCGCAGCTGGAGGAGGCTCAGCAGCGGCTGGTGCACCTCCGTCTCCTGCTCGGCGGCCAGATCGGTTCCGGTGAGCTCGGCCCGCCGCTGCTGGTGCTGTTCGAGGGCTGGGACGCGTCGGGCAAGGGCGGGGCGATCCAGCGGCTGGTGGCCGAGCTCGACCCGCGGCACGTCCGGGTCGCCCAGTTCGCCGCCCCGACGCACGACGAGAAGCGGCACCACTTCCTGTGGCGGTTCTGGCCGGTGCTGCCCGGCTGGGGAGGCATGGCCGTGCTCGACCGCACCTGGTACGGCCGGTGCTGGTCGAGCGCGTGGAGGGGTTCGCGTCCGAGGAGGCGTGGCGCCGCGCGTACGACGAGATCGTCGATCTCGAGACGACGCTGGCCGCCGAGGGGACGATCCTGGTCAAGTTCTGGATGCACCTCTCCCCCGAGGAACAGCTGCGCCGCTTCGAGTCGCGGCGGGCCGACCCCTACAAGGCGTGGAAGCTCACCGACGAGGACTGGCGCAACCGGGAGAAGCGCGCCGCGTACACCGAGGCGGTCGAGGAGATGCTCGCGCGCACCGACCACCCGTGCGGCCGCTGGCACGTGGTGGCCGCCGAGGACAAGCGGTGGGCGCGGGTGGACGTCGTCCGCACGGTGTGCGCGGCGGTCGAGTCGGCGCTGCGGGCCCGGGGCATCGACACCGACCCCCCGCTGGGCTGAGTCACCCCCCGGCCAGCCAGTCGATCGAGCCGCCGTGCGGCGCGGTGCGCGCCAGCGGACGCCCGTCGAGCGACAGCACGAAGTACGGGCCCCACCCGCCGGGGTACGGCCGGCCGGTGCCGGGCACCATGCCGGCACCCTCCTGGGCGATCCACCGGACCGGCAGGTCGCGTACCCGCTCGACGAAGGTCCGGCGGTGGTCCTCCGGCAGGTACGGCAGGACGGCCGTGTGCAGGACGACGGGCGTCACGCCCTCCGGAACGAGGTCGAGGGCGTCGGGCAGCCGCTCGACGGCGTCACCGGCCAGCAGGGCCGGCGGCTCCCGCGCGGCGACGTCGGCGGCGGCGTCCAGTCGCGCCAGCCGCTCCGCCTCCCGGGGTCCGGGCCACACCAGGGCCCGCAGCCACTCCCGGTCCCCGGCGTCGGTGACGTCGAGCGGGTTCAGGTCGACCCCGATCCGCGCGACCACCTCCGGCAGCACGGACGGCACCGGCACGCCGCCGCTCGTCCCGCACCGGAGGTGCACGGACCGTCGCGGGCCGACCGGCCGGCCGTCGAACTCGTAGCTGTACCGGTCGGGGTACAGACACAGCCCGGCGGAGGCGCCCACCTCGACGAGCGCGAGGGGGCCGTCGACCATCGCGAGGACCGGGAGGAGGGCGGCGCAGCGGGCCGGCTCGTTGGTCTGGGTCGCGCGGGCGAGCACGGTGTCCCGCAGGCGATCGGCGTCGCCCAGCACGCGCTCGCGCAGCTCCGCCGCGTCCGCGGGCACGCCCCCGAGGAACCGCACGGCGGCGAGGAACAGGGTCGGGTGCCGTTTGCCACCGGGCAGGTCGGCCAGGAACCGGAGGATGTCGCCGTCCTCGGCCACGGACGCCGCCAGCAGGGAGTACGCGGGCGACTCCTCCGCCGACTCCTCCGCGAACGCCCGGAAGCCCCGTACGAGCGTCGCGAGCACCTCGTCGTCGGTCACGACGCCATCGTGCAGCAGGATCACGACGTGACCGTCCTCCTGCACCTCATCGAGCCGGCGGAGTGGCGGCGGGCGCTGTCGCTGGGGGCGGTCCGCCCGCCGTCCCTGGGGTCGGTCGGCTTCGTGCACCTCTCGGCGCCGGGGCAGGTGCACCTGCCGGCCGAGCGTCTCTTCCCCGGACGGCGGGACCTGGTGCTGCTCGTCGTCGACCCGGCGCGGCTCGCCGACCCGGTGCGCCTCGAGCCCGGCGTGCCGGGCGATCCCGGCGGCATGCTGTTCCCGCACCTCTACGGCCCGCTGCCGACCAGCGCGGTGATCGCCGTCGTCCCGTACCGCCCGCCGGCCGTGCCGGTGCTGCCCGCCCCCGGCGACGTGCTCGGCCGGGCGACCGCCTTCTACGCGTCGCTCCCCGTGCGCCGGGCGGTCGGCGTCGGCGACGTGCCGGGCGGCGTCGCCGTCCTGGACCCCGACTTCCCCTACTCCCGGGACAACAACAGGCTGGTCCTCACCGAGCCGGTCGGCGCAGCGACGGTCGAGGCGGCCGCCGAGGAGGTCGCGGGCAACGCCGGCTGGCCGTACCGGGCAGCAGCGCTGCTGTGGCCCGGCGCCGGCGACGTCGCCGCGGAGCTCGCGGGCCGCGGCTGGGAGGCCGAGGAGCTGCTGCTGATGGCCCGCCCGGCCGGGCCGACGCCGGGGGGCGAGCGCGCCGAGGTGGTCGAGCAGCGCGAGGTGCACCCGCTGTGGGACCGGTCCTGGCGTGCCGACCTCGCCCACCTGGGACCACGCCTGGATGCCGTCGTCGAGCAGCTCGTCGGCCGTGAGCACCTCAACGACCGCGTGGTCGCCGTCCACGACGTCGTCGTCCGGGAGGACGGCCGGGTGGTCGCGGCCGGTCAGCTGCGGATCGACGGCGCCACCGCCGCGGTGGAGTCCGTGATGACCGACCCCCCGGTGCGCGGCCGGGGATACGGCGACGCGGTGCTCGCCCGCTCGCTGACGCTCGCCGCCGAGGCCGGCTGCGACCTGGTGGTGCTCGAGGCAGCGGCCGACGACTGGCCGCGGCACTGGTACGCCCGGCGGGGGTTCGAGACGGTCGGGTCGACGTGGGGCGTCAGCCGACGGGCGTGAGCACCGACAGCAGCAGGTAGGCGACGGCGGCGGACGGCAGCAGGGAGTCCAGCCGGTCCATGATGCCGCCGTGGCCGGGCAGCAGGTTGCCCATGTCCTTGATGCCGAGGTCGCGCTTGATCAGCGACTCCCCGAGGTCGCCCACGGTCGCCGAGACGGCGATGGCGGCGCCGAAGACCAGGCCGCCCCATGCCGGGCCGTCGAGCCAGAGGACCACGAACGGGGTGGCCACGAGCATGCAGGCCAGCACCGACCCGGCCATGCCCTCCCAGGACTTCTTCGGGCTGATGGACGGCGCCATGGGGTGCTTGCCGAACAGGACGCCCGCCGCGTAACCGCCGACGTCGCTGGCCACGACCGTGGCGATGAAGGCGAGCACCCGCGCGGCACCGTCGCCGGGAACCAGCAGCAGGACGGCGAAGCCGGCCAGCAGCGGCACGTAGAGCGCGACGAGCACGCCGGAGGCGGCGTCCTGCAGGTAGCCGGCCGGGCCGTGGCCGAGCCGCCAGAGCACGACCGCGAGCGACGTGAGCAGGAACCCGACGACCAGGCCGGTCGGCCCGCGGGTCCAGGCCAGCAGTTCCATGATCAGCGCGCCGACCAGGAGCGGGACCAGCGGCGGCGAGAACCGGCCGGCCCGCAGGGCGGTGGTCAGCTCCACGACGGCCACGAGGATCGCGACGACCAGCACGGCCAGGAACGCCGGCCGCCACAGCAGCAGCGACGCCACGATGACCGCGACCAGGCTGACCCCGACGCCGATGGCGGCCCGCAGGTCGCGGCCGGCACGGCCACCGGCCGGTCGCTCGGTCACCGGCAGCTCCTCGGACGCGTCCGGCTGTGGTGCCGCCGTGGCGGCGGGCTCCGCGCCGCGCACCGGCGGCCCGGGCCGGTCGCCGACGATCGGGACGGGGCCGCTGTCCTCCGGCTTCGCCCCCCACGCGCGGCGGTCGGGCCAGGACGCGTCGGCGCGCAGCGTGTCGGAGGACCGGTCCGCCTCGGCGTCGTAGCGGCGCAACGGCGCCGTGCCCGGCCCGGTGCGTCCGGGTCGGTCGGCGGCGGAGGGAGGGGTCATGAGGTCACCGGGCACGGGCGGTCGAGGTCAGACCTCGAGCAGCTCGGCTTCCTTGTTCTTCATCGCCTCGTCGATGGCGTTCACGTGCTGCTCGGTGAGGTGGTCGAGCTCCTTCTCCGCGCGCCGCACGTCGTCCTCGCCGGCCTCGCCGTCCTTGGCGATGCGGTCGAGCTCGTCCTTGGCGCGGCGGCGGATGTTGCGGATCGCGACCTTGGCGTCCTCGCCCTTGGCGCGCGCCTGCTTCACCAGGTCACGGCGGCGCTCCTCGGTGAGCTGCGGGAAGACCACGCGCAGGATCTGGCCGTCGTTGGTCGGGTTGACGCCGAGGTCGCTGTCGCGGATCGCCTTCTCGATGGCGCCGATCTGGCTCATGTCATAGGGCTTGATGACGGCCATGCGCGCCTCGGGCACGGTGATCGACGCCATCTGCGGCACCGGGGTGTAGGCGCCGTAGTAGTCGACCATGATCTTGTTGAACATCGACGGGGCCGCCCGGCCGGTGCGCACCGAGCCGAGGTCCTCGCGGGCGACGGACAGCGCCTTGTCCATCCGCTCCTCGGCGTCGAGCAGGGTGTCGTCGATCACGGGTCTTCCCTCCATCGACGGCGGCCTCGTGCCGCCGTCCTCCTCGTCTGCGTGCTGGCGAGCTCAGGCCGGCTCGCTGATCAGCGTTCCGATCCTCTCACCTGCGGTCGCCCTGGCGATGTTGCCGTCACGCAGCAGGTTGAACACGACGATCGGCATCGCGTTGTCCATGCACAGGCTGATGGCGGTCGCGTCGGCCACCTTCAGCTGCTTGGCGAGCACCGTCGCGTAGTCCAGGTCCTCGTACATGACGGCGTCCGGGTTGGTGCGCGGGTCGTCGTCGTAGACGCCGTCCACGCCGTTCTTGCCCATCAGCAGGACCTGGCACTCGATCTCCAGCGCCCGCTGGGCGGCCACGGTGTCGGTGGAGAAGTACGGCATGCCGGCGCCGGCGCCGAAGATGACCAGGCGCCCCTTCTCCAGGTGCCGGATGGCCTTGCGCGGGATGTAGGGCTCGGCGACCTGGCCCATGGTGATGGCCGACTGCACGCGGGTCTCGAGGCCGGCCTTCTCGCAGAAGTCCTGCAGGGCCAGGCAGTTCATGACCGTGCCGAGCATGCCCATGTAGTCGGCCTTGGTGCGGTCCATCCCGGCCTGGCTGAGCTCGGCGCCGCGGAAGAAGTTGCCGCCGCCCATGACCACGGCCACCTGCGTGCCCTTGGCGACGACCTCGGCCAGCTGCTCGGCGATGCCGCGGACGATGTCGGCGTCGACGCCGACCTTGCCGCCGCCGAAGGTCTCACCGGAGAGCTTCAGCAGCACCCGCTGGTAGCCGCTGCCGTCGGCCGGCTGGAAGGCGGTGGGGGCGGACAGCGGTGGGGTGGTGTCGGTCAACGCGTCATCCCTCGTTCGACATCGGTTGGTTGATCCTGCCGCACATGCGAACGGCTCCGCTCCCGGATGTCGGGAGCGGAGCCGTGGCGACGCACTGGAACGGCCTCCTTGCAGGGCCCCGCCGCGAGCATGCGAGCGGTGGGGGGCAAGGTGGTCCTTCTCCTACGCCTGGCCGACCTCGAAGCGGGCGAACCGCTCCACGGTCAGGCCGGCCTCGTCGACGATCTGCTTGACCGTGCGCTTGGGCTCGGTGATCGACGGCTGCTCGAGCAGGACGAAGTCCTTGTAGTAGGCGTTGACCCGACCCTCGACGATCTTGACGATCGCCTGCTCGGGCTTCCCCTCCTCCTTCGCGGTCTGCTCGGCGACCCGGCGCTCGGTCTCGACCGTCTCGGCCGGGACCTCGTCGCGGGTGAGGTAGCGCGGGCGCGCGGCGGCGATGTGCATCGCGAGGCTCCGGGCGGCGTCCTCGCTGCCACCGCTGTACTGCACGGCCACACCGATCGCCGGGGGCAGGTCGGTGGCCCGCTTGTGCAGGTAGGTCGCGGTGGTGCCCTCGAAGGCGACGAAGCGCGACAGCACCAGCTTCTCGCCGATGCGCGCGGACTCGCCCTCGACCAGCGCGGCGACCGTCTGGCCGTCGACCTCGGTGGCGAGCAGGGCCTCGGCGTCGGCCGGCTTGGCCTGCAGGCCGATCTCGAGCAGACGCTCGGCCAGCTTGATGAAGTCGGCGTTCTTGGCGACGAAGTCGGTCTCGCAGTCGAGCTCGAGCAGGGCGCCGTCCTTGCTGACGACGATGCCGTTGGTCGTCGAGCGCTCGAGGCGCTTGCCGACGTCCTTGGCGCCCTTGACGCGCAGGATCTCGACGGCCTTGTCGTAGTCGCCGTCGGCCTCGGTCAGGGCCTTCTTGCAGTCCATCATGCCGGCGCCGGTGGCGTCGCGGAGACGCTTGACGTCGGCTGCGGTGAACTCAGCCATATCTCTTTTCCTCAGGGGTCTTGGTGCGTGGATGAGCCTGGAAGGCCCCTTCGCGGGGTCCCGTCGCGAGCGTGCGAGCGGCGGGGCCCCGCGAGGGGGTCCTTACTCAGCCGTTCTGGGCGCCCTGGGTACCGGTCTCGGTGCTGCCGGTGGCGGGCACGCCCTCGACCGGGGCGACCTCGTTCGCGGTCACCGTGGGGGCCTCGGCCGGGGTCTCCGGCAGCGGGGTGGCGGCGGCGTCCCCACCGGTCAGGAGCTCGCGCTCCCAGTCGGCGAGGGGCTCACCGGCACCGACGGCGGGCTCGGCGGCCTCGCCGCGGCCGGCGTCGGCCTGCGCGGCGGAGCGGGCCATGAGGCCCTCGGCGACGGCGTCGGCGATGACCCGGGTCAGCACCGTGATGCTGCGGATCGCGTCGTCGTTGCCCGGGATCTTGTAGTCGACCTCGTCGGGGTCGCAGTTGGTGTCGAGGATCGCGACGACCGGGATGTTCAGCTTGCGGGCCTCGCCGACGGCGATGTGCTCCTTCTTGGTGTCCACGATCCAGATGGCGCTGGGCACCTTCTGCATGTCGCGGATACCGCCGAGGCTGCGCTCGAGCTTGGCCTTCTCGCGGCTGAGGACCAGCTGCTCCTTCTTGGAGAGGCTGACCAGGGCGCCGGTCTGCTCGAGGTCCTCGAGCTCCTTGAGGCGCTGCAGGCGCTTGTGCACCGTCGAGAAGTTGGTGAGCATGCCGCCCAGCCAGCGCTGGTTGACGTAGGGCATGCCGACGCGGGTGGCCTGCTCGGCCACGACCTCCTGCGCCTGACGCTTGGTGCCGACGAACAGGATCGAGCCGCCGTGGGCGACCGTCTGCTTGACGAACTCGTAGGCGTTGTCGATGTACCCCAGCGTCTGCTGCAGGTCGATGATGTAGATGCCGTTGCGCTCGGTGAAGATGAATCGCTTCATCTTCGGGTTCCAGCGGCGGGTCTGGTGCCCGAAGTGCACGCCGCTGTCGAGCAGCTGCTTCATGCTGACGACTGCCATTGCAGCCTCTCTCGTGTGCGCGCGGCCACGGGCCGCGCTTCTCGGTTCGTCGCGGGCACCGGGTGGTGCGCCGCCCTGGCGTCCGGCCGCGCCACACCCCCGGCGGTTGCCCGCCGGGACCGAGGTGGCGACTGCCCCGCCGGAGACGGCGGGTAGAGGACACGCGAAGTCGACCCGTCGAGACGGATCGCACCCAGCAGCATACGCGACGCCCGGGAGCACTTCCCCCAGCCGCCCGCGCCGTCCACAGCCCGGCCCGATGCCCGCCACCCCACCGCTGCGCCGGAGAGGGTGGCCGCATGCGACGCGCTGCGCTCACCGTCGCGGCCCTGCTCCTGCTGGCCCCGGTGCCGGCCGTCGCCGGACCCGCGGAGTCGGGTGCCGCGCCGCCGGAGCGCTGGGCGGCACCGCTGCCGGGCGACGTCGTCGTCGCGCGCCCGTTCGAGCGGCTCCCCCACCCGTACGCGGCGGGACATCGAGGAGTCGACCTGCGGGGCTCACCGGGCAGCGCGGTGGTCGCCGCCGGTGACGGCGTGGTGGTCTTCGCGGGGATGGTCGCCGGGCGTCCCGTGGTGAGCATCGACCACGCCGGCGGCCTCCGGACGACGTACGAGCCGGTGGAGACGGCGGTCCTCGCCGGCCAGCGGGTGGCCCGGGGCTCCCGGATCGGCTCGCTGGCCACCGGCCACGCCGGATGCCCGGGTGAGGCGTGCCTGCACTGGGGGCTGCGCCGCGGGGAGACCTACCTCGACCCGATGAGCCTGCTGCAGCCCCGGCGCGTGCGCCTGCTTCCCCGTGGCGGGTGACCGGTCAGGCGGTTCCGTGATCCCCGCCGTCGCTCGGGCGGAGCACGGCCATGGCGTCGGCCACCTGGTGCTCGCGGCCGCCGCCCTCGCGACGGAGCCCGGCGACGACCCCGGCGTGGTCGGGGTCGTCCCGGTTCTGGCTGAGCTTGGCCTTGCCCTCGACGCGCTCGATGGCGAACTCGATGCCGACGATGGCCTTCAACTGCTTCTCGACGAACCGGGCGGGCGCGTCGTCGACCCGCCACGGCTCGTCCCGGCGCTGCTCGTGGCCGTCGGTGAGACGGGTGACCACGTCCAGGAGCCAGGCCGGGTCGTGGCGCACGGTGGCCCGGCCGGTGACGTGCACCGCCGAGTAGTTCCAGGTGGGCACGACCCTCCCGTGCTCGGCCTTCGACGGGTACCAGGCCGGCGAGACGTAGGCCTCCGGCCCGCTGACGACGGCCAGCGCGGGCACGCCGTCCCCGATGGCACGCCAGTGGGCGTTCGCCCGGGCCATGTGCATCACGAGACGGTCGCCGTCCCAGACGACCGGCAACAGGGTGGCGGCCGGGTACCCGTCATCGGCGACGGTGATCAGCTGCGCGGACCCGACGGTGGTCACGAGCCGGCGGATCTCCTCGCTGTCGTCCAGGGCGGTGAACCGCGGCACGTACACGGCGCTCAGGCGATGTCGGCGAGCTTGGTGCGCAGGTGCAGGACGGCCTTGGTGTGCAGCTGGCAGATCCGGCTCTCCGTGACGCCGAGGACGCGGCCGATGTCGGCGAGGGTGAGGCCCTCGAAGTAGTAAAGGGAGACGACGACCTTCTCCCGGTCGGGCAGCTGCTCGACCGCACGGGCCAGGAGCTGGCGGGCCTCGCCGTGCTCGGCCATGGCCTGCGGGTCGAGGGCGCTCGAGTCCTGCAGGGTGTCGCCCAGCCGCGGGGCGCCGCCACCGTCGTCGTCGGTGAGCAGCTCGTCGAGGGCGACCACGTTGACCAGCGACAGCTGGCCGAGGAACTTGCGGATGTCCTCGACGTCCATGTCCATCTCCGCCGCGACCTCTTCGTCGGTCGGCGTGCGGTGCAGACGGGCCTCGAGCTCGGCGACGGTGCGCTCGAACTGGCGGGCCTTCATGCGGACCGAGCGCGGGATCCAGTCGGTGTTGCGCAGCTCGTCGATGATCGCGCCGCGGATGCGGGCCATCGCGTAGCTCTCGAACTTCACCTCGCGGGTGGGCTCGAACCGGGTGATCGCGTCGATCAACCCGAAGGTGCCGTAGGAGACCAGGTCGGCCTGCTCGACGTGCGCCGGCAGACCGCTCCCGACGCGGCCGGCGACGTACTTGACCAGCGGCGCGTAGTGGAGGATCAGCCGGTCCCGCAGCTCGGGGGTGCGATCGGCGACGTAGTCGGCCCAGAGCTGGGCGAGCATCGCATCGGGGTCCTGGAAGGACTCCTCGTCGTACTCGTCGAGCCGGTGGACTGTCGCCTCAGGCACGGTCGCGCTCCTCGGTACTGGTGGTCGGTCCTGCCCTGCGGTCCTGCCCCGTGTGGGCGGCTGCTCCTTGGTATCGGCAGACCGCCACCCTCTCAGGCCCGGGGGTGCGCTTGCGCATGGACCGCTCGGAGCCGTTCGACCGTGACGTGCGTGTAGATCTGGGTCGTCGCGAGGCTAGCGTGGCCGAGCAGTTCCTGGACCGACCGCAGGTCCGCGCCCCCCTCGAGCACGTGGGTCGCCGCGGAGTGCCGCAGGCCGTGCGGCCCGAGCTCGGGCGCCCCGGGCGTGCCGGCCGTGGCCGCGTGCACGGTGCGGCGCACCTCCCGGGCGTCCAGTCGGCGCCCCCGCAGGCCCAGGAGCAGCGCGGGTCCGGAGTGCGGCGTGGCGAGCGCCGGCCGGCCGCGGGTCAGCCAGGCGTCCAGGGCCCGTTCGGCGGGAACGCCGTAGGGCACGCTGCGCTCCTTGCTCCCCTTCCCGAGCACCCGCAGGAGCCGGCGCCCGCGGTCGACGTCGTCGACGTCGAGGCCCACGAGCTCCCCGACCCGGATGCCGCTGGCGTACAGCAGCTCGAGGACGACGGCGTCGCGCAGGCCCACCGGTTCCTCGGCGCCGGCCGCGGACTCGACGACGGCCCGGGCCTGGTCGGGGGCGAGGACGTCGGGGAGCGTCCGACGACCCTTGGGGCTGACCAGACGCAGGCCGACGTCCTCGGGCGCGAGCCCGGCGGCGCGCGCCCAGGCGGTGAACGAGCGGGCGGAGGCGGCGTGCCGCGCCGTCGTCGCCCGGCTGTGCCCCTTCGTCCTGCCCTGGGCCAGCCAGCTGCGCAGGGTGGCGAGGTCGAGGTCGTGCACCTGGCTGCCGCCGCGACGGACCAGGTGGTCGAGCAGGCCGACGGCGTCGGTGACGTACCCGCGCACGGTGTGCTCGGAGACGGTCCGCTGGGTCCGCAGATGGTCCTCGTAGCCCTCGAGCGCCGCAGCCAGGGCCGGAGGAAGCGCGGCACGCACGTCCGCTGTCGCCTCGGCCATACCGGAACCGTCCGTCGCGGTCCCCGGCCGGTCAAGCCGCCGCGCCGGACCCGTCCGGCCGGCGGGGCGGTGGCCGCAGCCGCCAGCCGGTGCCGGTCCACTCCACGAGATCGGCCAGCTCCAGGGCGGGCAGCACGCGCAGCACCTCCACCACGTCGCAGCCGGCCACCGCGGCCAGGCGCTCGGGCGGCACGCCCACCCGCACGGGGCACGCGTCCAGCACCCGCACCGCCAGGTCGGACAGCCCGTCCCGTGGTGACGAGGGGTGCTCGAGCGGGGGCGCCAGGTCGTCCCCGATCCGCCCCACGGCCTCCACGACGTGCGCGGCGGAGGTGACCAGCACCGCCTCCAGCTTCTCGTCGCGCAGCAGCTCGTGGCAGCCCACCGACATCGCCGACGTCACCGGGCCGGGGACGACCAGGACCTGACGTCCGAGGTCCTGCGCACGCCGTGCCGTCGCCTGCGCACCGGACCGGGCGGCGGCCTCGACGACGACGGTGCCGCGGGTGAGCGCGGCGATCAGCCGGTTGCGGACGAGGAAGCGGTGCCGCAGCGGCGCGCACCCGGGCGGCCACTCGCTGACCAGCAGGCCGGTCTCGGCGATCCGGTGGAAGAGCGCGCCGTGCGCGGCGGGGTACGGGCGGTCGACCCCGCAGGCCAGCACCGCCAGGGTCGGGACCCCGGCGGCGAGCGCCCCGCGGTGCGCGGCGCCGTCGATGCCGAACGCCCCGCCCGAGACGACCGTCCAGCCGCGCTCCCCCAGCTGGTGGCCGAGCTCGGCGGCCACGTGCTCGCCGTACGCGGTCGAGGCGCGGGAGCCCACGATCGCCACGGAGCGGTCGACCAGCTCGTCGAGGCGCGCCGGGCCGCGCACCCACAGGGCCAGCGGAGGGACGGGGGCCTTCGTCCGGTCCGACTGGCCCCTCCGGTCGACGGGCTCGGCCGCGACGGCCAGGGTCAGCGCGTGCAGCGGCAGGGCCGGCCACTCGCCGTCCTCCGGCACGACCAGGCGGGCGCCGCAGCGCTCGGCCCGTGTGAGGTCGGCGAGCGTGGCGTCCTCGTCCACCCGCGCGCCCACGAGCGCCCGGATCGGCTCCGGCGCCCGGCCCGCGCGCAGCCGGCGGACCGCGTCCACGGGCCCCACGTCCTCCACGTAGCGCCAGAGGTCGATCGTGCCCGGCTCCACCGCCCGGCTCAGCCAGGCCCGCGCCCGTCGCACGCCGGCGTGCGCGCCGGAGCCACCCGCGACGGCCTGCTCCAGGTCCTCGTCGAGGCTCACGCCGCCGCCCGCTGCAGGCGCATGCCGAGGGCCTCGGACACCTCGTCGGGCCCGGGCACGGTGCGGCCGGACAGATCCGCGAGCGTCCAGGCGACCCGCAGCACGCGGTCGAATCCCCGCACCGACAGCGCGCCGCGCTCCAGCGCCCGCTCGGCCAGCGCGAGCGCGGCGCGGGGCACCGCCCACCGCTCCCGGAGCAGCCGGCCCGGCACCTGGCTGTTGAGCCCGAGCCCGGTACCGGCCAGCCGTTCCCTCGCCACCGCACGGGCGGCCGCCACGCGGCGGGCCACGTCCGCCGTGGTCTCCGGTGGCGCCAACCCGTCCAGCCAGGCGGCGCGGGTGACCGGCGGCAGGTCGACCCGCAGGTCGATGCGGTCGAGCAGCGGCCCGGACAGCCGCGCCTGGTAGCGCCGGCGCTCCAGCGGGCTGCAGGTGCAGGCGGTGTCACCCGCGGCCGAGGCGCACGGACAGGGGTTGGCGGCCAGCACCAGCTGCGCGCGGCAGGGGAAGGTGGCCGAGCCCGCCGCGCGGTGGATGGTGACCTGCCCCCGCTCCAGGGGCTGGCGCAGCGTGTCCAGCACCGCGCGGGGGAACTCCGGCGCCTCGTCCATGAACAGCACCCCCCCGTGGGCGCGGCACAGGGCGCCGGGCCGGATCTGCCCCGAGCCGCCGCCGATGAGCGCGGCCATCGACGCCGAGTGGTGCGGCGCCTCGAACGTGGGCCGGGTGAGCAGCGGCGTTCCCGGCGGCAGCGTCCCCGCGACCGAGTGGATGGCGGTCACCTCGAGGGCCGCCTGCTCGTCGAGCGGCGGCAGCAGCCCGGGCAGGCGCTCGGCGAGCATGGTCTTCCCCGCGCCGGGCGGGCCGGCGAGGAGCAGGTGGTGCCCGCCGGCGGCAGCCACCTCCACCGCGCGGCGGCCGGCGGACTGCCCGACGACGTCCCCGAGATCGGGCGGGGCCGGCGCAGCCGCCAGCGGCCCCCGGACGTGCGGCGACAGCGGCGCCCGCCCGCCGAGGTGGGCGAGCACCTCGCCCACGGTGCTCGCGGCGAGCACCTCGATCCGGTCGACCAGCGCGGCCTCGTCGGCGTTCGCGGCGGGCACGAGCACCTGCGGGTGGCCGGCCCGGGCCGCGGCGAGGACCGCGGGCAGCACCCCGCGGATGCCGCGCACCGAACCGTCCAGCCCGAGCTCGCCGAGCAGCACCAGCCGGTCGACCGATTCCGCCGGCACCACGCCGGCGGCGGCGAGCACCGCCGCGGCCAGGGCCAGGTCGAAGCCGCTGCCCTGCTTGGGCATGGACGCGGGCGACAGCCCGATGGTGATCCGCCGCTGCGGGAAGCTCGCGCCCGCATTGGTCACCGCGGCACGGACCCGGTCCACCGACTGGCGGACCACCGCGTCGGGGAGCCCGACCAGGGCCACGTGCGGCACGCCGGCCGCGATGTCGACCTCGACCTCGACCATGGCGCCCAGGACGCCGGTCAGGCCGACCGACCAGGTGCGGGCGACGGTCACAGGAACGCCGCCGGGAGGTGAGTGACCAGCGCCGGGCCCGACGAGCGGACCAGCACGCCGACGACGTCGAACCGCAGGTCGGGTGCGTGCTCGTCGTGGGCGGCCAGCCAGCGGTGCGCGAGCGTCCGCATCCGCCGCTGCTTGACGACCGTCACCGCCTCCACGGGGTGGCCGTAGCCGACCCCGCGGCGGGTCTTCACCTCGCAGAAGACCAGGGCGTCCCCGTCGCGCGCCACGATGTCGAGCTCGCCGTCGCGGCAGCGCCAGTTGCGGTCGAGCACGCGGAAGCCGCGGCCGGTGAGGTACGAGACGGCGATCGCCTCGCCGCGGGCGCCGAGTTCGTTGCGTGTGGGCACCCGTCGACCGTCGCCCGGCCGGAACGGTCAGAGAAGACCGAGGCGGGATCTGTGGAGACGCCCCGGGGCTGTGGACGCCGCCGTCAGGTGATGCGGGGGTTGTCCGGCAGCTCGAGGTCGGGCTTGTCGAGCTCCTCCACGTTCACGTCCTTGAACGTGAGGACCCGGACGTTGCGCACGAACCGGGCCGGCCGGTACATGTCCCACACCCAGGCGTCGGAGAGCTTCAGCTCGAAGTAGACCTCGCCCCCGGCCTCGCGCACCTGCAGGTCGACGGAGTTGGCCAGGTAGAACCGCCGCTCGGTCTCCACCACGTAGGTGAACTGGCGGACGATGTCCCGGTACTCGCGATAGAGCTGCAGCTCCATCTCGGTCTCGTACTTCTCGAGGTCCTCGGTGCTCATCGAACCTCTCCGGGCACAGGGCTCAGCGCGGGGGACGGCGTCGAGAGGGACATGGCCCCATCATCGACCATGGCGACCGCGCCCGTGACCTGGAGTCTCCGCGCGGCGTGCGCGTCCCGGGCGGACCGCACGTTGACGAAGCGCATCCGGTGCTCGGGACAGGGGCCGTGGCGTTCCAGGGCGGCGGTGTGCACGTCGGTGATGTAGCCCTTGTGCCCGGCGAAGTCGTACTCCGGCCACCGCTCGTGCAGGTCCAGCATGATCCGGTCGCGGGTGACCTTCGCGAGCACCGACGCCGCCGCCACGCAGGCAGCAACGCGGTCGCCCTTCCAGACCGCCAGCCCCGGCCCGGTGAGCCCCGAGACGGGGAAGCCGTCGGTGAGCACGTAGTCCGGCGCCGGGTCCAGCGCGCTGACCGCGCGGCGCAGCGCCTCGATGTTGGTGACATGCATGCCGCGGGCGTCGAGCTCGCCGACCGGGATGACCACCACCGACCAGGTCAGCGCCCGGGCCACGATCTCGTCGTAGACCCGTTCCCGGGTGGCGGCGGTGAGCAGCTTCGAGTCGGCCAGGCCCGGCACGCGGCCCCGCCGTCCGGACGGGAGGACGCAGGCGGCGGCCACCAGCGGTCCGGCGCAGGCGCCGCGACCGGCCTCGTCGGCCCCCGCGACGACGTCGAAACCGCGGCGCCGCAGCGAGCGCTCCATGTCCCAGAGCGCGTCGGGGCGGTCCTCGTCGGCGACCGTGCGGCGCGACCGCACGGCCGGGCCGGACGACGAGTGGGTGGTTCGCGGCGCCATCGCCGTCCGACACTACGACGACCCGCCGACGGGCCGGCGACCGACACCGCGATCGGTCCGGGAACGGCAGAACGGGCCGGCCCCGGAAGGGCCGGCCCGTTCTGCCGGAGGGAGGAGCCGAGCGGATCAGATCTCGGCGAGCCCCATGTCGGGGCTGGACAGGTCGCTCTCCGACGACGCCGGGCCGAGGCCGTGGGCGCCGCAGGTGCAGCCTGGCTGGCGGTTGGACAGCACCAGCGAGACCGCGTGCGCCCGGTCGCGGGCACCCAGCTTGCGCAGGATGGCCTTGACGTGGGACTTGACGGTGTCCTCGCTGATGAACAGGTTCCGGCCGATCTGCCGGTTGGACTGGCCCAGCAGCAGCTCGTCCAGCACGTCGGACTCGCGCCGGGTGAGCGGCACCTCCGGCGTGAAGGGCTTGGCGGCGGGCACGGCCGACGGCTCGACCCGGCGGATCTGCGGGTCGACGACGGTGCGGCCGGCACGCGCGGCCAGGATCGCCCAGCCGAGCAGGGTCGGCGAGGTGTTGATCATCAGGTACCCGCGGACCCCGGCGGCGAGCGCCTCGTTCACGACCGAGGGGTCCTCGGAGGTGGCGAGCGCGACGATCGCGACGCGGGGGAAGCGGCGCCGCAGGTCGCGGCAGGCGTTGAGGGTCGCGGCGCGGCCGGAGCCGAGCTCGACGACGACGGCGTCGGGGCGGGCCGACTCGACCAGCGTGAGGGCGCGACGCAGCTCGCCGGGCGTACCCACCGACTGCATGCCGGCCGTCTCGTTGATCATGCTGACCAGGCCACGACGCAGGACGGGCGCGTCGGCGAGGAGGAGCACGCGGGTGACCCCGCGGGCGTTGCTCGCCATAGGTGCAGACACAACTGACTCCGTTTCGACTCCGGTGAACTAGCAATGTCTCCATCGGAAGGGTGAAACGGATACTTGAATGCTTTTCCGACAATTTTTCTGCTGCTATCCGCGCCCGCAGATTGCACTCCTGCGAGTAACACGTGTCACACGGAATGGTCGCGGCCGGCCCGGCGAGCGACAGGGGCCCTGGTCAGCAGCGCGACCAGGGCCCCCGAGGGGCGAGCGGAATGCGCCGGTTCAGTCGCCGGCGGAACGGCGCCGTCGGCGCCAGGCGGCCACCGGGACGGCACCCGCCAGTCCGATCGCCCACGGGGCGACCGCGGACGCCGTCACCCGGGAGGAGGTCAGTTCGGCCGGCACCGCGCCGGCGGCGTCGGTGCCCTGGATGTCGGGCGAGTCGAGCGTGCCGAAGCGGTTGATCGGCCAGACGATGACCGAGGCCTTGCCGATGACGTCGTCGACGCCGATCGTGCCGCTGTACTTGTCGCCCACGTGCACCCGGGAGTCCGACGACGCGGAGCGGTGGTCGCCCATGACCCAGAGGCGCCCCTCCGGCACGGTGACCTTGCCGAAGGCGCGCGACTCCATCGGGTTGTTCTCGAAGATGTAGGGCTCGTCGAGCGGTTCGCCGTCCACCATCACCCGGCCCTCGGCGTCGCAGCACTCGACGGTCTGGCCCTCGACGGCGATGACCCGCTTGACGAAGTCGTCCTCGCTCGGCGGGGCGACACCGACGGTGCGCCCCAGCCACAGCAGGGCACCGCTGAACCAGTTGCCGGGCTCGGCCACGGACACCTCGGGGGTCCAGGTGTCCGGGCCCTTGAAGACGACGATGTCGCCGGGCTCGGGCTCGCCGAACCAGTAGGGCACCTTGTTGACCAGCACGCGGTCGCCGGTGCATCCCGGGCAGCCGTGCAGCGTCTGCTCCATCGAGCCCGACGGGATGAAGAAGGCCTGGACGAAGAAGGTCTTCACGACCACGGCGAGCACGAAGGCGATCAGGAGCAGGACCGGCAGCTCCCGCAGCAGGGAACCCTTCTTCGCGATCTTCCCCCGCCGGCCCGACCGGCCGGTGCTCTCGTGGGTGGCGGGGGTGTCACCACCTCGGGAGGCGCGATCCCCCCGGTCGTCCCCCGGAACGTCGTCGGCGGGCCCTCCGGGCCGATCACTGCTCATCGGGGAGCAGCGTACGGCGCGGAGGACCCGCCGGTGTCACAGCCGGTCGTCGCCGGCGTCAGCGTGTCAGCGCAGGTCGCTCAGCGAGCGACGGTCTCGCGCTTCTCCTTGATCTTGGCGGCCTTGCCGCGGAGCTCGCGGAGGTAGTAGAGCTTGGCGCGGCGGACGTCACCGCGGGTCACGACCTCGATCTTCTCGACGACCGGGGTGTGCACCGGGAAGGTGCGCTCCACGCCGACGCCGAAGCTGACCTTGCGGACGGTGAAGGTCTCGCGGATGCCGCCACCCTGGCGGCGGATCACGACGCCCTGGAAGACCTGGATGCGGGAGCGGTTGCCCTCGACCACGCGGACGTGCACCTTGA
Source organism: Bacillus sp. AZ43 (assembly GCA_004570425.1). GTDB lineage: Bacteria > Actinomycetota > Actinomycetes > Mycobacteriales > Geodermatophilaceae > Blastococcus_B. Next base: position 35,008 of record SPQJ01000029.1, read on the forward strand.
CGGTGTCACCCGGGCGGAACTCGGGGATGTCGTCACGCAACGAGTCGGCGTCGAGCGCGTCCAGGGTGTTCATCTCGGCAGTCCTCAGTCTCAGCAGTGGCTCGTCATCGGTCCGGACAGCGGTACTCCCCGGCTGTCCGTTCCGGGAGCTGCGGCTCCTCCTCGGAGATCCGTCGGCCCGGCCGACGGTGGCGCAGCAGCTCTCTACTGTGCCACATGTTCAGCTGACGATGCGCGGCGGCCCCGTCCAGGGGCCGCCGAACAGCTCCGGCAGCACGGCCGCGAGCTCGCGCGGCGCGAAGACCTCCTCGCTCGCGGCGATCTCCGCGACGGTCCACCAGCGGTGCGGCTCGTCGCCGAGGAGCTCCAGCTCGGTGAGCGCCCGCGGCGCCACCTCGTGGACGACGTCGCGGATGACGAAGAAGGTCTCCCGGCTGTCGACGTCCACCCCGGCGAACGGGCCGACGTGCCGGCGCAGCCACACCGGGCCCTCGAGCGCGGCCGGGTCGACGTCCAGGCCGATCTCCTCCGCCAGCTCGCGCACCGCCGCGTCGCGCAGCGACTCGCCGTCCTCCACTCCCCCGCCGGGCGTGTACCAGAACAGCACGTCACCCGGCGGCACGGCCGGATCGGTCAGCCGGGCCCCGAACAGCAGGATCCGCCGCTCCGGATCGAGGACGACGATCCGCGCGGTCGGCCGCACGAGCGCCCGGTCAGCCACCCTCGAGCACCGCGCGGTCGGCCGGCGAGAGCGCGTCCTCGGGCAGTGCGGCCAGGAGGTCGGGACGGCGGGCCGCGGTGCGGCGCAGCGACTGCTCGCGCCGCCAGCGGTCGATGGCCGCGTGGTCACCGGAGAGCAGGACCGGGGGCACCTCGTGGCCCCGCCAGTTCGCGGGCCGGGTGTAGGACGGCCCCTCGAGCAACCCGTCGGCGTGCGAGTCGTACTCGGCGGACTCGCGGTTGCCCAGGACGCCGGGGATGAGCCGGGTGACCGCCTCGGTCATCACCAGCACCGCGGACTCGCCGCCGGCGAGGACGTAGTCGCCGATGGAGACCTCGGAGACCGGGCCGGCCTCGGCCGCCCAGTCGGCGACCCGCTGGTCGATCCCCTCGTAGCGCCCGCAGGCGAAGACCAGACCGGGCTCGGCCGCCCACTCGACGGCCATCGCGTGGGTGAAGGGACGTCCGGCCGGGGTCGGCACGACCAGCCGCGTACCCGGCGGGCGGACGGCGTCGAGCGCGCGTCCCCACGGCTCGGGCTTCATGACCATGCCGGGCCCGCCGCCGTAGGGGGCGTCGTCCACCGTGCGGTGCAGGTCGTCGGTCCACTGCCGGAGGTCGTGCACGCCGACGGTGACCAGCCCGCGCTCGATCGCCTTGCCGAGCAGCGACTGGCGGAGCGGAGCGAGGTACTCGGGGAAGATCGTGACGACGTCGATGCGGAAGCCGCTCACAGGTCGAGCAGCCCCTCGGGCGGGTCGACGACGACGAACCCACCCGCGAGGTCGACGGTCGGCACCAGGGCCGACACGAAGGGGATCAGCGCCTCCGCCGCGTCCGGCCGGCGGACGACCAGCAGGTCCTGGGCCTCGTGCCGGACGGCGGTGATCTCGCCGATCGCCGAGCCGTCGGGCAGCTGCACCGCCAGCCCGATCAGCTGGTGGTCGTAGAAGGAGTCCGGCTCCTCGATCTCGGGCAGCTCGGCGACCGGGACGAGCAGCAGGGTGTTGCGCAGCGCGTCGACGTCCTCGCGGGTGCCGTAGACCTCGCCGGAGGGCGAGGCGAGCTGCAGCAGGAGCGTGCCGCTGTGCCACTTGCGGCCGGTGACCGTGAGCGGCCCGCGGGACGCCGGGTCGGTCAGGAGGACCGTGCCGGGCGCGAAGCGCAGGTCGGGGTCGTCCGTGCGGACCTCGATCGTGGCCAGACCACGGACACCGTGGGGCCGGCCGATGCGGCCGACCACCACGGTGTCGGTGTCGTGCGGGGTCCCTGGCAAGGGAGGCGTGCTCAGCGCCCGTCGGTGTCGACGACGTCGACCCGCAGGCCGCGTCCACCGACACCGGTCATCACCTGGCGCAGCGCCTTGGCGGTGCGCCCGCCACGGCCGATGACCTTCCCGAGGTCGTCCGGGTGCACCCGGATCTCGAGGGTCTTGCCGCGGCGGTTGGTGAGCAGGTCGACGGTCACGTCCTCCGGGTGGTCGACGATGCCCTTGACCAGGTGCTCGAGCGCGTCTTCGAGCACGTCTTACTCGGCGGGCGTCTCGGCCGCGGCATCCGCGGCGGGAGCCTCGGCAGCCGGCGCGTCCTCGGCCGGGGCCTCGGCAGCGGCGGCCTTCTTCGGAGCGGCCTTCTTCTTGGCGGTGGTCGCCTCGGTGGTGGGCTCGTCCATGCCGGCGCGGACGGCGGCCTCGTAGAGGGCCTTCTTGTCCGGCTTGGGCGCGGCGACCTTCATCGGCGCGGGGGCCGGCTCGCCCTTGAACTTCTGCCAGTCGCCGGTGACCCGGAGGATGGCGGCGACGGCCTCGGTCGGCTGCGCGCCGACGCCCAGCCAGTACTGCGCCCGCTCGGAGTCGACCTCGATGAAGGAGGGGTCCTCCTTCGGGTGGTACTTGCCGATCGTCTCGATCGAGCGGCCGTCACGCTTGGTCCGGGCGTCGGCGACGACGATGCGGTAGTACGGCGCGCGCATCTTGCCCAGGCGCATGAGCTTGATCTTGGTGGCCACGGTGGGTGGTGTACTCCTCGAACGCTGTGTGGTTGCTCGCCGGGCGGCGTGTGGGGATGCGCCGGGGCGGAGCGATGGACACGGCCGGTACCGGTGAGAGGGCCGCCACCGCCGTGTTCGACCGACCATGATGCCAGATGTGCCGGATGCAGTAGGACCCGAGCCTGGAGCGGCCCCGCTGCAGGGATCCGCCGCGAGCCTGCGAGCGGCGGGAAGCAGCGGGGTCCTCCATCACATCGAGCTGTGGGTGCCCGATCTGGCCCGCGCCGAGCGGTCGTGGGGGTGGCTGCTCACCCGGCTGGGCGCCGAGCCGTTCCAGTCATGGGAGCACGGCCGGTCCTGGCGGTGGGGGCCGGACGGGCCCTACGTCGTCGTCGAGCAGTCCCCGGCCCTGGTGGGTGAACGGCACGAGCGCCGCTCCCCCGGCCTCAACCACCTGGCCCTGTGGGCGGGCTCCCCCACCGAGCTCGACACCCTGGTCGCGGACGCGCCTGCGCACGGCTGGACTGTGCTGTTCCCCGACCGGCACCCGTTCGCCGGCGGCCCGGAGCACCGGGCCGCCTACCTCGAGGACGCCGACGGCTACGAGGTCGAGCTGGTCGCGGGCTAGCTCCGGACGGCGGCGAGCACCCGGGCGCCGGCCTCGGCGACCGGCACCTCCTCGCGGTCGCCGGACCTCCGGTCGCGGATCTCGACGACGCCCTCGGCCAGGCCCCGGCCCACGGTGACGATCGTCGGCATGCCCAGCAGCTCGGCGTCCTTGAACTTCACGCCCGGGGAGACCTTCGGCCGGTCGTCGTAGAGCACGGTGAGGCCGGCGTCGACCAGCTCGGCGGCCAGCGCCTCCGCCGCCTCGAACACCGCGGCGTCCTTGCCGGTCGCGACGACGTGCACGTCGGCGGGCGCCACCTCGCGCGGCCAGACCAGGCCCAGCTCGTCGTGGGTGGACTCCGCGATCGCGGCGACGGCGCGGGAGACGCCGATGCCGTAGGAGCCCATCGTCACCGTGACGAGCTTGCCGTTCTCGTCGAGCACCTTGAGGTCGAGCGCCTCGGCGTACTTGCGGCCGAGCTGGAAGATGTGGCCCATCTCCACGCCGCGGGCGAGCTCCAGCGGCCCGGACCCGTCGGGCGCCGGGTCGCCGGGGAGCACCTCGGCGGCCTCGATCACGCCGTCCCAGGTGAAGTCGCGGCCGGCGACGAGGTCGAACACGTGCTTGCCGGGCTCGTTGGCGCCGGTGATCCAGCGGGTGCCGGGCACGACGCGCGGGTCGACGAGGTAGCGGATCTTCGACGCGCTCCCGGAACCCAGCACCTGCGGACCGATGTAGCCCTTGACCAGCGCCGGGTTGCCGGCGAAGTCGGTGAAGGGCTCGACCTCGGCCGGGGCGACCTGCGCCTCGAGCCGCTTGGCGTCGACCTCGCGGTCGCCGGGCAGGCCGATGACCAGCGGCTCCCGGCTGCCGTCGGGGTGCACCAGCGTGACGACGACGTTCTTCAGCGTCGAGGCGGCGGTGTACCCGGCGTCGGGGAACATCTCCTGCGCGACGGCCACCAGCGTCTCGATGGTCGGGGTGTCGGGGGTGTCCTCGACGTGCGCCTCGGGCAGCCCGTCGAACGGGATCGGCTCGGGGACGACGGTGGACACGGCCTCGACGTTGGCCGCGTAGCCGCCGGGCGAGCGGACGAAGGTGTCCTCGCCGATCGGCGTCGGGTGCAGGAACTCCTCGCTCTTGGAGCCGCCCATGGCGCCCGACATCGCCGAGACGATGACGTAGTCGAGGCCCAGCCGGTCGAAGATCTTGATGTAGGCGGCTCGGTGCGCGGCGTAGGAGCGGTCCAGGCCGGCGTCGTCGACGTCGAAGGAGTAGCTGTCCTTCATGGTGAACTCGCGGCCGCGGAACAGCCCGGCCCGGGGCCGCGCCTCGTCGCGGTACTTGGTCTGGATCTGGTACAGCGAGACCGGCAGGTCCTTGTAGGAGCCGTAGAGGTCCTTCACCAGGAGCGTGAACATCTCCTCGTGGGTCGGGCCGAGGAGGAAGTCGTTGCCGCGGCGGTCCTGCAGACGGAAGAGGTTCGGGCCGTACTCCGTCCAGCGGTTGGTGGCCTCGTAGGGCTCGCGGGGCAGCAGGGCCGGGAAGTGCACCTCCTGCGCGCCCATCGCGTCCATCTCCTCGCGGACGATGCGCTCGACGTTGCGGAACACGCGGAAGCCCAGCGGCAGCCAGGTGAACCCGCCAGGCGCGGCGCGGCGGATGTAGCCGCCGCGCGCGAGCAGCCGGTGGCTCGGGACCTCGGCGTCGGCCGGGTCGTCGCGCAGGGTCCGCAGGAACAGGGTCGACATCCGCAACAGCACGGGAGAAGTCTCCCAGGCGGGGCGAGACACGTGTGCCGGAGCCCCGCGGGACGCACGGCTCAGGCGGGCTCCGGCACCCCGCCCGGGTCCCCGCCGGGGTCGTCGGGGGTCGGCTCGATCGGGGGCGGCGGCAACGTGTCCGGGGTGTCGGGCAGGAGCTCGCCGGGATCGTCGGGCACCGGTGCGTCCGGGTCGATCAGCGGGTCCGGCTCGGGAAGTGGCGCGACCATGTGCCCAGCCAACCAGCGATCAGGCGACGACGACGCCGCGGAGCACGATCCGTCGCGGTGACTGCAACGTGTCGAGGTCGTCGCGCGGGTCGGTCTCGTAGACCACCACGTCGGCCGGCGCTCCCTCCTCGATGCACGGCAGGCCCAGCCACGACCGCGCCGCCCACGAGCCCGCGGCCAGCGCCGCCTCGGCCGGGATGCCGGCCGCGCACAGCGCCCGGATCTCGTCGGCGATCCGGCCGTGCTCGATGCCACCGCCGGCGTCGGTGCCCGCGAAGACGGGCACGCCGGCCTCGAACGCGGCCCGGACGACGGCACCGGAGCTCGCGTACAGCCGCCGCATCGTGCTGGCGTACGTCGGGAACTTCCTCTCCCCCGCCGCCGCGAAGCCGGGGAAGTTCTCCACGTTGACCAGCGTGGGGACGACTGCGGTGCCGCGGGCGGCCATTGCACCGATGAGCTCCTCGGTGAGCCCGGTGCCGTGCTCGATGCAGTCGATGCCCGCGGCGATCAGATCGGGCAGCGCATCGGTCCCGAACGTGTGCGCGGTGACGCGGGCGCCGTCCTCGTGGGCGGCGGCGATCGCGGCCGCGACGACGTCGGCCGGCCACTCCGGCGCCAGGTCGCCGACCCCTCGGTCGATCCAGTCGCCCACCAGCTTCACCCAGCCGTCGCCGCGGCGGGCCTGCCGGCGCACCTCGTCGACCAGCGCGTCGGGCTCGAGCTCGATGCCGAGCTCGGGAATGTAGCGGCGGGTGCGGGCGATGTGCCGGCCGGCCCGGATGATCCGCGGCAGGTCCGGCTCGTCGTCCAGGGCGCGGGTGTCGACCGGCGACCCGCAGTCGCGCAGCGCCAGCACGCCGGCCGCCCGCTCGGCCAGGGCCTGCCCGCGCAGGCCCTCCAGGTCGGTGACGTGGCCGCCGCCCATCCCGATGCCGACGTGGCAGTGCGCATCGACCAGGCCGGGCACCAGCCAGCCGCCGCGGGTGACCGTCTCAGCGCCGGGCACGGGCTCGAAGGTGAACCGCCCGTCGCGCACCCAGACGTCGCGGCGCTCCCCCTCGGGGAGCACCACGCCGGAGAGGTGCAGCGGGTCGGTCACCGGCCCGGCCGGTCGTCCTTGAACTGGTCGAAGTTCAGCTTGGTCAGATCCGGGAGCCCCTGCGGCATGCCGGGAGGCAGCTGCGGCATGCCCCCGCCCGGGAATCCGGCGCCGGGCGGCAGGCCCGGGGCGCCCATGGGCCGGCGGGCGGGGCCGCCCTTGCCCTTCCCCTTGCCCTTCTTGCCCTTCTTCGACTGCGCCTGCATCTGGCGGCCGCGCTGCTTCTTCGACATCGGGCCCATGCCGGGCAGGCCCATGCTGCCGGCCATCTGGCTCATCATCTTCTGCGCCTGGGCGAAGCGCTCCAGCAGCTGGTTGACGTCGGTGACGCTCACCCCGGAGCCGTTCGCGATCCGCACTCGGCGCGAGGCGTTGATGATCTTCGAGTCGACCCGCTCCTGCGGGGTCATCGACCGGATGATCGCCGCGGTGCGGTCGAGGTCGCGGTCGTCGACCTGCTTGAGCTGCTCCTTCATCGCCCCGGCCCCGGGCAGCATGCCCAGCAGGTTGGCGATCGGGCCCATCTTGCGGATCGCCATCATCTGCTCGAGGAAGTCCTCGAGCGTGAAGCCCTCGCGGGAGGCGAGCTTGCCGGCCATGCGCTCGGCCTGCTCGGCGTCGAAGGTCTTCTCGGCCTGCTCGATCAGGGTGAGCACGTCGCCCATGCCGAGGATGCGCGAGGCCATCCGCTCGGGGTGGAAGACGTCGAAGTCGGTGAGCTTCTCGCCGGTGGAGGCGAACATGATCGGCTGCCCGGTCACATAGCGGACGGAGAGCGCAGCACCACCGCGGGCGTCGCCGTCGAGCTTGGTGAGGACGACCCCGCTGAAGCCGACGCCGTCGCGGAAGGCCTCGGCCGTGGTGACGGCGTCCTGACCGATCATCGCGTCGACGACGAACAGCGTCTCGTCGGGCCGGACGGCGTCTCGGATGCCGGCCGCCTGCCGCATCAGCTCCTCGTCGATGCCGAGCCGGCCGGCGGTGTCGACGACGACGACGTCGTGCATGGTGCGGCGGGCGTGGTCGATCGAGTCGCGGGCGACCTGGATCGGGTCGCCGACGCCGTTGCCCGGCTCGGGGGCGAACACGTCGACACCGGCCTGGCCGGCGACGATCGAGAGCTGGTTGACCGCGTTGGGGCGCTGGAGGTCGCAGGCCACGAGCAGCGGGGTGTGCCCCTGCTCCTTGAGCCAGCGGCCCAGCTTGCCGGCGAGCGTCGTCTTACCGGCACCCTGCAGACCGGCCAGCATGATCACCGTCGGCGACTGCTTGGCCAGCCGGATGCGGCGGGTCTCGCCGCCGAGGATCGCGATGAGCTCCTCGTTGACGATCTTGATGACCTGCTGCGCCGGGTTCAGCGCCTGGGACACCTCGGCGCCGCGCGCCCGCTCCTTGACCGCACCGATGAACGCGCGGACGGCCGGCAGCGCGACGTCGGCCTCCAGCAGCGCGATGCGGATCTCGCGCGCGGTGGCGTCGATGTCGGCGTCGGTCAGCCGGCCCTTGCCACGCAGGCCGGTGAAGACCTTGTCCAGGCGGTCGGAGAGGGTCTCGAACACAGCACGTCCTCAGAAGTCGCGGGTGCCAGACGGGTCGCGCCTCGCGGTCCCAGCCTAACGAGCCCCGACCCAGGGGTTGACAGGCAAGTGAGCGCTTGCCTATACAGGGCGCATGGACGACGGCGCCGACCTGTTCAAGGCGATCGGCGACCCGACGCGACGCACGATCCTCGACGAGCTGACCGAGAAGGACGGCCAGACCCTGTTCGAGATCTGCGGCCGGCTGGCCATGCGGCACGGGCTGGGCTCCTCGCGCCAGGCCATCTCGCAGCACCTCGCGGTGCTCGAGCAGGCCGGGCTGGTGCACACCCGGCGGCAGGGCCGCTACAAGTTCCACCACATCGACACGGGCCCCCTGCGCTCGATCGTCGAGCGGTGGCCCATCCACCGAGAGGACCCGAACCGGTGATCCGGATCAACCTGACCAGCGTGTACGTCGACGACCAGGCCGCGGCGCTGGCCTTCTACACCGAGAAGCTCGGCTTCGTGAAGAAGACCGACGTGCCCGCCGGCGCGGCCCGCTGGCTCACCGTCGTCTCCCCCGCCGACCCCGACGGCGTCGAGCTCCTGCTCGAGCCGACCGGCCACCCGGCGGCAGGCGTCTACAAGGAGGCGCTGGTCGCCGACGGGATCCCGTTCACCCAGTTCGCCGTCGACGACGTGCACGCCGAGACCGAGCGCCTCAAGGGTCTCGGCGTGGTGTTCACCCAGGACCCGGTGGACATGGGGCCGGTCGTGACCGCCGTGTTCGACGACACCTGCGGCAACCTGATCCAGCTCGCCGCGATGAAGTGACCCTCAGGCCGCCAGCCGGGTGCGGACGACGTCGGCGACGACCGACAGCTCGCCCATCACGACGGCCGAGCCGCAGCGGCTGCACGCCCACTCCGGGCACTCGCCGCCGTCGTCGGTGTGCCCGTCGGCGCAGGGCGGCTGCACGAACTCGGTGATCTCCCCGCACGGGGGGCAGGGCCACAGGCGACTGTCCACGGGGTTCCTCCTCCGCAGGTGGGACCGTTCCGTCCCGCTCGACCCCGACCGTCGCACGCCCTACCGACAGTTCACCGCAACTGACGCGGCGTGTCGGCCGCGCGGGCCCCGTCGGCAGCTGCCGCTCCGACGGTGGCGGCCACCAGCGCCCGGTCCACCCGGGCACGCTGATCGGGCTCGACCGGCGACCCGGACGGGTTGCAGACGTAGAAGCAGTCGACCGCGTCCGCGCCCAGCGTCTCGATCCGCGCGGAGGTGACGTCCAACCCCTCCCCCGTGATGGCCGCCGTCAGCCGGTAGAGGAGGCCGGCGCGGTCGGTGGCGCGCACCTCGACGATGCCCGTCGCCGCGCCGCTGACCTCGCTGTCGTGCCAGGAGATGCGCGGGGGCGCGGACCGGCCGCCGTCCTGCCGGTAGTCGGCCTCGCGCTGGCGCAGCCGCTCGGCCAGCGGCAGCGTCCCCTCCAGGGCCGCGCGCACAGCGTCGGCCAGGATCTCGGGCACGGGGGCGCGCCCGAACCGCGGGCGGACGGCGAAGACGCTGGTGGCGTAGCCGTCCTCCACCGAGGTCTTGGCGGCGCGCACGTCGAGCTGGTTGAGCGCCAGCACCCCGGCACAGGTGCTCAGCAGCCCCGGACGGTCGGGCGCCCGGACGGTCACCTGCTGCCCGTCGGCGACGTCGGCGATCCCGACGGTCACCGCCCCGGTGGCGCCGGCGACGTCGGGCAGGGGGGCGACGACCTGGGCGCCGCCGGGGTGCAGGACCGGCTCTGGCTCGGGCATCGGCCCGCCGCCGATCCTGGCCTGGACCCGGGCGACGAGGGCAGCCACCAGGTGCGCCTTCCACGGCGACCAGGCCGAGGCGCTGGTCGCGGCACCGTCGGCCTGGGCGAGCGCGTGCAGCAGCTGGAGCACGCCGGCGTCGTGCCCGATCGTCGCGGCGACGCGGTCGATCGTCGCCGGGTCGTCGATGTCGCGGCGGGTGGCCGTGGCGGGCAGCAGCAGGTGGTGACGCACCAGCGTGCCCAGGACGGCGACGTCGGGCGGGGCGAAGCCCATCCGCTCGGCGACCCCGGCGGCGATCGGCTCGCCGACCTCGCTGTGGTCCCCCGGCCAGCCCTTGCCGATGTCGTGCAGCAGCGCGGCGACCAGCAGGAGGTCGGGCCGGTCGACGTCGCGGGTGAGCTCGGCTGCAGCCGCCGCCGCCTCGATCAGGTGCCGGTCGACGGTGAAGCGGTGCCAGGGGTGGCGCTGCGGCAGCGACCGGACGCGGTCCCACTCCGGCAGCAGGCGGGCGAGCAACCCTTCCTGGTCGAGCTGCTCGAGGACCGGGACGGCCGCCCGGCCGCTGGCCAGCAGCCGCAGGAACGACCAGCGCACCTCGGCCGGCCAGGGCTCCGGCACCGGCGGGCTGTGCACCGCGAGCACCTTGAGCGTGTACGGGGAGAGCAGCAGGTCCGCCCGCGCGGCCGCGGCCGCCGCGCGCAGCAGCAGGCCGGGGTCGGCGGCGGGCTTCGCGCCCTGCGCCAGCACCACCTCGTCGCCCTGACGGACGACGCCCTCGGCCAGCGGCTCGCGGCGGACACGCCGGTACCTGCCCCGCGGCCGGCGTACCAGCGCCGCCTCCACGCGGCGCCAGGACTCGTCGGCCACGAACGCGAGACGGCGGCCGGCGAGGCTCACCTCCCGCAGCAGCGCGTCCTCGTCGGTCAGGCCGAGGGCCGCCGCGACGGGGCGCTGCTCCTGCCGGACCAGCACGTCGGACGGCCGCCCGCTGCGCCTGCGCAGCTCGTCGCGGACGTCGAGCAGCAGCCCGTACGCCTGCTCCAGCTCGGCGCCGGGCTCGTCGCCGAGCTGGGCGGCCGCGACGGCGCGCAGCACCTGCCCCTCCCGCAGGCCGCCGTAGGCCTCCTTGAGGTCGGGCTCCAGCAGGAACGCGAGCTCGCCGACCTGGCGGGCGCGCTCGCGGCGGATGTCACGCAGCTGCGGCAGCAGCCGGGCCGCGGCCTGCCGCCAGCTGGCGAGGGTCGAGGTGCGCAGCCGGCCCGCCAGCTCGGCGTCACCGGCCACCAGGCGGGCGTCGAGCAGGCCCAGGCCGGCCTTGACGTCGGTGGAGGCGACCGACACGGCCTCGGTCACCGACCGCACGGAGTGGTCCAGGCGCAGCCCGGCGTCCCAGACGGGGTACCAGAGGGCGTCGGCGATCGCCGCGATCTCGGGCCGCCCCTCGTGGACGAGGACGAGGTCGAGGTCGCCGTACGGCGGCAGCTCCCGCCGCCCGAGGCTGCCGACGGCGACCAGCGCGACGCCGTCGGTGCCGGTCCGCGGCGGTGGCCCGCCCCGGCGCGGGCTGGGCGGCGGCGTGCCGCCCACGGCCTCGGCCAGCAGCCCGGTCAGCCAGGTGTCGACCGTCTGCACGCGGTCGGCGCGGCTCAGGCCGGGCAGTGCCCCGAGGTCCAGCACGACGTCCTCCTCGCCACCTGCACTGTCATGGAAGGACGTCGGCCGGGGCGGTGAGCGGACCCACCACCCCGGCCGACGCGGTGTTCAGCCGATCAGCGAACCGGGCTCAGAGCGCGTCGTCGCCGCGCTCGCCGGTGCGGACGCGGACGATCTCGTCGATCGTCGTCACCCACACCTTGCCGTCGCCGATCTGCCCGGTCGAGGCGGCCTCGACGACGGCGTCCACCACGCGGGCGGCGTCGAGCTCGCCGACCACGACCTCGATGCGGACCTTGGGGACGAAGTCCACCTGGTACTCGGCGCCGCGGTAGACCTCGGTGTGGCCCCGCTGACGGCCGAAGCCCTGGACCTCGCTCACGGTCAGGCCGGCGATGCCGATCAGCTCGAGGGCGTTCTTGACGTCGTCGAGCTTGAACGGCTTGACGATGGCGGTGACGAGCTTCATGCCAGGGTCCTCTCGGTGTTGCGGGCCTCGGCGCGCGCCTGGCCGGCCAGTGGGGCGGTGGAGCCGCTGCTGCCGAGCGAGGCGAAGTCGTAGCCGGACTCCGCGTGCACGACGTTGTCGATGCCGGTGACCTCGTCCTCCTCGGTGAGCCGGAAGCCCATCGTCTTCTGGATGACGATGCCGATCACCAGCGTAAGGACGAAGGAGAAGGCGAGGACGGCCACCGCACCGACGAACTGCCGCCAGAGCTGGTCGACGCCGCCCCCGTAGAACAGACCGTCGACCGCGGCCGGGGCCTCGGCGGTGGCCAGGAAGCCGATGGCGAGGGTGCCCCAGAGGCCGCCGACGAGGTGGACACCGACGACGTCGAGGGAGTCGTCGTAGCCGAGCGTGTACTTCAGGCCGACGGCCAGGGCGCACAGGGCACCGGCGATCGCGCCGACGACGATCGCGCCGATCGGCGAGACCGCGGAGCACGCCGGCGTGATGGCGACCAGGCCGGCGACGACGCCGGAGGCGGCGCCCAGCGAGGTCGAGTGGCCGTCACGGACCTTCTCCACGAGCAGCCAGCCCAGGGTGGCGGCCGCGGTCGCGACCAGCGTGTTCACCCACACGACGGAGGCGGCGTTGTTGGCGGCCAGCGCGGAGCCGGCGTTGAAGCCGAACCAGCCGAACCACAGCAGGCCGGCGCCGATCATGACCAGCGGCAGGTTGTGCGGGCGCATCGCCTCGCGGCCGAAGCCCCGCCGCTTGCCGAGCACCAGGGCCAGCGCCAGGCCCGCCGCCCCGGCGTTGATGTGCACCGCGGTGCCGCCGGCGAAGTCGATCGCGGCCAGGTCGTTGGCGATCCAGCCGCCGACCACCTCGTCGCCGTCGAAGGCGAAGACCCAGTGGGCGACCGGGAAGTAGACGAGGGTCGCCCACACGCCGGCGAAGACCATCCACGCGCCGAACTTGGCCCGGTCGGCGATCGCGCCGGAGATCAGGGCGACGGTGATGATCGCGAAGACGGCCTGGAAGCCGACGAACGCCATGGCGGGCAGGCCGCCCTCCTCGCTGGTGGCGTCCTCCATGAGGCCCCGGAGGCCGAAGAACTCACCCGGGTCGCCCAGCAGGCCGCCGCCGACGTCGTTGCCGAACGCCACCGAGTAGCCGTAGACGACCCACAGCACGCTGATCAGGGCCAGCGCGCCGAAGCTCATCATCATCATGTTCAGCACGCTCTTCGCGCGGACCATGCCGCCGTAGAAGAGCGCGAGGCCAGGGGTCATCAGCAGCACGAGCGCCGCGCTGGTGAGGATCCAGGCGGTGTCGCCGGTGTTGACCACGGCAACCTCCTGAGTGGGTCGTCGGCCGTGCGGCCGTTTCGGGGACTCCGACGCTCGGGACGAGCGGCGACGTGGCGCACACGGTGCCGGGGCCGTGTTTCGGCGGCCGTCGCCGTCACGTTTCCGAGCGGTGAACTCCGCAGCGCGTGTCCCGCCGCTTCGTTGCGCCCGTGTTGCGGGCCCCGTCCGGGCGACCCGTGGTCGCCGCCCGAGACGACCGGCAGCCTGGGCGCCAACACGTTCGCCGATCCCCGGACCCTGCAGGGGCAGGCGCAGAAGATCCCCCCGGACACGACCGTGCTGGTGCGCTGCCGGTACTACGCCCCGAGCATCCCCGGCGTCGTCCCGGACGGGTTCTGGTACCTGGTGGACGACGGCGAGTGGGCCGGCCGCTGGGCGCCGGCCGACTCCTTCATGAACGGCGACGTGAAGGGCCAGCCGACGGTGCACAACACCGACTTCGCGGTGCCGGTATGCCGCTAGTCCTCGCCGCCCACCAGGCCCTCGGCGAACGCCCGGGGCTCGAAGGGCGCGAGGTCGTCGGGCCCCTCCCCCAGCCCGATGAGCTTCACCGGGATGCCCAGCTCCCGCTGCACCGAGACGACGATGCCGCCCTTGGCGGTGCCGTCGAGCTTGGTCAGCACGATGCCGGTGACCGTGACGGCCTCGGTGAACACCCGCGCCTGGACGACGCCGTTCTGCCCGGTCGTCGCGTCGAGCACCAGCAGCACCTCGGTGACCGGCGCCTGCTTCTCGACGACGCGCTTGATCTTGCCCAGCTCGTCCATGAGGCCGGACTTGGTGTGCAACCGGCCGGCGGTGTCGACCAGGACGGCGTCGACCTCGCCCTCGACGCCGGTGCGGACCGCCTCGAACGCGACCGACGCGGGGTCGCCGCCCTCGCGGCCGCGGACGGTGAGGACGCCCACGCGCTCCCCCCACGTCTCGAGCTGGTCGGCGGCGGCGGCGCGGAAGGTGTCCGCGGCGCCGAGGAGAACGCTCTTCCCGTCCCCGACGAGCACGCGGGCGATCTTGCCGACGGTCGTGGTCTTGCCGGCGCCGTTGACGCCGACGACCAGGACGACGCCCGGCAGGCCGTCGTGCCGCTGGGTGCCGAGGGTGCGGTCGAGGTCCGGGCCGAGGACGGCGGTGAGCTCGCGCACCAGCAGCTCGCGCAGCTCCGCGCCCGACGCGGTGGCCAGCACCATCGACTGGGTGCGCAGCCGGTCGACGATCTGGGTGGTCGCGGCGATGCCGACGTCGGCGGCGAGCAGGGTCTCCTCGATCTCCTCCCAGTCGTCCTCGGTCAGCTTCTCCCGGGCCAGCACGGTCAGCAGACCGCGACCGAGCGAGGACTGGGAGCGGGCCAGCCGGGAGCGCAGCCGCACCAGGCGGCCGGCCGACGGCGGCGGTGTCTCGAAGGTGAGACCCGGCTCCGGCTGGGCCGGCGGCAGCTCGACCGCCGGGGAGTCGGGCTGGACGGCGTCGGGCTGGTCGACCGTCGGGGTGGTGGGGCGGGTGGTCGATGGCGCCGTCGGTGCCGGCTGCGGCGGGCGGGGTCGGGTGAGCGTCGTCCCGGCGGCGGCGGCGTCGTCCAGACGGGTGGTGCGGCGGCCCTTGCTGACCAGCAGGCCCACCCCGGCGATCAGTGCCACGGCGAGGATCGCGAGCGCGATCAGGACGAATTCCATGCCTGGCAGTCTCCCAGTTCGCAGCGGGGATGCAGGCGGGACACAGGTTCGTGGTCCAGGCTGGAGCGATGCCGCTCCCCTCGAACGACGCCCCGGTCCTGCTCCTGGGCCCGCTGCTGCGGCACGTCGACCCCGTCTCGGCGACCGTGTGGGTGGAGACCGACCGCCCGTGCACCGTCGACGTCCTCGGCCGCACCGCGCGCACCTTCTGCGTGGCCGGCCACCACTACGCCCTCGTCGTGGTCGAGGACCTGGAGCCGGGCAGCTCGACCCCGTACGAGGTGGCCCTCGACGGCGCGCGCGTCTGGCCGCCCGGGGACTCCGCCTTCCCGCCCAGCCGCATCCGGACGCCCGGCCACCAGGGCGCCTTCCGCATCGCGTTCGGCTCCTGCCGCTACGCCAGCCCGCGCACCGTCGAGGACTCCGAGGGCATCCCGCCGGACGCCCTCGACCTCTACGCCAGCCGGGTGGCCGCGCTCCCCGAGGACCGGTGGCCGGACGCCCTCGTCCTCCTCGGCGACCAGGTCTACGCCGACGAGCTGACCACGCGGACGAAGTCGCTGCTGCACCGCCGGCGGACGGAGAAGGCCGAGGACCACGCCCCCGAGGGCCAGGTCGCCGACTTCGAGGAGTACAGCCGGCTCTACTACGAGTCGTGGCAGGACCCCCAGGTCCGCTGGCTGCTGTCCACGATCCCGTCGTCGATGATCTTCGACGACCACGAAATGATCGACGACTGGAACACCTCGGCCGCCTGGCGCGAGCAGATCACCCGCGAGCCCTGGTGGCGCGGGCGGATCACCGGCGGGCTGGTGAGCTACTGGGTCTACCAGCACCTGGGCAACCTCAGCCCGCAGGAGCTGGCCGCGAACGCGACGTGGCAGGCGATCCAGGACATCGCCGCCGACGACGTCACCCGGGACGCCGAGCCGATGCTGCGCGAGATGGCCGAGCTGGCCGACGCCGAACCGGCCACGATCCGCTGGAGCTACGTGCGGCACTGGGGCGACGCGCGGCTGATCATGGTCGACAGCCGCGCCGGCCGCGTCCTCGAGGAGCAGCACCGCCGGATGCTCGACGAGGACGAGTTCGCCTGGGTGGAGGCGGCGATGCGCCGGGCCGTCGACGAGGGCGTGGAGCACCTGATCCTCGGCACCTCGCTGCCGTGGCTGCTGCCGCACGCCATCCACAACCTGGAGCGGTGGAACGAGACGGTCAACGTGCGCCACCACGGCCGGTGGCGCGGGCGGGTCGCCGAAGCCGTGCGCCAGGCCTCGGACCTGGAGCACTGGGCGGCGTTCGGGCACTCCTTCGAGCGGCTGGGGGCCGCGCTGACCGCGGTGGCGCGGGGCGAGCAGGGGCGCGCTCCGGCGACGGCGCTGGTGGTCTCCGGCGACGTCCACCACGCCTACGCGGCGGAGCTGATCCGGCCCGACGGGCTCGAGTCCCGGGTGCACCAGCTGACGGTTTCCCCGCTGCACAACCAGGCGCCGCATCCCATCCGCGTCGGCTTCAAGATCGGCTGGAGCCGGGCGGCGCGCCGGTGGACGGGGCGGCTGGCCCGGTGGGTGGATGCCGGGCCGACCGCCCTCGAATGGCAGAAGCAGGCGGGTCCCTTCTTCGGCAACCAGATCGGCGAGCTGGTGCTCGACGGCAGGGACGCACGCTTCGTGCTCTCGGTCGCCGAGAAGGGCGACCACCACCTGCGGCAGGTGCTCGACATGCCGCTCGCGGGGGCCTGAGAGGCTGGCGGGCATGACAGGCCCCCACGGAGTCCGGCCGGCTCCCGGTCCCGACCAGCCGCCGGTGCCGGTCCGGCTGGTCACGTTCAACACCCACCACGGCGTGGGCGCGGACGACCGGCACGACCTGCCGCGGCTGGCCAAGGTCCTGGCATCGGTCGACGCCGACGTGATCTGCCTCCAGGAGGTGGACCGGCACTTCGGCGACCGGAGCGAGGACGTCGACCAGGCCCTGCTGCTCTCCCGCGCCCTGGACATGCAGCTGGCCTGGGGCCCGGCTATCGACGACCCGCGGCCCGGCGACGCGCCGCGGCGGCAGTACGGCAACGCGTTGCTGTCCCGGCTGCCGATCCTGGTCAGCGACGTGCACCGGCTGCCCGGCGGCGGCGAGCCGCGCATCGCCCTCCGGACGATGCTCGAGCTCGACGGCAGCACGCTGTGGGTGACCGCCACCCACCTGACCACCCGCTCGGCCGAGGAGCGCAGCGCCCAGGTCGCGGCCCTGGCGGCGCTGCACACCGAGGAGATGGCCGCCGGCGTGCTGGTCGGCGACTTCAACGCCCGGCCCGACGCCCCCGAGCTCGCCCCGCTGCACGCGCGGTTCACCGACGCCTGGGAGCTGGCGGCCGACCGCGGCGACCAGGCGGGCTGGCGGTTCTGGCAGCGCGACGAGGGGCACACCCACCCGGCGCGCTCGCCGCACCGCCGCATCGACCAGGCGTGGGTCTCCCCCGGTGTGGCCGTCGCCTCCGCGCGGGTCCTCGACGCCGAGGGGGCGTCGGACCACCTGCCGCTGGTGGTCGACCTGCTCGTCCCGTCGGGCGTCTAGCGCGCCCGGTCGGCCGCCGCGCGCACCCGCCACAGGGCCTGCAGGGGCAGCGGCTCCTCGGCGGAGTGGACCTCGAGCCCGGACAGCCGGCCGTCCTCGACCCAGAGGATCAGCTCGCCGATCGGCTCCCCCGCGCCGTCGACGACGGTGCCCTCGACCCGGGTGAGACCCGTCGTCGCCGGGACCGGCGCGTCGCCGGGGACGTGCAGGTCGACGGTGAGGCAGCCGCACTCGCAGCCGGTCGACGCCGTCGCGCGGCGGGCCTGCGCCCGGAACTCCTCCGCGCCGTCGACGTCCTGGTCGAGCAGGGCGTCCAGCAACGCCCGCTCGGTCGTCGTCAGCGGACGCCTGGCGGCACTCACGGACGCGATGTTCCCCCGGCCGGCCGCCCCGGCACGTCGGTCAGGCGGGTTCCAGCTCCCGCAGTCGCTGGCTGATGACCCCGGTGATGCCGTCACCCCGCATGCTCACGCCGTACAGCGCGTCGGCGATCTCCATCGTCCGCTTCTGGTGGGTGATGATGATCAGCTGCGACGTCGACCGGAGCTGCTCCACCAGGGTGAGCAGCCGCCCGAGGTTCACGTCGTCGAGGGCGGCCTCGACCTCGTCGAGCACGTAGAACGGCGAGGGCCGCGCCCGGAAGATGGCCACGAGCAGCGCGACGGCGGTCAGCGAGCGCTCGCCGCCGGACAGCAGCGAGAGCCGCTTGACCTTCTTGCCCGGTGGCCGGGCCTCGACCTCGACCCCGGTGGTCAGCATCGAGTCCGGCTCGGTCAGCACCAGCCGGCCCTGGCCTCCCGGGAAGAGCGTGGCGAACACGGTCTCGAACTCCCGGGCGACGTCGGCGTAGGCGTCGGCGAAGACGTCGTGGATCCGCTCGTCGACCTCGCGGACGACGGTGAGCAGGTCGCGGCGGGTGTTCTTGAGGTCCTCGAGCTGGGTGGCCAGGAAGCCGTGCCGCTCCTCCAGGGCCGCGAACTCCTCCAGCGCCAGGGGGTTGACCTTGCCCAGCGTGGCGAGGTCGCGCTCGGCCTTGGCCGCCCGCCGCTCCTGGACGGCGCGGTCGTAGGCGGTCGGCGCGGGTGGCTCCTCCCCGGCGGCCTCTGCGGCGGCCACGTCGGCGGGGGTCGGCGGCACCGGGGCCCCCGGCCCGTACTCCCCCACCAGCGTCGGCAGGTCGACGCCGTACTCCTCGGCCGCACGCGCCTCCAGGGCCTCGATGCGGTACCGCTGCTCGGCGCGGGCCACCTCGTCGCGGTGCACCTCGTCGGTGAGCCGGTCGAGGTCGGCGGTGGCCGCTCGCACCCGCGCGCGCACCTCCAGCAGCTCCGCCTCGGACGTGCTGCGCGCGGCGGCGAGCGCGTCGCGCTCGGCGGCGGCCCGGGTCAGCGATGCGGCGAGCGCCGTGAGGGCGGCGTCCGCGTCGCCCCGCACCC